>CAYUWG010000024.1:0-51006 GCA_964448285.1 uncultured Chromatiales bacterium
GAGCTTATCAAAAGCCTAGATGGCCATAAAAAAGCAATCACATCCGCGCGTTTCATCTTCTTCGCGGGCTTTGCGTTCTGCTTCTTCGCGGGCTTTGCGCTCGGCTTCTTCGCGGGCTTTGCGTTCTGCTTCTTCGCGGGCTTTGCGTTCTGCTTCTTCGCGGGCTTTGCGCTCGGCTTCTTCGCGGGCTTTGCGTTCTGCTTCTTCGCGGGCTTTGCGTTCTGCTTCTTCGCGGGCTTTGCGTTCTGCTTCCTGATGATCTGCGGCTTCTTGATCTTTTTTCTTGTTTCGCTCAGCAAGCAATTGTTTTCGCGACTTCGATGGTTTGAATCCCTTTGCCCATCGCTCCAAATCAACAGCCGACGATCTCGCTTCGACGTCTTGCTGTAAACAGCGAGCCATGATGTCGCTCAAAGAATCGGAGCATTCAAGTTCATCGAATACTTTCATATCCACGTTCTGCGACTTGTCCCTTTCCGGACATTTCCCTTGAAGCATTTCAAACATGATGATGCCCAGAGAAAAAATATCGTCGAAGGGCGTCGAAGATATGGATTTATACCTCTCAGGAGATGCATATTGCGGGTGCAATATCCGGTTCGGTCCTGCTTCGTGCATGAGTGTGTTATGAAGTATGCGACTACTTCCGTAATCTGTCAGTGCAAAGGTTCCATCTTCTTGAATAAGGATATTCTCAGGAGTAACGTCGAGGTGAACCAGATTCTTTTTATGAAGCGCGATCAGCGCATTACTGACTTGCTGGACAATCCGCGCAACCTCCGTTTCATCCATCAAGCTGCCGTTCCGGCGCGTCATCAGGTCTCGAAGAGAGCCACTCTTTTGAAACGGAATCACCAGATAGGGGTGCCTTTTGAATAATCCCAAGCCCAAAGGAGCAATGATATGCTGATGCTTGATCGCATGGCTTGCGAGCTCTTCCGTAAGCAACTGGAGGACGAAGTCATCGATGGCTTTTTCGGACGGATAGAATTTCAAGGCGACGGGTTCCTGTTTTCCATTGATCACGGCTCGCCACACGATCGTGAACTCGTTCTCCGACATGCAATCTTCAAGGAGATACTTTCCCGAAATGAGATCACCTGAAACGGGAAGTTCCGATATCTTCTTTGCTCTTTTACTCACGGTTGTTCATACTCCAGCATTCCTGAACAAATATTAGCGCGAAACCAATGAATCCAGGAGCCTTTTTCTGATGCCCGTTGCAATTACTTCAACCATAATCCTCTTCCGGCGAAGCATACAGTCCTCCTGCATTATCGCTGCACTGATGATTACCTGTACGGTGGTTTTCAGTCATTCAGCGAATGCACAATTCAAAGGTTATTCCCTCAGCCGATCGAATACCTATCTCCTCGAGGAAGCAATATCCCAACGAACGTCGGAAAATGTGGATGGGAATCGGGATTCATATTCTACAGATTGGAAGCGAGCACTCGCGCTTAACGTTCTTGATATCCTACCACAAGGGGGTTACTCCTTATTCTTGGTTGAGGATATGAACGGTTTTCTTGAAGGAGATTCGGTCATCGGTGATCAAAGTATCGCCGAGGAGAACGGATACCAGATATCCTTCGACATGTCGCCTGCGGGAAACATTCTTCGTGTGAGAGTACCACAGATGCATCTCGAAATGGAACAGGAGAGCGATAGCATTCTCGCTCAAGAGATCAGTCAATCGACGTCTGAATATTACAAGAGTGACCTCGATGAGCTTCTTCACATCTATCCTGGAAAGCCTCTGCAATCCGGTGCAGTATGGACGAAGACCATTCACCGCTCAAACCCATTTTCCGTGAGTATCACTCTTGAATTGAAGTTGGAATCGGAAACGGACTCCTCGTATGTCATTTCGATTCATGGTAGGACGTATTCGCCCGAAGAAATCGTCTTCGGTAGAGACGATGCGATCTACCGCTTCATCAATATCGACGTGCTCGTCTATGGAAAGTACACGGTTGACCGACAGACCGGCTGGTTTATCAATGGCTTACAGACGATTTCCATATTGAGCGAACTTTCCGTTCCTGAAGAGTTGGGGAGCGATACGAACATCCCACTCACCGTTACCGAAGAGCGCAGGTTGACCGGTCGTGTCATTCCATTGAAGTAGTCTTCTGTTCGATTCCGATCTCGGGGAAAAAGCTTTGCGCTTTGCATTTGTTTTTCATGCCCTCTATCTTCATTTCAGAGTAGTGAAAAACACCGCTGCGCCCCTTTCCTCAATCATCATTCATGATATCGTCCTTCGCTACGTGATTCGCTTCGTTCTTGCGTTTTCATTTTTCCTGAACCTTGTACAGGCACAGGAACAAGTAACTCCACTTTATCGGAAAACATCAGCCGATGATGAGAGCAAGTTTACATCCGTGGGAAGTTTACGCTTGACGGTCTCCAACTTTGGGACGCTCGGTCACGGTTTCAATAAGTGGCCCGGACAACCGAACTGTGAATATCCCACAGGATCAGGCATCGAGCATCTTTTCGAAGGCGGCTTATGGATCGGAGGCTATCGCAACGGTCAGGGGCCATTCGTATCAACCAGTGCGGTCGATGTCAGTTCAGTGCGCGACGTTGCGTCGGGATTCGAGTTCACAAACACGGTCGAAGCCCGGACGGAGGAACGTTCGAGTCTCTCAAGTTCCCGTTACTTCAATCCGGATGCAATCAGTCATCAAGACTTTCGCGCGGATTTCACTGATACGAACAAAGTCGTGCCCGGAACGACGACTGCTATTCCCGAGCATGATTATCCGCTTGGAGTCTCCACGCACATGGAATCCTATGCTTGGAATTTCTCCTTCGCAGAAAATTTCGTCATCCTCAACTACGCGATTCGCAACGTGAGTAGGGACATCCTTGACAGCGTGTACGCGGGATTGTGGCTGGATACCGTCGTTCGAAATACGAACCTCTCACCCCCTCGCGGTTCCGCTTTTTACTCACGAGGCGGAAACGGCTTCATCGACTCATTGCGAATGGCCTATGAATTCGACGTTGACGGCGACCCGGGATTTACCGACAGCTATATCGGTGTGAGTCTGCTTGGAACGACGCCTCTTCAGTTCGTCGGCGTGAAGCCTACCGGCGGAGACTCACTCGGTGCGCGTGCCTATTTCAACTCATGGCAATTTCGAAATACGACCGATCCGATATTCTTCTCTCCTGCAAACGACCGTGAACGCTACGAGAAGCTTGCTGTCCCGCTTTCTCGAAATGACCTTCCCGGACTCACCTCTCCATCGAATCGCTCCGTTCTGTTATCCACCGGACCGTTTCGAAACTTCGCACCTGATACGGAGATCAACGTAGTGTTCGCAATTGTCTGTGCGAAGAAATACGGGAATGACCCGACAGCTTCCGATACGGAAACGGCGAAACGCAATCTCCATCGCTCATGGAGCTTTGCACAGCAAGCGTACGATGGCGAAGACAAGAACAGAAACGGGACGCTCGATCCCGGTGAAGACCTCGATGGTGATGGGAAACTCACACGATACGTCCTTCCCGCTCCACCGAAAGCGCCGAACGTGCGAATGATTCCCGGCAATCAAACCGTGACAATTTATTGGGATGAGCAAGCGGAAAGCTCTATCGATCCCATTTCAGGACGAAGGGATTTTGAGGGCTACCGCATCTATCGCACGAATCCGGGCGCCGACCTGAATCCGAACGCAGTACTCACGAACTCTTTTATCCTTATCGGTGAGTTCGACAGAACGGATAACAATCTCTTTTACAACACCGGCTTTTCCCGCGTGCGGCTTCAATCACCGGTTCGGTTCGAAGGCGACGCGAACGAATATCGGTATCGCATGGAGATCTCGAATCAGTTGAACGGCTGGCAATACGTTTATACCGTCACCACGTTCGATCAGGGCGATCCTGAGAACAATGTCGAAAGTCTTGAAAGCAGCCGTCTTCAAAATGCACGAAGGCTGATCCCGGGCACGCAGGCATCCGATACATTCGATGCAGAGCCGCGCGTCTATCCGAATCCGTACTACGCGTCCGCACAGTGGGATGGAGCGGGCGAACGTCAGCGAAAAATCTATTTCTACAACCTTCCCCGAAAAGCAGAGATTCGGATCTTCACTCTTGCTGGCGACCTCGTTCGCACGATGAAGCATGAGGCGGATTCATACAATGGAAACGACATCCAGTGGTTCGAACGATACGGGGATAACACGCAGCAGCTTGCCGGCGGCGAACATGCATGGGATCTCATCACGGACAGTGACCAGGCAATTGCAACGGGACTCTATTTCTTTACCGTGGAAAATCTGGAAACCAACGTTATCAAGCGTGGAAAATTCGCAATCATCAAATGAAAGGAACCTCCCATGATCCATCGTGCCTTGTTCTTTGCTTCCCTGTTCGTCGTCTTTGCTGTTTCCTACAGCTTCGGACAAATCAAATCGGATACGCTTACGATCCGGCAGATACAGGAAGTCCACCCGGACACACTTGCGAAAGGTGTCCAGAATTCACCACGGCTTGGTGATACAATTACCGTTACGGGCATTGCCATCAGTGCGACTCGGGCATTTCCCGGAGGGCCGATGCTCAATCAACTCGGCAACGCATACACGGTGTATATCGTCGATGAAGCAGGCGGTCCATGGAGCGGTCTGAACGTCCGCGCGACGGATTCAGTCGCATCTGCATCGACGTTCATTGCCGCGGTCGATACGGGCGCCGTCATTCGCATCACCGGCGTCGTGACGCAGTTCTTCACAACGACGCAATTCGAGATCGGTGTACTGGCGAATCGTTGGAATGCCGACATTCCCATCGAGATACTCGACACGAAGCCGCAGAGACCGAATCCGACGGAGATTCTTCTCACGGACTTAGTGAAAGGCGGACCGCAAACCGGCATTCCTACAGCACAGCAATGGGAAGGCGCATACGTCACGATTTCGAATCTTCGCGTCGGAACGGTCACGAAGAATCCCTCAACAGGACGCTTCACATGGACGGTAACCGATGACAAAGGCAACTCGATCGGCGTGTATGACCAAAGCATCTACTTCCGCGGTGGAAGCGCAGGGTTCGACCCGAATTGGGAACCACCGGTATCCGGCACTGAAATCACGTTCATTCGCGGAATCATCACGAGTTCAAGCCAGGGAATCATAATCGCTCCGCTCTATCTCGGCGATATCGCGCTCGGCTCCTTTCCTCCCGTCGTGAAAAATCTCCGGCGCGATAAAGGGATTCCAACATCAACGGATAAAGTCATCGTTACGTGCGAGGTCGAAGACTCGAATCCTACGGGAAGTATCAGCTCCGTCAAACTTACCTATGGCAGCGGCTCGAGCGACTACGGGACGCTCGACATGAACTACGATCCCGGCACGAAAGAAGCCACAGTTGAAATTCCAGCGCATCCCGATGGCACAGTGATCTGGTATTACATAACGGCAACGGACAACAGCAATGAGACCGTCGTGTATCCGGGTGACATCAATAAAGCACGACCGTTCTACATCGTGCGTGATGGCGCGACTCGTATTCGCGACGTTCAGTACACGCCTTACTCTGACGGCGTCTCCGGTGCGCTCGGCTTCACGGTAACGGTTCGTGGGACGGTCGTTTCCGATACATCATTAGGCTTGACATACATTCAGGACAATACTGAATCGTGGAGCGGCATCATGATTCGTGGAGGCGCGGACATTCGTGCGCTGTCGCTCGGTGATGATGTGACGATAACCGGCAAGGTTCAGGAAGGATATAGTTCGAGCACGAATTCGAACACGGTGTTGAACACGGCAACGATCGATGCAAACCATGGGAAAGCCTCCGTCCCATCCGAGAAAGTGCTGCAGACCGTCGTCTTTCAGGATGGCGTCGTGCGTGACGGCAATCCCGATGCAGAGCAATGGGAGGGCATGCTCGTCCGTTTCGACAATCTGACTGTCACGGCGAGCAACGCGGACGCAGCGGCGGGAAGCAACTTTGGCGAGTTCGTCGTCAGCGACGGAAGCGGCAACATGCGCGTGGACGACATCGGTTCGTGGAAGACCGTTTATACGAATGATTCGACGAAGACATCGCTCATTTTCCTGAAACAAGGAACGACGATCCAGCGGCTCACCGGCATCATGTTCTTCTCCTTTGGCAATTACAAACTTCAGCCCCGCACACCGCAGGATTTCCAGAACGTGACTTCAGTCCGGCAACTTTCATCGCTTCCGGAAGAAGCCATGCTTGGCACGTTGTATCCGAATCCAATCTCACACTCGCACAACACGATGACGATCCCCTTCAGCATCGCGAAGCCCGGCGAAGTACGACTCAGCGTTGTCAATCTTCTTGGACAGGAAGTGGACGTGCTCGCAAACGTATCGTATGAAGCGGGCAAGTATGAGGCACAATACGATGGGCACGCACTCTCAGCGGGTTCGTACCTTATTCGTCTCGTTGCTGATGGGCGCGTGAGCCAGCGATTGATGGTTCGCATCAAGTGACGTACGTTTGCTCCAACTATTCGGAGTCGTTCATGAAAATCTCAACCACACTGCTGCTTTTTCTCGCGCTGATTTTCGGCGGTTGTTGCACGTGTAAGGAAGCTGAAGTCGCTAAGCCATTCTCGATCGGGTTGTCTTCAGGCGGCGGCGTTTCAGGCATGTACACGGGGTTCATCCTTGCGTCGAACGGAGATGTCGTTTACTGGCGTGGGTTTCGGGGACAGGAAGATTCTCGAACCGTCCTCGGAACGATCGCCTTGGAGCATCTCACGCGATTGAAAACTCTCGTATCGGAATCCCATCTGTCAACTCTTGCGTTTCGCGAAACAGGCAACATGACGACGCTGCTGAGAGTGAGTGACGGCTCAGAGCTTTTCACGCTCAGTTGGTCGGGGATCGATTCCGACGAGTCTGCCGTTCCGAAGGAAATTCTTCCTGTCTATCGGGAACTTGACCGCATCCTTGCGCCGTACCGGCAAAAGCTTTTTGAACAAAAGTGATCCTGTTATCGAAAATTCATTTACCCTTTCATTCATCACCCACCAAAAGGAAAATGCCATGAGCATCACTGTTTCTCGACTGTTCGGCAGGCTCGTTAAAATTCTCTTCCTGTTCGTGTTGCTTACACTGACGTTTTACTCGCTCGTCGCGCAGCAACGCGTTCCTTTCAAAGCGGATGCAAAGACCCGGAACCAAGCCGGTACCGTGTCGGAGGAACAACTCCAGGCCGCGACAAGCAATCTCGGAAAGTGGAAACAAGCCGTGGACGTGCTCAATCGCCGCCCTGAAGTTAGCGGATTGAGGAACCTCTCGGTCACACAAATCCTCGCTTACGACCGGTTGAAAGTTCGCCATCCGGATATGCAAATCAAGTGGGATGAAAGTGGGAGCGTCCCAATTTTCATTTCCGCTTCGTCTCTCATGAATGGCTATGCAAACCTGAAAGGAGCGAACACATCGAGTGTGGAGACCACGGATCGCTTCTTTCAAGAATACCGTGACCTGCTTCGCATCGAAGGCCCGGTAGATTTTCGGCAGAGTACTGTTTTCGAGAACGGTGAACGAACTCACGTGCGGTTCAATCAGGTGAAGAACGGGATTCCTCTTTGGGGGAAGGAGATCATTCTTCATTTCAACGCACGCGGCGACATCGATCTTTTCACCGGTCGTTACGTTCCTTCACCGGAGAGCCTGCCGACGTTTTCGCTCGATATCACATCCGCGCGCGAAATCGCAGTGCAGGAACTCTCGATGAATACTCCCATCGAAGCTCTCTCTCCCCTGTCTAAACAACTTCTCGATTACACGGGCCCGGTCGTCGAACCGATTCTCTTCACCGACGATGTGATGACGCCTGTTCGTTCAGCCTACGTGGTCGAGATTCGTCCGAACCTCATCGATCGCTGGCGCTATTTCATTGACGCGAACACGGGTGAAGTCATTCGCAGCTACAACGCGACGTGCGCAGACGGTCCGGCAAAAGCGCAGGCCACCGATCTATCGAACACGACAAGGACGATCGATACGTACCTGTTCCAGAACACACACTGGATGATCGATGCATCGAGGCCGATGTTCAATGCAGGACAATCGAAGTTTCCGAACGAGACGGTCGGAACGATTACAACACTCGACGCGCGCAACACCGATTTGAAAGACATCTTTCATTTCACCTCGCAGAACAATGCGACGTGGAGCGACAAATCCTCTGTCTCCGCGCATTACCATGCCGCTTTGACGTACGAGTATTTCCGAACGACACACAATCGAAACGCAATAGACGGTAAAGGCAGCACGATCATTTCCATCGTGAACGTCACGCAAAAAGGACAATCCATGGGGAATGCTTTCTGGAACGGAAAGATCATGGCATACGGAAACGGCGATCAGGATTTCGGTCCTTTTGCCGGCTCGCTCGATATCGGGACACATGAGATGACGCACGGCGTTACGGAGAACAGCGCCGGGCTTGAGTACCTTTTCCAATCGGGCGCTTTAAACGAATCTTTCTCGGACATTTTCGGCTGCATGGTCGATCGTGACGACTGGAAGATTTTGGATGACGTCACTCGCGTTTCCAGCCAATTCCCGACGGGTGCTGCGCGCGATCTTTCCGATCCGCATAATGGCGGAACGCAAGGTTCTCCCTCGTGGCAACCGAAACACATGAACGAATTCCTCAACCTTTCGCAAGATCAGGACAACGGCGGTGTGCACTACAACAGCGGCATTCCAAACCACGCAGCCTACCTCCTTTCCGAACAAATAACGCGCGACAAGGCGGAGAAGATTTTCTACTGCGCGCTCACGACGAAGTTGACGAAGCAATCGAAGTTCATCGACTTCCGGCTCGCGATCGTTCGTTGCGCCGAAGAGATCTATGGCGCAAACTCTCCCGAAGTGAATGCGTCCAAATCCGCATGTGATCAGGTGGGAATCACCGATGGTAATCCGACGAAGGATCCCGACGACCTGCCGAACGTCCAAGGCCCCGATCAAATGCTGTTCGTCAGCGTCGATCCAACCGACCCCGTTTATCTCTGGAGCGTGAAGTTGCCTGGACAACAAAACGACTTCACACCGATTTCCGTAACGGAAGTGAAGCGGAAAGCGAGTGTTTCTGACGACGGCAAAACTGCGGCCTTCGTCGATGGAGACGGAAACCTTCGTGGAGTGACACTCAATACGACGCCGCCCAATGAGTTCGTCATCGACAACAGCCGCTTCTGGAGCACCGTAGCCCTGAGTAAAAACTCGAACCTCCTCGCACTGACAACCACCCTCACCGGCGATAACAAGATTCACGTTTTCGACATCTCTACTCCGACGCCTCGCTTGAAATCCTTTGACGTCTATACGCCGAGCTACTCCGGCAGTGTCCCGAACGTCGCGCTCTACGCAGACGCGATGGACTTCACGCATGACAACACGTCTCTTTTGTTCGACTGCTACAATGAAGTGACGATCGGCGGTGACAAGATCGGTTTCTGGGAAATCAACCTCATGTCGGTCTGGAGCGGAAGCAACTTCAGCAATGGCGTGATCTATCGCGTTTTCCCACAGGAACCGAAAATCAACGTCGGCAATCCTGTCTTCTCGAAGAACAAGACGAACGTGTTCGCTTTCGATCTGCAGCAACCCGAAGCTCAACGCGCCTTCGTCGTTGCCGTAGATATCCTGAAGGGTGACCTGCATCAAATTGCGGAAACCACTTATCCCGAATACGGTCATCCATCGTATCGTGGCGACGATAGGATGATTTCGTATGCAACGAACACGGCGAACGGCTCGGTGATC
The DNA here is from genome assembly GCA_964448285.1 of uncultured Chromatiales bacterium. GTDB lineage: Bacteria > Bacteroidota > Ignavibacteria > SZUA-365 > SZUA-365 > CAYUWG01. Next base: position 9,792 of record CAYUWG010000024.1, read on the forward strand.
TTCAACGTCGAGTTGGAAGCTGATGCATTGACAGCGAAAGGCACCCCGGCACCATTCGTCAATCTCGCCGTTTGGCCCGTGTGGTATAGAACGGGAAGCCGCCCGGTCGGAATCGATGAGGATATACCGCTTCCTTTACAAACGGCGCTTGAACAGAACTTCCCGAATCCGTTCAATCCTTCGACTACGATTCGTTATGACTTAGCAGAAGCAGGCAACATTACTCTCACGGTTCACGATGCAATCGGCAGAACCGTCGCGACTCTTGTCAACGGCGAAAAAGAAGCCGGGCATCACTCGGCAATATGGAATGGCCGCTTGACCAATGGAGTACCGGCGCCATCCGGTGTTTACTTCTACAAGCTCAACACCGGAAAACGGATTCTTACACGCACGATGACGTTGTTGAAGTAATTCGCTTCTTCCATCGTAAGTTGTCCGGCGAACTACTTATCGAGAGGTGTTCCTAACATTTGCCGCGCTTGTTCGAGCGCCTCCTCCAACGTACCGCAAAGTGCATCTTCACCGATTCTATCAACCAAACCGGATTGAGTGATAGCAAAGAGCGGTTGCTTGTGAATTCCAGAGAGAAGAAAACGGACATTCTGATGCGAGAGTTGGTTGACCAGATCTTCAATAGCGCGAATACCCGTTGCGTCGATCGCTAAAAGGTTTTTCGTTTCAAGGATAAATATCCTATGCTTCCCGCTTCTTGAGAGGATCATTTCGGTAAACTTGTCCACCGCTCCGAAAAACAGGGAACCGAATACTTCAAACACTTCCACACCATCGGGAATGCTGACGTGTCCTGATTCCGCATCGTCATCCTTTTCGGATTCCTGCAGGTCACGACTCAGCGGTGTGATCTGGCTGACTTCAGCCATTCGCTTGATGAAAAGAATGGCTGAAAGAATGACTCCAACCTGAATGGCAACGGTGAGGTCCACCACGACCGTCAGTGCGAATGTCACTAACATAACGGCCACGTCACTGCGTGGTGACTTCAATACTTTTAAGAAAGACCGCCACTCACTCATGTTGTACGCGACGACAATGAGGATTGCAGCGAGAGCCGGCAGTGGGATCAACGTTGCCCATTGACCTGCAAGCAACATGATGATGAGCAGGACTACTGCGTGGACAATTCCCGCTACGGGAGTGCGACCGCCGCTGCGCACATTCGTTGCTGTTCGGGCAATGGCGCCCGTGGCAGGGACTCCACCGAAGAGCGGGCTGAGAATGTTCGCAATCCCCTGCGCAATAAGCTCCATGTTCGAGCGATGGCGCGTTCGCGTCATTCCATCTGCAACGACAGCAGAAAGCAGGGATTCGATAGCTCCGAGCATCGCAATCGTGAGTGCAGGAGAAAAGAGATGTGTGATTGTCTGCCAGGAGATATTCGGAAATCCCGGCATCGGCAAAGTGTTCGGAACATCACCATATCGTGACCCAATCGTTTCAACCGGAATATCGAACAGGTGCACAATCGCAGTCATGACGAGAATGACAATCAATGTACCCGGAATGCGCATCGTGATGCGTTGCATGGCGATGATAATCGCGAGAGAGGCACCACCGATGATAACAGCTTCAGGACTGAACGACGTAGCCTCACTTGCATAAGTCAACCATTTCCCAATGAAGTCCGATGGAAGGTTGTTAATCCCAAGCCCGAAGTAATCGTTTACCTGTGATGTGAGAATGATGACGGCGATACCGCTCGTGAATCCAACCGTCAGTGGGTAGGGAATGAACTTGAGCAGCGTTCCGAAACGCGCGAATCCCATGATGATGAGAAGAATACCTGCCATGAGCGTTGCCACGGCAAGCCCGCCGTAACCATGCGTTTGAACGATGCCATACACGATGACGATGAACGCACCGGTCGGACCGGCGATCTGCACTCTGCTCCCACCAAAAACAGACACGATAAATCCAGCGATTATTGCCGTGTACAGTCCCTGCACGGGATTGACACCGGAGGCAATCGCGAGTGCAATTGCGAGTGGAAGAGCGATGATCCCAACGATGATGCCGGAGACGAGGTCCCCGGTAAATAACTTCCACGAATATCCTTCCTTCAGCACGGAAAAAAGCTGTGGCTCTAAACGCTTCGGCATTCTCCTGTTCTCTTTCTTTTCTGTTCGGGATGTATTCGATTGAATAGTAACTCTGAATGCAAGTTTCGACATATAGAGAACGAAAACAAACCGATGTGCCATCAGGAAATCAGGTTTGTTCTTGTCTATCTCCTCCCATTCCCCTATTCTTCCCCATGCTTCGACTGCTCGTAATACTGATTCTTGCGATCATGATTCTCGGCTCCTGCTCTGAATCGCCTGATAGCACGGGAAATGAGAATCGCCCGCCGGAAACACACATCGCACTCACGCCAGACGGCGAACTTCGCACGACGACGAGCCGCCAGCATATCAGGTGGTGGGGCGATGACCCGGATGGATTCATTGCCGGCTTTTTCTTCAGCTTCGATGGAAATGCATGGCATTTCACGACGAAGAACGACAGTGTTTTCGCGCTGGCACTCTCCGGCTCGGATACGACATACACCTTCTCCGTGCGCGCAGTCGATGATCAGGGGAACCGCACGTGGGATGCGAATGGGCCGTATGGTCCGGAGCCATTTACCGATAAGAACGGCAATGGTCGTTATGACATCGGTGAACCGTTCATCGATTTTGGATTGTGGGACCCTACGCCAGCCACATTGCGATACCCGATACAGAACACACCGCCGGTTGTCGAATTCGTGAAAGGCTCGGATGTCCCGGACACGACTTTCACGGTTGCGAGCTTTGCCTGGACCGGAACTGATCTCGATGGCGATGAGACGATACGGGAGTATCTCTACGCGTTGAACGACTCCGTCTCATCATGGAAACCGCTGCCTCGCAATCAGAACTTTCTCACATTGAAGGAAAGCGATGGTTTGCGCGAGGGCAACAACGTTTTCTATCTCAAAGCCGTCGATATCGCCGGAGCGAGCAGCCGTATCATCCGGATGCCGTCCGTAGGAAAAACATGGTTCGTGAAAAAACCGAGCACAGACCTCTTGATCGTGGACGACTATAACCTCACGGATGAGACGGCAAATTTCTATCGAGCGATTATCGACACGTTGCTTGGCGGGAGATTTCGCGGAGCCGACGTGCTGGATATCCGTGTCGGTTCATCGAGCACGAAGAAGGGGACGTTCGTTCCGCCGTACATCAATCCGACGCTCCTCGAAACCTTCAAACTCTTTCAGTACATCGTCTGGTACAGCGACAACACTCCGACAATCGATATCGCGCAACTGACGCTTCCACAATACCAGCAGGCCGGCGGGAAGATCGTGTACATCGCCTCCTTTCCCGAGACGGCAATCGATCCACGAGGAGGCATTACGGATTTCGCTCCGGTCGATAGCCTGAGTCCATCTGCGATTACGTTCGTTCCCGCAAACACGCGAATGGAAGCCGATTCCGAATCACCGGGTTACCCGTCGTTGACGCGCGACACCCGCGGGGTTCCCGTTGCATTCATCCGACCGCTTTTCAAAAAGATCAACGCTTCGAACATGTACCGCTTTGCTGCTGACCCGCGATGGGAAGGCAATCCCGTTGTCGCCGTCCGAAGTGGTGATCAACGTTTCATTTTGTTCGGCGTTCCGCTCCATCGTTTCGACGGCCAGTCCACGGTCGGTCCTCTCTTCTATCATCTTTTCACGCGCGAGTTTGGCGCGAGATAGCGCCGGATAGTATTCCGGATTCGCTGGCTATGCGGAGTGCGGGACTCGCGCTGCATATTCAACTCATTGCTTTTCCGTTCAGTTGAATTCTTAAATGGATGGTTTTATCCGTATTGAATCATTCCAGATGTATGATTATCAGAGCTTTTAGCCTGAGTATAAGCAAAAAAAGTTTGTAGAAAAGGGCGAAAGACTCTTGATTCTCATTTCAGTATAGCGTATCATCGCAGCACTGAATTAGCCGCTGCGAAGCGACTACATTAAATCACGGAAATCACAGTCACTTTTACGACCATACCATGAGGGTTAAAGCGAATACGCCGTCTCAATTCCCACTTCAATTCAAACACCTCTTGTTGCCAAGTAGAGGATGTTACTGTGGACAAGTATCTGAAAAATCAAGTCGTCTTACGACCCATGGGATGTGAGATTGATTGATCATCTATGAACTATACATCACTCATATTTAACAATGGAGGAACTATGAAGATACTTATGACCATCATAGTAATCGGCTTTATGCCAACCCGCATCTTTGGTCAAACTCTCTACAGAAGTGCTGGAAGTGGGGATTGGAGTGCGACATCAACATGGGAAGTGTCCACCGATAACGGAGCAAGCTGGGCTGGTGCCGGCAGTGCTCCCACTAATTCGAATTGTGAAGGAATATCAATATTGAGTGGTCACACTGTCACCGTAACAGCCTCAGTCACTGTGGACCAAGTCACTGTTGAGGCTGGAGGTCAAGTTACCATCAACTCCGGTATATCTTGGACTATTGATAGTGGAACGGGAGTCGATCTTACCGTGAACGGGACTGTGCTTAATAAGGGATCGTCTTTGTTCACTGTTTCAGGCCCTACATGGGTGATCAATGATGGAGGGGCGTATATTCATAACACAACCTCTGGGATTACAACTCCCTTAGATGGTGTGACATTAAGTTCCGCCAGTAATTTCATCTACCGCGGGAGTTCTTCGGTCACACCTGCCGTATCAGTATCAGGTAGAACGTACGGAAATCTTTCTTTTGAAAGCAGTTCCGGGAGTTGGTCGAAGAGCGTTTCTGGCTCTAATCCCTTAACCATCAATGGAGATTTTGTAATTGGGTCAGGTGTGACTTATAACACCTCTCAAACGGGTACCATGACCTATGCAGGAAACTTCACAATGAATGGCACGCTCACAAATAGTACTGGAACGCAGGTATACACTTTTACAGGCACGGGAAAGTCAATTGGAGGATCCGGTAGTATCACATTGGAAACATGGAATATCTCGTCTGGAGCTTCAATCACGCTCTCACAAAATGTAGCGATAGATGCTGGTTTCCTGGGTACAGTTTCCGGCACTCTCAACTGCGGCGCGTACGTGGTCTCCGGAAGCGGTGATTTCACACTTGCATCCGGAGGGACCTTGGGTATAGGTTCTGCTGATGGCATCACCTCCTCGGCAGCGAGTGGAAATATTCAGGTGACTGGAACGCGCACTTACAGCACCAGTGCAAACTATATCTACAACGGTTCATCTGCACAAAGCACGGGAGATGGATTACCCACGACGATAAACGATCTGACGGTCAGCAACACGAGTGGAGTGGTGACGACCTCTCAAACGACAACAATCAGTGATGACTTGAGCATTTCAACAGGCGCAGAATTACGTGTCGGTACATCGTTGTCTTTGACGTGCAATGGAGATGCAACGGTCAACGGAACGCTCAGCGGAGGTAATGGAAGTTCATCTTTCACTTTCTACGGACCCACGTTTACGAACGGTTCGACTGTATCTATTGCAACTTTGTACTTTGATGCTTCCACCGACCAGAGCATCGCCGGAACGGGAAGCTGGACATGTACGACGCTGTATATCGGATGGAGTAATGCACACACCGTATCGCTATCGAATGCATTGACATTAGACGTTGCGACACTTGTTGTTTCAGGTGGCAGCACGCTCAGCCTCGGAACCTACGACCTGACGTTCACCGGTTCGACGATTTCAAACAGTGGAACCATCTCCGGAACCGGAACACTCAAAATCAATGATTCACCCGTTACAATATCGAATGGCGGTACACTTAGTGCACCCCTGCAAATCCTCACGGGCACGACGACCGCCAACGGGACTTTCGGCGGCGCTATCACTGTCGATGCAGGTACGACGTTGCAGGTCTTAGCCGGCGGAAGCATGACAGCAAGCGCAAACGTCACGGTGAACGGAACGCTCAGCGGAGGTGATGGGAGTTCCGCTTTCACTTTCAACGGTTCAACGTTTACGAACAACTCTCCTGTGTCCGTTGCGACGTTCACATTCGATGCTCTTTCCGGTCAAAGCATCATCGGTACCGGAAGCTGGACGTGCACGACGCTGTATATCGGATGGAGTAATGCACCCACCGTATCGCTTTCGAATGCATTGATATTAGACGTTGCGACACTTGTGGTTTCAGGTGGCAGTACACTCAGCCTCGGAACCTACGACCTGACGTTCACCGGTTCGTCGATTTCAAACAGTGGAACCATCTCCGGAACCGGAACACTCAAAATCAATGATTCACCCGTTACAATATCGAATGGCGGTACACTTAGTGCACCCCTGCAAATCCTCACGGGCACGACGACCGCCAACGGGACTTTCGGCGGCGCTATCACTGTCGATGCAGGTACGACGTTGCAGGTCTTAGCCGGCGGAAGCATGACAGCAAGCGCAAACGTCACGGTGAACGGAACGCTCAGCGGAGGTGATGGGAGTTCCGCTTTCACTTTCAACGGTTCAACGTTTACGAACAACTCTCCTGTGTCCGTTGCGACGTTCACATTCGATGCTCTTTCCGGTCAAAGCATCATCGGTACCGGAAGCTGGACGTGCACGACGCTGTATATCGGATGGAGTAATGCACCCACCGTATCGCTATCGAATGCATTGACATTAGACGTTGCGACACTTGTGGTTTCAGGTGGCAGTACACTCAACCTTGGAACTTATAACTTGACGTTCACCGGTTCGTCGATTTCAAACAGTGGAACGATCTCCGGAACCGGAGCGCTCAAAATCAATGATTCACCCGTTACGATATCGAATGGCGGTACACTCAGTGCACCCCTGCAAATCCTCACGGGCACGACGACAGCAAACGGGACTTTCGATGGTGCTATCACTGTCGATGCCGGTACGACGTTGCAGGTCTTAGCCGGCGGAAGCATGACTGCAAACGCAAACGTCACGGTGAATGGAACGCTCAGTGGAGGTGATGGAAGTTCCGCTTTCACTTTCAGCGGATCCACGTTTACCAATAACAGTCCGGTTACCGTAACGAATTTTTACTTCGGAACCGGTGCGCAAACGCTCGCCGGTGATGGAACCTTCTCCTCGAACACTGTCACGATTCTCTCAGGGTCCGCTGTAACCGTGACCGGTGATCCTCAAATGAGCGCCGTGGTTATCAATTCCGGCGGCACGCTTAACATCACATCGCGAACGTTCAGCCTTTCTGCTTCAGGAACACCGCTTACGAACGATGGAACATTTACCACAACCGGAAGCACCATCGTCTATAATGGTGTGAGCGGACAGACGATCGCGACTTCAAACATCGATTATGTGAATCTCACGATAAACAACGCCTCAGGTGTGACACTTTCGGCTTCCGAGACTGTCACGGGAATACTCACACTCACAAATGGAACGTTAAGCGGTGCCGGTAATCTCACGCTCGGTAACGGCGCCACGATCAAACGGGCAACCGGCGTGCTATCAGGGACACCGACGTTCGGTACGTCGGTGAACGTGGAATATATCGGTGCTGCTGCCGTTTCAAGCGGGAGCGAACTTCCGTCTTCATCGAGCGTGCTGAACAACCTCACGATGAACAAATCCGGAGGAGTGACAGTGACGTCATCACCGACTGTGAACGGAACATTCACTCTTACCGACGGTGATTTTTCCATCGGGACGAACACGCTGACGTTGAATGACGGAGTCACCCGAACGGGCGGCTCGCTGACCAGCGCAGCGACCGGCACGGTGATCTACAATCAAAGCTCGAACGGGCAAGCCGTGATTCCAGGGTCGTATGGGAATCTGACATTTTCCAACTACAACAAAACTCTTCCTTCATCCGGCACTGTCGCGATCGCAGGGACATTCACACCGGGTACCGCAACCGGTCACACCATCACCGGCAGCACCATCGAGTACAACGGTGGAGCTTCCCAATCGCTGCCATCAGGTTTCACACCGTACAACAACCTCGTGCTCAATAACACCGCCGGAACGAGTGGCTTCTCCGGCTTGACTGTTAACACATTAATTCGCGTCCAGTCCGGGACGTTCACAACGGCTAGCACGTTTACCGATGTACAGATCGACGCGGGTGCAACGCTCGAGGCGAGTTCCGGAAGTACGATCACCGTCGAAGGAAACTGGACGAACGATGGAACATTCACTCCCGGCACCGGAACGGTGGTCTTTGCAGGGTCGAGCCCACAAAGCACCGGCGGTTCATCTTCCACCTCGTTCAACAATCTCACCGTCGATAACGGCGCGAATCTCACCATGAACATAGCCGCATCGGTGAGTGGAACGCTCACGTTCACAAGCGGAAAGATCATACTCGGCAGCGCCGACCTCACGCTCGGTTCGTCGGCTTCGGTCAGTGGCGAGTCCTCATCGCGTTACGTCCAAACCGGAGGCACCGGCGGATTGGTGCGGACGGTCGGCAGCTCCCCGACGCTCTTCCCCATCGGGCCGTCAAGCTCGTACAACCCTGTGACACTGACGAACTCCGGTTCGACGGACGCGTTTCGCTGCAGAGTGAAAACCACGTTCGACAATGCGCCAAACGATGCGAACAAAGTCGTCAACCGCCAGTGGACGATCGAGAAGATCGGCTCTGCAATCGTGAACATCGCGATGGCACTTCAGTGGATTGGCTCGGAAGAAGCAGCCGGTTTCGTTCGAACGGATCCCATCTACATCGGACGCTATACGGGGTCTGTATGGCAACAGGAGGCGGCAAGCTTTGCCGGCAGCGATCCATATACCGCGACGGCTTCAGGCTTCACATCCTTCTCCAATTTCGGCGTTGGGAATAATGCCGCACTCCCGGTGGAGTTGACCTCATTCTCCGCATCGTATCGTAATGGGAACGTGCATTTGAAATGGAAGACCGCGACCGAAACGAACAACTACGGATTCGAAATTCACCGCTCGGAAAATCTCGTTGATTGGGAAACGCTCGGCTTCGTCGCCGGCGCCGGCACGTCCAACACACCGATGTCGTACGAGTTCTCCGATGCGCTGAGCAATACGATTGCGAAGCAACTCTATTACCGGTTGAAGCAAATTGACCGGGATGGCAGCGCGCACGAATCGCACGTCGTCTCCGTCGCTGTCAACAAGTACCTCCCATCGTCAGTCGAGTTGTCTCCCATCCATCCGAATCCTGCGCTAACCTCCTTCACGATTCCCTTCACCGTACCTGAACCGCAGAAGGTGCAACTCACTGTGCACGATGCTTTCGGACGCGAAGTCACGCGCATCATCGAACGCTATGAACGAGGCAGCCACAGTATCTCGATAGCCACCGGCGATCTTGTCCCCGGTTGGTACATCGTTCGCCTACAGGCCGGCACAGATCACAGGGTTGCGACCGTGATGGTTGTGCGGTAGAGGTATTCATTCCACATACTTTGCTGCTCAAAGTGGCAGGACGTAATGGATTCTTAGCGCACCGATGTGTAAGAGCATATTCGTTGTTCTCGGACAAACAAGCTCCGCAACGATCCGCCATTTCACTCTAACAGTGAACGATACTTCACCGCAAACTTGATGAGCGCATAGACACCGGTGATCTTCAGCTTCGAGCAGATGTGCGCGCGATGGTTATCGACAGTTCGTGAGCTGATCCCGATGGCTTCTGATATTTCTTTCGTCGTCCTGTCCTCAGCGACGAGACGAAGGACTCTTTTCTCCATGTTCGAGAGCAAGTGCAAACCGAGACGATCGCGAAGTTGTGATTGCGATTCTGTCTTTCCTCGTAGAGCCGCAGAGGTCATCGCAGAACTAACATAGATTTCACCTTCCGCAACTTTACCGATCCCGCGAACGATTTCCAGTATCGCGCTGTCTTTTAAGATGTAGCCCATCGCGCCTGCTTCCATCACTTCATTGTACAGGTCTTCGTCCTCATACATCGTTAAGATGATGATAGAGACAGGCAGATTCTTTTTCAGGACCTCCCGCGTGACATCTAAGCCGCTGAGCTTCGGCATTTCGATATCCAACACCGCTACCGACGGAAGATGTTGTGTGATGAGTGCAAGCGCCTGCTCACCGTCCTCCGCGTCAGCAAGCACGGTGAATTGCGCCTGTGACTCGATGATATCCCGTAAACCCTTTCGAAAAACCGGATGGTCGTCCGCAATGATGATCGTCGTTTCTCGCTTCACAGTTTTTTCGCTTGCATAAGAACTATCGCGATGATCCGTCTTGCGATCACGCGTTCCCGACGGAACTCTTTATTGGTAATTCAATCGAAACACGGACGCCTCCACCCGGCGCCGTCGTGATGAGCATATGACCTCCTAACATCTCTGCCCGCTCACGCATGAGCACAGAGTGATTGTTCTATTTTTGGGACGGCCCTGTCATTCTGAGAACTCGTGAAAGTTTCCTTGTGCCTTACAACTCCAACACCTTCAACGACTCCTCGCCAAACTGCGAGATGACCCGCACCGCAACTTTCTGACCTTTCTTTTTGATCTCAATAGGGTGGGAGATGTGTCCGTACAGACGTTCGAACGATTCATCGTCGACTTCAATTCGTAAGGTCGATTCCACTTTCCGTTTTGTTTTGCTGAGCGAAAGACGCGTGAGCCCTTTCTTCCAACTATCGAAATCATCCTTCTTGTCGCTGCCACAGAAAAATGCCTGCTTTACAACGAAGTTGCTTCCGTCATAGTCGTCATCCAGCATCCAGTATGCAATCTCATGCACGTCGCGGGATTTCACCTCATCCTGTATGGGATCGTAAATATCGAGACCGCGTATTTCGATCTGAACCGACTTGCCTTTTTTGATTGGTGCAATGTCCGGCTCTCCGATGGTCACAAAGGATGCGGCCTACTTGTCCTTTTTCAACAATCCCTCCTGCATCAGATCATCGTGCATGCGGACCTTGCTGACTTCGAAAGTGCCAAAGCTCGCGGTCACGCTTTGCGTGGCGATCTCGCTTTCGAAGGAGAAGCCGAGGATGAGCAGCCAGTCGGCGTCGCCGCGACTGCGGCACTCCTTGATGGCCTCGTTGACGGCAAGCTTGCTGACCGTGCCGAACTTCGGGCCGATGTGGATGTACGCTTTTCGCTCGCCTTTCTTTGCTTGATAATACCCCTCCGCGTGGATGTATGAACTACCGAGCGGTTCGATGCGCGTGAAGACAGCTTTCTCTTCCTTGCGGCCGGTCTTGACTCCGGCGGAGGTGAGATGATCGAAGACTTTCTGTTCGAAGTTATCCTCCATTCTGTGTGACTGTTCCACTTCCTCCGGCATGAGGGGATTGAGGCTTTGCAACGTCTCGACGGTAAACGGCCCGGAGACACGAAGCTTCTTGTTATCCACCTGCGGCTGGTCGTAGAGCGTTTCTTCCTGTGCGGGTTCGTCGTTTGCGAGACTCTTGAGCGTGATGTGCGGGACTTTCCTGTAGATGAAGCCGTGCCGGAGGTCCTGGCCTTTCTCGTCGTAGAGGGTGTAGTGCGGATAGACGGCGCTCATGAGACGCTGTTTGGCGATGTTGAGCGCAATGCGGGAGGTGTCCGTTGTGATCCAGCGTCTGCCCCATTGCTCGGCGACATACGCCGTTGTGCCGCTACCGCACGTCGGATCGAGCACGAGGTCGCCAGGGTCGGTGGTCATCAGGATGCAGCGTTCAATTATCCTGATTGCAGTCTGAACCACGTACAGTTTATTTGAGGCAAAACCGCTTTCGATCGTGTCCGTCCAAACGTTTGTTAGACGTGAGAACGGGAAATCATCCAGATACACAACAAACCTAAGACTGTTGCCGATTGCCAGAAACCTCTTCGCTTTTCGTAACCTCTCGATGCCATCTGGTGTCGTTGACCAACCTCGCTTTGGTGTGAAGCTCTTTCCCTCAAACTCAACGGGAAATCTTGCCGCCTCACTTCCGCTTGCAGACTCTAAGGCGCGATGAGTAAACACTCGTTCTCCTGATGTGGCTTCCCCAGCTATTGAAATCCGTCTCCGGCTGCCATCAGACGATTCAGCCCACAAATCTTGAGATCGTGCCGCCCAACCTCCGTCACCAAGCAGGAGCTCCCTCATCTTAAGTTCTTCACTGCTCTTAGCGTACCAAAGCAGGTAATCGTTTACAGATGGAACACCGGCGGTGGTTTGTGCACCTCCTCGATGGAATGCTACTTGGACAACAAAATTCTCACTCCCAAACACCTCATCCATCACGCTCCGTACGAGGTGAATGTTCTCGTCGGAGATTTGTACAAAGCATGAGCCGCTCGGCGTGAGAAGTTCCTTCGCTACGAGCAACCGGTCCCGTAGGTAAGAGAGGTATGTGTGTATGCCGTCGATCCACGTGTCGCGGTACGCCTTTATCACCTCCGGCTCGCCGCTTACGTCTTCGTCCTTTTCGCCAACGGTGCGGTTGTTGAGTTTCATCTGCCAGTTGCTTTTGTACGCGATGCCGTAGGGCGGGTCCATGTACACCATCTGCACTTTGCCTGCCATCCCTTCGCGTTCGAGAAGCGAGGTCATGGTGAGAAGCGAGTCGCCCAAGATCATCCGGTTCTTCCAGTCGTCCTGGTGCTTGTAATAGCTGCCGGGTTTTTCGGCTTCCTCCACTTTGATCATGCCGTTGAACTCGGTGATGAGCGAGATCTGGTCGGGGTTTGTCTCGGTGTAGCGATAGAGATTCTTGATGAGCATCTCCGGTGAGATGTGCTCGTGCCGGTAGAGCGAGCGAATATCCACCGAGAGCAGTTCCTCGCGGTTGTCGTTGCCGTATTTGTTGAGCCAGAAAAGCTCGGGGTCTTGTCCGCGATGAACGACCGGGTTAAGAGGAAACTCAGCAGACGTTTTCTCTTTCACCTTCGGGTTGGATTGCTCGTAGCCCGCCTCTTCTTTGGAAGGAATGTGCGGGCGTTTGTCGGAGTGCTTGAAGGATGAGACGGACATGGGCATTACAGGGAATGTGGATGAGACGAGTTTCTATTGACGGGTTTTATGAACGGGAAATGGATTATATGTGGTGATTTCGGGTGACTTATGTTTTTTTCGGATGAATTAAATCGTTGAATTCGAGCAGTTTCGAAGGTTTTAGAACAGTTCATAGACATGTGTCAATAGAATTTATGTTTTATTCGGCCAGCCGATATCGAGCGGCTTTCCTCGTTCCTGATCGGTGAAGAACTCCTTCATCTGTCATCCTGTACAGCAGGTGCTGGACTTTATTGCGTGGGATTTCCAATCCGATACGCTCGTGTACTTGACCGATTCGACTCTGTGGATAGATGCGCAGGTCGGTGACGATAAGCTCCCGGAGGCGATACTCTTCAATGGATTTCAATGTGGTTTTTCCTTTGTACCCGATCTGTCGTAAGACATCCGGGTTCACGGAATACTGTGTTCCTTTCGTCCTGCCGCGTGATACAAGTAGCTTGTGTTGGAGAAGACCATCGAGCCATCCGTTCAGTTCAGCGGAATCCTTCAAGGCCAAAATCCTGCGAAGTTCGATCAATGAAAGCGTGTTGTGCTGCGCGATGATACCGAGCGCGATCAATTCCTTTTGCCTGAGTTGAAAGTCCCGCGAGATTTTATCCATCAAACGAACAGCCTCCGAATGAAGCATTTTTCCGAACACCTTTACTTTGACACGATCATCCCTATCCTCCACAATGGGAAGTTTTTTCCCTCCGGCAAGGAGCACTTCATAAATTTTGTCGTACCCCGATCCCTCGCGCTCCATGAGCTTCAGGTCATAAAAGACTTTCGCAAGGTGCTCGTTACGCCTGACGGATTGATGGAGGATGTTATCGGGATTGACTCCGAGTGGAAGCCGGCCGGGATTATGCACTTCCAGTCGGTCTGTATAGTGATTGATATAGATGTCTCCGGCGGTGGTATATGGGCGATGAACAAGGGCATTGGCGACCAGTTCACGTACAACCTGCTCGTCGTAAATGGGCACGTTCTGTCGGAAAATTCCATCTGGAATTTCAATGGATTCCTTCCAGTCAGAGAGTGAGCGTATGGCGTCAAGAAGTTCGATGGGGTTTTTCGTGTAGTCGTCGAAGACTTCCTTCCGGATTTTTTCCTCCCTCTCGTTGTAGCGAATGAATTGAATACACGGGGAGTATCGCAGAGCTTTTCGATCCTGCGTCAATCCAATCCACAGAATGCCGAGATTGGTCAGGTAACCATCCGCAGTGAAAGAGTAATAGTTGAGCAGTTCATCATCTGATTTCTCTTTGACAAAATCAGAGACGCGATCTGAATTTCGAATACCGTGAAAGAATGCATGAAGCTTGTACTCATCAACTCTTGTCCTTGGAATTCTTGCCGTCGTTTGGAGCTCCCATACGAAGGCGTTTTTCTCGGCCGCAAGACGAACGATTTGATCAGGCGGAACAGGTTGGCATGAGTCGGATACTCGCATGAAATATCGACCGTCAGTTGTCGACGCAATCGTTTGAGCGCTATGAAGCACCTGCATTTGAATATACTGGCCGCCATTCACAGAGGTCTCAATCGTAGGAGTTGTGATCCCGACGTTGACTGTCAATTGCGGAATTCTTCTGCGGAGTTCCTGAATGAGATCAGGCTCAATCACCTGACTGCCTTCTGGCTGATCAGCGTGCTTCTCAATGCCGATAAGAATTGTCCCGCCCCTTGAATTCGCCATGCAAACACAATCCTTGGCAAGTTCCTGCCAATCAGCCCTCTTGCCTGTGATGACACGCAGTGATTTCTTCTCTATAGCATCAGTCTCGTTCATTTCAGCGAGGCGATTTTCTCTTTCAGTAGCTTCTTGATGTCACGAATATCTCCTGCGATTTCAATGAAGGCCCATTCATCGTAGCCATACTTTTCACGGACGGCATTCACCGCTGGAAGCCAACGGTTTTCCACATACCATTTCTTCTCGGCCTTGTCGTCGTTCATCCCCGTTATTTCAATGATGAGATTGACGGAGCGTTTACCGACCTTGCATCGGGCTATGAAATCCGGTTCGTACATCGGGTTGTCCTTCCCATCCTTGCAGTATGGGACTTTGAAATCGAGGAATGCATTCTTCACATACGACTGGACCTGGGGATGGAGTTCATCCAACGTTTTCGCCGCAATCTGTTCCCATGATTTTGTATCTGCCACGACCAGGTTCACGTGACTATGCTTGGTCGGGTACACCTCACGGGTCGTTTCTCCATGCACGTATTTCGTCGATCCGAATTTACTGTAATGGCTGAACACGGGAAAGATGATGTCAGTCTTTTGGGACTCAGCGTTGATGCCGCGAGTGATATGCTCACACACCGCCTTCGGGTCGTAGTATATGATCATGTTCTTGAACGCATCCCCTATGATCCGAATTTTCGTGTCGAACCATTCCTCGACAACATTTCGCAACGCCTTGAAATGAAAGAAGAACGGATTCCCGTCGTCATCGGTGTAATGTTGTGAAATCAGATATTTTGTAAGCAAAAATACGACTTCCTGCATGCGCTTCGCCTTCGTTTGTTCGAGTGTCAGCAGTTCCTTCTCCGGCGAAAAAGCGTTCTTCATGATCGTGTATTCGGGATACTTCGAGCCGTCTATTTCAAATGGTTCTATCTTCGTATAGTCAGCTCTGATGATAGCGTTCGTCGATTCGATTCGATAGCCTGTCAGATTCGGGAAGATGATTTCATATTTCTTTTCCCGCTCCTCCATGGCAAAGATGCGCTTGACATCAACGCGGTTTTGTGTTGATCCCTGCGAACCTTTGCGGAAAAACGTAAACGGTACACCGGCGACTTGCGCATATTCCGGACTGAACTTGCCATCTTTCCCCACATGATAATCGACGCGGCGCAATGCCCTCCCGACGACCTGTTCACAGAGCAATTGAGAACCGAATGCGCGCAAGCCGAGAACGTGTGTCACCGTATTTGCATCCCACCCTTCCGTCAGCATGGAAACGGAAACAACGCAACGGATGTGAGCACCGAGCATTCCGACTTTTCCGACCGTGTTCACCACCTCTCTCAAAAGATCAGCATCGTTGAGCTTCTCGACTGATTTGTCCGGATGGAGAATTCGATAGTCCACCTTGAACTGTTCGATTTCCTTTTCAAAGATCTTCTTGAAGCGCACGTCGATCTGTTCGGAATTCTCCAGAGCATCGGAATCGATGAGCAGTGTCGGTGTTTTCGAAAGCGGTTGTTTTGTCAAACCATCGAAGTTGTCGAACAAATCCAGGTGTCCATTCACCACCTGTGTTGATCCCTCTTTGTCTGTGATTTCGTATCCTGCGATATACTTGAATACTTCCGACGAGACGTTGGTGTTGTTGCATACGACGATGAAGACCGGCGGGTGTTCGAAGAGTCCTCTGTATCGATCATACTCTTTCTGATAATTCGAGTACATCTGATCGAGGGCAATCTTCAATAGTGGCGGCAGTTTTGGGTGACCCTCGAGCTTCTTTTTTTTCGCGCCCATCTTTGGAAGATCATTTTTCACATGCTCATACAGGTTGGATAGTTTCGGCGCATCCAACTGATGCGTGGGGTCTTCTTCAGGAAGGAAGGGAATCTTCACAAGGCCGGATTCGATCGCCTCCACCAGTCCAAAATCACTGACGATCCAGGGGAAGAGTGTATAGGGGTCATACCCAGAACCCTGTAGATAATAGGGTGTCGCACTCAAGTCGTAGACATGACGCAGTTTGAAACGTTTGCTTATTTCAGCGAGTCCCGTTACCCAAATTGCCGCGCGCTTGTTTTCTTCTTCCGGATTATCATCCTCGCTACGTCGCTTTTTTCCATTGGACTTCGGGAGGTAACAATGGTGTCCTTCGTCGTTCAGGACAAGCAACCGTGAGCCTTGTTTCAATTTCCCCAGAACACGTTTGAGCAGTCTCGAATAATCCTCTATCGCATCACTTTTATCAGATCCGGTTTTGCCATCGAAGGGACTTTTCTTGTTGCCCTGAAGTGTTCTTCGCTCCAGTGAGTGTCTGTTTGTGATCACCAAACGGGCGTTCAACCCTGCCAAGCGACTTTCGTATTGCTTGTTTCTTGGTACAAGATCACGGATGCGATAGTAATCCCGACTTTGATGTCTGTCACTCTCTGTATCCACGAACAACACGCTGAGTCTGTCTCGGATCGTAATTCCTGGCGCCACGATCAGAAAGAAGTCAACAAACCTGGTATCGCCCCGGTATTCCAGACGATTGAAATAGTGATACAGTATCTGCATCGCCATGACAACGGTCTTCCCGCTCCCTGTTGCCATCTTGAAAGCGAGCCTTGGGAGGTTGAACGAATGATCCTCCCTTGATACGATGCGCGCTTCACTCAAAACCGTCATGATGTGTTGACCGACGTTGGATCGATCAGCGATTTCGTTCAACCAGATTGTTGTTTCGATGGCTTCTCGCTGCGCGAAAAATAGCCTGTTTATCCTCTGAGGATTTAGAAACCAGTAGGCTAACAGTTCCTTGGTCACACGTGTTGTTTCTGGATAATTATTTTTCCTCCATTTCCCAACTTCCCTTCGGAGAAGATTTACAACATGGTCTTGGTATTGCAGCGCAAGATCGCTGATACCAAGCAAGGACGTTTGCTGTTTTTGGCTAATGGGAATTGGCGCTACAATGGGAATGAACGGGCGTCTCCCTTTTTGAACATCTTCATAATCCAAACGTCCGTCGAGGTCTGTACCATAATATTGCGATGGTTCATCGTAGGGCGAGTTGAGTATTGGATTCTTTTCTAAAAGCTTTGCCATTCGTCATTAATTGAGATCAGTGGAAATCAAAAGACAGCAGCCGAAGCCGCGCTATGTTCGTTCGTCAGTTTCTCAGTAAATGTTGTCCTTCAGTTTGTTCATGCCATAAGAGCATTCGCCGGCCAGAAGATTGAACGAAATGAATTTGAATGCAAATCACGCTTCGCTGTTGCAAAGGCAAGTTTGCCATCGCCTCCATTCCACATGAAGAGAACTCCAGGCATTACTCCTTCAACAAAAGCTCCCGACATTTGGGCGTGAACTATCCCTTAAAACCTGATCTGCAATCCAATCCTTCCGACGCCTTGCACGCGAATGCTCGCAACACCTTTCTCGCTTACGTCGAAGTCGTAAAGGTGGGCATCGACGAAGGCGTCGGCGATTTGCAGGAGGTAGGTGACGGCAAACCACCATGCGTAAGTGTCACGGCGGTCGCGGTAGAATTCGCGGAACTGCTTCAGGCGCAAATCACCGGATGGGTTCGTCTCCGTGATGCTCGCCGCGTACAGGTCGCGGTACTGTGCGTAGGTATCGTGTTCGGTCGCATAGCCGTAAACCAAAAATCCGGAGACTCCGAGAACGATGGGAATTTTCCAGTAAGACTCGTTGTAAAACTGACCCAGACCCGGAAGGATCGCCGAGCGAATAACCGCACCGAGAGGCGACTTGCCCATTACGAACGCACTTGTGTCCGCAGTGGCCGCAGTCGTGTCGGTTTCAACCTGCGCCGTTAGAGATTGTGCTGCGAGTAGAAGGGATATGATAAGCGCGAAACGCACGGCTCAACATATCAGACTCGGCGTCGCTGTACAAGCCGGAACGGATTCCCATTACGAAAAGGAATCCCTATCTTTGAAGCGGCACTGCGCCTGTAGCTCAATGGATAGAGCGTCGGTCTTCGGAACCGCAGGTTGGGGGTTCGACTCCCTCCAGGCGCGCAATGAAACACTCCCCACTCCCTCCCGATGAAAGTCCTGATCGTTGAAGATGAACGCAAAGTCGCGTCCCTTCTGCGTGTCGGCCTGAGCGAACACGGGTTTGCTGTTGACGTCGTTCACTCCGGAACTGCCGGACTGAAGAGCGCACTCAAGAGCACGTACGACGTTATCGTTCTCGACGTCCTTCTGCCGGGGATGAACGGCTTCGAAGTGCTCGCAAAGCTTCGCGAAAACAAGAACACGACGCCCGTCCTTCTGCTCACCGCGCTTGGCGAAGTTCAGGACAAGATCAAGGGACTGAACCTCGGCGGCGACGATTACCTGACGAAGCCCTTCGACTTCGACGAACTCCTCGCGCGCATCAATGCCTTAGTGCGCAGGAGCGGCGTGAACACCGACGAAGTGCTGTCGGCAGGCAATCTCGTGCTCGATAAAAAAACCCACCGCGTAAAGCGAGACGGCAGAGACGTCGAACTGACGACGAAGGAATTCCAGTTGCTCGTCTTCTTGCTTGAGCACAAGAATCAGATCATCACGCGCGCGATGATTTCCCAGCACGTTTGGGATATCGCATTCGACACCGGGACGAACGTGATCGACGTCTATATCAACTACCTGCGCCGGAAGATCGATCGCGACACCGACACCAAGTTGATCCAGACGATTCGCGGCATCGGCTACATGCTCAGCGATCCGTGATGAAACGACTTGCCCTTCGTTCGAAGATCGCAGGTCTGTTCGCGACGCTCTACGGCGTTCTGTTTCTGGTACTCCTCGCATGGCTGATCTTCCATATTCAACGAGACTACATCGAGTACACGGACAGGGAACTTCAACGAACCACCGACCTCATCATCCGGCGGCTCCACGAAGCAAAAACGAAGTTCGATTCACTCATCGAGTCGCTGACGCAAAGCTCCGACGTGATCACGCCTACGCGATACGTTTCGATTGACCGTGATGGACGATCCCTTGCGCGTTCGCATAATTATCCGTTAGACAGTCTCTTCGAATCTTCGATGGAAGATGACGGCTTCGACATGCTGCACCGTGACGGCAATTGGTACCGAACCTACAGCCTGTCCGGACACGGCTTCCACATCCATCTCGTCGAAGACATCACGCACGTGGAAGACACGATCTTCGATGCGGTGATCCTCATCCTGATTTCCATTCCATTCGTCGCCCTTATTTCCATCGTCACGGGATTGTACTTGGTTCGTCGCGTCCTCAAGCCGATAGACGAAATCATTTCCAAGGCCAAGCAGATCAGTTCGGAGAGTCTCAACGAACGCATCCCGACGCCCGAATCGGAGGATGAACTTCAGCGTCTCGTCGAAACGCTCAACGATATGATTGGGCGTCTCGAGGAAGGCTTTCGTCGCATGGAGGAATTCTCCGCAAATGCATCGCATGAATTACGCACGCCTTTGACCATCCTGAAAGGCGAACTCGAAGTAACTCTTCAAACCGAGCGCACTCCTGAAGAATACCGCGCGACTCTCATGAGCAATCTCGAAGAAGTTCGGCGCATCGCGAAGACGGTCAGCAGCCTCTTCCTCCTCGCGCGTATGGACAGCAAGCGACTCCAACTTACGATCGAGGAGATCGATCTCACGATGCTGCTGGAAGAGATCTATTCGGAAGCGCAGGTTCTCGCAAGGCCGAAGGACATTCACGTCCAGCTCGATGTGAAGGGACCCCTTCGGTTGAAATGTGACGTCGTGCTCGTAACACAACTGTTGCTCAACCTCTTAGATAATGCCGTGAAGTACACCGATCGTGAAGGCAAGGTAACATTGAGCGGATTCGTTCAAAACGGTTTCGCGTGCGTTGTCGTGAAGGACAACGGTATCGGGATCGATGAAGAGCACGTCCGAAAGATCTTCGAACGCTTTTACCGCGTCGATAAACAACGGTCGCGCATGGAAAGCGGCGCCGGTCTCGGTTTGTCGATCGTCGAGTGGATCGCGCGGATGCATGATGGAGAAATTCGCGTGACGAGCGAGCCGGGTCGCGGAAGCGAGTTTACTGTCGCTCTCCCATTAGCGAGAAATTCTTAGAGAGTCATCGTTTTCCGGTAGTCTCACCGGCCGTTATAGACATTTTTTGCCTTGAGTGTTATGATGAACATCACCCTTTATTGCGTTTCGTGATTTAATCTATTTCTAATACTAAAGCGTTGATTGAAACTTGGAGCGGAAGCATTTTTCCAGTGGTAATATGAGCGGCTTCCAAACCGATATTGAAAAGAAAATCCCATCAAGACTCTGAGGATAGAAATGAAAAACACTCTCTACATACTCGCAGCGCTCCTACTCGCGACATCGATTGGTCAGGCACAGGATCTCTGGCCTGATTACGGCGGTTCGAGTTCCTGCTTCACATGCCATGCAGGGATGAAGGACGAATTCATGAAGTCCGGACATCCCTGGAAGGTGCAAAAAATCGATGTATCCAAGGTTGACGCAAATGGATACTACAAACCATTCCCAGCCGGCACGAATGAAACCGGCGTCGTTCTCGCTCCGGAAGTCGTCGCTGCCGGATTCAGCATGGCCGATCCGACGAAGATCGGTTTCATGATCGGCGGTTTCGGATGGAAGACGCGGTGGATGGATAAGGACGGCTACATCTACAAAGGCACGAAGGCGCAATACAACCTCGGAACCATTCATCCGGACAAACGCGGACATGGCGCTTACGATGCCGCGCAAGTCGGCAATCAGGTTTTTGCACTCGCTGCCACTCCGGCTAAGTATGATTGCGGCACGTGCCACACGACAGGATGGAAACCTTACGTTGCCGGTTCGCAGGAAGTGCGCAAAGATAACCTTCCCGGTTTCGAGGGAACCTTCCTCGAATGGGGCGTCATGTGCGAAGGATGCCATGGGCCCTCGAAAAACCACACGCAAAATCCCACCGGTGTGAAGCCGCCAAAGGATGGTTTCGACGGTTGCAAGACGTGTCATGCTCGTGGAAAAGGCGACAGGATCCCGGTAAAAGGTGACAAGATGTTTCTTGATCATCGCGAGCAATACGACATGATGAAATACTCCAAGCATCGGCAAACCGCGAACATGACTTGTGTGACGTGCCACGATCCACACAAGAGCACCGTCTATGATCGCGGCGGTCTTAAGAGCACCGCGAAGACGTGCCAGCCTTGCCATTCGAACAGGCAGAACATCACCGTCACGATCATCTCCGGAGGCAATCAACGCACGCACACCCACGAGTGCGTCGATTGTCACATGCCTTATGTCGGAAACAGCGCGGTGAAAGCGAACAACAACCGAGGCGACGAAGCCAGCCACATGTGGGCGATCAATACCGAGCCGGTGAATCGCTGGCAAGGGATGTTCACAGCGGACAGTTTGAACGTTGACATCTCGAAAGGGACTGCATCTCATACGTTGGATTTCGCTTGCCTCGGCTGCCACACGAGCAGGGACGTGCAATGGGCTTCCGGATACGCGAAGGACATGCACACCAAGACCATCACCGTCAGTGCAGAACGGACGGCGGCACCGAGTGCATTCGTGTTGAACCAGAACTATCCGAACCCATTCAATCCTTCGACGACGATCACCTTCGGTTTACCGAGCGCTCAGAACGTCACGATCTCGATCTATGATGAACTCGGCCGTTTGGTGAAGGTGATACTCAATGGTCGCTTTGATGCGGGAATGCATCAAACGCTTTGGGACGGTACGGATGCTTCCGGCGCATTCGTGAACAGCGGGACGTACTTCTACCGCTTGGAAGCGGATGAATTCCGACAGACGCGCAAGATGCTCATGATGAAATAAGTCAAAACGGATGGCTGCATCGCACGCCATTCAAGGGAGAGAGAGAAGCCGGTTCGCCGGCTTCTTTTTTTCCATGATGTGATGAGTGATTGCTTTCATCTATATAGAAAGCGATAGAGGAAGCGTTCTTCGCTCCATCGAGGTAACACAGCCGCGTTTCGAACAGTCTTAGAGTCGCTCGACTTTCAGCATGTTGGTTGAAACGCGTTTGTTCAATGGCGTGCCGGCAGAATACACGACGTGGTCTCCGCGTTTTGCAAAACCCGTCGCAAGCACGATATCGGCGATAGTAGTGAGAAGGGAATCTGTCTCGACAAGCGGTGGAATGAGTTTCGGATAGACACCCCATACGAAGGTCAACTGCCGCTGAGTCTCTTCGTGGTCCGTAAGCGCGAGGATTGGAGTAGCCGGGCGGTACTTCGCGATGATACGCGCCGTGCCTCCGGACGAAGTGAGCGGAACGATTGCCGCAGCCTCCACCTGTTCGGCAATGACGCAACACGCCCGCCCGATTGCGTCCGCGACATTGTGTTGGGATTCCTTCGGAATATCGTACGCGCGTTGGTTCGCTCTGAAATGTTCTTCCGCTTTCCGAATGATACGATCCATGTACTCGACTGACTGCACGGGATAATCTCCCACGCTTGTTTCAGCGCTCAGCATCACGCAATCCGTTCCGTCGATGACGGCATTGGCGACATCGCTCGCTTCCGCGCGAGTTGGGCGTGGATTCTCGATCATCGATTCGAGCATCTGCGTCGCAGTGATCACGGGCTTGCCGAAGAAATTACACCTCGTGATGATATGCTTCTGCAGAACGGGCACGTCTTCCGCTTGCATTTCCAGGCCAAGGTCACCGCGGGCAATCATGATCGCGTCCGCTTCAGCGATGATGTCTTCGATATCATCGATCGCTTCGTATCGCTCGATCTTTGCAATGACCGGGACGCTTCGACCGAAGAGCTTCATCGTCGTCTTCAATTCGAGTACATCTCTCTCTGATCGAACGAAAGAAAGTGCTATGGCATCGACACCGTTGGCCAGGCCGAATTTTATATCCTCGATATCCTTCTCGGAAAGCGAAGGCGCAGTGATCTTCACCCCCGGTGCAATGATGCCTTTATGATTGGAGAGCACGCCGCCCTTCACCACTCTCGTGTGAATGTCGTTGTCGCTGAGCTCTTCGACGGTCAGAATGATGTAGCCATCGTCGATGAGAATAGTCGAGCCGGGCGAGACGTCGTGAATGAGGTTCGCGTAACTCGTTGAAACGCGCTCTGCATTTCCAAGTTCAAGATGATCGGTCGTGATCGTGAATCGTGAGCCATCGGAAAGCTGCACCCGATCGCCGAGAACTTTGCCTGTTCGAATCTTCGGCCCCTGCAAATCCAGTATGATCGCGATCGGCTTTCCCGTCGCTTGCGATACACTGCGTATATCTTCGATGCTCTGGCGATGAATCTCATGTGAACCATGGGAGAAATTCAATCTTGCGACGTCCATTCCGGATTCGACAAGTTTTGTGAGATTCGCGGTCCCACTCGAGGACGGTCCGATCGTGCAGATGATTTTCGTTTTACGATACATATGATTCGCTCTTTGATATCATGCCGTACATCTGTGTCTTCGCGCAATCGTCACGAGCTGCGGCAAGATCGATGCGGACGTGCCCATCAGGCATTCATGCATGATGGGAGCCAATACTGATGGGTTCGGATTGATTTCCACGACATATGCTCCTTTCTCACGCGCAACGCCTGGGAGCTGTGCCGCAGGATAGACTTCCCCTGATGTTCCTATTGAAAAGAAAAGCTCCGAGCGTTCAGCTGCCTTCCACGCGAGACTCATTTCACGTTCCGGCAGATACTCGCCAAACCAGACTACGTCCGGACGAACAAGCCCGCCGCATTGACAGCGAGGAACGACGCTTTCAACGTCAGGACTGTGCTCATAAGGCTCACGGCAATCGATGCAATAGCTTTTTTCGATGTTTCCATGCAGTTCCAAAATTCTCAAACTGCCGGCACGTCTATGCAGGTTATCGACATTCTGCGTTATGAGAGTGAAGTCCGGCACAAGCGATTCAAGTTCAACGAGTGCGAAGTGTCCGGGATTTGGCTGAACTTCCTGAATGATCTTCCTTCTATGAGAGTACCACTCCCAAACCAGATTCGGATTAGCAATGAATGCCTGGAAATTCGCCAGTTCTTCCGGTTTGAACTTCGTCCACAGTCCACCCTTATCCCGAAAAGTCGGAACACCGCTCTCTGCTGATACACCCGCTCCGGTGAGAACGGTGATCGAGCGTGCGTTTGCAAGATGCCCTTCTAATGTCGCCGAAATCATGACGCAATCTAATCCAATTGGAGCAGATGCGCACAGCTGCGAAGTTAGAAGCTTTCATATCTCACAGATTTGACAAAGCCGAAAATCGAACGTCGGCAATATGATTTCCGGCAATATTTTCATTCGCGTTGTTCACATCAATGAGATTGATGCAAATATTGCAGTCGTCGTCTCGATTTCTCGTTTACTCCGCTCCTGTTTAGACTATATTGCGTCCGAGTCAATTGAAGACTCATGATAAATGTACAAAATCAAGACAATGAATGAATATGAAAACGAATTATTTGCATCAAAGAGACTGGAGGTAGCATGTCTGGCGTACAAATGCTTCTATCTGTTGTGGCCGTAATGATTTTCGGAATCATCGGAACGAACCTTCGAGAGACCATCTTGGAAAACGAAGCGAGTCTTCGAACCAATTCAACATCGCAGGAAGCGGCCTCCGTCGGGCGTGCATTCATTGATGAGATTCAAACGAAGTTTTTCGATGCTGCGAATGCATCGAACAAAGTTGTCCGTCTTGCCGACTTGACTCCCGCTAATTCGCTCGGTAAGGGCTCGTGGGAGGTCTATCCGAGCATCAACGATGTCGATGATTACCATAATATGACGTTCGCAAGTCCAGCTCCGGGAGTCATGGCTACCAGTTCAACCCCAAGAGCTTTGAGAAGTACTGAGGGTTACACGGTCACATGTCGTGTGGTTTACGTAAATCCTGACAATCCATCCACAACATCATCGACGGCGACATTTGCGAAACGGGTAACGCTGAGAATTAGCAATACATACTCCGCTGATACACTCACCATGTCTTATATCTCGACGTACTAACATGCATACTCAACTCGACATCATCGGCTCAGTTATCGTCGGCGGCATGCTGACACTGTTATTTGCAACGTTTATGCTGGACAAACAACAGTCGGAAATTGAAACGAACAGCATGGTCATGAACCAAACTGCTATGGCCTCCATCGATCAGATGATTCAATTCGATCTTCGTAAAGCGGGATACAAGGTCTCGGGCAGCCCTTACCTTGTCTATCAACCGAAGCGGCTCGCCTTTATTGGCGACATCGATGACAATGGCTCAATAGATACCGTTCGGTATTGGTTTGCGACGCCCGTAACATCTACTCCCAATCCTCGGGACAGTCTGCTTTACAGGCAGGTCAATAGTGAAACAGCCGTCGGCACAGATATGGGTTTGACCGACCTTCAATTCCGATATCTCAACTCCAGCGGGAATGAAACCACTGATCCGGCGCTCATCAGGTCGGTCAACGTTTCAATGAAGATTCAAAGCCGATTCCCACTCGATGGAGAATATCAGGACACCTATAGCGACTTTCGCATTTCACCAAAGAATAAAAAGTAAGCGGAGGATATCATGGGTCAGCAATCGATCATCATCGCAGTACTTGCTTCTACGCTTCTCTCCATCAGTGCGATCGGGTTCTTCGGAAAGCAAACGGAATCCACGAACACTGCAAGCACGCAAGTCGAACAGCAGCAGGCATACAACGTTGCAACGACCGGAGTCAATCTCGCCCTCGCAAAACTCCGCAAGGAAAAAACCTGGCGCTCAGGTTACTCCAATCTTTCTGTTGCAAGCGGAAGGTGCAACCTTACCGTCACGGACATCGGAACAGACACAGTCAGAATCGTTTCACAAGGTCTCGTCGGGACTCAGCAGCACCAATCCATCGTCGTGGCCAAGCTGAGTTCGATCTTCCCCACTGTCGAATCAGCGCTGACCATCTTCGGGGATTCCGTTGATTTTTCTAACGATGGCAAGGCCTTCGATATCGATGGTCGTGATTATAAAAACGACGGTACGACGCTCGGAACCAATCCACCCGTCTATGGTGTCGGTGTTCAGAAAACGAAAATTGTCAATGACATCAACGCCGATCTCAAGGCCGGAAAGATCACCGCAAACGTTCTCGGCAAAGGCGGTACACCAAGCGTCGGGACATTTTCAACCACGGACCTCGTCGCTCTTTTCAATCAATACAAAGGCCTCGCAACGAGAACTGCCTCTCCGATCATAAACGGCAACACGATGTTCGGGACGTTAAGCTCACCTGAAATCGTCTATGTCAACGGGAATCTCGACTGGAGCGGAACGATTTCCGGAGCCGGCATTCTTGTCGTCAACGGATCAATCAAGATGTCCGGTAACATCAGTTGGAAAGGAATCATACTCACTCTCTCCGGCGATGTGCAAATGAACCTTGGCGGCTCTGGGAATCCGCATTTGATCGGGACAACCTTCGTAGGAAACACAACGAAGGACCAGATCACGAAGGTGAACGTCACGGGTAACCCATCCATCAAATACAGCTACTCGATCCTCCAAACGATCCTGGCAAACCTGGACCTTCTCGCAATAGAGATCATCAGCTATTACGAGTGAGTCGTGAACATTGAAATCATAACCTCGATGCTGAAGTATTTTCAACCGCCAACATGAACAGAACCTTACAAAGAAGCAGAAATAAGCGAAAACCGGTCATTAAAACCGGTTTTTCGTCTTGGAGCAATTCCTTGGCTTGAAGTTTGAACTCCCAAGGAGGACTTGGAATACCTGTGTACATACTCATAAACAAATGATCGAAGCAACAGAAATAACCACGAACGGAAAGAACGGACTGAATTCCACGAAAGCTGCCGAGACGAATGCGCTTCCGGCAACGCTGACCCAGAA
The DNA here is from genome assembly GCA_964448285.1 of uncultured Chromatiales bacterium. Taxonomy (GTDB): domain Bacteria; phylum Bacteroidota; class Ignavibacteria; order SZUA-365; family SZUA-365; genus CAYUWG01. The sequence goes on from CAYUWG010000024.1 coordinate 37,374, forward strand.
CGCTCTTGCCGTACTCAACTTCATCGTCAAGGACATCCCAGCCCAGATGATGCCCATTGAGAAGTTGGAGTACATCTACAAGAAGCTGGAGACCATAGATGATCGCGCTGTTTACGCCGTGCGGTCGTTCTATGAATCCATCTTGAGACGCATGAGAGAAATCGAAGCTTCCGATATCGATCTCGGAAGTCACGGTACGAACGGTCGCGTGTGGCTGCGTGTTCATGGCTTTAAGAAGCCTCAGTTGGATATCCCTTCGCTTGAGTCCCCGCTGAGCGACGCATTGATCCTTACCCTGCTTTCATCGAAACAGCGCCGACACTTACTCGACAATAAGAGCCTCGACTTCTCTCATCAGGCGAAGTTCGAAGACCGGATGCTTCGCTATCGTGGAACAGCATACTTCGATCTCGATTTACTCGCGATGAACATGCGAGCGATCACGGCCTCCATTCGTCCTTATGAAGGTTACAATTTCCATCCGGAGATCACGAAAATCGTCAACCTCAAGCACACGAAGGAAGGTTTGATTCTCGTTACCGGGATCACCGGTTCCGGAAAAAGCACGACGCTCGATGCGATCATCGATTCGAATAACGAAGTCGTCGATTCGCACATCATCATTATCGGCGCACCGATCGAGTACGTTCATACTCCGAAACGCTCCGTCGTTCGTCACCGCGAGGTAGGACGCGACGTGCTTTCGTTCAAAGACGGGACGGTTCAGGCACTTCGCCAGGACCCCGATATCGTGGTCATCGGTGAAATGCGCGATCCGGAAACGATCATGTCGGCGCTTGAGATCACCGACTCCGGACACAAAGTCTTCTCCACGCTTCATACTTCGAGTGCAACCGAAAGCATCGATCGCATCATCGGGGAATGTCCACCGGTCGAGCAGGAACGCGTACGCAACCGCCTTGCCGACGTGCTGCGACTCTGCATCTCACAAAAACTTATTCCGACACTTGATGGGAAACGCACATTAGCGAAAGAAGTCCTCGTCGTGACTCCGTCGGTTCGTTCAGCGATCAAGAACGGAAACACCGGTGAGATCTACCAGATGATCACCGAAGGTTCTGCGCTTGGGATGACGACGATGGAACAGGATCTCTTCCGACTCATTCAGCGACGGCTTATCAGCCGCGAAGAAGCGATGGGGAACGCGAACAACAAGAAACGTATGCAGCAATTACTGACCACCAAATAACAGGCCTCCGCCATGGATTCACTCTGGAAACCCTCTGAAGTTTGTATCGGCATCTCGCTCGAAGGTGATTTGTTACGACTGGCAGCGCTGGGAAGGAAAGGGAAATCGCTCCGTGTCATGGACTTAGCATCCCTGACTCTTCCCGTTGCACAGCCGGTCCATCGTGATGCAGACGAAAGTTCGAACAATCCCTTCGATAAGTTCGATTCGGGAGATGACGATGATACCGTCTATTCTGCCGTAACGGAATTTCTCAACCAACACTTCGTTCCGAACGCCTCTCTCGCGGTCAGTCTCGGCGAACCGAACATCCGCACATTCATGATGAAAGTGGAGGAGAAAGACTCGCCGGTGAAGATCACGAAGAAAATCCTGAGTGAAATTCAACAGTCGCTTCACGTCGAGTTGACGCGCGACATGGTTGCCTACAGTCCGATCAATAAGACTTCCGTCATCGCTGCTGCTCGTCTTGAATCGACACCGATTCTCGACTTGCTCGCTCTCCCATACGGCAATTCCCGCAAGAACACGAAGATCACTGCGGTCACCAGCAACGACATCGCACTCCTGAACATGGTTCACGGACACTTCCGCTTCATGCCCGAAGAGATTGTGCACGTTATCAACGTCGGCAAGGATGAGACACGAATCTACATCCTCCGCGGAGGGGATTTGATCTACATCGCACCGGCGGTTCAACAGGGTTCGACCGATCGTGAGTTCGTGACCATGTTGAATAACCGGATTGAACTGGCTGCGGAAAACGCCGGCTATCCGAAAGCCGACAGTGTCGTGCTCTGCGGGTATGCCGAGGACATCGGTTTGAAGGAAGAGATTCTTTCCAACAATCCCAACGTGGTCTTCCGCTCCCTTTCGAGACTTCGCATCGGCTATAGCAACGACGAGAAACTTGCGCAGGAAATGCGCCACTACCTCGTACCTATCTCGGCTGCATGGGCAAAACTCGACCCGAAAAGTCCGCACTTCTATCACATCAGCGTCGTGCCGCAAAAGATTCGTGACGAACAGAAGGTCATGAAGCTTGCATGGCACGGCGTCGTGCTGCTCTTGTTGCTCTTCTCGGTTGCGACCGGTCTGACGCTGTTGGCATTGAACAAACACATGGAAATCGCGACGCTCACTGAGCAACTCGAATACGAGCGAAAGCAAATGGCCGAGCAGCAAGTCATCATCGACCAGATCAACGTGCTCGAGCAACGCTCTGCATCCGTGATGAATGCAACGAACACACTCGATACGCTCCTGATGAATTCCGAAGTCTGGAGCGAAACGCTCGATACGCTCGCACTCGCCGTCGGAAATCTCCGCGACCTCTGGATCAGCGAAATGAAACCTGAAAAAGATGGATCGTTCAGCGTCATCGGATATTCCATCACTCGTGCAAGCGTCCCGAGCATTTCCGACAACATTGGAAAGACGGTCATGCGGGAGATTGCCGTCCAGGAAATCGGGAAGAAGAAACTCTTCCGCTACGACATCAAACTGAATCTCGATGACGCATATCCATACAGCGGCTCGATAGCAACACAGTGGCACGATTCGATTGCCGTCGCGCTGGGAGATGTCTCGACCCGGTTAGGGATCCCCGCCGCTTCCGAGAAGCCAACAGGGAAAGAGAAGAAACCCGGCGCGAAGAAGAAAGGAGGAAACAAGTAATGCCATACGCTCTACGAAATTCAATCGTCCTCGCGGTTCTATTGGTTCTTTTTACCGGAGCCGGGGGAGGGTACATCTTTTTCTACCAGGATGACAAGATCGAAGAACTCACGGCCGAGAGGAAAAAAATCCAGGAAAAACTTGGCGACATCGGCGACCTGTACAATCGGCTTGCCGACATGCAAATCAAAGTTCAACGTCTGGATGAATCATGGGTGAAACGGCCAAAGGTCATCCCGTCTTCTGAAGTCGCAAGCCGCACGAACGTCTATCTCAACGAGATTCTCACGATGAGTGACGAACTGGACCTGAACGTTCTCACACACGAGAAAGTCGATCAGGACGGCTGCGGTTACGTGCGTTACCATCTCGCAGGTCAGGGCAGCTTCCACAGCTTTGCGCGACTGTTGCAGTTCATCGAACACGGTCCACGACTCATGAAGTTGAAAAACGTTGACGTGCGTGAAGTGCATCAGATCAACGAGAACACCGGTGGGATCACGCATACCGTTCAGTTCGATGCCGACCTGCTTGCGTACTTTTCCGACCAGCCGCCATTTGCAGACAGCGCAAGCGTCCAGCCGCTAACTGAAACGACGTTCAAACCCATCACCTACGATCCGTTCCGTTCGCTCGTCGTTCCGGAAATTCCACCGAACGTTTACGACCTCCCCGATGCGGAAAAATCGACGCTGCTTGCCGTCATGAAGGATCGGGCGTTCATCAGCGACCAACACGGTCAGTTGGTCATGCTGAACGAAGGGGATGAAGTGTATCTCGGCTACGTTTCGAAGATCATGCCCGAACGCCGGCAGGTTCTCTTCCTTCTGAACAAAGGAGGCATCATCGAACGGTACATGCTGACACTGCGCTTTGAAAACAAAATTGAAGAACCGAAAAAAGGAAAAAAGTAAGGCGACCGCTATGAAAACTCTGAGCACTCTCACTCTCTTTTGTCTGCTCCTCGTGCCCTATCTCGGCGCACAGCAGGACAAACCCATCCGCACCTTCACACCGCCTGAGGAACTGATCTCGATCGACGGCGAGACGCCATTCAACAAAGCGATCTCTATTTTCTCGAATGCCTTCAAGCGATTTCAACAAAAACCGCTCGTCTATGACGGCGCTGAGACGAAACCGATCGGAGTACACATTCCCAATATGTACTGGCGTGACGCCTTCGACCTGGTTATGCGGGTTAACAACCATTGGTATCTCGACACGGAGGATTACGTCCGCGTATTTCCGATGAACGTTCCCGGTGGAAAGGACACTCTGAAACTCAATGCGTCGCAAGCTGCATCGACACGCGAAGTTGAAATCTCGGCAATATTCTTCGAAGCGAACCGCTCGGCGATGGAGCAATTAGGGATCGATTGGAACATTATCAATCAGACTCCAACCACTCGAACGGAAGTCGGTGTGACGAACGTCGGTCTTTTCAATTCGAATCCAAATCAACCGTCGGGATCGACTGCAGAATATGGATTGAAAACGACTGTCGGCTCGACGCTCAGTGCAGCAAATATTCTCACAGCACTGAAGGCCATTCAATCGTCGAACCTTGGAGAACTGATTGCAAGTCCTTCGATTACCGTCCGTTCAAACGAAACCGGACGCATTCAGGTCGGGCAAGACTTCTCAATAAAGCAGCGTGACTTCTCAGGTAACACGACGGAGCAGTTTTATAGCGCTGGTACGATCATAGACGTAACGCCAGTCATTCTGAAGAAAGACACAATCGAATTCGTTCATCTGAAGATCAATGCAGAACGGTCAAGCGTTGTACCTGATCCCATTTCAACGATCATCAACAAGACTTCTGCAAACACTTCGGTCATTCTCATGGATCAGGAAGAAACAGTTGTTGGTGGACTCTATACGAATGACGTCAAACAAAACCGTCGCGGAGTTCCTTTTTTGAAAGATCTCCCATGGTGGTTTTTCGGATTGCGTTACCTCTTCGGATACGATGAAGATGAAGTAACGAAGAAGGAGCTTATCATCATTCTGAAAGCGCGCATCATGCCGTCGATCGAACAACGTGTTGCGAATAAATTGGGTGAAATCCAACTAGGAGAACAAAAAACTCTGCAACGGGAGTGGGAACGCATCGAAGGTAATCGTAACGGACTTCTTGATCAAATCGAAGCTGCGAAAGCCAATCGCAAATAGCGCAATTGAATTAGTCTCTGAGAATGCGGACTCGAAACAGTCCGCATTCTTGTTTTCGAATCTTTGAATTTCAGAGCAGCTTGATATAGGTTTCGGAGGAAAGAACTTCGAACTCAAGCCGGCACCAGATACAACGAAGCACCTCATGACTCAATCCACAGACGCAACGCTCAACAACCCTCTGCTTCTCATCGTGGATGATGAACGCGTCGTGTGCGATGCAATTGCAAGGCACTTGAAGGACCAGGGTTACGACGTTCTCGTTGCGTATAGCGGAGCGTCGGCAATCGAGATGATTCAGAAGCATGATATCGACATCGCGCTGCTGGACATTCGTATGCCCAAAATCAACGGCTTCGGTGTGCTCGATGTTTTAAAAAAGAAAACGCCAAATGCCAAGGCAATCATGATGACCTCTTACGCCGATATTACGAGCGCAGTCGATGCAATCTCGAAAGGCGCCATTGACATCCTCAGCAAACCCGTGGATATCGACGAGATCATCATGACCGTAAGGCGTTGTCTCGAATCCTGAACTTCCCTCCTTTCGCTCTTGAATCCAATCTCCACTTGTGTGCATCTTACATGCGGTGATTATTGAAACCATGAAATCGACTATGGCCATTCTGAAAAAAATATTTCCCGTCGCCGCAGGCGCTGCTATCGGTTTCGCATACTGGTACTTCATCGGATGCAATTCCGGGTCGTGCGCTATAACGAGCACCTGGCAGATCAGCACAGCGTATGGCGCACTTGTCGGCGCGACTTTTCTCTTGCCGGGTAAATCGAAAAAATCCAATCAACAAACTGAGAATTCCTAATGCCCCTCTTCGAGTATGTCTGTTCTGATTGTCAATCCTCTTTCGACGTGTTGTTCAAGACGAAGGAAATTAAGGAAGACGTGATCTGCCCATCATGTTCGTCAACGAACCATAGGAAGAAATTCTCCACATTCGCCGCTTCTGTTTCGAGCAGCTCCAGCGCTTCGGTCTGCTCAGACGGTTCGTGCGCGACACCGTACTCGCCGTGCTCGACCGGCATGTGTGGATTGAACTGATTCGCATGGAAGAAAAGATGACCATGTATCGCACCCTCGCCGGCTTCTCTCTCATTGTCGTCATTGCGCTTGCTTCATCATGCACGGCACGTGAAAGCGACCCGCCGAAAATCACCGTCGAAAAACTCCACGAACTCATGCTATCGAAAAAACCGCCTCTCGTACTCGAGGTGCGAACGGAACCTGAACTGACGGGTGAACTCGGCGTCCTCGATGGAGTTGTGCATATCCCGTTGCAGGAGTTATCCACTCGCATGAACGAGCTTGAGAAATTCAAGAAGAAGGACGTTTACGTGATCTGCCGGTCCGGGAATCGTTCCGGTACTGCCGCGGCAATGCTCAGAGAAAAAGGCTTCAACGCGTTCAATGTTGAAGGAGGCATGAGGGCGTGGCGAGCGAAATACGGCAACGCAAATAAGTAAATGCATTTCATGCTGAATGGAAGCGACCGCCCACAGCGGTCGTTTTGTTTTTCGCAATGGTGATAGCAGCTTCGGTGCGAACTGGATGAGAAACGATGGATTCACATACCGGGATCTCGTATCCGCACCGGCTGACGGACAGAGTGTTCTCTCGTTCTACTCGACACGCTATAAACACTCATCACAATCTGAATGGCGTGAAAGGATCGCACAGTCTTGCATTACAATCAACGGCCGTGTTGCTCAAGTCGATGCGCCCATTCGACGCGGAGATATCCTCGAATATCATCGCCCGCCGTGGGATGAACCTGATGTTCCGAAGGAGCTTCGTCCGCTATTCATCGATAAGGATGTCGCTCTATTCGATAAACCTTCCGGCTTGCCTGTCCTGCCCGGTGGAGGATTTCTAGAAAACACACTGCTCCATATCGCGCGTGAGGAGATCGGCAAAGAGTTGAGTCCCGTGCATCGTCTCGGTCGCGGGACTTCAGGAGCGATTCTCTTCTCCCGCACACGTGAAGCAGCCTCGGCTCTCTCACTTCAAATGCGGAACCATCGTATTCGAAAGACCTATCTCGCAATCGTCGAGGGTGTACCATCGGAAATGGAGTTCGTTATTCGCCGGCCAATCGGAAGCGTCGCACATCCGCTATTAGGTTCCGTCTTCGCAGCGTCTTCGCACGGGAAGTATTCCGAAAGCATCGGCAAAGTCCTCCGGTATGATGAGGAACGCAATCAATCCCTCGTTGAAGCAATGATCACCACAGGAAGACCGCATCAGATCCGTATTCATCTTGCGTCGATAGGCCATCCACTTGCCGGAGATCCCCTCTACGCAAAGGGTGGACTACCCAAGGATCGAACCGCCGACGACGAACGTCCCGCGCTTCCGGGTGATTGCGGCTACATCCTCCATTCATGGAAGTTAGGCTTTCATCATCCGCGCGATAACCAATGGATTGAGGTGACTTGCCCGTTACCCGCCCCACTGACGGAATCCTTCCCGGAAATGTGATGAGGCACTGCAACCGATAGGTGATTCCACGCGTGCTTGCGTGGCCGTTTCAAATTACGCATGTTGCGTTACGCACGATGCGTAATCTATGAAGAACCCTTTCATATATGGCGGCATTGTCGAAAGCTCGACGTTCTGCAATCGTAAAACAGAGTTGAAAGAACTTCGTCGCATGATCGAAAACGGAGTTTCCGTTTTCATTTCTTCCGAACGGCGCTTCGGGAAAACATCTCTTGCCCTTCTTGCACTGAAGGGATTATCGGACGAGCATTTTCTCCGCGTGTACGTTGACGTTTGGCCGACTGACAATGAAAGAGATTTCATTACTATCCTTGCCCGTGAATACACCCGGAGTCTTTCGCCGTCGATGGAGAAGGCTCTTCAATCCGCCAAATCATTGTTCTCGCTTCTATTGCCTTCCATCGGTGTGGACTTCGAAGGCAAACCGGTTCTGCAATTCGAAATGCGCAAGCGAGAAAAGCCCGAACCGGAACTGGAAGAAGTACTCAACGCTGCGGAAAAGATAGCCAGGAGAACGAAGAAACACCTCATCGTCGTCCTCGACGAAGTCCAACAGATCATGGAGTACGGGTCCGATCTTGTCGAACGAAAGCTTCGCTCCATCATGCAGCGACAGTCGAATGTTTCCTACTTGTTTCTCGGCAGCAGAAAACACCTCATACAGAAGATGTTTCTCACACGGACGCGTCCATTGTACCGGTCAGCGACGCATTTCCCTCTGAACGACATCAGCAATGACGACTGGCTTCCGTTCGTCAGGAAGCATTACGAAGCATCGGGGAAGCGTATCTCAAACGCAACGATACAGACGTTGCTGACGATGACGCAAGCACATCCTTACTACACGCAGTACCTCTGCCACGTCGCGTGGGAATTGACGGGGCCGGGAAAGACCGTAACGGCGCGTACGCTTCGTGATGCTCTCAAAATCCTTCTGCAACGCGAACATTACGCTTTCAGCGTGCTCTGGGAATCGTTGACGCGAAACCAACAACGTTTTCTTCAAGGATTAACCGTTGAAGGAAAAGGCGTCAAACCATTCTCCATTGAGTTCCTGACGCGTCATGCAATCGGAACAGCATCAAGCGCTCAACGCGTCGTCAAAGCCTTGATGCAACGGGATATCATCGAACCGGACAACGGCTCTTTCATCGTTTCAGACAGACTCTTTCGTCTGTGGATTCAACAGACTCTCATCATGGAGTGAGACTCGCGGAATGTTTTCAGGAATCGTTCAGTCCATGAGAATTTCGAATTACGCATCGTGCGTAACGCATCGTGCGTAATTTGAAAACGTTATGTTCAACTGAAGTTTTTCAATCTGGCAATCGTTGGCTTATCCATTCCACGGTTGCATCCGCTAACTCATCCAGAATTACGTCGTTCGTCTTCATGGAACTCTTCAGTACATGGAATGAATGATCAGCCCCTTCGAAAATTTGAAGTGTTGTGCGTGATCCGAGTTCACGGCAAACGGGTGTAAGTAAGGAGAGATCGGCAAGTGCATCGCGCGTTCCCTGGAGAAAAAGCATCGGAACCGCCACCTGGTACAAGTGCGCGGCGCGTTCGTTCGAAGGTTTGTTCGGTGCATGGAGTGGGAATCCGAAGAAGATGATCCCGCGAACGTGAGGCAGCGCATCCTTCGATGCAGCTGTCGAGGTCATTCGTCCTCCGAGTGATTTCCCGCCCGCAAACAGCGGGAGCGCCGGTTCGATTTCGTGTGCACATGCAACGGCAGATCGAACCGTTGCAATGAGTATCCCGGGAGGATCAGGGCGATTCTTCTTTTGCTCCATATAGGGGAACTGAAAACGAAACGTCGCCACTCCGCTATCAGCCAATCGCACAGCGGTCTCTTGCATGAATGCATGCTTCATTCCTGCACCGGCGCCGTGTGCAAGGACAAGCGTTGCTCTGGCGTCCGCTGGTTTCAGAAATAATGCGCTCACGTCGCCGGATGTAGCGACGGACGAAAAGGTTAACCCTGTGAGTGAGTGTATCGATTTCATCTTTTCAAGTTTTCACGAGGTTGTTCAGGGATAGGGTCCAAGGAATCTCTCTCCATTGAAGTGGATCAGGTGACTCGGTGCTTCTGCAATCCAGACTTCCGTTTCCCATGCAATTTCGTTCAAGTATTTCATCATAACTCGTCGCGTTTGAAACGCTGTTACAAATACCAGCCCTGCTGTCGCCTTGCCGAATATCTCCCGAAGTTCGTTGTGACGCTTGATGTTGATCGGTCCATGGCTTGTAACTGCTTCTATAAGCACGAGCCAATTTTTCTTCGGTATATGCACGACAACATCCGGCATTTTCCCGTGCTCGTCTATTTCGATCCCGAGATTTTTCAGATATGCGGTATCATAGAGAAGGTGCTTCTTCCCGGAATCTCCGATATAGATGATAACTGCACCCGGAGTATAACGCGGACAGAATTCTTCAATAATCTTCTTTATAAGTTCGTTCTGTCCTCCCGGAGTCAGCACTAATCTCTTCCGTTTATGAAGTCGAACTGGTATCAACTGCATTTCTCTTTCTTTCGGTTTAAGACGACTTAAAGCAGCAGACGTGCTAAGATACTCTCTCAGGGCTGTGTTCCATTTCTTCGTTCCATAGGTTTGAAGCAGTTTCAAGAGCTCCGGATCGATTTGATATCTGTTACGCGGGCTATTGACCGGTCGTTTTGGATTGTCCGGGTTCGCATGGACGAGACCCATTTGCAGGAACTGATGGATTGTATAACGCCGGACCGTCTCTCGAGTATTTGGTGCGTACGTTTTCTGGAAATGAATCCGGAAATACTCCATCATCTCGGTGATTCCTAAGGTCATTGATTTTGCCTCCTTCCATCGCGTTGCAGTTGTCATCCCTGAAAGAGCAAGGAGGGTTAAAGCTGATCTCTCGTTTTGTTGCTCGTGTGGGACTCCCAACGCATGAAGGATCTCCAATGCTTCCGTCACCTTTTCCTTTGCTTCCTTACTGCCGAAGGATTTAGCCATGAAATACTATTTCTTCCAGCATGTCATCCAACTCAGATTGCGATGGAAACGCATGACCAATTCTTCTACCGAGTGCCAGTAGTTCATTTCGTGATGGATATCGCAGTGATCGGAGGTCTGCTGCATTCACTTGCGTGTGACCGCTGAAGTGACGGAAATATGAATCCACAATCGTAGAGCTAAGAAACGCTGTAAGCCCCTTTGCCAGAGTGATGGGAAGTCCTTTCCCTTTCTCATGAAAATAATTGAGATGGTTCTCGAACGCGACCCGGTCGGCTGACAACCGTTGAGCATCATAGACTGCAGCGACAATTCTCCTACGCTCCTCTTTTGCCGAGAACCTCTTGACGAGCACATAATGTCCTGCTGGAATTAACAAATCATCTGCTCGATCATCGATGGCCAGAGCATTTGGCTTTTTGGTGCTTCCATTCGGCCATTCGATAAAACCGTTCTGGAAATGACAAGGGTATATCAATGGAGCTGTGTATTTCCCTGGGAGTTCTCGAAGGATATCTCGCGATCGGAAATCTACGACGCGCCCGGTAGAAACGGACAAACCAAGCCCCTGCAACGTCACACACAACCTTTTCATACGAGTTTTGGTATGGTCTCCATCCACATCGGGAACTATGTGGATAAACATGTGAGGATCATTACGATGCACAAGATCGGAGTAAGGAATCTCACGTGCTACGATCGACTTCGATTCGGGACCGACACTTGAAGATATCGTAACGGTTGTCTTTGTTTCGCTTTTTACAGCATGGAATATGATGTTCTCTTGCAACACTGAATCATCGGCAAAGACTTTATCACGACGTTCAAACACATGGATATGCCGAAAGCTGAGATGTTGAAATAAAAATTTTCGAAAGGATTCGAAATATGGACCATTACAAAAGCTTCTCGGTGTAATTGCCACAATTTCACCATCAGGCTCGAGTAGGTATGTCGCAAGTGCTATAAAGCCCGTGTACAGATTACTTGTTTCAATGCCGGCATTTCGTAAGAGTTTTCGCTCGCGGGAAACGGATTGAATCTTCTTGTAAGGTGGATTCATGATCACACAATCGAACAGGCTCATTGAGTAGTTTTCAAAGAGATCTCCCCTTACCATCCCTGATGCTGTTTCGAGAAAATCCTGATCAATCACACTGTATTCGAATTCAATTCCCATGGATTTCGCTTGTGCACGACACAATTCCATAGTTTCATTGAGAACGGGAATCAATTGTGAATCATTCTCATAAGCCGTGAGGATTATCCGTCGTGGTCGCTTGGTTCTCTCGCATAGAGCGGCGATTAAAGCGGCAGTCAATGAACCGATGCCTGCACCGGGATCAAGGACACGAAGAACAGATCTCTGAGCTTTAAACATGTTCGCCATGAGCAATCCAATGTGCGAAGGCGTGAAGAATTGCCCTCGTGCAGATCTCTCCGATGGATTCAGTCGATTAGAAACGCGACGCCTCATCGTTTCGATTGTCTCTATGAACGAGAAAGTCGTATCACTGCCAAACTTCAAATTCATTTCCTTTTCGATATCGAATCTTGTTCAATCATCTCACTCATAGGAAATTGTATTCTCACCGCTTCAAATCCAAGTAGAGCATTGGAACTCGCTGAAACTTTCAGGATCGTTACGATACACAAGGCCTCACCGGTCCGGTCTCATCCGCACGAATACCGGCTCGCGCAGCATCCCGTCCTTGGTGAATGATGCGTATTGCACTTCACACCAAAGCAGCGGTTCAATCCACGTGGTGAGTTTGTCGTCAAGCGGCTTTTCCTTGATGGGACGTTCAATCGACCTGAGCCTTTTAAGTTGAGAGAAGATCTCTTTCAGTAACTTCGTATCGAATCCCGACCCAACTTTACCGAGATAGCGCAATGACTTCCCTTCACTCACCGCAATTTGCAGCGCGACGAATGTCGTTGCGCGATCGCCTTTGCCCTCGGTATATCCGATAATCACGCAGTCCATCGTGTGACGGGACTTGATCTTGAGCCATGTGTTCGTGCGTTTACCAGGTTGGTATGTGCTCAAGCGCTCCTTCGCAATGATTCCTTCGAGTCCCATCGAAGATGCTGCTGCAAACAGTGCATCGCCGTCTTCGACTGTTTCGCTCAGGCGGTATGCTGTACCGGGTTTCAAGACATCGGCGAGCCACTCGCGGCGTCGAATAAGCGGTTCATTCATCACGGAACGACCATCGAGATAGAGCACGTCGAAAAGGTAGCAGTGCGCGGGATTCTTTTCGAGCGCACGTTTGATGCTGTGTTCGCCCGACTGCTGCATACGGTGGATCACGTCCTTGAACACGGGCTTCCCGACCGAATCGAGACACACGATCTCGGCATCGAAGACTGCGCCGGAGACGCGGAACGCTTCTTCCGGCGCAAGCAATTCCGGGAAACCTGCCGTGATATCTTTATGGTTGCGCGTCAGAATGCGAACAGCCCCCTCGTCGATCGTGACTAACGCCCGAATGCCGTCCCACTTCACTTCGTAGAGATAGTCGCCGGCTGGTGGCTTGGCTTCGCTTTGCGCGAGCATCGGTTCGATTGCCGTTTGCAACCAATCGATTTGTGGTGTATCGACTCGTTCGATAAGCCACTGGTTGTCCTTTGTCTCATGCATCCGGTACTCGCCGGTAATCCCCACACTGCTGAGACGGAAATAAAATCCCTTCTTCTTTTCCTTCGTTATGGTATAGCGTCCGCGTGCAAAAATCCACATGCGTCCGCCCCCGTACTCGCCCTTGGGAATGTCGCCTTCGAAATTCACGTACTCCAAGGGATGTTCTTCCACGGCGACCGCAAGCCGCATGACGCCGGGTCGTGGAGGAAGCCCTTTCGGCACTGCCCACGATTTCAGTACACCCTCGTGTTCGAGTCGCAGGTCGTAATGCAAACGCGATGCATGATGGCGATGGACGACAAAGAGGTTGCCCTCCCCTTCGAGTGCGAGAGGCTTCGGTTCCGGCGTTCTCTCGAATCGCCGTTTCTCTTCGTAGGATTTGAGTTGCTCGGGCGTTTTATACGTGCGTGCAG
>CAYUWG010000025.1:0-49246 GCA_964448285.1 uncultured Chromatiales bacterium
GCAAATCAGTAAACTACAATCCCGCTTACGCATTCATCTGTCTGATAAAGTCTTCGGCTACGTTTTTTGTGAATGGATTTTCCTGATCGGACATGCGCTCCGGGTGCCACTGAACTAAAATGAGATATGACTTCCCTTGCGGCTCTTTCCATTCGAGGCCTTCGATTACTCCGTCGGTGGAACGTGCAGTGATCCGCAAACGCGGTGCGACCACATCAGCACTTTGGTGGTGAGCGCTGTTCACTTCGCCCGCCGTTCGTCCGATGATTCGTGCGATTTGTGAATCCGGTTCGATGCTGATGCTATGTCCCCTGTCCTGCCCGCCGAGCTTATGGTGCTCATCGAAACCTGCGGATGGTAAGTCGGTGATGAGCGTCCCTCCGAGCGCGACATTCATGATCTGCAATCCACGGCAGATGCCAAGGATGGGCAATTCCAGTCGGAGCGCTTTTTCGATGACGGCAAACTCGAGCGCATCGCGTTCTTCGTTGATCGTGCAGACGTTGCGCTGGTCTTCTTTGCCGTATCTCGCAGGATCGACGTCGGCACCGCCGGGCAAGAGAAGTCCGTTGCACGATTCCAGTTCTGCCAGAGGATCATCGGCTTCATCGAGCAGTCCGAATCGAATCTCCGGATCGATGCGGAGGAGCCAGTGCGTGTAGTTGAGATATTTCGGAGGAGTCGTTTTCGTCAATGCGATTCGCATGAACGTAATCTTTCGTTTGACTGATGGTAATTTTCTTCGAGCACGTCAGATTCAACTCATAGACGCCGCGAGTGGAACTGCGAAGCAAACAGAATTCAGGTTGTGCGCCCGATCTTTTCTTTTTCAAGATTCAGGAGATATTCCCACGAGTAAATGCCCGTCGTATGTCCATCGCCCCAATGCAGAGCGATGGCGTAATTACCTACCGGCTGAACGGACTTCAGGTCGTACATGCCGGGCGTCATGACGTTGAGTTGCATCGGCGCATAGTGCACGCCGAGCAATCCCGTCTCTCCTTTGCACCCGGCGCAGGGGCACTCATCGCGCAAATACTGTAACGCGAAACGCACCACGTGACCGTCGCTCCACGTGAATTTCAGTTCGCGTTCCGGCGTGAGTGTAATCTCGACCGGCGTGAGCGTCTTATCCATGCGGCTTCGTTGCATCCAGGCATACGACGGGCATTTCGCCGAGCACCTCGGCTGAGTGCACGATGTTCGCTGAGATGACAAAGCGCTCTCCCGGAGTCAGGTCATGATCGATGCCGTCCATCGTAATTCTGAGCGAACCGCTGAGAACGATATGCATCGTTTCATGATCGTGTGAATGCGGAGGGAAGTACATGCCGCCGGGGTAGCTGTAAACGTAGATGTTGTATCCCTCATTTCTTAGTTCGTGCTTCAGTCGAGTGATTTGGTCAGAGTTCATTCAATAGCTCTCCGATTCGTTTGGAAATTCACCGTTCTTGACATCCTTGACGTATTGCGAAACGGACCGCGCGATTTCTTCCGCAAGGGAGGCATACCTCCTGACGAAACGCGGGCGGAAGTCCTCGAACAACCCGAGCATATCATGCGTGACGAGAATCTGTCCGCTCATGTGCGGGCCGGCTCCAATGCCGATGGTCGGGATGGCCAGCGTCTCCGTAATCCGTTTTCCAAGCGCCGCGGGAATTTTTTCCAGCACGACGGCAAACGCTCCCGCTTCCTGAAGAACGAGCGCGTCTTCGATCAGCTCCTGCGCTTCCTGTTCGTCGGTTCCACGAGGCCGGTATCCGCCGTACTTGTGAATCGATTGCGGCATCAGGCCGATGTGCCCCATGATCGGAATACCTTCGCCCGCGATTTTCTCCACCGTCCTTGCGATGCGCTTTCCTCCCTCGACCTTCACGCCTCCTGCAGCGGCTTCCTTCATGACGCGTCCCGCGTTGCGGAAGGCCTCTTCGGTCGTCACCTGATAGCTCATGAACGGCAAATCGGTAACGACCATCGCGCGCTTCGTAATGCTCGTCACGGCTTTCGTATGATAGATCATCTCATCGAGCGTGACGGGGAGCGTCGTTTCGTTTCCCTGAAACACGTTGCTGAGCGAATCACCGACGAGAACGATATCGATGCCGTTATCGTCCAGCAGTCGCGCAAGGAGAAAGTCGTAAGCGGTAAGGCAAGCGATCTTCTCCTTGTTGTCGTGCATCTCCTGCAGCCTGCGGGTTGTCACGCGTTTGGCGGGTGCGTTTCCGGTGATACTCATGTCGTTTCCACTTCCCTTTCCCGTTCGCTGAAAGTTTCTCCATGCGCCACTTCGAAATGCACTCCCCACGCTTGCTCGAAGCCGTCTCTGATCGCCGCGGCACAGTCATCGAAAGAAACTTCACGCTGAAGTATTTCGCCAAGCGTGATCGTGCGTTCGGTCAGGTCCGTGCGAATCGCCGCTCGCGCTTCGTCGTCCACGTCGAGGTAGCTTGCGAGACGGAGATGTGCATCGCCAAGAAGAAGCGAACCGTGTTGCAGAACGGTTTGACCGATCCGTCGCTGAGCGCTTCCCACAAGTTTTTTCCCGCCGTATTCGATTTCATAACGCGCCGAACTACTGAAGCATGGAATGCCGCCCGGCGCCTGGTAGAGCTTCGGAAAATCGGGCGTCGATTTCGCGACGGAGATTTCGGGAACGAGGAATCGCAGGCCTGCTGCAAGCGCTTCGCTGATGTCGCGATACACTTCCATTACGCCTCTTTCTTCCGCCGGCATAACGACGCTGTAGGTGAGTTCTTCCGCATGGAGAATCGCCCTCCCTCCCGTGGGTCGATGCACGACGTCGATTCCATCGAGAGCGCAGCGACGAAGATCGATTTCATCCTGTGACTGGTGTTTGCCGAGCGATATGCACCACGGCGTCCATCGATAGATGCGAAGAATCGGTTCTTCACGTCCGGCATCGACGGCGCGTGCAAGCGCAAGGTCCGTCTCCATATTCCATGCACCAGAATGGGCGCCGCTGTTCCAGTAACGAAAGGTCAAACGGCTTTCCTTTCATTGAGATAAATCAGCGCCAGCATCCTTCCCGCTTTCTGTCCGTCGCGCCGGTGTGAATGGAACACGGAATTGTGAATCGTGCACAGGTCATCGATCTCGATGTTTTCGGTTCTCAAACCGGCTTCGAGCAACTGCGTCCGGTTCAACTCTTGCAAGTCCACCATCGCTTTCCCATTGTGCCTTTCGATCGATTGACCGTTCAACGCTTCGACAACTTCTTCACCGACTTCATAGCAGCACTTCTTTGCCGCAGGGCCGATGTATGCAAAGAGGTACTCCGTCTCGATCCCGTATTCTTCCACGAGATGACGAACGGTCTTCTCTGTGATGCGTGACGCAGTGCCTCTCCACCCTGCGTGTATCGCCGCAATCGTATGCTCGGCGGGCGCATAGAGGAGAATCGGCGCGCAGTCTGCGGACCGCACAGTAAGCGCGAGACGATTGGATTGCGTGACGATTGCATCCGTCGCCGGATAGATTCCCGATTCTGTCGCTTCCGCGATGCGGTCTCCATGGACTTGATCCATGAAGGCAATCTCGTCGGGAGAGAGTTCAAGCACGTCGAGAAATGCAGCTAAGTGCTCTTCATATCGTGGATTCCCGTCACTACTGGAAGAGCCGTCGTTGAAGCCTTGCGGCGAGCCTGAGACTCCTTCACGCGTGCTCATGGAAAACACGACGTCGGGGAATTGAGAGAAAAGCAGGCTTCGAAGGCGCGGAAACATCGTTATTGACGCGACACGGGGACGGACATGCGCCGCACCGAGGGTTCGATGTTCGCAAATGCCTCGTCCAAATCTTTGATGATATCGTCGGGATTTTCCAGACCGATGGACATGCGAATGCCGCCCGGGTCCATTCCTCTTTGTACTTGCTCCTCGACGGGTATCGCCGAGTGGGTCATCGAGCCGGGATGCTCGACAAGCGTGCGCGAATGTCCAAGGCTCACGGCAAGTGTTATCGTGTATGCATGATCTGCGAGACGGTTCATGAGACGCTCACCCAAATCTCTCGACCGTTGTGGCGTCGGCGCGTCGAGCGAAAAGTACAGCATCGTGCCGGGCGCGAAGTGCCCGTCGAAGTCTCGCATCTGTCGTTGCGCGAGTTCATGCTGGGGGAAACCGGGAAGACCCGGATAATGAACCTCCTTCACCATCGGGTGCGCGTCGAGATATTGCGCGACTTTCATCGCTGTTTCGCTTTGCCTTCTCACGCGAAGGGAAAGAGTCGGCAATCCATAGACGAGTATCGGCCAGGCGCTCTTTGTCGAAAGCACGGCGCCGAAGTCCTTGCGATAAAGGAGCAGCGCATTGCGGAAGGCGAGCGGACCGATGACGACTCCTCCCATGTCGGTGCCGAAACCGCCGACTCCCTTCGTCAGAGAATGAATGACGAAATCCGCACCGTGTTCGAGAGGACGCTGGCAGAAAGGCGTCGCGAAGGTATTATCTACGACGATATAAATGCGATCTTCCGGATGCCGATGCGCGTTGTGTTGCGCGACGACATTCGCAACGGCACGAATGTCGATCAACTCCATCGTCGGATTGACGGGGGATTCGAAATAGATCACGCGGGTCTTCGGCGTGATTGCATTGCTAAGAACGACGTGGTCGTTCAAGTCAAGAAGCTGGACGCTGATTCCGTAGCGGGGATACCAGTTCGTGAGCAAGGAATACGTACAGCCATACATGATGCGATGCGCGATGATATCGTCGCCCGTTTTCGTCAGGACGCCGAGCGCTCCGGAAATCGCCCCCATTCCGGAAGCGAACGTGAGCGCCGTTTCTCCGCCTTCGGCAAAGGCGAGATTCTCTTCGAGAATATCCTTATTCGGCTCCCCGAGCCGGTCGTAAATCCAGATGGGTTGTCGATCTTCATTGTCACCCGTCTCGTTTGCAAACTCTGAAAATCCTTGAGCGCCACGCTGCGCCGAATCGAGCCGGTAGGTCGTCGAGGAAGAAAGCGGTGGAATGACGTGATGGTCGTAGTCCCATTTTTCAGTATGGCTGCGACCGTAAATCAGTCGGGTTTCTTTGGAATACTTCGGGTTGTAAAGCTCGTCCATGATCGTCTCCTGCGGCTGTGGAATCCTGTAATCGTCGATTATCGGTGCCTCCACACGCCGATTGACTGAAATCAAAATACCCACGCATGGAGGCAAAAACAATGATGTTTAGCGATGCATCTGTGGATGAATCGAAATCCGTATCTTGCACGTCCCTGTTTGACTAAATGAATACACTGCATATGGTTGATGTCTATATCGAAAACTTAAAATCACACGTGGGAAAAGAGGTCACGCTCAAAGGCTGGCTCTACAACAGCCGCTCCAGCGGGAAAATCCAGTTCCTTATCATCCGCGACGGGACGGGATTGTGCCAGTGCGTGGTAACCGCCGACAAAGTCTCCTCCGAAATGTTCGAAGCTGCTAAGTCGCTGACGCAGGAATCCTCGTTCATCATTACAGGAACCATCCGAGAGGAGAGCCGCGCTATCGGCGGATACGAGATGGATGTAACCGACCTGCACATTGTCTCGCTTGCCGAGGAGTACCCAATCACATTGAAAGAGCACGGCGTGGAATTCCTCGCTGACCGCAGGCATTTGTGGATTCGCTCGCGCAGGCAGATGGCTATTCTTCGTGTGCGCCATACGATCATCAGCGCGATAAGGAATTTCTTCGATGAGCGGGGATTCGTTCTCTTCGACGCACCGATCCTTACGCCGAATGCCGTTGAAGGAACGAGCACGCTGTTCGAAACGGAATACTTCGACCTTGGGAAAGCCTATCTCACACAATCAGGCCAACTCTATGGCGAAGCCGGCGCAATGGCTCTCGGGAAGATCTACGTATTCGGTCCGACCTTCCGAGCGGAAAAATCCAAGACCCGAAGGCATCTGACGGAGTTCTGGATGGTGGAACCGGAGATGGCCTGGTATGACCTCGAGGATAACATGCAGCTTGTCGAGGAGTTCATTTCCGCTATCGTGCAACGCGTGCTTGCCGAACGGCGACGGGAATTGGAGGAGCTTGGCCGGGATACGTCCGTGCTTGAACGAATCACGCCTCCCTTCCCGCGACTCTCGTATGATGAGGCAATCGACCTGCTGAAAAGTGAGAAGACGATGCAGATGATCGATGCGAAAATGGAAGCTTTGGCCGTCGAGCAGGATTCGCTGAAAGAGGAGCTTGCGTCGAACAAGAAAAAGTACGGGAGCGTCAAAGCACACGAGCAGCGGAAACTCGATTCGCGTGAAATCGCAATCAACGCGAGGCTTGCTGAGATAGATGACGATCTTGAGAACATGCCGAAATGGAAGGAGTCGGCGAAGAACTTCGAACCGGGTGGCGACCTCGGCGGCAGCGACGAAACGCTCCTGACCTGGCATTTCACGAAGCCGCTGATCGTGCACCGATACCCTGCAGCCGTCAAAGCCTTCTATATGAAACGCGATCCCAATGCCCCTGACAAAGCGCTCGCGATGGACGTGCTCGCACCCGAAGGGTACGGTGAGATCGTCGGGGGAAGCCAGCGCGAGGACAACCTCGCCTTTCTCCTTGAGCGCATCGAAGAGCATGGCCTTCCCCAGGAAGTCTTCGAATGGTTCCTCGACCTCAGACGCTATGGAAGCGTTCCGCACTCGGGTTTTGGTCTTGGAGTCGAGCGAACCGTTGCATGGATCTGCAGCCTTGACCACGTGCGCGAGACCATCCCTTTCCCACGGATGATTTATCGAAAGACACCGTAACCTCATCCGATTCGATGCGTGGAAGTTTCGCGGCTCACGTCAAGCCGACGTTTTCTCCCGAAACCTGACATACCTCCTGAAAGACCTTTTCCGATTTTTCTTACCTTTCTGCCTATCGAAAACACCCTCACACTCGCTTAACCATTCTCAGGATTTCACAATGAACACTTTCAACAAACTCATTCTCGCATTGCTCATGGCAGTCTCTACGGTCGCGATGATCGGATGCGGCAGCAGTTCCGTGACAATGGACAGTTATCACGCCGCAAAGCAGGCATCGCTCGAAACGGTGAAAGCCGGGCGGTTCGACAACGGTCGCATGTGGACGTTCGAGTATCCGCCGATGGACTGGTTCCAGGAAGCGTACAGCTTTCGACCGGACCAGCAATGGATGGACGACGTGCGGATGTCCTCGCTCAAATTTGCGACGTGGTGCTCTGCGTCCTTCGTCAGCGCCGACGGCCTCGTGATGACGAATCACCATTGTTCACGCAATCCTATCGTCGATGTACAGAAAGAGGGAGAGAAATTCCTGGAGACCGGCTTCTACGCTGCGACGCTTGCAGACGAACGAAAAGTGCCGGGCCTTTTCGTCGAGCAATTGGTAAATATCAAGGACGTGACGACGGAAGTCCACGCGGCAATCGAAGCGGGGAAAACCGATGAGGAGAAGGTTTCCATGAGAGAGGAAGTGATCACGCGCATTCAGAAGCAAGCCGAAGAAGAGACGAAGATGCGCGCGCAGGTCGTGTCGCTCTATCAAGGCGGGAAATACTCTCTCTATCTGTTCAAACGGTTTACCGACGTGCGGCTCGTCTTCGCGCCGGAATTAGCGATGGGTCATTACGGCGGCGAGTGGGATAACTTCACATACCCTCGCTATGCTCAGGACTTCACGTTCTTCCGGGTCTATGACGATGACGGCAAGCCGTTGAAAACGAACCACTACTTCAAGTGGAGTGGAGCAGGAGCCAATCCCGGTGATGCGGTTTTCGTTGTCGGCAATCCCGGAAGGACGAACCGGCTCAATACCGTTGCGCAGTTGGAATTCAGCCGTGACATCCAATATCCTTTCACCCATAAATTGCTCATCGATCGCATGGACGTTTTGAACGAATACGTCAAGCTCCATCCGGAAAAGAAAGATGCAATGATCACGCAGAAGCTCAGCATTGCGAACGGCCTGAAAGCATATACTGGCAGACTGAGCGGGCTTCGGGACGACGTGTTGATGCAGCGAAGGAAGGATTTCGAAAAACAATTTCGTTCGGCAATCAACGGGAAACCGGACCTTCGGGCGAAGTACGGACACCTCTGGGATGCAATCGCAGAGTCGAGAAACAAGGTGCGCGCCGTCGCAAATGATTTGTTCGGGCTTCGTACGAGCGGACTGGGCGTCTCCCAGCTTTTTTCGAGAGCGGCCGGCATCGTCAAATTCGCCGCACAGATCGCACTGCCGGAAGAGAAACGCGAGAAGCCGTACCAGGGAACTGCGCTGGACGTTACGAAGAGAGCGCTGACCAAAGCGGTGACGCTCGACAACACGATGGAGTTGCTCACGCTCGTCAAGCAATTGGAGAGCATGAAGAATCTCCTCGGCGCAAATGATCCCGTCGTGCAGATGGCGTTGAAGGGCGAAACACCCGAACAAGCCGCGAAGCGCATGATGAGCGCATCAGTCCTTGTCGATTCCGTGAAGTCTTCCGAACTGATGTCCGACCTTGCAGGTATAAACACGTCATCCGATCCGTTCATTCAACTTGCCCGTTTAGCCGTACCTCGTCTCGATAAAGCCACGCAGGTGACGAATGAAATCAGTGCGCGTGATCAGGTAAACGCCGTCGAGATCGGACGCGCACTCTTCTCGGTCTATGGCACCTCCATTCCCCCCGATGCGACCTTCACGCTCCGGCTCGCCGATGGAGTCGTACAGGGCTTTGAATACAACGGAACGAAAGCGCCCGCATTCACGACATACTACGGGATGTACGACAGGAATCGTTCTCACAAAGGAGAGGAGGACTGGCACTTACCCAACCGCTGGCTCAATCCACCTACGGAGTTCGATCTCGGAACGCCATGCAACTTCGTCTCAACGAATGACATCATCGGCGGAAATTCCGGCAGCCCGATCGTGAACAAGAACAAAGAGATTGTCGGGATCGTGTTCGACGGGAATATCGAGAGCTTGCCGGGGGATTTCATTTTCGCAGAGGATGCCGGGAATCGCACGGTCTCCGTACACAGCGCGGGTATTCTTGCCGTCGTAAAGCACATATACAGAGCCGGTCGGATTGCGCGTGAACTTGAACAAGGGAAACTCGCTCAGCAGTGAACAGGCTTCATCGTGACGTCAGGTTCATTGCTGCATCACGGGTGAAATCATTAGTTTTGTTCTGCGTTTTCACATGGAAAACAACCGATAATAAGGAAGGAAGAATGATATGAAACACAGTTTCCAGAAATGGATCATTGCCCTGCTATTCGGCGTGGTTGTTCTCGGTGGTTGCAGCAGCACCCGCGAGACAGGCCATAGCCAGTCAGGGAAACAGCAAGCTGAACTCAGCAACGTGCAACCCGGCCGCTTCGACGGCGGAAGGATGTGGACGTTCGATTACCCTCCGACTGATTGGTTCAAGGAAGCATATAACTTCGCACCCGATCAGAAATGGATGGACGACGTGCGCATGGCGGCATTGCGTTTTGCGACGTATTGCTCCGCGTCATTCGTTAGCGCTGATGGGCTGGTCATGACCAACCACCATTGCGCCCGGCAAAGCGTCGAGGACGTATCGAAAGAAGGCGAGAAGCTCGTCGATAACGGATTCTGGGCGCCTACGCTCGAAGAAGAAAGAAAAGTCCCGGGCTTGTTTGTCGAACAGCTCGTCAGCATCAAAGACGTAACGGCGGAAGTTCAAAGCGCGATGGACGTAGCGAAAACCGACGAGGAGAAAATTGCGAACCGTCGCCGCAAGATCGAGGAAATCGAAAAGCAGGCATCCGAGGAAACGAAACTTCGGGCACAGATCGTGACTCTCTATGCCGGCGGGAAGTACTCGATGTACCTGTACAAACGATACGATGACGTGCGTCTCGTCTTTGCACCCGAGTTGAAGATCGGATACTTCGGCGGCGACCCGGACAACTTCACGTACCCGCGCTATACATTGGACTGCTCTTTCTTCCGCGTTTATGATGAAGACGGCAAGCCTTTACGAACGGACCACTATTTCAAGTGGAGCCGTTCCGGTGCATCGGAAGGCGAACCGGTGTTCGTCATTGGCAATCCTGCTCGAACGAACCGCCTGAACACTACGACCCAACTGGAGTTCAATAGAGACATTCAGTACCCGTATATCTCCCGAATACTCGATGACCGCGTCGCAGTGCTTAAAGCATATGCGGAGCTCCATCCGGAGAAGCGTGAGGAGATGATCAATCAGGTTTTCAACATCTCCAACAGTCAAAAAGCATACGCCGGCCAGCTCGCCGGATTGAGAAATGAATCGCTCATGCAACGACGACGCGCTTTCGATAAGAACTTTCACACAGCGGTGAATGCAAAACCGGAACTCAAAGCAAAGTACGGACACATCTGGGATGAGATCGCCCAATCACGAGCCAAGGTACGATCTGTAGCCGCAGAGCTAACCGGCTTGCGCATGAACGGGCTTGGCGTTTCCGACTTTATGTCGCGCGCAGCCGGGCTTGTCAAGTATGCGACCGAGATGGGAATGGAGGAAGACAAACGATCCAAAGCCTATCAATCGAGCGGCCTCGCTGCAGTTAAGCGCGCTCTGGTAAAGGAGTTCGCCGCCGATATCGATATGGAACGGCTCACACTCGAAAAACAACTCGAATTGATGCGTGACTGGCTTGGCAAGGATGATCCTATCATACGGATCGCTTTCGGCGGATTGAGCGCGAAAGAAGCAGCAAGCAACCTCCTCGGCAAATCGTCACTAAAGGACGTGAACGTCCTACAGGCGCTTGTCGATGGTGCTCCGGCATCCATCATGAACTCCGATGATCCTTTTATCGCGATTGCGAAGTTAGGACTTCCACGATATGAGAAAGCGCAAAAGGTTTCCGAGGAAGTTCGCACCCGCGACCAGGTCAATCAGACTCTTCTCGGACGCGCATTGTTCGATATCTATGGCACATCGATTCCGCCGGATGCGACGTTCTCCCTGCGCATCGCCGATGGCGTCGTCATGGGATTCGACTACAATGGTACGACGGCTCCGTGGTACACGACATTCTATGGAATGTATGACCGTCATTACTCGACGAAGGGAAAGACGGATTGGGACCTTCCGGAGCGCTGGCTCAATCCTTCGTCTTCGTTCGATCTCTCGACGCCGCTCAACTTCGTTTCCACCAACGACATCATCGGTGGCAACAGCGGCAGCCCGATGATCAACAAGAACAAGGAAATCGTCGGCCTGATCTTCGATGGTAACATCGAGAGCCTCCCCGGCGATTACATCTTTGCGGAGGATGCGAATAACAGAACGGTATCCGTGCATTCGAGCGGTATGCTTGAAGCGATGAAGCATATCTACAAAGCCGGTCGTTTGGCTACCGAGCTTTCGAGCGGAAAGATGGCATCGAAAGAATAGAAGCGAACAATACCAATAGCATTAAGAGGCTGTCTATAAGGGACAGCCTTTTTTTTCCGCAGCAGAATTACGCGGTCAGTATTTGACGGTAGTTCTTCAATGCACACACATATTCTTCACAGTCTGTATTCCTTTTTCATCAAGGTGGGACGGAGTTCGTGCCAGTGTGTCGGTGTAGCGCAAAATTATCTTGATTGGTTTTTCGTTGCGTGATCATAGGACATTGAACATCACCAAGAGACAATGTTTTCGTCAGGTTGCCAACTCCTTTCAATTTCTCATTCGATGACACAGATTGAGTGCGAGTTTGACACACCGGGTTCATGCGGCACCCATGATTATACTGGATGTCGGTCGTACCGTAGGATAACATGGTCGTGTGATTCCCGATCTCTCTATGGAAGATTAGCGTGTATGCGTTAAGGCCGGAGGGATACATCCAACATCCGAGAATCGAATACTTGTTCTCAATAATTTCATAATAGAATCTCTTGGATAAAGCAATAATAGCGGCTATGTTGGCCTGAGTTTCCGGTGTTGAAAACATCTCCCATAATGATGCAATCCGTTCCTGTCTTCAGCAAGGTCGTAACTGATCGGAGACCGCTCATACTTGCTCCTATCGTTCCACTTGCTCTTCTCCTGCTCTTCACCGTCACGACATCAATTCACGGCCAGACAGACGATGATTTTGAACAGCAAAAGTTGACCATGACTCGCCTGCGAAACATCACGCAGACGAAAACACTGAACCTGTTACTCATACTCAAGAAACTCGATGAGAAAAAGGAAGTTTTTGGCAAGCGATTGAAGGTTATCAAACAGGAAGCCCCAGTTCATGAATCGAACGCACCGGAGTCCAGGACTCTCCATACCGCGAAGTATGGAGACGAATTTGAAGAAACGGAAATGATCGATTCCTGGCGCCACGTTTTTCTTCCTGATGGCAGGGACGGTTGGATTGAAGAACGCTTCGTGCAATCCATCACTGTCCCCAAGAAGGTCGGGAAAGTCATCGACTCTCAAACTGAAGCGGCCATGGTTGAGATCGCTGAGAGATTGAACGGTATGGTTCAGGGATTATCCGATTCTGCTGAAGTCGTTTACAGGCAAGCGGTCGATCAATTCGTACAGCTCTCTGAAAAAGAGAAATCAAGCGTTCAGAAACTCATGAATGAAATTGAACACGAACACGATAGACTTGTTGGATTTTCAGAATACGCTCGTCACTTCACACCCAGATACGCTGTTCGTCGTGAACCGAACCTCTCGCAACCGTCTGCCCTGCGGTTTCCCGGGCCACTGTCTGGTGAACTCGGTATCAATCTGGGTAATTCAGCATACAATACTTCGTACACGGAGAGTACCAAGTCGAGTAGCAGCGCGCGGACGCTGTTCTTCAATGGAGCAATGACATTATCGGATGCGGCACAAGCGACCGCACAACTCAGCCATCATCGGACAGTCCTTCAAACTCCATTTACATCGAATGACATCCGCCTCGGCTTCGATTACGCCTTCAGTCATAGAACAACCATCAACAGCTATGGTGTGCTTGGCACCTACGCAGATGATCTTTCTCCGATGAATGATTTTGCGCGATACGAACTTGGAGCGAATCTCCGCACACCGCTCGGAGAAACGACACAATTCACTTCCGACCTGACCTTCTCCGGAAAATCATATAAGGATGAATCGAGTAACAGCTATTCAGGAATCCAGCTGCTATCCAATATGAAAATGAAATCGGGAGAGGAATCCGACTGGGTGTTCGGGTTGAATGCAGCGCTTCAGCAAAGCGATATCAGTTATCTGAAGTTCAACAGAATCGCTCCGTCGGCTCAGTATCTCTCCCGCTCAGGCGGAAGAGGATTCGGGATTAAGGCTGAGATTGAGAATATGGGCTATGCCGGCACATCGGCGGGGAATGATTTTCTTCGTGAACAGATTGACCTTGTTTGGTCTGAGGATAACGTGTCTCGGCAAGTCACGATCATCGGAAAACAATTTCCAAAAAATGAACTGCAAAACTACCTCCGATTGCAGACACAAATACGCTTGCGGGATCAGACTGGTGATTCACACTCCAGCGCGAACTATTCAGCGTTGTTCAATTTCTTCACGACATCGAGCGGAACCCAACCACATTACATTGACCTTCGGTCTGATGCCTCGAACGTAGGTTCATTCATCTCGACGGATTGGAGCTTGTTCGGTCGTGCGTGGTTCGACCAGAAGGACACGACGGATCGCGATCATATACTCGATACCTATGCTCGTGTTGGATTTCAAATCTCCTCCGTCAACGTTGGACCTCTGATCGGTGCTCACCTTCAGATTCGAAAAGATGCAAAAGTTTTCAAGCGGGATGGTAACAGCTTGAGAGTTGGGATCGATGCGAACGGCAATTTCACGATCGAGAAAGCTCAACTCCGTGTGAATGCCCGTTACGAGAAAGACTTCGTGTACGGTCGGATGCTTACGATCGATCGCACGACGAGCATTGTCAATTTCGGCCAACTCGTCGAGCGACACCCGATCACATTTCAATTCTCGATCGATCTTCGATATCCACTACTCCCGGCATTGGATCTCACGTTGAACATCAACAGGTACGAAGTACACCCGGATGTGAACATGGAACTAAGCGCCGACCCGATAGAGCGGCGGTATCAATTCAATGCGCTCGTCGGCGCGAATTATCGGTTCGACTCAAAATAATCGTCGCCACAACAGGTATTCACGAAAGGAATTCTCCAATGACAAGAGTTTTGGTTCTCGCTACATGTTTGCTGTGCGTCGCATCACGTGGGATCGCTCAGGTGAGCGCTGCTTTGACCAACCTCAGCTTTGGCAAAGAGCAAAGTGTACGGAGTTCAATCCCAATGAACCCCGCAACGTTGGGACCGGGAGCAACACTTGTGACATCGGCACCGGGGACAACGATTGCGTGGGAAACACCAAGCACAGGAAGTCTCTATGCTTCCGTTGCAGTCGGTCCTATCGGAATCGGGACGCTGCTCACTGCCGACCTGTTGCCCTTGTATGGATGTCAGTCTTCCGTCATTTATGAAGCGCCAAATCATCCCTTTATCATTCAATCCATGCTACAAGGTGGAACGGTGAACGTCGGTGGAACAATCTGCGGTTCAACTCCCGCGGTAAAGGATTTTACCTCGATAGAATATGGCAGAAGGAAGATTGTCATCACTGCGGCAAATAACACGATTCAAGCGGGAACACCAACCGTAGTGGTATTCATCCTTCCACCAAACTTTACTCCGCTCTCGATGATTCGTATCGATTTCGGCACTGAAGTCTCTGCCTTCGGAGAAACCGGAAGAATCTTCACCGTCCCAATAACACTCAATCCCCTTGCTGTCGCCGTTACGTACCCGGCAGACTATCATGGTGAATCCGTAGGTGTCGAAGCGATTGCCACGACCGGAACATTCATCGAAACTTCTCCAATCAGTGCGTCGGGGTCCGGTGTCTTGGCAACGGGCGCGACTGTTTCGAACGCCGCATCGTTCAAAGTTGTGAAAGCAGCGTCAGGTTCTTTGACCGTTGCGCTGTTGGCAAACCGCCGGCTCGTTCGCAGGAACGGTCAGGTGAATTATACATACACAATCACCAATGGATCGGCTGTTGCGTTGAGTAACGTGCAAGTGTGGGATAATCAATTCGGGAACATCGACCAGCGGGCGACTCTCGGTCCGGGTGGAACGATGATTTCGAATAATTCACCGGCGCTGACATCGACAACGAAGAACCATGCTATCGTGACTGCTTCTGATCCATTTGGGAAAACCGTTACCGCAGAGAGTAATGAAGTTGAAGTGCGTGTCATCGATCCCGCTATTCGCATTACGGTTTGGGTCACTCCAGGACGGGCGGTGAAAGTCGGTCAGCAAGCGACGGTCAACTATCAGGTGGATAACATAGGCGATGCGCCGCTGGGACCGGTAACGATTCGCGATCTTACCGATGCGTTCACTTTCCCTCCGATACCGAGGCTTGAACAAGCAGCGAGTACAACGCTTCAAAGGATAATCACGATCAGAGCCGAGGATAAGACCCGTCAAGCTCAGGCATCTGCTGTTGTGATTGATGATCCAGCAGGGCCCGATGTTGAAGCCACGGATGACGAAACTCTGGATATTCGAACACCGCAAATCGGCTTATCGCTTGCAGTGGATAAGAATCCGGTGAAACTCAACACCGATGTCACGCTAACTGCGACAGTTTCCAACTTGGGCGATGCTGATCTGTACAACATATCCGTAGCCCTGGATGGACAATCCATCGGTACAGTTCAGGAACTCACCGCTCATACACAGACGCAGATGAACGCGACGCCACAGACGATGATTGCGACGAAAACATTTTCTGCCGTTGTGACCGCAGTCGATAACTGGCAAGACGCTCATACTGCAACTGCACAGATTACCGTGAACGTCATCAATCCGGCTTTGAAAGTATCCGTCAAAGCGAACGGCGCTAAGACGAAAGTGAAAGTCAAAAAGGGATCGACGGTTCAGTTCGACTACACCATTCAGAACAACGGCAACTGCGAACTTCGAAACGTCAAACTGCTCGTCGATGGAAATGAAGCAGCGCGCTTCGATATACTGCCGGCCAACGCAGTAAAATCAGTGTCGTCCGCTGAAGTTATCAACGATGACGTTATCAAGACCGTTCGAGGCATGGGCAGCGATCCCAACGGGGATCAACTTGCGGAGACTGACAAAATAGTAGTCGAAGCTGAAGGTTTCTTTGCCGGTATAGGCATCACCGTGGACTTCGTGAAGAAGCTTCTCAACGACATCGATATCTATAAGCAGAAGATAGAGAGTCTCTCGAACGAGTTTAAGGCAGGCATCAAACAACATGCGATCGATAAAACGAATCCATGCGA
Source organism: uncultured Chromatiales bacterium (assembly GCA_964448285.1). Taxonomy (GTDB): domain Bacteria; phylum Bacteroidota; class Ignavibacteria; order SZUA-365; family SZUA-365; genus CAYUWG01. The sequence continues at coordinate 16,312 of CAYUWG010000025.1, forward strand.
TGACGGAAGACTTTCGACGATGGTTCAAGAAGCACAGACGTATTTGAAACTGTACGAGGATGCGATCGCCGAACTGCAGAAGCAGAGCACCGAACTCATCAAGATTGCCGCATCGAATCCGGACCTCGCTGATCTCCTCGACCTTGTGACGAAAGCACTGGGAGGCGTTTCCCAGCGCATCAAAGGCCTCGTCGATGATATGAAAACAGAGTGGGCGAACCTCAACTGTGGAGAACCGATTAAAAAGGATCACATTGTCAATGTGACGGTCAGCGTCCAGGATGAAAACGGAAATGCGCTTTCGGGCGCGTCCGTGCGCTGTGATAGAAACGATGGTAGGACAGGTGCGAATGGTCAGGCTGTTTTCACGCTTGCGCTCAGCAAAGATGAAGTAGTCGATGCAACGGCCTCGTTTACGACAAATGCCGGATATACGGCAAATGGAAACAATAGCGCCAAGTTTTCATCTGGCGACTATCTGCTCATCCCGATAACACTGAACACATCGCCCGTGCTGAAAGTGACCGTGACTGGCAAGGTCGTCGATAAAAACAACCGACCGCTCGCAGGTGCTATGATCAGTGTCGAAGGTGGAGCGCCTGTACCGGTTGACGCGAGTGGAAATTTCACCGTAACAGTCGATGCGAAGCCGGGGACAAAATTGACCATCGTGGCAACGGTGAAGAATCTCAAGGGAAAAGCAGAAAGCGCATCGACGAGCGTCGTTGTCGGAAGCGACGCAGTTATCACGACTCCGGTAATTGTAATCAAGAATGCTGACGCTGGTGAGCAGTCGAACAAAAAAGCGACAGGGATTTCGATTACTCCCACCGATCCCAAGCTCAAAGTCGAGGAATCGATTTCGCTTGATGCAAAAGCTGTTTATGATGACAATTCAAATGGAACAGTCACTTCGAAGGCGACCTGGTCGAGCGGATCGAATACTTTCAAGGCAACGGTTCCCGGTAGCTTCATTGTAACCGCGACATACGAAGGATTCACTGCCTCAACGACAATCATTGTCTCTTGCCCGGACGGTGAGGAGTGGAATTCGAAGCTGAATAAATGCATAAGCCTATCCTCCGCTATCGAGGATACGAAAAATAATAGCGGAGATGATCTGTGCGATATCAAACTCGCGCGTCGCGATTTCCTCACCCTCGTCGCTCTCGTTGCTGATCTCAACGACATCAACTCCAGTTTCAAAAACCAAGTCTCCGCTTTCAATAAGCACATGAACGACCAAAAATCCGATCCGTGTAAGAACCAACTGCTTGCTGCTGCGCTTGCAGGCGCAGAACGATACTATACAAAAGGCGAATCGGTCATTGAGAACATCGCAGAGAAAGCGTCGGAGCTGATGATGAAACTTGGCATCTGTCCGGATTTTGAGATGAGCACTGAAATCACCAGCGTGATGATAACCGAAATGTTACGCATGACCGGTTCCACCAAAGGAAAGATGAAACAAGATCTCGCCGATATGAAAGCTCGATTGATGAAATTCGGATGCGATCCAAACGAAGTCAGTCAACTCGGCAATACGCTTGCAGAGAACACAGGGAATCTTCATGTCACTGGTGATGGTGGCAACGGCGGTACGGAGATTTGCGGTGACGGCGTGGATAACAACGCAAACGGTCTCATCGACGAGGGATGCGCAAGCCAGACGAATTCCAATGTTGTGATCTATCTCTTCGATTCCGGTCGTGTGAAAGACGATATATTCAATCTTTCCGTTGCCGGCCGGACGCTTGGACAAAATCCCAGAGGAGGCAGAACGGAATTCGGTGTCACGCTCAACCCGGGTTCGTACACTGCTACTCTCCTCGTCATCGAAGATGGCGATGCGTCAGGCTCCTGCTGCGGTACGTTCGTTGTAACGATCACACAAGGCTCAACCATTCTTGCATCACAAACAGGCGATGAACGCAAGGGTACGGTGATCAACATCCCCTTCACAGTGGCGTCGCAAAAATTCACAAGAGATGGGAACAGCGATTCATTCATGCCGGATTTCGACAGAGTCTTACAGCAGGAAGGGAACAAGTGATCTGAGGTTTTCACTGTCCACATAGATCATTCTTCATCGGTACCTGTTGGAAATGTGAGGAACCGGAACGTACTTTCAAGCCAACCAAGAAAGGAAAACCATTATGGCACAAAAAGCACTTCTCCTCTTCATTCTGATTTCATTCACTGTGCTCAATCAATTACGTGCACAGGACAAAGGGGAAATCCCAACCGGATGGTCACAAACATTGACCGCAGGATTGAACATCACACAAGTGAGCTTGCATAACTGGGTGCAAGGCGGGGAAAGCACCTTCGCTTGGACGTTTCTCGTGAACGGCAGATTTCATCATAAGCAGGAATCCTTCCTCTGGTCGAACGTCCTCAAGCTGACCTATGGACAAACGAAGCTCGGAAGCGCGGATTTCGAAAAAACGGATGACGAGTTGTTCTATGAAAGTATCTATTCGCACAACGTCGGATGGGTCGTAAATCCGTATGGCGCACTGACCGTCAGGACACAGCTCGCACCCGGCTACAAAATTCTCGACAGGCTACGAACGCAAACGTCTGCATTCTTCGATCCCGGTTATCTCATGCAGAGCGCCGGATTCACTTACCAACCATCGGATCATTTCTCCACACGGCTCGGCGTCGCGGTGAAAGAAACCTTCACGTCGCAGTTCACGCTTTTCGGTTATGCCGACGATCCGAAAACAACGGAAGTCGAAAAAACCCGAGTACAAACCGGCATCGAGTCCGGAACTTCCGTCAAGTACCCGTTCATGGAGAATATGCTGTTCACATCACAGCTCAATCTCTTTTCCGCGTTCGACCATCTCGACGTGTGGGACGTTCGTTGGGATAACACGATCACCGCGAAAGTGAACCAATACGTTAACGTAACGCTCAACGCGCTTGTCATTCATGAAATCGCACAGACGCGAAAGACTCAAGTCAAACAAACGCTTGCGCTCGGCCTGAGCTACACACTTTTTTAAATCTTCCTCAACGAACCAAAGGAGGTACACATGCTAAGAGAATTCAAAGAATTTGCCATGCGTGGCAACGTCATCGACATGGCGGTCGGAATCGTGATCGGCGCTGCATTCGGGACGATCGTCGGTTCATTCGTCAACGACGTCCTCATGCCGCCGATCGGATTACTTTTAGGCGGCGAGGATTTTTCCAACTTCTACATTCTCCTGAAAGATGGAGCCACTGCCGCGGGGCCTTATGCCGATCTCGCTGCAGCGAAAGCAGCCGGTGCGGTGACGCTGAACTACGGCGCCTTCATCAACGCGGTTATTTCCTTCCTCATCGTAGCAATGGCGATTTTCATTGTCGTCAAATCGATGAACCGCCTGAAGCGACACAAACCGGAACCGGAAGCCGCTCCAGCGCCCACGCCGGAGGACATTCTGTTGCTTCGCGAAATTCGGGACAGCCTCAAGAAGTGACATCCGATCGGGTTTGGCAATCAAGCTGATTGCTCAACGGCTGCTCGAAAGAATCAGAATTACTCGTTCTTACGAATGCTTCATGGAACGGAAGTGATTCGGAAATCGGCTCATTTCCCGTATTTTCTCTCGGTGAAGTTTATCCACTAACCGCAATCAATCATGGCAAAGAAGAACACAGCAGACGAAGAACCATCGGCAAAAAAGAAAGCGCCGGCGAAAAAAGCCGCGACGACGGCGACCGCGAAAAAGGATCAGAAGACTGCGCCGAAGACGAAGGCAAAAGCCGAAGGGACAGCAACGAAAGAGACGAAAGAGAAAACCGGCAAGGCAGAAAAACCGAAGAAGGAAGCTCCGAAGAAAGCCACAGCCGCTAAACCGGAGCCGAAACAGAAACCGCAGCGAGCTGTCTCGCCGCCGCCTGAGCCGGAGCCGAAAAAACCGGTCGAGAAGAAAGACCCGCGACATGTCGAACCACAACGCAATCCCGCAAACGCCGTCTTCGCATTGATGGAGGATCGTGAGTTTCGCTACTCCGTCATCCGGCCTGCGATTGAGAAGGACAAAGCAGGAATCTGCAGGCTTGCAACGGGCAAGCATCAGGTAAAGGGCTTTCGGAATATCGCGCTTGCGCCAACGGTGATGCTGCTGCCCGTGCTTTCGCAGGAAGCGAATGCATCGACCGAGCTTGCGCAACGCCTGCTTCAGTCGTGGCTCGACGATCACGCCGATTTACGTGCGCTTGTCTCTGCGAAATTGAAAGCGTTGAATTACCAGCCCTCGGAGACGCCGATCACACAGGATGGATTTGTCGAATGGCGTTCGATGGAACACGAACATGCGACGACGCAATACGATGGTTCTTTCATCGATGCACAGGACAAAAACGCCGTCATGCTCATGTCGCTTCTTCTCGGTTGGTTCGGCTCAGACCAGGACTACGACGACGAAGCATAAACCAAACGACTCACAAACGAAAGCGGCGATCATGGTCGCCGCTTTTTCTTTTCTTTGGTTCCGGTTTCGCCGGAGTATGTCCGTTCAAAGGCAACGGAGAGTGGTGTTTCGTTCGTGTTTCATCTGAGCTTCTTCGATATACGACCTCCAAAATGGTGAACGTACTCCTGACAACGGTACGACATTTCTCAACAAGAGTCAATGGCAATCATTGGGGAGTTGAAAACGTGCGCCAAACTCATCGTCTTGCCCGCTATGCTCCACTATTCGTTTCTCAACTTCGACGCAAACGAACAACTCATGCCTGATTAGGTCTCTTTGAATCGCTTCGTTCGACAGACCGACTCAAAATCCAGATGGCAGTTTTCATGTTCGGTGATCGTTTGGATAGATCGAGCATTTCGGTCCCAGCGATTTCGTTGTGCTCGTTATAGTCCAGAGTCACATCCGGTGCTACTTCGTCCGCCTCGATTATCTTTGAATCGTCTACCTCTGATAGAGTGTGTCAGCTTCTATGTCAATATGGAGTCTGATTGGTTGCGATGAGACTTTCAATTGAACTCTGCTACTTCAACTTGAAGCTTGCGATCTCGTGCATCGGCGACGATCTTCTCCAATTGGCGAGCGGTCGAATCATCAATCCATTCCTCTCCACATTGTGTGCAGACAGTCGCACGAACTCGCCGTACCACAACCACTCCGCTGCCAAGATCAGCGCTGAATGTTGTCGTGCCTCTTTTCTTCGTTCCGCCGCACAAGGGGCAAAGGTCATTATTCCGGCTCATGTGTATTTCCTCGTTTTATAATCAGATTCAAAAACGTCAAGCGATGGCTCGTATGCCGTGATGATATATGAGAGTCGTTTTGTTTCATCATATGCAGCAACCACGTGCAGTGGCTTGCCTCCAACATAAGCTAAAAACAGAGCACTCGGAAAGGGACGATCTTCCGTGTAGTCCTGAATCCGTTCTCCGTTTAAGATTACCTCGATCACCGAGTCTTGAGAAATGTTACGCTCGGCTAACTTCTGGAGGACATGTTTACGCCATTCTACCCGCCGTTCTCCAACAGCTTGTCGCAGAAGTTCTAAGTCAATCGGTTTCATCGCTTCGTCGCCTCTTCCACGATGCTGATCTCTTTCTCCGTAAGACTTCTGCTGGATGCGGGATAAACTCCCTGGCTGTACACCAACTCATCGTCTCGCGCTCCGATGCGGAAGCCTTTTTCGCACTTGGCCACTGCGTCATGCCGTTTGAAAGAGAATGACCAGCGGCTCAACGGGATGTTCACCCTGCTCGATTCGCTCCGCCATGACGCGGAGAGCAAGCGCCTCGGCTTGAGACGCCGCCTCCTTCCTGGTTTTTCCATACTTCATCACACCGGGAAGTTCGACGATTTCGGCAATCCATCTTCCATCCGTTTCCTGTTCCGTTTCGACAGTAAATTTCATGAGCACTCCATTAGTTATGCTGAAAATACAGTGACCGCCACCGCTTCGCAATCCCGGATAGATATGCTTTCTTCACCACGGTTTTGAACATCTCACCTCACCACCACCCTCACGCCCGCCGTGTGCGCTGCAAACTCCGGTGCGTACATGGATTGGATGGTCGTGATGCCGTTGGCGAATGAGCCTTGGTGCGCGACGCGCAATCCGTATTCGAAGACGTGCACGCCTTTCGGCAGCCAGTAGATGAAGAAGTTCACCGATGCGTCTTTCGGAGCTTCGTAGTACCACAGTCCGCCCTGCCAGCGACACAATGAGAGTTGGTTGGTCGGTTCGAGTCCCGCGCCGCGCATGTCTTTAAGATGGATGTACTCCATGTCGCGGTCCACGCGAATTTCGATGCGTACCTTCAACACGTCGCCGACGCGCAGCGGGTTGGTCTCGGTAATGGGTTCGAGGATCGTGCCTTTCTCGGTGTTCACTTGCCGGAAGAGCCGCTTGTCGATCTTCAATGGCGTGCTCGCAGGCGTGATCTTGTCGAGCTGTTCGTAGTACTGCCAGTAGAGCGCGCCCCATGCGATACCGGAGTCGCGTTTCGTAACGGTCGCCTTGCCCATGTCGGGTTTGATCTCTCCACGATTCCACGCGACCGAGTAGTAGCCCGTACCAGCCTCCGGCGTTTTCTCCATCGTGCGCGGATCGACTTTCAGCGTGCCGAGGACGACTTCGACGAGTTTATCCGATGCGAGCCAGTTCGATCCTCGACGCAGCAATGCATAGCATGCTTCCGCCGTAGCGACGGTGGTCTTCCAGTCCTGTACCTGTTTTTGTTTGAGCAGCCAGATCTTCATTTCCTCGACGGCGTGTGCGTCCTTTTCGATGACGTCGAATGCCTCGATGAGCAGCGCCTGCGTTTCGATCGGCGCGCTCCACCAGAACCAACCGGCGAGCTGCTTCCAGTACATGCCGAGTTCGTCGCTCGCAAGCGAACGCTCACGCAGCGACACGATGATCTTTTTCGGAGTGCTCTTGTCCTCGAAGCGATGGAGGCCGAGCGCGATCATTCCTTGCGCCATGAGACTCCACTCCGTCCAATAGCGCCGCGCTTGTGCGAGCCAGAAGTCCACGGCCTCCATGTGGTCGTCCCCAATCTTGTGATTGAGGAAATAGCTTCGCGCATAGAGGTACTGAATCTCGATATAGTTGATGTACTTCTTCTTCGGATCGAAGTCACGCGACCGCTTGAGCTGCTGGTAGTCCTCGTTCATCTCGTGATCCATATACTGAATCGCGCGCTGAATCATCGCCTGCTGCCTCTGCTCGGAGACGTTGATACCGAGTTCGCGCAAATGCCCGAAGCCCGCGACGATGTACTGCGTGATGTAGCGGCTTTCCGGCATTCCGGGGAACCACGGCCAGCCGCCGTTGCCGCCCTGCGCCTTTTCGAGCTTGCGCATGGCATTGCCGAGATTATCCGCCATCGTGTTGAGATCGAACAACAGGGCGACGCGCTTCTTTCGCTCCGTTTCATTTTTGCCCTGCAAGACCCACGGCGTTTCCTGCAAGAGTACGGACTTGAGTTCCTGATTCTTTTCGAGGTTGGAAAGCAACGCATCCGTTCCCTTCCATTGTTCGAACACGCGCCTGATTTTCGGATTCGAATTCGCCACATGCGACGCGATGCTGTTCGCGTAGTAGCGGTTCCAGACTTGCTCCGAACACTCGTGCGGAAACTCCATCATGTACGGGAGCGCCTGCACTGCATACCACGCCGGATTCGAGGTCATTTCGAGCGTCAGCTTGTGATGCCGCAGCGTGGAAGACGAACCCGCGTCGATGAGCTTGTCGAACGTATATGTCCGCGTTTGATTGCCTCGCACGTTGAGCGGCAGCGTTTCGGTGACGAGCATGCGGTTCGGCAATACGGGCAGCGGCGCTTCTTCTCCATCGGAAAACGAACCGGCTTTCGCCGTGACACGATACACGATTGCGCCCGCCCCTTCGGGCACCGTGATCTTCCAGCCGATACTCGTACTGAGTTTTTGCTTCACGGAAAACTGCTGGTCGGCGTTGGCGAGTTTGTACTCCGCATCGAGCGGTTGCATGGAAAGCGCGTCAAAGATGTGCAACGTTGCCATGCCGCTGAGATCATTCTCTGAGAGGTTGCTGATCTTGATCGGGAAGACGATTTCATCGCCTTCGCGAAGGAAGCGCGGCACGTTCGGAATCACCATCAGTTCCTTTTGAGTCACGGTGGTCTTTTCGAGTGAGCCGACTTTGAGATCGGGCGTGTGCGTGAACGTCAGCATGCGCCAGCGCGTGAGAGCTTCGGGAATCGTGAAGGTGATGACTACGTCGCCGTTGTCGTTCGTGCGCAATTGCGGGAAGAAGAACGCCGTCTCGTTGAAGTTCTTCCGAGTGGCCGGTTGTCCTTCTTCCGTCTTCGAAGCAGTCGTTTCCTCGGGCGCGCCGTTCTTTACTTTCTTCGCTTCGCCCATATCATCGGCTTCGTTTTTTTCGTCGCGCATCAGACCCGCTGCTGCGGGAGCTGCGAGAGACATCATCGTTTCTTCCGCGACCCCGCCTTCTGCGGATTTATACATCATCTGCCTTCGACCATATCCATAATAGTAGCCGAAAGGAAGAATGAACATGTTCAGTTGGTCGTAGGAAGGATAGTGAAACGAGACTGACGGATTGAGGCCTTCGATGTATGAGCGTGCATGAACTTCTGCGAAGGTATGATCATGCGTATAACGCTGCGCTCCGAACCACGGCCAGGAGAACATCTGCCAAGGATTCACATAGAGCGCATCGAGCGATGCATCGTACAGCGTTGCAACCATTTCTGCGGCAACGCGGTCGGCGTTCGTTCCTTTGACGGTCAAGCGCCACTGCTCTTCCTGCCCCGGCGTCAGCTTGTCGCGGAAGGTTGCCGTCTCGACGTGCAATTCCTTGTTCGTCCAGGGCACAGCGATGTGTTGTGACTCGGTGTACAGCCGATATCCCTTCACGAAAGTAAAATGGACGGACACGCCGCCGCGATGTGATTCCATTATCGGAAGCTCGAACGCGCGCTTCTCATCGTCGAAGTTCAGCCATTCTTCTTTGACAATCTTCCCGTGATGCTCTATCTGATAAAGCACCGACGCATCGTCAAAAGAAGTACCCCAGAGGAATCGCGCGCTTTCACCCGGTTGGCAATTCACTTTCAACGGAATCATAACCGAAGGAATCGTCCGTGGCATGTCGTTCGACTTCTTGTCAAAAAGCGTGACGAATCGTTTGATCGACACATCCTCGCCATATGGATCCTTCGATTTCAGCGTGAGGCGATAGAATCCTTCCCGAAGTCCGGAGAGGAACAGTGAGTCCATCCCTTCTTTACCCGTGCTGAAGTTGTCCGTGCGAATTGTCGATTCGACTTCATACTTATCGGGATTGTCTTCTTCGCCATACGCATCGTGTGGGAACGCGTCAATGAACTCTCGATTGGTGAGAGCGAACACGTCCGACAGTGAAAGGAGTCGCACTCGAAGGACACGTTCCGGCGGGCGAAGTTTTTCGATGAGCATCGTGCCGCGCGCTTCGATGGGCTTGCCGTTGAGGTTCTTCGTTTCGACGGTGATGCGCTGCCGCTCTTCGCGATCGATCACGTCGGGAACGCTTGCCGTGAGTTGCATCGATGTGTAACCGACGGACACGGCGAGAGAACCGCTCTGCGTTTCACCATTCACGTCCGTGACGTCAGCCGTGATTTCATAGACGAACACCGGCTGGTCTTTTTTCGCGATGCTCTTATCGGGAATCGCGAGGAAGCGAATGACGAAGCGGCCTTCCGCATCGGTGGTAGTTGTACCGTGCGTGATCTCTTTTGCATCTGCACTTGGCATCGGTCGCCACCACCACCACCAGTACGGGAAAATCGCACGACGATACACGCGATACTGAATTGTCGCTCCATCAATTTGAAATCCCGCAAAAGCTTTCGCGAAGCCCTTCGTGCTGATCGTGTCGTTGAGTCGATACGCGCCTTCAAGCGGGTCGAACGTGACTTCGAACTTCGGACGCTTGTATTCCTCGACGCGAATTTGGCGTGAGCCGTTTTCATTCCTGATTGTCATGACTCCGGTGAGCACACCCGACGGCGTCGTGAATGTCCCGTTGAATGAACCGTACTCATTCGTCGTGAAGGACTGCTCTGCGACCTTCTGATGATTGGCGTCATAGAAGGTGACGGTCGTCCTGCGATTCGGAGCGACTTTGTACTTCACCTGAGCCGGGTCTTCATCGAGCATGATCCCTTTGAAGTGGATCGTCTGTCCGGGTCGGTAAAGGCTTCGATCCGTGAAGAAGAGCGTGCGATATCGTTGATGCGCCCTTCCTCGCTCGTAGGGGTACAGTTCTTCCTTCGCCTGATACTCATCCTTCCCATACTTCAATCTTACACCGACCGATTCATGGTACTTGCCCGAGGCTATGCGGAACTGTCCGTGTTTGTCCGTGCGCGTGTCGCCAACTTCAATGCGGTCATACCGTCGATCAGGGGAATTCCACTTCCGCACCGTAAACTTCACTGAGACTCCTTCAAGACTCGATCCCGTTTCAGCATCGCGCACGGTCCCGATGATGCTGCCGTCCTCACGATCCTGATGCTGCAAACTGAGCCGCGTGACTGTGAACATCGCATACGTAATGGCATTTTCCTCAAGAGAATAATCTTCGCGAACACTTGCAATCACCCAGTATTTCCCGAACGGCAACTCTGCGCCTCTGAGATCGACCGTGTGTTCCTTGAAATCGCTCATCAAAGGAAGCGAAGAGGACCAGCGCTTGACGGTATTGCGGGAGAGAAGACTGCCGAGCCATTCCTTCTCCGTGTGGTATCCGCGCCAGGAGTATCCATCTTCGTCTTCATCATCGGTACGAACGATGCGGAAGTACACCCTTTCGATGTTTCGATATTTCACATTCACGAGGAAAGGTTTCTCGGGAGGCGTCGTACGTTCGACGGAGAGTTGAACCTGCTTTTCTTTGATTTGCTTCTGAAGATTGACGCAATTCTCCGCTCCAAACGAGTCGGGGTATTTCTCCTTCTTTTCACCTGCAAGCCTGAACGCGGTGACGTAATCTCCTCTGTCGAAATAGTACATCGCGATCATAAAACCGACGTGCGTTGAAATGGGTGAAGCTGCACTGCGTGACTCCAAGGCGCGGAGTGCTTGAAAGTATGTCGTGTCTTTTTCGTCGAAGAACGATTTCTCGCGGACGAACGCAAGCCGGTTGAGTTCGAGATCGACAAGCGGTTCCATTTCACGGTCCGTGAGATGGAACCGAGTGAGTTCCTGGTACAGGCGAATAGCGATGAACAGATGATCATGCTCGTCCGGTGCCATGAAAGATGACTCGGCAAATACTTTCGCAGGTGCGAAGAACGATGCATCGGTGAGTTCGAATTCTCTCTGGGGTTTGGGAAGGTCCGTCTCGTCATTGCGAAAAAAATCCAACGCGCGTTGTGCAAGCACATCGTAAAGAGTCGGCCGAAACTGGTCGGACTCCCCGCTGCGATGAAGGACGTATGCATATTCCGATGCTTTTATCTTTTGCAATGCATCAGCGGGTTCAATGGATTGGAGATAGAGAATCCTCGTCGTGTCGAAAAACTTCCGGGCATCCCACGTGCGGAAATCATCTTCCGGGCCTTCGCCTGTTTGCGTGCGGTTTCCGATACGCCACCGATTCGCCTGGTAATGCGACCAGTAAAGCGATGCTAACATCGATTGGAGAACAGCTTTCACCGGCTGCGTCGAGGAAGCGATCTCCCGTTCGAGATCGCGGATGAGAATGAGTTCACCATCGTCGTTGGTTTCCGCTCGCAGCGCAACACGATAAGCGATGGCTTTGATGAGATGTGTTTGGTTGTTCTCCCTGCTGGCACGCGAGTAAATCTGTTCGACGAGTTCGAGTGCAGTTTTAGGCCGCGCGTCGTTCATCGCCTCATCGACTTTCTTCCACATCTCGGAATAGAAATCCTGTGATGCCATCGTCGAATAGTCAGGGAGTGGTTGAAGAAGCGGGAAATTGGCGGAGAGCAAGAGCGTCGCCATGGCGGTGACGAACAGGACGGCTGACTGAAGGGGAAAACGCACAGGAATACTCCATTGATATTTGATGACCTTGTTGCGAGCTCATAGCTCAATGTAGGCAGTGTACCCGATGAATGGGAATGGGTTCCTCTCACGTCCATGAGTCATTGATTTCTGTCGTTAAGCCGATCACGTCCCGCTCCTGATTTTTTTTTCGTTCACCTCTTGATAAATAGTTCACGTGTTAGTAGTTTCCATGTGAACTATTTTGGTTCACATACCCATGACACACATTATCACTCATCGACTCTCACTATGATCTCCATCGAAGACACCATCGGCTTCAGGGTCGTGCGCACGGCAAGAGGAATGAAGAAGGCCCTCGAGTCGCGCTTGTTGTCGGAGGTTGGAGTGACCGCGGCTCAACACCTCGTGCTCAGCACGTTGGCGCTTGAGGATGGACTTCCCCTCTCCGAAATCGGCAAGCGCGTCTTTCTCGACAAACCTGCTATCACGGGCTTAGCTGATCGTTTGGAGAAAGATGGCTTCGTCACACGCAAGCGTCATAACACAGATCGCCGCGTGATTCACCTTTTTCTTACGGCGAAAGGAAGGAGCATTCTCTCTCGCATCAACAGCATCGTCGAGGAAGTGGACTCTTCGTTTCTCGGACTTCTTTTATCGAGCGAGGTTAACCAGTTCCGCGAAATCCTTGACCGCATTTGGAATCAATCCCTATCGGAAAACGGCAATGACATTTCCTAATTACTCCGAACTCATCAACCACGTGCAGAGTCTTTTCGAAGACCTTTCCTACTCTGCTGCCACGAAATGGAAAGCCGAAGACGAATCGAGACGCATCATCGGTTTCATGCCGATGTACATTCCGCGCGAAGTCGTCCACGCAGCCGGTATGCTTCCCGTCGGTCTTTTCGGAGCCGGGGATCGAATCCCGGTAGTGAAAGGCGATGCATTTTTCCAATCGTACATCTGCCACATCCCGCGCACTGTCATCGAACAGGCTCTCGGCGGATACATGGATGCCTTCGATGGCTTCTTATTCCCGGCCATCTGCGACGTCATCCGCAACATGTCGGGGATATTCAGGATCAAGTTTCCTCAAAAACTCGTGCGCTATCTCGACTTCCCGCAAAACTTCCACTTCGCAGTTGGCGGAAAATTCTACCGGCTCGAACTGGAGAAGCTCATCGCCGACCTTCGGGAGTTGAACGGAACCGTAATCACTCCGGAAAAACTCAACCACTCGATCGCGCTTTATAATAGAAACCGCGATCTCCTGAACGAACTCTCCGCAGTGCGCACGAACGAACCACACAAGATCTTTACATGGGAATACTACCTCATCGTTCGCGCAGGCACCGTCCTTCCCGTTGAGGAGCATAACCTTCTTCTCGAACAGACGCTTGCTTTCATCCGGCAACTCGATCGTGAACCGGAGGATAAGATTCGCGTCGTCGTGTCGGGTGCATTTTGCGAACAGCCACCGATCGGCCTTATCAAGACAATCGAAATCGCAGGTTGCTATATCGTCGAAGATGATTTCCAACTCGGTTCGTTTTGGTTGCAGAGAAACATCCCGGATGATACATCCGACCCGGTCAAAGAACTCGTCAAAGCCTATGTCGAAAGCAGTACGCATTCATCCGCCGTCTTTGAAAACGGTACGCCCAAAGGTGACCTCCTCGCAAAACAAGTGCGCGAACGGAATGCCGACGGCGTCATCTTCTGCGCGCCAAGTTTTTGCGACCCTGCACTCTTGGACAGACCCATGCTTGAGATCGCCATGGATAAGCATCACATCAAGCACTTCAATTTTCAGTATCACGAAAACCTCGGCCAGTTTCACGTCATCAAGGAACAGGCCGGGACATTTGCCGACATGATTAAACTGTGGGAATGACCATGGACGTACAAAAAGAAAACAGCATGGTACGACAAAAGAAGATGCTCGCTGAGCACTTCATGGAACTCTCCCAGGTGCGAGAGACAGGAAAGAAAATCGCATACACCTTCGTACCCGGAAATCTGACGGAACTCGTGCGCGTGTTCGACATGCTTCCGGTATATCCGGAAATCAACGCGCTGCAATCCGGCATGCGCATGAAGTCCCGCGAGTACATCCATGAAGCGGAGGAGATGGGTTTCTCCGAGGATGTTTGCTCGTACGTCAAATGCGACGTCGGCATGATGCTGCAAGGGAACGAAGGACCGACGGGGCAACAGCTTCCGCCGCCGGACATTCTCTTACTCAGCTACACGGGCTGCTTCGTGTTCATGAAATGGTTCGAGACGCTCAAGCATCTCTATCCGAACGCTGAGATCGCGATGCTCCACATTCCGTATCAGGAGTCCGGGAAGATCGAACCGGCGATGGTCGAGTACATCAAAGACCAACTCATCAATGAAGTCATTCCGAAGTTCGAGAAAGTCTCAGGGAAGAAATTCAACGAAGACGAACTGAGCGAGAAACTCGCGCTTTCCGCACAGGCAGAAGACTTGCTGATACAGGTGTTCGAATCTGCACGGCATAAACCGTCGCCGATCGACGCCTATTTCGGAGGCGTTTACTACATCGGCCCGATCTTTACCGCTTTCCGAGGAATGGAGGACTGTGTCGAATACTACCGGGAGCTCCTCTCCGAAGTCGAATATCGCGTTGCAAACAAACTCGGCCCCATTACGCCCGAAGGCCAGTTGCAGGATGAAAAATTCCGGCTTGTCGTGGAAGGCCCACCGAACTGGACGCACTTCCGGAATTTCTGGAAACTCTTCTACGACCTCGGCGCTGTCTTCGTCGGTTCGACCTACACGCGCGTCGGCGGAGTATATGATGATGGATTCAGACACTCATCACGCAACCCCCTCGGAAGCCTCGCGGAATATTGCCTCGGCTGCTACACGAACAGAAATCTCCCGCAACGCATCGACCTCATCGAAAGCTTCATCACGAAGTACCATGCCGACGGCTTCCTCGTGAACTCCATCAAGAGCTGCAACTCCTTCTCCGCCGGGCAACTCGTCATGATGCGCGAACTCGAGGAGAAGCTGCAGATACCGGTCGGCTTCATCGAGACCGACCTCGTCGATCCACAGTACTATTCCTATTCCAACATCAAGAACCGGCTCGACTCGTTCTTCCAAATGCTCGACCAACGACGCATGTATCACAAACGCATGGAGAAAGTCGCATGAACGTCTATCTCGGAATCGATCTCGGATCGACAACGTCCAAAGCCGTCCTGATCGATGAGCAACAGCAGATCGTCGGGCGAGGCATTACGAACACGCGCGCCAATTACACCGTCGCAGCGGAAATCGCGCGCATGGAGGCGGAGTTCAATTCGCGCTTCACGCTGTTGCACCGCGCTGTTCTCAACGAGAACGCGAACGGCACCGATTGGAAAACTTTCTTCGCACTGCTGCAAGGCCGTTTCCAGTATTTGCAGTTTGAGAGACGCTTCAATGAATTGACGCGACACATGACGGCGAACGTAGCGTCAGTTGCACGCAATGGGAATGACGAATATCTGCGCAGCAGGCTTCAGGTCATCTTTCCATTGATTCAGGAAAAAATCAAGAAGCGTTTTTTCAGCGGCGAAGTGAGCAGCACCTCCGAATTTTTCCGCGACCTCTTCAACGGCGAGTATCTCGCAGCAGTGCAACAGGAACAACCGGAACACTTCGACCCGCTCGTCTCGCTGTTCGACCGCTCTATCACACCGGTCGAAAATCAAACGATTCCGATGGCGTTTACCGAGCTGACGAACGAAGCGTTGGAGTTGCTTTCCACTGAACATGTAAAAGCGGCTTCCATCATTCGAACGCATCTGGAAAGAATCACTGCACTCAGTCTCGAACCTGCGGATTTCATCGGTACGGGGTATGGCCGACAGCTCTTGCCGTTCGACCAGAAACATATTCGCTCTGAAATTCTCTGTCATGCTATGGGCGCCCACGCGTGCTTCCCGAAAACACGAACCGTACTGGACATCGGCGGCCAGGACACGAAGGCCATTCAGGTTGACGACCTGGGTTTGGTCACGAGTTTTCAGATGAACGACCGGTGCGCGGCAGGATGCGGCCGCTATCTCGGTTATATCGCTGACGAAATGAACGCAAGTGTCAGCGACCTCGGCCCGATCGCGATGAAGGCGAATTACGAAGCGAATATCTGCAGCACGTGTACGGTCTTCGCAGGCGCTGAACTCCGCGAGTACTTGAACCTCGGCGAGAAGAAGGAGAACATCCTCGCGGGATTGCATCTCGCGATCGTCCAGCGTGCGTTCGCGCTGCTCGCACGCTCCGGAGGCGTTCGCGATGAACTCACGTTCACCGGCGGCGTTGCGCGCAACCCCGCCATCGTGAAGTATGTCCGAAAACTCGTCATCGATAACTATGGCGAGGTGACCATCAACATCCACACGGATTCCATCTTCATGGGTGCGCTTGGTGCGGCCCTTTACAGTCTGATGAGGTAAATATGGATTATACACTCGGCATCGACGTTGGAAGCAGTTACATCAAAATGGCGCTCCTCGATTATGGAGATACGCCGTGCGTCGTGGACGCTGCTTCCGAAAAAATTCGCAAGCGCAATCCAACGACGCTCATCGAAACGATGATGGATGAATTGCTCTCCCGGCATAACCTCACGTATGAAGACATGCTCTACGTCGCTTCGACCGGTGAGGGCGAACTCGTCCGTCGGAAGCGAGGGCATTTCTACAGCATGACCACACACGCGCGCGGCGCTTACCATTTCAATCCTGAAATCAGAACCGTCGTGGATCTTGGAGCACTGTACTGCCGCGTTATCACACTCGATCAGGGTGCGCGAGTCCACAACTATGCGATGACGGGCCAGTGCGCCTCCGGCTCCGGCCAGTTTCTCGAAAACATCACGCGCTATCTTGGCGTCACGCTGGATGAAGTCGGGCCGCTCTCGAAAAACTCTAAAGATCCTGCAACGCTCAGCGGCATCTGCGCGGTGCTCGCCGAAACGGACGTCATCAATATGGTTGCGCAAGGCATACCGACTTCGGATATCATCAAAGGCATTCACATCTCTATTGCAAACCGCATCGTCAAGCTGCTCAGCAAGCTGAAAGTCGAATCACCGGTCGGCTTGACCGGTGGCATGGCCTTGAACGTCGGTCTCGTCGAGGCGCTCGATGAAATCCAGAGTCAAAAGAATATGAAACTCAAACTCATTGCCGTTCAACACGCGATGGAAGCGGGCGCCATCGGTGCAGCGATATGGGGTGGCTACCGACACTATAAGCTCCTGGAGCGAAAGGAGTATGCGTGACGTTCAGGTTCGCACCTCGGACAAGCGACTTCCAACCTATGAGCCGAACATCGCGCGGATGCTCGAAGCGAATTGGACTCGCTTTGCCGAACGTCCGATGTATCAGGAACCTGTCAACGGGGCATACGTCGCACTTACGTGGCAGCAACTCCGCAGAGATCTTTTCTCCCTTCAACAGAGTCTGAAGGAACTCGGTCTCCGTTCGCATGACCGCGTAGCAATCCTCTCGCGCAACCGCCGGGAGATGCTCGAAATCGAACTCGTGATCATGGCGATGGGAGCCGTTGCAGTCCCAATATTCGCAGGCTTCAACGCGGAACAAGCGGATGCGATGGTGCGCTTCTGCGAACCGACGCTGGTCGTCGCTGCCGATCAAAGTCAGGTGAACAAGATTTCCGCACCGCAGGACTTCCGCGCGATCATTCACTTCGACGCCGTCGAAGGCGACGGTCCGCTCGTTTCATTCAATTCTCTGCTGCAAAACACTTCGACTGCCGACGCACTCGGAGATCGTGATGTACCATCCGAAACTGTTTCGCTCATGATGTACACGTCGGGGACGATGGGAAAACCGAAGTGCGTGCAATTGACGCATGGCAACATCCTGTCCCAACAGGCAGCGCTCCGCACGTTGTGGGAGATGACCGATCGGGATCGCTTCCTCTCGTATCTCCCGTGGCATCACAGCTTCGGTGGAATTTTCGAGAAATACGCAGCGATTACGAACGGTGCGTTGCTTTCGCTGGAAGATGGATACGGGAAAGACATCGACAGACTCCTGCATAACTGGAAGCTCGTTCGACCAACGGTTTTCTTCAGCGTTCCGCGAGTGTATCAGGATCTCGTCGCGCGCACCGTTCAAAATCCCGAAGCGGCGGAAATCGTGTTTCACAGCGGATTGCGATTCATCTTCACCGCAGCGGCGCCTTTGCCGGCAGCGGTCGCGTCCGTCTTCAAAAGTCACAACATCCCCATCGTCGAAGGATGGGGCTTGACGGAAACTTCACCCTGTTGCACGGTGACAGATCCGACTGTCACGCGTGATCACGGCGTCGTGGGGCATCCGATTCCGGGTGTTTCCCTGATGCTCGACACGGATGGAGAGATCCTCGTCAAAGGTCCGAACGTCATGCGTGGATACTACAACAATCCGGAAGCGACACAGGCTGTGTTGATGGATGACGGATGGTTTCGCACCGGCGACGTCGGAGAATTCACCGAAAACGGATTGCGGCTGATCTCTCGCAAGGACCGCATATTCAAGCTGAGCAATGCGGAGAAAGTCGTTCCCTCGGAAGTGGAAAACCGCATCGTCGGAGATTGCGCGTTTCTTTCCTACGCCCTTGTCACAGGAAGCGGCCGCGATTATCCCGTTGCGCTTCTCTTCCCGAACAGATCCATGTTCAACAGCCAGCCGGATGAATCGCGCTTGAAATTCGGATGCAAATGTCCGCCGGACTTGCAGACACTCTCCTGCTGCCTTGCGAACTGTCTCGCACTTTTAAACCAGAACAACGACGTGCGCTACAGCAGACTTCAATCCGCTCTGCTCCTCGACTACGAACTCACCATCGACAACGAAGAGTTGACTCCTTCGATGAAGCTTTCCCCGAATAAAGTCGCGGATGTTTTCAAAGCGCGTATCGAACAACTCTACGGTGATAATCCCATCGTCGAAGACGACGTGTACATCATAAAACTTCCGAACCATGGCTCTGAAGGCACAACAACGACTTAAGCACATCCTCACAGAGTACTTCCAGGATCTGCATGCACCGGTTGCATGGTGTACGAGCGCCGGCCCAGCGGAATTGCTGCGCGCTTTCGGATTCACCGTCTATTTCCCGGAAAACCACGGAGCGCTTCTCGGCGCATCGCGCACGGCGATGGATTACATCCCCATCGCGCATCAAGCGGGTTACGGCGCAGAAGTCTGTTCCTACCTTACATCGGATATCGGTGCATGGATCAAGCGTGAAACCCCGCTCACCGCTGCCTATGGCTTGAAGCAAATCCCGACTCCCGATTTGATCGTCTATAACACGAATCAATGCCGCGAGGTCGCCGAGTGGTTCAATTACTTTGGAAATGAATTCCATTGTCCCGTGTTCGGTATCCATCCTCCAAGACACCTCGAAGAAATTTCGCAAACCGATATCGATGCCGTTGTCCGGCAACTCTTACGTCTCATTCAGGTCTGCGAACAGGTGACGGGACAATCGCTCGAAATCGACAAACTCTCGGAGGCTGTCGGTCTTAGCAAGGAAGGCAGCGTTCTTTGGAGACACGTGCTTGAGACGGCGCTGCACTCGCCGTCGCCCATCACGTTCTTCGATGGCTGCATCCTCATGGCGCCAATCGTCGTTCTGCGCGGCTCTCCCATCTGCAATGATTTTTACCGCGAGCTTCTCGTTGAACTGGAAGCACGACTCGAGAACGGCGATGCCGCTGTTCCGAACGAATCCGTGCGCCTCTTCTGGGATGGTATGCCGATCTGGGGACGACTTCGCGCGTACTCGGAATTATTCGTTGAGAACGCTGCGGCGGTCGTCGCATCGACGTACTGCAACAGTTGGATTCTCGACGATCTCGATCCCAAAGCGCCGCTGGAATCCATGGCGTATGCCTACACGCAGATTTTCATCAACCGCGGAGAGAATGCGAAGCTCCGTTATCTCAAAGCGATGGCCGATCGCTACAACGTTCACGGCGTGATCTTCCACGACGCAAAGACGTGTTTCAACAACAGCAACAACCGCTTCGGTCTTCCCCGCCGCTTTCAGGAAGAGACGGGAATCGACACGCTCATCATCGATGGAGACCTCAACGACCTCCGCTTCCTCAGCGACGGTCAGACGAGAACGAAGCTGGAGACCTTCCTCGAACAAATAGCCGTTTCATGATAAGGGGTTTCGCACATGCCAAAACGAAAAACATCCACCGCTTCAACCAATGGCAACAACAACGGACCGCTGCGCGTCGGGGTTATCGGTCTCGGACCGGTCGGCAGCATCATCGCAGCGCACTTGGCAGCAGCAGGAGCGTACGTCGTCGGCTGTGAAGTCGATGCCCGAATTACCGACGCGGTGAAGAAGGGCGGCATCAAGCTCACGCATGTCATCGAAAAGAAAGTCCAGCTTTCCCAGGTTGCGTACACCGTTCAGGAGCTGGCGATGTTCGACCTCAATCTCGTCATCGTCGCGACGAAGACTCCCGCACTCAAGAAAGTCGTCGATTTGCTCGCGGAGATCGACGATGAAAAGCTGTTCGTCATGGTTGCGCAAAACGGCATCGACAACGAACAGATCGTTGCGCATGCGCTCGATGAAGAACGCACCCTTCGCATGGTGATCAACTTCGCCGGGGTCAGCCGTGAGCCGAATGTCGTGCACGTGAGCTTTTTCAATCCGCCGAACTATATCGCAGCGCTACTCGCACACGGCGAACCGATGGCCGACACGATCGTCGAACTGTTCAACAAGGCGGGTTTACAAACCGAGATCCCGCTCGATATTCAAGACTACATCTGGGAGAAAGCGATACTCAATGCTGCGCTCTCGCCCCTCTGCGCGATCACGAGGCGCACGATGAAGGACGTACTCGATTTCCCCCAGGGACAGGAGCTTGTCGAAGCCATCGTCGATGAGTCGGTGCGCGTGGCGCTCGCCGAAGGAATCATTCTCGACAAGAAGTTCCGGCGTTTCTCTCTTCGTTACTTGAAGAATGCCGGACACCACCGTCCATCCATGCTCACCGACCTTGAAGCCGGAAGACCGACGGAAATCGAAATGCTCAACGGACGCATCGTCGAGTACGGCAAGAAACATCATATCCCGACGCCGATCAATCTCTCGATCGCAGAAATCATCCGCATGTTGGAGCGTTCGAATTCATGATCGACCACGTGGACATCGAAACCGCATTCCAGCTCGACCGCGAAGCAGGCACGCACGCGCTCGGGATCGACATCGGTTCGTCGTACACGAAGTTCATCATCGTCGATGGGAACGGCGGATTGCCATACCGGAAGACTATCCCCACACTGAGCCGAAGGCAGGAACAGTTGCACACGGCGATCGAGGAAATCCGTTCTTCCTTTTCGCTCGCCTCCGTTTGCACGACCGGTTATGGGCGCAATGCGTTCGATAAGGCGCTGAAGAAAACCGAACTCATCTGCGCGTCCGTCGGCCTATCGCATCACTTCCCGCACGAGAAATGGATCATCGACATCGGCGGTGAGGATTTGAAATTGATCGAGAGTGGTCCCGCGGGTGAAGTGCGTTCGTTCTTCATGAACGACAAATGCGCGGCGGGAACCGGCTCGTTCATCACGGAGATTGCGGACAAAGCGGAACTCGGGATCGAAGAAATGAGCGACCTTGCACGAAAGTCTTCATCACAAAAAGCGATGAACAGCTTCTGCACCGTGTTCGCAAAGACGGAAATCCTCGGATGGAAATTCAACGGTGTCCCAATCGAAGACATCGCACGCGGCATCTACCTCTCGATCGTCAAGCGCGTGATTAAACTTCCGATGCGTGAAAAAAAACCCGTGTACTTATGCGGCGGCGTCATTGCGTACCATCCGTTCATCTGCGATTTGCTTTCGAAGGAACTGGATGCTGAAACGATCATTGCGCCATCGCCGCAGTACATGGTTGCATTAGGCGCTGCACTGCTGGCGCGCAAACACTCTCACCCACAACCGTCATTCTCATAAGCAACCATGGGAAGGACGAACATCACCAACATGAAGAAACAACAGGGTACATTATGACGACATCGAATGGAAAGGGATTTGCCGCAACGTACGACGGCATCTATTTAGTGAACGGCGCGCGAACGCCGTTCGGAAAATTCTGCGGCATGCTCGGTTCGATCAATCCGACCGACCTCGGAATCCTCGCAGCACGGGAAGCGCTCAAGCGCTCCGGCATTCCTCCTGAAGACGTCGAGCACGTCGTTTTCGCGAACATCATCCAGAGCGGTTTCGACGCGATCTATTTCCCACGGCATGTGGGTTTGTACAGCGGCATTCCGCAGCACGTCCCGGCGCTTCTCGTCCAGCGCATCTGCGGCTCCGGCTTCGAAACGATCATTACCGCCGTAGAGAACATCACGCTGAACAAAGCACGTGTCGTTCTCGCGGGCGGAGCGGAAAGCATGACGCGTACGCCGACTGTTGCATTTGGAAACCGCATTGGATATCGATTCGGGCAACCGCTCTTCGGCGATATGCTCTGGGAAGGATTGACCGACCCTGCGGTCCCCTGCACGATGGGCGAAACTGCGGAAACACTCGCACAGCGATACGACATCTCGCGTGCAGACGTCGATCGTTACGCGCTTCGTTCGCATTCGCTTGCCGTTCAGAAGACCGAAGACGGGACACTCGCTCAGGAAATGCTTTCCGTCGGTTCCGGCACGCTCGAATCGGACGGTCTTCAACCACGTTCGTACAAGCTCAATCCTCCGAAGGCAGTCTTAAACCGCGATGAAAACCTGCGACCCACGAGTGAGGACGAGCTTGCCCAACTGAAACCGAGTTTCTCGAAGACCGGCGTTCAAACACCCGGCAACAGCAGCGGAATCGTCGATGGAGGCGCGGCTGTTCTCGTAGCGCGTGACGAGTATTGCGCAGAGAAGAATCTCAAACCCATTGGGCGTATCGTCGCGTCGGGTTCTGCGGGCGTCGATCCGAAGATCATGGGTATAGGTCCGGCCCCGGCAATTCGCCTCGTACTCGAACGCACGGGACTCACGCTCGATGATATCGGTCTCTTCGAAATCAATGAAGCATTCGGTGCACAGATCGTCGCCGTCGAACGCGAACTCGGTCTCGATCGCGAGAAGCTGAACGTCAACGGTGGCGCCATCGCCATCGGACATCCGCTCGGTGCGACCGGCACGCGATTGACGCACACGCTTGCGCTGGAAATGCAGAGACGTAACGTCCGCTATGGAATCGCCTCGGCGTGTATCGGCGGCGGACAGGGCACCGCGATTCTCATCGAAAACACGAACGGGAGGTTCTCATGAAAATCACATCATGGCAAATGACAACGAAGGGTCAACCGTTTGAGCGCGTCGAATACGATGCGCCCGCACTGAAGGAAAGCGAAGCGCTCGTCGAGGTCGCTGGCTGCGGAGTGTGTCACACCGATCTCAGTTTCTGGCATTACGGCGTTCCCACGCGCCATGAACTTCCGCTCACGCTCGGACACGAGATCAGCGGCATCGTGAAAGATGGTCCTGCCGAACTCATCGGAAAGCCGGTGATCATTCCCGCCGTACTGCCGTGCGGCGAATGTGACCTCTGTACGAGCGGCCGCGGCAACATCTGTCAGAAGCAACGCATGCCCGGCAACGATTTCCACGGTGGATTCGCTTCGCACGTCATCGCGCCGGCGCGCTTCTTCTGCCCGGTCTCCACCGACGTTCTGCAATCGCATGCACTCGAAGAGCTTGCCGTCATTGCGGATGCCGTTTCAACGCCGTATCAGGTCATCGTAAAGAGCGATTTGAAGCAAGGCGACTTCGCCATCGTCATCGGAGTCGGTGGCGTCGGCATGTACGGCGCACAGATCGCGAAAGCGATGGGTGCGACCGTTCTCGCAATCGATATCTCGCAGGAAAAACTCGACGGCGTTTCAATTGTCGGCATTGCATACACCTTGAATTCGAAAGGGATGGAAATCCCCGACGTGAAAAAGAAAGTGAAAGAGATCGGTAAAGCTGCAGGCGCATCACCGTACGGTTGGAAGATTTACGAAATGTCCGGAAGCAAGGCCGGCCAGGAGTTGGCGTTCGCGCTGCTCGGCATTGCAGGCACGCTTTCCATCGTCGGCTTCACACTGGACAAGCTCGAAGTGCGTCTCAGCAATCTCATGGCATTCGATGCAAACGTGATCGGTACATGGGGCTGCAAACCCGAACTGTATCCGGAGGTACTTCAGCTCATTGCCGATGGACGCGTACAGATAAAACCGTTCACGGAATTGCTTCCGCTCTCCGACATCAACGACGTTTTTCAACTGACACTGGAGCATAAACTTTCGAAGCGCTCCGTTCTCGTTCCCAATTTCAACCAATGATTTTTCAAGTGACTCCCAAGGAGAATATCATGTCACAATCTTTAGTCTGCCACGACCTCGTTCCGCACGCATACACGGAGATCATCTATGAACTGCAGCCATGTCTCGATTACGATGGCAATCCCGTCGAAGGCCTGAACAATGCATGGATCTGGCTCAACAATCCCAAGCAATACAACTCATACACGACCGCCGCTGTGAAGGAAGTCATCCTCGCAATGCGGCAGGCGTCGAATGATCGCACCGTTGTCGCAATAGTCTTCACTGCCGTCGGTGATAAGGCCTTTTGTACGGGCGGCAATACGAAAGAATACGCCGAGTATTACTCCGGTCGGCCGCTCGAATACAAACAGTACATGCGTCTCTTCAACGACATGATCACAGCAATCCTGCATGCGGACAAACCGGTGATCTGTCGCGTCAACGGCATGCGCATCGCCGGCGGACAAGAGATCGGCATGGCGTGCGACTTTACGATTGCAAGCGACCTCGCGGTGTTCGGACAAGCCGGCCCGCGTCATGGCAGCGCGCCTGACGGCGGCAGCACGGATTTCCTCGATCTCTTCGTTGGCATCGAGCGCGCCATGCAGAGCGGCACACTCTGCGAAATGTGGAGCGCTTATGAAGCCGTCAACATCGGGCTGATTACGAAAGCGGTGAAGGTGTTGAAAACTCCTGATGGCTCGTTCATCCGCAATCCATCGGTCATCACCGACACGTTCGTGGAAGACGGCGAGATCGTCTATGGCAAACGCAAGGGAGGCGATGCGTTGAAGCAAGCGAGGGAGATCACGTCAAACGCAACCATTGACTTCACGCTGCTCGACGAAGAAGTGAATCGACTCTGCACGAAGTTCATGTACCTCTTCCCCGATTGCCTGAACAAAACGCTGAACAGCTTGCGCAAGAAGAAGCTCGAACACTGGGATCGCAACGCGCAGACGAACAGAGATTGGCTTGCATTGAACATGAACACCGAGGCGAAGGCAGGCTTCCGGGCGTTCAATGAAGGCAAAGACGGCAAGCGCGAGATCGACTTCATCAGGTTCCGTCGCATGGTAGCCGAGGGACATCCGTTCAACGACGAGCTTGTCGAAGCGGTCCTTCCGAGGTGAGTCCGATGGCAGAAAAGATTCTCATCGAAACATTGTATGACGGGCAGGTACTCCGTCTCATATTGAACGCACCGAAGGCGAACGTGCTCGATGCGGAGATGATGAGCGCGTTGCAAGCCGCGCTGGACGCACTTCGCGCACAGCCGCATGTGAAGATGATTCAACTTCAGGGCACGGGCGATCACTTCAGTTTCGGCGCAAGCGTTGCAGAGCACACGAGAGAGAAAGCGGGTGCGATGCTCGCACAGTTCCACCGACTCTTCTACACGCTTGCCGATCTCTCCATTCCTACGATGGCGCTCGTCTCAGGTCAATGTTTGGGCGGCGCAATGGAGCTCGCACTGATGTGCAATCTCATCTACGCCGATTCCACAGCCCGACTCGGTCAGCCGGAAATCGTGCTCGGAGTGTTTCCTCCTCCAGCTTCGATACTTCTTCCGCTGAAAATCGGACAGACGCGCGCGGAGGAATTGCTCATCAGTGGAAGGAGCGCAACGGCAGAAGAAGCGCATGCATTGGGATTCGTCAACAGAGTCTTCGAATCGAAGGATGCGCTCGAAGCAGGAGCGAACGATTGGATCGCAAAGCACGTCCTTCCGAAGAGCGCTTCGTCGCTGCGCTTTGCTCTCAGGGCGGGGCGCTACGAATTCAACAGGACCTTGCATGAGCGACTACAGACATTGGAGCGCTTATACCTCGATGAGCTCATGGTAACGCACGATGCGAACGAGGGCATCGCTGCCTTCATGGAGAAGAGACAAGCAACATGGACAGACAATTGATGACACGATTCTACTTGCCAGCATTCCCACGCGGAGCGTGGGAACGAGGATTGACGACACCTCTTTCTCGTTCCTACGCTCTGCGTGGGAACGGATGCGTCAAAGGCTCCTACATCCATGTGAACTCAGACAAAAGTAAATCTAAAAAATGCAGCTTCAAGGGATCAATAGTTTCAGTATTCGACGCAGATCTTCCAGCGTTCCCACGCGGAGCGTGGGAACGAGGATTTACAACAACGCGTGAGCAAGAAATTTCATTATGACACAACCCATCACCACAATCGGAATCATCGGCGCGGGAACCATGGGTTCAGCGCTCACGCAGAAGTTCGCCATGGAAGGACTCACCGTTCGCATGATCGACCGCGAAGCGCGCTTTGTCGAGCGTGGTTTACAACTCATTCGATCGAGCCTTGATGAAGGCGTGCAACGCAAGCTCTTCAAACCGGAACAGGTCGAAAAAATTCTCGGGCGCATCCACGTTTCGACGGATTACGACACCGTCACAGATTGCCAGATCGTCATCGAAGCAGTGTTTGAGGATTTCCAGATCAAGTCCGAGTTGTTCAAAACTCTTTCGGCGATCGTTCCAGCGGATACGATCCTTGCTACGAACACGTCCTCCTTCGCCGTGCGTGATCTCGCAAAGTCCGTCACCTTTCCAGAGCGATTTATCGGACTGCACTTCTTTTACCATGCAGCGAAGAATCGCCTCGTCGAAGTGATTCCCAGCCCGGACACGAGCGACGGAGTTTACCGGACAACCATGCTCTTCATGCAACGCTGCGGGAAAGACCCCATCACCTGTGCGGATGCGCACGGCTTTGTAGTGAATCGCTTCTTCGTCCCGTGGTTGAATGAATCGACTCGCATCGTCGAAGAAGGTCTTGCTGACGCGGCGACGATCGACGTGATCTATCGCGAAGCGTTCGGTTGTGGAATGGGACCGTTCGCACTCATGAACGCAACGGGCGTCCCGGTTGCCTATCACTCTCAACGCACACTGGAGGATGCCTTCGGTGCGTTCTACAAACCGTCGGAACTCCTCCGCAAACAGACGGAGGCGAATCAACTCTGGACAATCGGGGAAGCGGCAGCGATTGACAGCACGACAACCGAAACTATTTCAAAGCGCATACTCGCCGTCATCTTCCTCGTGTGTGCGCAACTCCTCGAAGAAAAGGTTTGCACCGCAGGAGATATCAATCGGGGCGCACGCATCGGACTGAAGTGGCAACGCGGACCGGTCGAACTCTATCACCATTATGGTGAAGAGGCGGTGCGAACGATGATCACAGAGACGTGCTCACAATGGGATTTGCCTGTTCCAACGACACTGTCTGCGGACAACTGGAAATTGGATTTCGTTCATAGCGAAGTAAAGGGATCGACCGCCATCATCACCATCACGCGGCCTGAGGATCTGAACGCACTCAATCCCACCGTTGCGCAGCAACTCGCAGAAGTGTTCGACGCGGTGAATGACAACCCCAACATCGAAACGATCATCCTCACCGGCAGCGGCAAAGCGTTCATGGCGGGCGCGGACATCAAGTTTTTCATCGATCACATCGAGGCGGGGACGATTGCCGAAATCGTGGCCTTCACGAAGTTCGGCCAGGACTTATTCCAGCGCATCGATACATCGGGAAAAAAAGTAATCGCAGTGATCAACGGACTCGCACTCGGTGGCGGGCTTGAACTCGCGCTTTGTGCGGACGTGATCGTCGCACTGCCGAATGCACTCTTCGCATTTCCCGAAACGGGCATCGGCATCTATCCAGGATTGGGCGGGACGCAACGGTCCGTTGAACGCATCGGTTTGGGGATCGCGAAGCAGTTGATCTATACGGGCATGTTCGTCCCGGCCGTGATGGCAAAGGAGATCGGCCTCGTCGATGCTGTCATCAACTGGGAAGAGATGAACGGATTGATCGATGGATCGAAAACATTCAACCGCGCGACTCCACAGCTTTCGGACAAGTGGCTGAAAACGGAAGCGTTCTTTGCGAACGTCGATCTTACGTCGCTCATGAGTGGAAGCGCGACTCATGACGATCTCGCCGAGGACGAGTATCAGCGCTTCGTCAAGATGGTTCAGAAAAAAGCTCCGATTGCATTGCGCGAAGCAGAGCGTTTGCTCGATGCACGACGAGGCCCTGCATCCGAGCTTGAGTGCCTCGAAGCGATCTTCAGAACGAACGATGCATTGGCAGGCTTGAAAAGTGTCGGGAAGGGAGTGCCGGTTTTTACGGGGTCGTAAGCATGAAGAAGCAATCAAACCATCTTGCCGAACTTGAGCGCCTGCAGACGCGCCGCAATCGAAATCGCGATTTGAGCGGGCGTCTCACCGCCAATGTCGAGACCCATCGGCGCTTCGATCTTCACGATGCGGGGGTCGCCGGGAAACATCGCTTCCAGTTCCTCGCGCATCGTGATCGCCTTGCGCTTCGACGCAATGACGCCGATGTACTTCGGCATAAGCGGAGTTTGAAAAAGTGCGCTAAGTATTTCCAGGTCGTTCTTGTGCGCAGGCGTCACGATGAGCAGTATCGTTTCTTCATCGATCGCGCCCTGCCTCACGTAGTCGCCATAAGAACTGACGACAAACTCATCGACGTCGGGATGAAGCTCGCGCGTTGCATACTCCGCCCGGTCATCGACAAGCGTGGTATAAAAGCCGACAGAGCGAAGCAGGGGCGTAAGCTTTTGCGATACGTGCCCTCCCCCGCACACGACGACGCATTCGCGTGGACCGATGTACTCATAGAAGAGTGTCACCGAACCGCCGCATGTCATACCGATGTTATCCGGGCCGCTTGTCAGGTTATAGGACTTGAGAAGGTTGTTCTTCCCGGAAAGCAAAGCCTTCGCTTCATCGATTGCGATAGCCTCGATCTTTCCGCCGCCAACGGTTCCCGCAATCAGTCCGGTAGAATCGACAACAGCTTTGAAGTTCGTTTTCCCCGGAGTACTCCCGACCGTTTCCGCAACCGTCACGACGACGAAAGCGCGGTTGTGTTCGATAAGCTCTGAGATGGTTGAGTAGATGTTCATGAGATCTCGTTCAGTATTGCGTGGTGATAAACCGCCGGTCGGCGGGAGTGTTGATCGTGTGCAACACCGCATCGGAATCGACGGCAACATCGCTAATCCTGCCTTGCATTCGATGAAGCACGTCGCGCAGCGTCGAATCGGGGGATGCGCTTGCAATCACCGCTTTCATTCCCGATCGAAAGAGCAATGGATGCCCTCGCCGACCAGCGTGTGTTGGAATAAGGACGTCGTGCGTAGTCGTCATCGCTTCGATCAGCGTGCGATAAACGGACTGCGGGACATGCGGCTGATCGACCATCTGAAGAAAGAAATCGCTGCCGTCGGGAAGTATGCGCACACCGGTTCGAATGGAAGAGAACATGCCTCGTTCGTATTCCGCATTCACCACACACGTCACGGCAGCATCCCCATGAGTCTCGACCACTGCGGCAACTTCATGTGCCCGATGGCCCGTTACAACGACTATCTTATCGCAGACTTCGCGAAGCTTCCGCATGACAACCACGACCGCAGGCTCACCATGAAAGTCCATGAGCGGTTTGAACTCCCCCGCCCTGCTGGAAAGCCCGGCGGAGAGAATTATTCCCGTGAAGTGCGATTCGCTGTTATTCTCAACCATCACGAAATGAAATTACGAAAAGTCAACCGCAACGCTTTCACTGAATATGGATCAAACTCAAGGTCTCACGCATGACATGCCTTCAAAATAAAGTGGCGTTAGTAACCGGCGGCGCCCGCGGAATCGGCGCTGCAATCGTTCAGCGATTTTTTGAAGAAGGCGCCCACGTACATGTTCTCGATATGAATTTCGATGACACGGACTTGAAAGAATCCGAACACATCACATTTCATGTCATGGATGTAACGAAATCTTCATCCGTCGAAGAAGTCGTAAAGCACATCCGCTCTGCCGAAGCTTCTCTCGACATTCTCGTGAACAACGCCGGCATCCTTCGAGATAACGTCATCTGGAAAATGCCGGAGGAAGATTTTGATGCCGTAATCGCAGTAAACCTCAAAGGCCCGTGGTTGATGTGCAAAGCCGTTGCACCGATCATGCGCGAACAGAAACGTGGACGCATCGTGAACATCGCTTCACGCGCATGGCTCGGCAATCCGGGTCAGTCGAATTATTCCGCTTCGAAAGGCGGACTCGTGAGCTTGACGCGCGTGCTTGCACTGGAATTGGCGCGCAGCAACGTGACGGTAAACGCCATCGCACCCGGCCTCATCACGACGCCGATGACGCAAGCGTTACCGCCGGAAGTTTTTCAGAAACTCGTCGAAGCGCAGCCGGGCAAAGCCGCCGGGACACCGCATGATGTCGCCGCTGCAGTCGCCTTTCTCGCCTCGGACGAAGCGGCATTCATCAATGGTCAGGTCATTCACGTCGATGGTGGAAAAAACATTGGCGCGAATGTATAATGTGTATGGTGCGAGGAATGCAACGTCATATTGATCACATGAACAGCGGAAGAGCACGAACACAACCGTCATCTCAAGCGATATTCAAACGATAACCAGTAATACCTATGAACAGACTACTCCCTGTCAATACAACGAACGACCTGTTACCTCAGTATCAGGGAACACCAATCGGCTTATTGCTCGAGTACCATAATCTTCAGCGCCCTTACGACATCTATTCGAAGGCGGAATTGTTGATCGGCATGTGCATGGACAATCGTAAGTTTCTTCACATACCTGACAACTTTGCGTTCATCATTCGCTCAGGTGGCGCGAACCTTCGATACAGTGAGTTTAAGATTTCATTTGCGATTGCCACCGGTGGAGTGAGTGCCATCGCGCTGATCGGACATAACAACTGCGGAATGGTAAATCTGATATCGAAGAAAGAGCTTTTCGTTCGTGGCCTCGTCGATAATGCTGGCTGGGATGAAGAAGCGGCGGAAGAACATTTCTGGCATTACGCGCCGATGTTCGAAATCGGGAACGAAGTGGACTTCGTGCGAAGCGAAGCAAAGCGATTGAGGCTGCGATACCCAAAGATACTCGTTGCTCCATTGCTCTATCGCGTTGACGACAACCTTCTTTACCAGATTGAGGAATAAACCGACAATGGCATCAGTTTCAGAACCGCGAACAATTAAATAGAGACAACCGATGTTACTACCCAATTTCACCTACCTCGAACCGCACTCGCTCGATGAAGCGTGCAACCTTCTTGCGTCACATGAGAAGGACGGTTCACGCATCCTCGCGGGCGGAACCGATATCCTCGTCGATCTAAAGCAACGCATCTTCCCGCGCGATCAGCGACTCAAAGACGTCGCATATCTTGTGTCGATCTGTCGCATACCGGAATTGTCTCGCATCGATGTAACTGACTCGACGATCACTATCGGCGCATTGGTTACGATGACGGAAGTGACCGAGCATCCGGCGATCAATCAGCATCTGCAAGGACTTGTCGATGGAGCGATGGAAGTCGGCTCACCCCTCGTACGCAATCGTGGAACGCTTGCAGGCAACATCGCGAACTCGCGTCCCGCCGCCGACACCGCCGGACCGACGATTGCGCTTGGTGGAATTGTGATTGCGCAAGGAGTCAAAGGAGAGAGAAGAATTCCTGCGGCAGAGTTTTTTACCGGACCGGGGAGGAATGTCCTTCGGCATGATGAGATCATCCGCGCGATTGAATTTCCGGTTTCGAAAAAGAGAAAAGGAAGCGCTTACGTGAAGCTCGCAGTGAGGAAGGCGCTCGATATTTCCATCGTCGGAGTCTCTGCATTCATTGAGCTGAATGAAGACTCGACAATCAGCGATGCGCGCGTATGTCTCACCTCGGTCGGACCGACGCCGATTGTTTCGCTAAAAGCACGTGATGCAGTTCTTGGAAAAAAATTATCCGAGGAACTACTCAACTCCGCGGGAGAAGCGGCACAATCCGACGCGCGACCGATCGATGATTATCGCGGCTCTGCTTGGTATCGCCGAGAGATGTGCGGAGTACTGACGAAGAGGATGCTTAGGAAATCGTGGGAGCGGGCATTGGAGGCAACGAAATGAAATCCATCATCGAACTCACCATCAACGGTCACCACTACGAACTTGCGGTCAAGGACAACATCACACTCCTTGATCTTCTGCGTGAAGAGCTTGGCTACAACGGCACAAAACGCGGCTGCGATATCGGCGATTGCGGCGCATGCACGGTGCTCATGAACGGCATCCCGACGTTCTCTTGCCTCGTCCTTGCGCGTCAAGCAGCGGGAAGCAACATCGAAACGATCGAAGGAATCGGTCGCGGAGAATTAGACGAGCTTCAGAAATCATTCATCGAGCATGGCGCGATTCAATGCGGCTTCTGCACGCCGGGAATGCTCATGACCGCGAAGGCATTGCTTCGGAAGAATCCGCATCCGACGCCTGACGCAATCCGTCGAGAACTATCAGGAAATCTCTGTCGCTGTACCGGCTACCAGAAGATCGTGGAAGCAGTGGTGGATGCGGCTGAAAAGAAGACGATATGAAAGATCCTTCTCATTCCCACGCGCTGCGTGGGAATGCCGTGCAGATTTTCTTCCCGAACTCTCGTTCCCACGCTCTGCGTGGGAATGCCGTGCAGACTTTC
>CAYUWG010000026.1:0-45047 GCA_964448285.1 uncultured Chromatiales bacterium
CGAAAATCACACGCTGCACTCGCTCGTCATGAGGGAGATGCATAAAACGGGGCGACAATCGCTCGTGGCACAACGGCTGCCTGAGCTTGTTGGCATCCTTGAAAAACCGCTTACGCAGGCTATCGAGCAAAATCGCGTGCATCTCGTTCCGGCGTACCAAACGGTTTCACTCTTCGTCACGCTTGTCTTCACGCTTCATCGATGTTCAGACTTGGGGGAGCCTTGCGATTCTCCTGACGATCAAGCGACAACGCTCCTTCAAACAATAAGTACGGATATCGACACGCAGATTGCGTTGCTGGATCGTATCTTTTTCCAAGGACTGTTAACAAATCACACTCACCCTTAATTCGAAAGGTCTATGAAAACCCCATTCACCATAGCTGCCGTTCTTTTGATTCTTCCTTCGGCTTTCGTCATGAGTCAACGGAAGCAGATCTCACTGGACGATGCAGTGAAAATGGCAATCGCGAATAACCGTGAATTGCAGGTCGCAAAACTCGAAATGGAAAAAGCGGACGCGAGAGTGCGTGAAGCGATCGGGTATGCATTGCCGAGCGTGATTGCAAACGGCACATACACACGTTCGCTTGAAAAGCCGGTTTTCTTTCTCCCTGATTTTGAAAACCCGGAAAGCGGTCGAGTGCTTCCCATCGAGATCGGTTCAGACAATGCGCTGCAGTTTGGATTTCAGGCTCAACAAATTCTTTTCAACGCAGCAGTCTTCACCGGTGTTGGAACGGCAAAAGTGTATCAACGTGCTTCTCGCGAGGCATTTCGCAATTCCTATAACGCAACGATAGCGCAAGTAAAGCGCGCGTTCTACGGTACACTGTTCATTCAGGACGTTACAGAACTTTCCCGTGCGAGCCTTAAGAACGCAGAGGAGAATTTGAAGAACGTCGTCGCGTTCAATAAACAAGGCATCGTTTCGGATTACGATTTGATTCGTGCCGAAGTGCAGGTGGAAAACATTCGTCCGAGCGTGCTCGAAGCGGAAAGGAACGTCGTCGCTTCACAGAACAACCTGAAAGTCCTGCTTGGCCTTTCACCGAATGAGGACGTATCGGTTGTCGGTCAACTTACCTATGAACCGGTCGAAGCTGAGCTTGTGGAAAACGCCGAAGAAATGCTTCTCGCGAAGAATGCGAGCCTAAAAGCGCTTGAGCTGCAATCGCAAGTGAATCAGGA
The DNA here is from genome assembly GCA_964448285.1 of uncultured Chromatiales bacterium. Classification (GTDB taxonomy): domain Bacteria; phylum Bacteroidota; class Ignavibacteria; order SZUA-365; family SZUA-365; genus CAYUWG01. The sequence goes on from CAYUWG010000026.1 coordinate 1,192, forward strand.
ACTCGTCAGTATCTACCGAGCGGAATTTCTCCCGACACTCTCTGCATTCGGGAGCTATCAGTGGCAGACGCAAAAGAACGACTTCCGGATTTCAACGAACGATTTCGTTCGCTCGGCGCAGATAGGATTGTCGCTCAACATCAGCCTCTTCAACGGCTTTCAAACGTCGTCGCGTATCGACCAGGCTCAGGTCGATTACATCAAGTCACAGACGCAACTGTCCGCTGTGCGGGATGCTTTTCTGACGCAGGCGCAGAATATCCGATTGCGGTTGGAGGAAGCGCAGAAGAGAATCGAAGCGCAAAGACGCACAGTCGAGCAAGCGGAAAAGGGTTACAAAATTGCTACCACACGCTACTCGGCGGGAACAGGCACACAACTGGAAATCAACGATGCTGATCTCGCTCTCCTCAGGGCGCGAATCAATCGCGTACAAGCGGTTTATGACTACAACGTCGCGAAAACGGATCTCGAAGAACTTATCAGCGTCCTACAACCCGAATCATAACTATGAAATTCAATCTATTCATTGGAGAAAGCGGAACCATGAAAACTCTCGTGCAGATCGTTGCACTACTCATCATCCTCCCGGGATTCGCGCTCGTCGTTTCGTCTTGCGGCAAGTCGAACGCAGAATCGCAGGGGCAGAAGGAAGCAGACAATCGGAACGTCGTGTACGTCCAGACGGAGGAAATCCGTTTATCCGATTTCAGAGAAATCGTTCAAGTAACCGGTTCTATCGAGTCTTACGAAGACGTCATGGTGCCGGCTGAGGAAGGAGGGCGGGTGGTCGAGTGGAAAGTCCCGCTTGGCGCCTCCGTCTCAAAAGGGCAAGTGCTCGCAAAGCTCGATGATGCCGTGCTTCGTGCCGGCTTCGATGCAGCGAACGCGAACTATGAACTCGCCGAAGTCACATACAAAAAGCAGAGCAAGGTCTTCGAGGAGCAGGCTATTTCGGAATGGCAACTGAAGACCTATCAGTATCAACGTGACGCTGCCAAGGCACAAGCGGACCTCGCCAAAGCGCGCTTTGAAAAGACTCTCATCCGAAGCCCGATAAGCGGTGTCTTGAACAAGCGTCTTGCTGAAGAAGGCGAAATGATCGGACCTGGTATGCCGGTCGCGCACGTCGTCAATACAAGCAGACTTCGTATCGCCGCAGGAATTCCGGAACGCTACGCGGGACGATTCAAGATCGGGGATCCGGTTCGGTTTATCATCGATGCATTTCCGGGTGAAGTGTTCGAAGCGAAGATCAGCTTCGTTGGCGCGGCTGTGAATCGCGACAACCGCTCACTCCCCATCGAGGCATACATCACCTCTTCAGGTGGAAAACTGAAACCGGAAATGATCGCAAACATGAAGATCACTCTTGCAAACCGCCCGAATGCCATCGTCATCGCGGAAGACTACCTTCAGCAAGTGGATAAAGAAAAGTTTGTTGTCTTCATTGCCGAGGGCGGTGTGGCTCGGGAAAGAACAGTCACGGTCGAGGCGTCACAGAACGGCGAGGTTATGGTTTCGGAAGGATTGAAGGCCGGCGAAAAACTTATCACCCGTGGGCATCAGAACGTCGCCGATGGCCAGGCAATTGCGATTCAGAAATAACCGAACAATCGCGTAAGAAGGAATTCATCAATGAGAATCTGGAACACAGCCGTTGACAACAAAGTCGCGGTATATATTCTGATACTGATCATCGTGATCATCGGAGCGGATGCGTACATGAGCATGCCGCGTGAAGCCGCGCCCGATATCACCATTCCGCTCGTCATCGTTTCGGTGCCCTATCCGGGCGTAAGCCCAACCGACATTGAAGGATTGATCTCGCAACCACTCGAGCGCGAACTGAAAACCATCAAGGACGTCAAGATGATTTCCTCCTCTTCGAAAGAAGGGTTTGCGACCGTGCAAGTGGAGTTCAACACCGACGTCGAAATCGATGATGCGCTGCGTCGCGTTCGCGATAAAGTGAACTCGACAAAACCGAAGCTCCCCGCGGACATTCTCGAACCCATCGTTTCGGAAATCAACTTCAGCGAATTTCCGATCATGTATGTCGCAATCGGTGGCAATGTTGGCCTCGCCCGTCTCAAAGCGATTGCCGACGATCTGAAGGACGAAATCGAAACCGTTCCCGGCGTTCTCAGCTCCGACATCACGGGGAATCTCGAACCCGAGATTCAAGTGAACGTCGATGTGAACCGAATGAACGGCTATGAAATCAGTTTTGACGACATCACTAATGCGATACGAAACGAGAACCTCACGATGCCGGGAGGCGCGATCAACAACGGCACTACCGAGTACAGCGTGCGTATCCCGGGTGAGTACAAAGATCCACGGCTTATCAGCGATATCGTCGTGAAGATGCGCAACGGTGCACCGATTTACATGAGGGACGTTGCCAACGTAGAGTATTCGTTCGAAGACCGCATTTCCTACAGCAGACTCGACGGTGCACCCGTGGTAACGCTCACGGTAAAGAAGAGAGCGGGAGAAAATCTGATTCAAATCGCGGATCGCGTCAAGGAGATCGTCGATCAGGCCGGAACCAAAGTTCCCAGCGGAGTGTCGCTCGTCATCACGGGTGATCAGTCCATTCAAATCAAGCGCTCAGTATTCGAGCTGGAGAACAGCATTCTCACGGGCATGTTTCTCGTAGTGATCGTGCTGTTCATGTTCTTTGGAGTCAAGAATGCGGCGTTGATCAGCACGGCCATTCCGCTTTCGATGCTCATCGGCTTCATCATTCTTTCTGCAATGGGCATCACGCTGAACTTCGTCGTTCTCTTCGCGCTCGTTCTCGTGCTCGGCATTCTTGTAGATGATGCGATCGTTGTCATCGAGAACATCTACCGGCATCAGCAGGAATTCGGTTCGGATCTGATTACGGCGGCGAAGGAAGCGACGCGCGAAGTAGCCGTTCCCGTTGCCACGGCAACCTTCACTACCGTTGCGGCTTTTCTCCCCATGCTCTTCTGGCCGGGCGTCGTCGGTGATTTCATGTCCTATCTTCCGATCACGCTCATCAGCACACTCGCCGGTTCCTTGATCGTCGCCTATGTCATCAGTCCGGTGCAAGGTTCGAACTTCATCAACTATCGAAAGGAGATTGAGAAAACACGGCAGATCATGCAGAATAAAAACTCCTGGCGCCGGTACAATCCTTTCACGAGGATATATCACTGGGTCGATGAAGTCCTCTTTCCCGCAGCACAAAGGAAATATGTCAGAACGCTGCGATGGACCCTTCAGCACAAAGGACTCACGATGGCCGGCACGTTCGGTATTCTGGTTTTCGTCTTCGTCTTGTTCAGTATGTTCAACGCCGGAGTCGAATTCTTTCCGAACGTCGAGCCTCAGCTTGTCAACGTCGATGTCACCATGCCTTCGGGAACTCCCTTGGAGATGACGAACGAAGCGATGAAGCTTGTTGAGGAACGAGTGAAAAACGTGCCGGGTCGCAAAGACATCGAATACAAGGTTGCGAATGTCGGTATCAGTGCGGATCCCTTTGATGTCGGCGGTCAGGGAACGGCGAACAAAGCGCGCTATTCCCTGAACTTCTATGAGAAAGCCAAGCGCGAGCAGAGCAGTTTTCAAACACTCGATGAAGTGCGGGAAGTGATCGGTGGCGTTGCAGGCGCCGACATCATCGTTGAGGAACAACAAATGGGGCCGCCAGTCGGCGCACCCGTCAGCATCGAGATATCCGGTGAAGACTTCACGACGCTTCGCTCGCTTTCTGAGCAGATTCAAAATGCGATACGAAACGTTGACGGACTTGTCGATCTGAAGGATGACTACAACGAAGGTCGCCCTGAAGTACAAATCATCGTGGACCGAGAAAAGGCGGCGCTGCTTGAGATGAGCACGGGGCAAATCGCATCGGTCGTGCGAACGGCAATCAACGGAACCGAAGCTTCGAAGTATCGCGTCGGTGAGGATGAGTACAAAATCACCGTACGCCTGCAAGAGAATCAACGGGAATCGCTCAACGCAATCGAAAACCTGAACGTCACGTTCATGAACAAGAAGGGCAAACTCCTTTCCGTCCCGTTGGTATCCGTTGCGACGATCGTGAAATCGAGCGGGCTTACTGCGATTAAACGCAAAGACCTGAATCGCGTTATCACCGTGACGGGAAATAACCAAGGCCGTCTTTCGAACGACGTGCTCAATGACGTCAAGACGAAACTTGCCTCGTTCGCGCTTCCAGCCGGTTATGAAATCACATTCTCCGGCGAGAACGAAGAACAAGCCAAAGCTGCGAGCTTCCTTTTCAAGGCGCTTATGATCACGCTGCTGTTGGTGTTCATGATTCTCGTTGCTGAGTTCAACAGCGTGAAGGTTCCATTCGTCATCATGGCCTCGGTTCTTCTCTCACTCATCGGTGTCTTGATGGGATTGATCGTGACGCAGACGCCATTCGGTGTGTTGATGACCGGCGTCGGCGTCGTGTCCCTCGCGGGCATCGTCGTGAAGAACGCCATCGTGCTTCTCGACTTCACGAAACACCTTCGTGGAAGCGGGCTTTCACTCGACGAATCCCTTTTAGAAGCGGGGAGAACTCGCTTGCGTCCCGTCGTGCTGACCGCCGTCACGACTATTCTCGGCGTCCTTCCCCTTGCCGTTGGAGTCGATTGGGATTGGCGTAACTTCCATCTTGTCATCGGTGCGGAAAGCTCCGACTTCTGGAGACCATTGGGCATTTCAATCATCTCCGGTTTGCTCGTGTCCACGTTTCTCACGCTGGTCGTCGTTCCGACACTCTACTCATGGTTGGACGAGAGGATGAAGGGACTCGCCCTCTCTATCCGACGACTGTTCGGAAGAAGTCCGGAACCGGTAGCGTCACCGCAAAGCACCTGAAAACAGCGGCATCGTAGGAAAAGAGGCTGACTCAAGAGGTCAGCCTTTTTTTACAGCGATGAACGTCCGGTGGGAAATCTTGCGACGATATTCATTTCCCAGATTTATGATCAGGCCCAGATACTCTTCGGTGACGCTTTTGCAAGGATTGTATCCGTGACGGGAGGTTTTTCGATCTGGGCTTCTTGAATTGTGAGGCGGTTTCCAAGAATACAGTCACATGCGCGCTGAGCATGTGAAGCAGCTTGAAGGAGTAACGTTCTATCATCCAATAAGGCAACCAACCAGGATTGGAGGTACGCTGCAGTGTTCTTCCTCGTTTGGCTGAAGAAGCCAAGTTGAGCGCAGAGAAAAGCAGCGCCTAACTCGGCGATGAGTTCTTCCTTTGCGTAAGAAGTATCGCCGAAGTGAATCGTTTCGTGGAAGCTCGATCGGCTCAGACGTTTCGTATGACCCGTCGAATGAACAAGCTCGTGAAAGAGGGTACTGTAATACTCTTCCTGTGATGCGAACTGATCGATCTTCGGTAAGTGGACATCATCATAGTAGGGACGATAGTATGCTCGCTCCGGATCGTATTTGATCGTTGGGCGATCCTTATAGCCGAACACGATTTCTTCTGCGCGTTCGTCGCGGTTGAACAGCGGAGTTGTTGCTTGTTCTTTGGTATATCGAAGACCTGATGTTTGTTCAAGATTGTACACGCGATATTCCCGCATCATCAACCACCAATCGATTCGCTCTTCGCCGGTCTCATCTCTCGACGAAATGCTCTCCCATTTGGCCATGATGATGAAGGCAGGATTGTCAATCTCATTCTTGCGAATGTTGCCTCCGCGCCGGATCGCCTGGCGTTCCGTTATCCAGTAGTGCGAAGAGTATTCTCTTTTGCGTGCGACGGAATTGAGAGCCAAAACATTGATACCATGATAAGGTTGCTTCGTATGGAAGTTCGTAGGGATTTTCGCAAACCATGGCATCTTCCAAGGGATTTGACCGGACTCAAGATCAGATACGACCATCCCAAGAAGTTCTTCGTACGCGGGTTTGAGTTTGAGCGGCTTGCGCATGAAGCTTTCAACACCACTCGAACGCACACTGATCAACACATCTCGATGCCGCTTCGATTGGGTTGGACGTAGTACAATGCTTTTTGCTTGTGGATTCAGAAGGGCTTAACAACGTCATACCGGTCAAAAAATGCCTTGTTGTCATGAAGAAGTTCGAGTATATTCGTATCAGAATTTCGTCCAGTGCCTCTGAGTAGGCTCGATACCTTGCGAAAGCTTGGGCTGAACTTCAAAAATCAAAATTCTTTAAATCAGGAACTGCGTAGCGGGTCCTGATTTTGTTTTTGGGAGTACCACTAATCCGTATCCACGGATTTTCCCTGACGGACTTGTCCGAAATTTCCTCTTCACCACTTCAAAATCAGGTTTTGGTGATTTCCCCAGCACGGCACGCCCAATCGGACTCGCGACGAGGTCTGCGATCTGCAAACCGGGGATATTCTCACTTTTTCTTCTGGTGGTAAGAGAAGTTATCCGTCGCTTGATCTCGCCGGCTTGTATAAACCTTGTGCCTTGAATTTTGAGATTCAAGAAGGCGAGGTCAAGCTCGTTGTCCAGAATGCTATTCCGACATTCAGCGACAATCATTCCTTGCTCTGCTGAACGTTGAAGATCGAGGATGAATCGTTCAACGATACATTCCAGAGATAAGAGATATGGATCGAGCGCTGATAATCCGTATTGCCGTCGATGTTCCTCCTTCCGTATTGCGACCGCTACCACCTGGAATTTCAGTTCTTCCATCATCTGATTCATCTCCATGTAGAAACGTGATCTGAATGTTGCATCTTTCAGTTGTTCAAAACCGTTTTGATTCCGGCTAATATCCGCAGTATGGAAAACGATATCAGTACTTCCGAAGAGACGCACTTTTGTCCGGTTCATGATCGCGTATGCTTCCTTTTCATGATAATCATGATCCATGATAACTCCGGCAAGCACAAACATCGGATATTGCACATCGATTTTTACGAGACTGTGATCACCCGATTCATCCAAGAAAAGAATTTTCATCTTGTCACTTTGCGTAATGTTCGTTTCCCTTTACCCACTCCTCGCCTTCTCCAACCGGTTCTTCACAAACGCACTCACCGACCAGTACACCTCGTTGCGTTCTGCTTGCGTGAGACAGAGCGAGCCGAAGATGATCCACAGAACCTTATATGAAGTCCTTCTCATATCCCCCGTACATTCCCACTCTCGCTCTCCAGCATGCCTCTTCTCAAGCCACCATTGATCGCGGACTTGAATGCTGCAAGGATGTTCTTGCCGGTGCGCTGGAAGCCGAGATAGCGCGCACATGCACGTATGGCATCGTTGCGGTCCGTCCACGTGCGCCCGATGACCGAGCGGATGATCTCAATGAGCGTGTCACGGGGGTACTCATCGATGGTACGGCAGAAGAGGGAACTGATGCCGTTTTCCGTGATGATGATGTTGCGACGGGCAGCGGCGATCATCGCACCGTTGATCACCTCATAGATGCGGTCGCCTGTGCGCTGGAAACCGAGTTCATGTGACACCGTGCGGATAGCAGTGTCTCGGTCCATCTCACCATTTGCCGAAAAGACCTGCCTGATCGCGCAGATGATTTCGTCATACTCGAAGTCGTCGATGCTGAAATGCATACGCGGTTGCGGGGCTTCATCCTCGATCTCTTCTTCGTCATCTTCAATGCCATCCTCATGCTCGAACTCTGGTTCATCCGAATCGCTCCCATCCCACGGATCACGATTCGCATCATAACCCGCTTCCGGCATAGTCTGCTCAACTTCCTCCGTTGTTTCCTGATTTCTCGTGGTGAAGGCTCCCGGCCAGCCGCCATGTTTTTCGATCACTTGGTCGATCTCTGCCATGAGCCGGATGGTTTCGCTGAGGGCGACGACGATCTTCTGATAGTGGGCGATGTCGTCCTTCGTGAGCGTGCGCCCTTTGCGGTCTTTGAGCCATTTCTCGCACACCTGGTAGCCGCCGATGTGGAAGTTCCACACGTCTTCGCCCACACCATTGAAGCCGACGGTCTGCGCCTTGTCCAACCAGACGGTGTTCTTGGACCATGAGACCTTTTCGACCTGAGGACTGCGGCCGCCGATGAACTCGGTGATGGGTTTGTCGAGTTTGGATGATTCCAGCAGGTGCAGGGCGATGAGTTCGCTACCGAGCAGGGCCAGCGCGTGAAACAGCTCCGGACTACCGGTTAAAGGCAGACGTGGGAAATCGATCTTCAAGAACTCGACATACTGGTCTCGGTAAGTCGGACTGTGAAACACCGCATAGGTGTAGTGGAAGATACTCTCCGGGCTAACGCCTTTCGCCATTCCTCCGGGCACTGTCGTGAGCCCCAGGGACGTTGCAAGCGCCCCTAGGAATTGAGATGAGTAGTTCGCACGCCGCCGTCCGCCGTCAAGCGGCAATCCCTCTTCCTCGATCGCATAGAGCGGAAACAGCGAGTTGATATCATACGCGGAACAAGTCTTGTGACCACATACCAAGCGGGTTACATGAACGTCCCATTTGTCCTTAGTCATTCGTGTCGTAATGATTGCGACGTTGTCCCCGCCCAGCATATGGCGCATTGTCTCGTACACCGGGCGGCAAATGAAACCCGATGACTTCCCGGTATAGTAGGTGACTCGGATATCGAAGGGGCGATACAGGATCGGTCGTAGCAGTCGCTTCGACGGACCGCTCTGGCGAAGGTCATCCTGCGCCCACTTTACCTTCCAACTCTGGGCGTCCGGACCTAGGTCAAATACCTTCCTCGCAGTTTCAGGGGGTGTGGCCTTGAACCTTTGAAGGCGGTCCCACAAGACATCGGCGTCAAAGTCGATGCACATGGCGTCTCGCGCAGTGACCATGCCGACGCCGTTGACCGGCATGGCCACAGGCAAGGGCCAGCCGCGCTCATATTCAGCACGCGAATCAACATTCTGACTCAGAAACATGTAATAAGGTGAAACAGGCGCTACCTCTGCGAAGGCGGTGTCACCCACGACGTGTTGCGCGAGCCATGCATACTTCGCAGCTCTCGTTCCCCAGAGATCAGCACGTTGCACACCACTTTGGGTGTTCCCACGCGAACCCAGAGAAATGCCAACGCCTTGCCGTATGTCGAATACGTTCTGATCGTCTGAGCCATCTGGTGCTCGCTCCTTCTTGTTCGCGTTGCCGTGGAGGTCGAGGACTCTCAATCGTGTGAATGTCTGAATGAGACTCTGCCGCATCCCGCGAAACGTCGGGTTGTCGAGATAGCCATGGTTAGTGATGTAGCCAAAGACCCCAACCCCAGTGCTGTCGATAATTGTCTGCGCCTTTCGGATGAACTTCACGTAGTCGTCTTGCAGCCAAAGCTTGCGCTCGTTCAGCGCCTGGCCGTCCACGAACTTGTAGGCATCCACGATGCTCTGCGCGGAGTCGGTCATGTTCGCCGAAATGCCTGCGTACGGCGGATTGCCGATGACGACGGTGAAGCGCTTACTCCTCTTCACCGCATTCACAGCAAGCGCTTCATGCGCAAGAGCAGGCACATCGAACGCAAGCCGGTCGGAGAAATCCTGCGGTGGCTCAAGCGTGTTGGTGAGGTACAAATGCACGCGCTCGGTAGAGCGGAAGCGGTAACCGGTTTCGTAGAGCCGCAGTCCAATCTTCATGTGCGCAATCGCATAAGGAGCCATCATCAACTCATAACCAAAAAGTCGCGGAAGTAAATGCTCGGGCACATAGTCATTCCAGAGCCGCATGCGCTCCACTTCACTATGTCCATGCTTCTCCCACTTCGTCATCATCGTATTGTAAATCACATCGATCACCATCACCATGAACGTGCCGGTGCCCGAAGCAATGTCGAGTATGAGCACGAAGGGATCGTCTGGAGAAACGCCGGCGGGAAAGGTGAAGCCCTCACCCCGGCCCTCTCCCGGAGGGAGAGGGAGTTTTGATTTCATCTCGCCCCATGTGACGGTCGAGGCAAGTCCATCTTCGAGACCGAACTCGGTTTGCAGAAGCTCGTGCACGCTGCGCACGATGTACGACACGACGGGCAACGGTGTAAAGAAGACGCCTCGCTGCATGCGTTTCTTTGCGTCGTATTCTTTCAGGAAGAGTTCATAGAAGTGAATGACGGGGTCTTCGTTCGGATTGCGATTGCCGAAGTCGCGGAGTATCGCTTCCATGTTCGCTCTCCGCAAAAGATCGACGACGTCGTTGATTCCAAGCTCGTCGAAATCCATCTCGCTCTTCCGCCCGCCGACGTGAAGAAATGTTTCGAGAAGTTCTTTGAGGAATGGATTTGTGACCGGAACCATCTCTGCAATGTTATCTGCAACCAAGCCGCCGGGACGCGAGACGCGCGCCGTAAGCAGTCCGTACGAAATCGTCTGCGCATACATGTCGGCAAAATCATCTTCGCTCAGATCGTGAATGAGCGACTCCTTGAATGCCGCGTGGAGTTTGCGAAGCGGTCCGCGCTCGGATTCCACTTTCAGGATTGCATTCGTGCGTTTGCGAATCGCGCGCGCAAGTTCGGCGAGACGAATGGAAAGTTCTTTCGACGTGGTTATCACTTCGCGGTGTCGCAATGTGAACGCTTCCGCCCACGACGATCTCCACGCATCGATGTTCGTTATATCCTCGGGCCATCGAAGTTTTTCCTTCAATGTGTTGTGCGCGTGTTCCAGGTGAAGCGCGGTGTCTTCATCGTCCCAACCCAGCACGTGAAGCGTCGGCAAGTCGCCATACTCTTTCTCTTCATAGAAATGCGCGAAGGTGATATTGCGATGCTCCTGCTCGCCGTAGGATGAGATGAACATAAGATCATGAAGCAGCCATGCCTTCTGATGCGCTTGCTTTGCACTTGCGCGTTTCTTTATCACGAGCGCGCGAAGAATGCGTCGAAGCACGACGACGGGCAAACGCTTCGGCTCGAAGTTGATGAAGAAAATTCCCCACGGTTGATGCGTGGTGAGCGGACGCAGTTGTTTGATCTCCTTGATTTTGACGGCGGTCTTTTCGTCGAGCCCGAGTTCCTCGGGATCATATTCGTAGGTAATATCCTCGACTTCCTCGGAGTCGATGGGCCACTCGAGTTCGTCGCGCAGGTACTTCAGGAGTGAAGGAAAGGATTTGATGGAGCGGATGTGTTCGAGTTCGGTAGTGTGCATGGGACAACGGCTATTATTTCTTGCTTGCGCGTGAGGCCGCTCGAAATTTTGATTTCGGATCTGCGACGTTGAATCCGATGCGTCTTTTCGGAGGCGGTTCGGGCGGCGTCATGAGTTCACGAAGCGCGCGGAAGACAACGGCGAAGTGTTCGTCATACTTTTTCTCAAGTTCTTCCAGTTTGCGTGCGAGGTCTTTATGCGTGGAGAGAAGTTCACGCAAATGCACGAACGCCCGCATGATTTCGATATTCACTTGCACCGCCCGTTTGCTGTGGAGGACGCTGGAAAGCATAGCGACGCCCTGCTCAGTGAAAGCGTACGGAGTGTACCTCGCTCCACCCCAACTTGAGGTGCCAAATTGGTACCTCAAGTTTTCGAGTTCTGTTTGAGTAAGCTCAAAGCAGAAATCTTCAGGGAAGCGATCGATGTTTCTCTTCACTGCTCGTTTCAGTCCTTTCGTTTCCACACCGTACAATTCTGCAAGGTGAAAATCGAGCATCACCTTTTGTCCTCTGATTACGAGAATCTTCTGCTCGATAATTTCAGAAATCTTCAAAGACTTATTCATGCGATCTCCTTCTTATCGTATGACGACTGCGCAACACAATCATCCGGCGGTCTCGTGCGTGAAAACTCCAGGAGATCGAGCATCTCATGTTGCCTCTCCGTCAGTCGAAGATACTTTCTTCTCAGATTTCGGCGTGCTTCTAATGAGCGCCAATGTGCCTCATCGGCATTGAACGAATCGGCGATGCGTTGGGTGAACCACTGTTCGCGCGGAAGATTTGGATATCGGTGCATCACGTGATCTCCATCCATGCTTTGAGAATCGGCTTCACACCGATGGGCGCTTGAACGCTCCGCAGATAGGTTTTTGTGATATGACGTTCAACCACTTTTCGGATCTCGGATAATTCTTCCTGCTGCATTGAAGTGCGTCGAGGAGTATCGGGACGCGAGCGAATGTAATCAGCGATCGATTCGAGATTTTCAACGATCGATTTCGATTCGAGTTTGAATAAAAACCACTGACAATGCCCTGCCTCTTCCGACCACACTTCCGGCATCTCGCTTTCTTCCTGTTGTTTTTTCTCAAGCGCGGGAAGAGCAAAGCAGAAAAACACCGCGCGTGCATGCTCAGACAGTTTTTCTCGTCCGCTGAACACGCGACCGGGAAACGCCGCGATTCGTTTTTCAAGATCGGGGAATTCTTCCATCAAGGCTTGATACTCAAGCGCGAGTCGTTCCTTCGTACTTTCCGTGCCCTCAAAATCAGCGTTGAATATTTTCAAGGCATCGAAATCTTCATCGGGAGAAAGCAGCTTCTTCCCTTCGATGCCGAATGTTTTCGAGATGCGCAGCGTCTTATGCGTGACGCGGGCATACAGCGTGAGCAGTTGATTCAGTTCATCCGGCGGAAGGAAATTCCAATAGACGATCACTCCCCGTATCCCGCTCTGTTCGGGATGATCTTTAAGTATGCGCTGTTCGACCTGAGGATCGTATCGCCTATCGACGCGACCGATGCGTTGCATCAGGCGAACGGGATTCCAGTGAATGTCGTAGTTCATGAGAAACGTCGCATCCTGCAGGTTCAAGCCTTCAGAAAGCACGTCGGTGGAAATCAGAATGCGCGTTTCGGATAATTTCTTTTCCCTCAATTCCGAGCTGGACGAATCGTTGTAGTACGGCGCAAACTGGCGAATCACCTGATCGCGTTTCCGCTTGCTCGTACTGTCCACTTCATCGATGCCTTCGAAACCGGCTTTCACCAATTCCTTCTGAAGGTATCGCGCCGTCGCCATGTACTCGGTGAAGATGAGCGCTTTATGCTGTTTCAATCGTTGGTCACGCTGTAACAGCGCTATGAGACGCTGAAGTTTATCGTCCTCCGCAGGACTGAAATGCATGAGGTCTTTGATGAACTCGACCAGTTGGTTCATATCCTCGCGCGTTTCGTCGATGATTTCATCTACGCGGTACTCGTCACGTGGAAGGTACTCCACGTCCTCCAGAAGCACGTCCGAAATGAGATCCTCTTCCCCTTCGTCATCCATCCGCTCGTGCATCTGCTGTTCCGTGTATCGCAGGATTTCTTCATTTGTCCGAAGCCATCGGTCGAGCATTCTTTTCTCGTGCGAAGTTTCGCTGTGCTTCGTCACGAATGCGAGCAACTTCCGGAGTAACATCTGACAGGACTCCTCGAACGCTTGCACAGAACTTTCAAACCGTTTGAGAAATAGCGTGCGAATCAATCCCACGACTTGTTTTTGTCTGCCTTCGGTCCACGTATCGACTTCGATGCTCTCATCGCGAAGCTTCGAGAGTGGATAGTACAGGGAGAGGGTGAACAGCGGCTTCTCCTTTGCGAACGCCTTTTCAATTTTCTGCAGCAGTGGTCCATAGGTTTTTGCGAGCGAGTATTCTACCACGATCGGATTCTCACGCTTTGGAAAAATCGCTTTGTCGCTGAATTCCAATTGTTGGCTTTTATGAACGAACGCGCGGCTACGCTGCACGACGAGCGATTGGAAAAGCACATCATCGCGGAGAATATTTTCCGCTTCTTTCATGCTCACTTCCGTTGGGACTCCATCCGGATCGCTCCGATCCAGAAGTGTTTCAAGAGCCTTCTCCATTTTCCGAAAATGTCCGGGAAGCGAATGAATACCGATCGTATTTTTAAAATAATCGGCTTGTCTTCGCGTGAATAATTCAATCATGTGCTGGAGGTCGATCAGGTGATTATTGACCGGAGTAGCGGTGAGAAGAAAGAGCTGTTTGCCCTGCGCGATATCATTCATCTTCCAATACCGTGAAGGCGCTTTTCTTCCCTTTCCCATAATGCCCGGATTACGAAAGTTGTGCGCTTCATCGATGATGATGACGTCGGCTTCCTTCGATACCTCCGCGATTTTATTCTCCATAGACGCGCTGCTCAAATCCGTGTGATTGAAAATAGAAAATGTCTTGAACACGCCGGTCGTCAATCCGGGGAGATATCGATCCAGCTTCGCTTCCCATACGCTCTCGCGCGCTGACTTGGGCACGAACAACGCGACTTTCTTTCGATCATAATTTACGAGCCGGTCGATGAGCATCATGCCGATGAATGTTTTTCCCAGTCCTACGCCATCGCACAGAAATGCGCCGCGGTGAGCCTCTGCAATTTTGAGGAGATTATGGTAGCCGTCTTTTTGATATTGATCGAGCAAAGGATAAACGACGGATTTAGTTTCTTCCCAATCGGTATCGGTAAGGGAGCGTCTTCCGAACAGTTCTTGTAGAGATTTCGCATACACATCGAACGGCAGGTACTCGCGTGTATGTCGTTCCATCGTTTTCAGAAGCTCCTCGGTCACGTCATCCGCTTCATTCCAGTGGCGTTCATACCATTCTTGTAATTCCGCTACTTCGCGGCGAAGCTGGACATTGAGTTCGATGTTTTCGGTCAAACCCGGATACGTGAAGTTGCTCGAACCGACGAGCGCAGAGGATCCAACGACAGCGAGGCGTGAGTGCGTGATGTATGCCTTCGCGTGGAATTTCCTTTTCGCATAAACCCGACAGACTATTTTCTTCGTCCGCAATGCTTCAACGATCGCCGGAACGCCGTTCAAAAAATCATTTTTCTCTTTTTCTCTTTCGATACTCGCATCAAGGGTGTTTGCGATGCCTCGAATCGCCTCCACAAGCGCTTTCTTCGTGCGCTTGGTAACCTCGTCACCCATAAGAATTCGAATATGATCGACCTTCTGCCAATCGCCTTCGAGTGAAAGAAGCGAACCTATTTCGAAGTACGCGGAGGCAATGTCAAACTGATGCGAGATGGAAGCCCACTCTTTCAAGTACTGGAGTACTTTCCACTCGCTGTCGCTGTTATCGACAATGAGTAACTCACTTCCATCTCGCCTTACCGATTTTTTTTCCGACGTTGTCATTGAACCCGAATGTTGATGAAACAGGTCGCCTGAAAATAATACAGTATCATCTCCGGTTCAATACAGCCGGAAAAAAGAAGTCCACTTTGTATATCACCTACCATTGAAGTTCACAACACCCTTCCCATTGAGTATATTCATGCAGCATGAACGACGGTTTTGCAGGAAAGACGATTCTGATTACGGGCGGGACTGCCGGCATCGGTTTGGCGACGGCACATGAGTGCGCGAAGCATGGTGCGCGGTTGCTGCTTGTCGCTCGCAACGAGCAGCGCCTTCGATGGGCAGCGGAGCAGTTACACACGCAATGGCATGCGCAGGTTGATTACATCGCCCAGGATGTTTCTCACTCGGAAGAATTCCATCGAGCACTAAGAACGTATTGCGAGAAAGCGCCGGTTCATCATGCGATTCTGAATGCGGGTATCGGCCATTACGGACCGTTCGTGTCGGCGCATTGGAAAGATATCTCAAGCGTCCTGCACACGAATATCGACGGTGTGCTTGCGGGTATCAGCGGTGTGCTGCCGTCGATGAGCGCTCTCGGCAGCGGTTCGATCGTAATCGTAGCAAGCATTCTCGGAAAACGCGCGTTGCCTTTCAGTGCGACGTACAGCGCATCGAAGGCGGCGATCATCAGCTTTGCGAGTGCTCTCCGTCTTGAAGTTCGGTCTTTCGGCATTCACGTCGGTGTGCTCATCCCGGCGCGCGTGAAAAGCGAGTTCGCAGACCGGATGCTCAAGTCCGCACAACGACGCACGAGAAAGGTGCCGGAAAGCTCTGCGGAGTTCGTCGCGAAAGCGTTAGTGAAGATGATCGCAACGAGAAAGCGCGAGAAGGTCCTTTCGTTCAGCGGTGCAGTGTATTCTTCCGTCGGGCATCACTTCCCGCGCACGACGGATCTCATCTTTTCCTCCATAGTTCCAAAACCGAATTCTCAATGAAGACGCACAGTCACCTTCGACTTGTCCTTTTCGATATCGACGGCACGCTGATATCGACCAACGGAATAGCCCGGCAGTGCTTTGCCGATGCAATCGACTCGACCTTTCAATTCAACAGCTCCGCGCGAACGCATGACTTTCGCGGGAAGACGGACCAGTTGATTTACCATGAGATCATGACGCAATCGCAGTTACCGGAACACATCGTCGAAGGGAAGAAGGAAGCGGTCTTCGAGAAATTCTACGAGATGCTGAAGGCGCAATTGAGCGAGGAGAATGTCACCGTGCATGAAGGCGTGCGGGAGTTACTCGATGAACTCACGCAGGACGGAAACGTGACACTCGGGTTGCTGACCGGCAACATGCTTCGCGGCGCGCGCATCAAGCTCGCTCCACCGAAGCTCAACGAGTACTTCGCCTTCGGCGCGTTCGGAAGCGATGCACAGTACCGCTACGAACTCCCGACCATCGCCGTCGAGCGCGCATACAAACGCAACGGCTATCAGTATCGCGACAAAGAAATCGTGGTCGTCGGCGATACGGAACATGACATCGAGTGCGGAAGGCATCTCAACGTCCGCACGATTGCCGTCGCGACCGGCGGAACGAGCATCGATGATCTCTCCGGACATAATCCGGATTTCCTTTTTTCGAACATGACGAACACGGATGCCCTCCTCGATGCAATACTCGATTGAGCAGTTTCGAATTCTGCGCTTGGTCCTTCTCCTCGTGGGAGTCACATGCACAGGCTATGCGCAGAGTCGAATAACCTGGCGGGAAATCGTGTGGGATATCGACTTCTCGACGTTCGACACGACCGCGTTCACACTCGGACTCAACTCATCGCACGATACCGCGAACGGCAACATCGTACTGACGCCGCAACTCCAGGGACAATCCGGGCGGGTGTTCCTCAGGCGAAATCTCCGATGTGATTATTTCGATGCGTCGTTTCGGGCTTGGCTCGGTGTAAACACGCCGACGACAAACACGGGCGGAGATGGAATCGTGTTCGCGATAGCACAAAAACTGAACTATCCGCACGTCGGAGGCGGCTCCATCGGTTTCGATAGCAGCAACGGCCTCGGCGTCGAGTTCGACACATTCCTGAATCCTCAGAACAACGATCCGGGCGATGAGCACGTCGCAATCGTTCGTGATTTCACTTCGAATCATCTCGCGGCAGCGAACCTTCCTCGCGCTTCGTTGGAGGATGGGCAGTGGCATAACATGGCGATTCGCATGCGCAACGGAACGTTCGACGTTACGCTCGATGGGACGAACAGGCTCACGTACGCCGTTCCGGCATTCACGCCGTTCGATGGATTCTTTGGCGTCACGAGCGGCACGGGTTCGGCATTCAATGAGCATCGCGTCGATGATGTGCTGCTGAGTGTGCCGAGCAGGAAAAGCGAACCAGTCCGCGTGCACAACCTGTGCGATACGTCCTTTGTCCGCAGTTTCTCTGTAGAGGTCGTGAACAACCATCCGGACAACAAGCCGCTCTTTATCGATCAGGTGCGTATGATCGAACTCGACGGAGCCGGTGAATTCAACGTTACACATCCCGCGTTGCCGGTGATCGTTCCGGTAAATGATTCCATTCGTCTGATCGTCACGTTCAACGTTGTGCAAAGCGGAACTCGCCGTGCGGTCTTACAAATCCGCGAAGGAACCGGTGAAGTGGTCGAAGACACGATTACGGTTATGCTCGTTTCACCGCGGGCAGCGTGGGATCGAACGAATGTCCAGTTTCCCGTGACGTTGTTAGGAAGCGCATCTCTCGATACGATTCGGCTGAGCAATCCTTCGCTCTTTCCCGTCACGATCCGGATGATGGAATCTTCCAATGCTGCGTTTCAGGTTCTTTCACCTTCAGTGCCTTTCAACATTCAACCGGGCGAAGATATACCGGTTGTCGTCCGCTTCAGTCCGACGAGCATCGGACAGAGCGTTTCGACGGTAGCGATAACGAACTCCTGCGGACAGTTCTCGGATGTCACACTTCTGGGGTTCGGCGATGTATCTCCGTTGGAGATCACCTTCACTCAACCGGCGTTGATGTTGCGACCGAACGAATCGGGTTTGGTGAGCGCCGTGCTGGTAACCGAGCCATCGTACATACCGCTCAACTCGTTAGATGCGGAGATACGATACGATCCGGGCATTGCGCGCTTTATCAGTGCGACGCTTTCGAATCGTTGGCCGTCGAACGCAACGCTCACATCCAGCGAAGTCAATCCGGGATTCATCCGCATCGGGATTCGGTCGTTGCAACCGATTTCTTCTTCCGGTAATCTGTTCGACCTTCGCTTCGAAGCGGTCACAAGCGACACCGGTTGCACGCAAGTAGCATGGCTTCTCTGTACGCTCAATCCCGATTCACCTCTTCCCGGAGTTCCCGCATCGCTCACAACCCATGGACGGGTGTGCATCAATCCGTCTTGCCGCGTTCCGGATGGTCTCCTTCGTACCGTGAGTGTTTCCAACCGTCCCAATCCTTCTTCACAAACGGCGATCGTGGAGGTCGTCCTTGAATATGATCTCCATGCTTCGATTCAATTGGTGAACGAACGCGGGCAAGCGGTCTTGCTTCTGTATGAGGGACACTTGACCCGAGGTTCGTATGCGTATCGTGTTGAGTCGCATTCGTTTTCTTCCGGCTTGTATTACGTGTATGTTCGCTCGCGAAACGGCTCGGCGGTTCATCCTCTCATCATTCATCGTTGAGCGCCGTCACTCTTCCATGATTGAAATCTGTTTCCTATGAATATCCCCTCGCTAATTTGCACTCGACGGATTGAGAGCGAATCGCATCCGATCATGATTTTACCGCACCGGACACAACGGCTCCATCGCTGATGAGAAAGCAGCCTGCTTCCGTGCACATTTTTTCCATAGCAATACAGAACCGGAGGTTCGAAGAATGATTCTCGGTATTCCCAAAGAGATTCTTGAAGGCGAGACGCGCGTGGCAATGATACCGCCGCTGATCGCTGCCATTAAAAAGAAAGGCCACGACGTGATCGTAGAAAGCGGTGCGGGTCTCGGCGCATCGTTCAGTGATGATGAATATGAAAAGGCCGGAGCGACGGTCGTTCCGAATGCAACGGCGGTTTATGAACGGGCGAACGTCGTGTGCAAAGTGCAACCGCCGACGCCGTCGGAAGCAGATTCGATTCGCAGCGGCACTGCGTACATCGGCTATCTCTCACCGCTGACGAATCACGAAGTCGTTCGCACGCTTGCAAAGAACGAAGTCACCGCCTTCGCGATGGAATATATTCCGCGCATCACGCGAGCGCAGAGCATGGACTCGTTAAGCTCACAAGCGACCATCTCCGGCTACAAGGCTGTGTTGCTCGCGGCAGAACAGCTTCCGAAAATTTTTCCGTTGCTCATGACCGCAGCCGGTTCGATTCAACCTGCAACGGTGTTCATCCTCGGCGCTGGAGTCGCCGGACTTCAGGCAATAGCAACGGCGAAGCGGCTCGGCGCGAAAGTCGAAGCCTTTGATCCCCGGCCGGCCGTGCGCGAGCAGGTGCAAAGTCTCGGTGCATCGTTTGTCGAAATGGAACTTCCGAAGGAGGACGTGGAGACAGCGGGCGGATATGCGAAAGAGCAAAGCGACGAATTCCTCCGCAAGGAGCAGGAGGCAATCGCAAAGCGGCTTCCGAAAGTGGACGTGGTGATTTCGACCGCGCAGATTTTCGGAAAGAAAGCGCCGATCCTCATTACGGAGGAGATGGTCAGGCTCATGCGTCCCGGTTCGGTCATCATCGATCTTGCCGCGGAACAAGGGGGCAACTGTGCGTTGACCTCGGCGAAGCAATTCACCAAAGCAGACGGCGTAACGATTTACGGTGCGGTCAACCTGCCGGCGACCGTTCCCGTTCACGCAAGCCAGATGTATGCGAAGAACGTGAGCAATCTCTTCCTGCATCTCTATCAGAAGGAGGACGGCGCGCTCGATTTCGAAGATGAGATCACGACGGGCGCCTGCATAACGCACGGTGGAGCCGTGACGAATGAATCCATCAAGAACATCATCAGCGGAGGAGGTCAGTAATCATGGGTGAAATACTCGTTTCGATCTATGTCTTCGTGCTGGCAATTTTCGTCGGCTTCGAAGTCATTACGAAAGTTCCGCCGTTGCTCCATACGCCGCTGATGTCCGGTTCGAACGCCATATCCGGTATCACCATCGTCGGTGCGTTAATCGCGGCGGGAGCGGGCCATAGCCAGATCAGTACGATCTTAGGCTTCGTCGCCGTGATCTTCGCGATGATCAACGTCGTCGGCGGGTTCATGGTCACCGACCGCATGTTAGAGATGTTCAAGAAAGACAAGAAGGGGAAATAAGCGATGGCACACATTCATCTTCTCTACTTGCTCTCCGGCGTTCTTTTCATCTATGGCCTGAAGCTTCTCAGCTCACCGAGAACAGCCCGTCAGGGGAACGGCATTGCGTTGCTCGGTATGACGCTCGCTATGGTGATCACGTTATTCGAAAAGCAAATCATCGATTATTCCTGGATCATCGCGGGCATCGTGATCGGCTCGGCGATCGGCGCCATCGTGGCGAAGAAAGTCCAGATGACACAGATGCCGCAGATGGTTGCGCTGTTCAACGGTTTCGGCGGCGGCGCATCGACGCTCGTCGCGTATTCGGAATACGAACACTACCTCACCGCGGGAACAACACCCGAACTGAACGTCATCATAACGATCGTATTGAGTGTTCTCATAGGTAACGTCACGTTTTTCGGAAGCATGATCGCATTTGCGAAACTCCAGGGAATAATGAAAGGCGCACCGATCGTCTATAGAGGCCAACAATTTGTGAATGCAATCATACTCATCGTTGTCACGATCCTCGGTGTGTTCATCTCACTTGATCCCTCGTCTTCGAGCCTGCTTATCGTGATCCTGATTCTTTCGTTCGTACTGGGAGTTACTTCCGTTATTCCAATCGGGGGAGCAGACATGCCGGTCGTCATTTCCTTGTTGAATTCCTATTCGGGACTTGCGGGGGCAATGACCGGCTTCGTGCTGAACAACAACATGCTCATCATCGCGGGCGCACTTGTCGGCGCATCGGGCTTGATTCTCACGAACATCATGTGCAAAGCGATGAACCGTTCGCTCGCAAACGTTCTCTTCGCTGCGGTCGGCTCTGATGGAGCGATCGTCGGGGGTGATGGAGGTGAACGCAAGTCGGTCACAGCCTACACTGCTGTCGATGCGGCGGTCATGCTGAACAACGCACAGTCCGTTGTGATCGTCCCCGGTTACGGACTCGCGGTAGCGCAGGCACAACACGCGCTTCAGGAGGCAGCACAGATTCTCATGGACCGAGGAGTGAAGGTGCGCTACGCCATTCACCCCGTCGCCGGACGAATGCCCGGGCATATGAACGTCCTCATGGCGGAAGCGAACGTTCCGTACGACCTGCTTCTTGAGATGGACGAGATCAACGAGGACTTTCAGACGACGGACGTTGCGCTCGTCATCGGCGCGAACGACGTGATCAATCCCGCTGCGCGTCACAAAAAGGAAAGCCCGCTTTATGGAATGCCGATCCTCAACGTCGATCATGCACGGACGGTTATGATCGTCAAGCGCAGCCTCGCAAGCGGGTTTGCCGGCGAAGACAACGAACTCTTCTATGATGACAGGACCATGATGGTCTTCGGCGACGCGAAGAAAGTTGTCACCGAACTCGTGAAGACACTGAAGGAAGGATAAGAGAGCAGAAAGAAAACGGCTGTCTGAGTTGAAACTGAGACAGCCGTTTTCGCCTATTGAGTGCTACCGAGTAAATAGCATTCAAAACGTCATAGAGATTGAGCGAGAATATGCGGTCGTCCGGCTTCGATCATACAGTAGTAATGAATCACTCCACCTTCACCATCTTTCTGGTGGTTTGCTCCTTGCCTATTTGCAGCGTGTAGAAGTACACACCCGGAGGGATGCCGTTCCCATGATACTGATACACATGCTTACCTACGGCTAAACGCGGCCATTCCCGCTTGTGGATCATTTGACCAGCGGAATTAAAGACAGATAGTGAGACAGGTGAAGCCGTGGCGATTTCATAGCTGATTGTCGTGCCTGAGGAGGAAAATGGATTGGGGTAATTGGAAATAAAGAACTTCCTTGGATATGCTTCCACATGCTCTCTACCAACATTTGTTATAACTTTATTAAGATCGATAATGGTAAGTATGCCATCACTATTTCCTTTAAGGGAATCTTGAATGCTTAGCGTAGAGATGGGATAATTTGACGACTGGGTGAACCCTACGAAGTATAAATACGATTTCGCGATCAATACATCATTCATGTGATCCCAGTCATTCCCCCCAAAATAAGTACTGAACAATAGGTGTCTTGCATTTGATTCTAGGATTGAAAGAACAATATCTACTTTACCGTTGTTTTCTGACTGCATTGGAGATACGAGAGGGTAATCCAATGATTTAGTTTCGCCTGCAATCAATATATGATCGGAAATCAATGCCGTCGATGACCACGATTGTTCGGACAATGTCCCACCCAAATATGTGCACCAAAGAAGGCGGTTCTGGAAAGGCGAATACTTTGCTATGAAGAAATCGGAGGAAAAGCTTTCCGGGCCCGATTTAGTAGGTTGGAAGGCGTCAGGAGTAACCGGTAGATCTGTCGACATAGTTTTACCGTTAAATATGAGGTTCCCTTCATTGTCAAATATGACGGTCTCAATCAAGTCAGCGCTGCTTCCACCGAAATACGTGCTGTATTTCAATATTGTCCCACTGGAATCGAATATGGCGATGAATCCCTCGTCGCTCCATTTGTTCTCTTTTTGGATTGCATCTGCGGAAACCGGAAAGTTGTATGAACTTGTCAGACCTACAACATAGATATTGCAAGATGAATCGACCCGAATGCAATAGGCTTCATCGTACGAATTTCCTCCGAGAAACGTGCTGAATAAGTACCGCGTTCCATCGGCGCTCAGCTTCGTCACGAACACATCGTCCTCTCCACCGCCGTACTGTGTCTGATACGCTCCTACCGTGCGTGGAAAGTTACGAGAGTCAGTAAGGCCAGTGAGGTAAATGTCGCCAACGACATCCGTGGTCAAGTCGAAAAGCGTTTCAAAGTCTTCTCCTCCAATATAAGTGGAGTATAATAGTGATGAGCATGTGCTGTCGAGCATTGCGATAAAGCAATCCTGATAACCTGCAAGTTTCTTCTGAATTGCATGTTCTGATAAGGGCAGGTCGGTTGACGTAGTATTACCGGCGATGATAATGTTTCCGCAGTTGTTGATTTCCATATTCGTAATTCCATCACGTTTATTACCACCGAAAAATGTCGAGAAAAGGATCCTCCAGCTTTCTTCTTGAAAGGCAATAATAAATCCTTTATAATCTCCGGTAAACGAGTTCTGATATGAATTCGGCGTAACAGGAAAATCGGATGAATATGTATTACCATATAGGTATATTACTCCGTCTTCCGACTTAAATATTCCACTGAACCCGTCGCTAAGACTTCCGCCGAAATACGTGCTAAAAACAGGATCAATAATAAGAGCATGAGATTCTTTATAATTATTGATTTGATATGAGAGATTGTTATGATCAGAGCGGGTAAAAGATGCATCGCAAAAGTGCTTTCCACTTTCTGTTTCTTGAAAAACGACCGGCGCTTTCTCAATAAAGGACTGCGAACCAATCATTGCAACTGCATCACCAGATGAATTGACACAAAGGGAGTCGATGCCGGAATACTGTACCTCTATGTCCTGATATGAATGAAATGGCTGAACCCTGAACTCATATTTGAGTTGATTACCTCCATCGAAGAAATACAGATCGATACCGGGATAGATCTCTTTGTACAAAAGCGTGTCAAATGTGGAAATGTCCCTAATCCAGGAGGAAGGATCGCTCCCCTCAAAAATATTTACGCGCTCGGTGCGTTCACTGAGTCCTTTCGGTGCGCTTCCTCGCTGTGAGCCAGTGTATCGGATAGTGATCACGTGACTCTCGCTTGAATCCATTGCATCAGGTTCGTGCATGCGTTTTCGTGAAAAGCCAGCTGTATTGACTACGTGGACCTTCGTGGAGGTTGGATTGTCTTTCGTGCGAAACCGGAGATGAAAAATGACACTGTCGCGGCAAAAGAAGACATTCCCGTTCGCCAATCTCGCGCTGTAGAGGACTTCAGCGGGATACTGCCCTCTGTTCTCCATGAATCGGATTTCATTCATGGCTCGATAGATATCTTTACAAACGACGCTGTCCAGAACATTCGTAGCAGGCAAGACGTTTTTGTTCACACCATCAGGACTTAAAAGCAATAATGTGCAGAGCACTGAAATGCTTCCAACAATCGATATTTTCTGCACTCTCATTGCATCAATCCTCTTTCATGAAATCTGAGTTCTACATGTATTTTGATTCGGATGAACACATCCATTCTCAGGTAGGAGGCATACCTCACCACACATACATCCCGCCATCGAGGAATCGTACATCGTATAGACATTTCGGTAGTAGTAGATGCTCTGCATAATGACCGTATCGTCAGCTGCATGATAAACTGTTTCAGCGGGACATGGAGAGACTGAACACTCTTCGAAAATCTGACTTCCAATGGCAACCGTAGTCGTGACGCAGGCAAAAGGAAACAATGATATCTTATTACGCATCGTATCCTCCTTGATAGTAATCATTAGACAAGTCGATCATACATGAGGGTGTTAACCATTAGGAATCATACGATGGTCAAAGGAGAGAGTCAATCGAACGCGTAAGCGTTTCTCACTTCATAACCACCATCGTGCGTGATTCCACGCGGCCGCGCGATTCTAAGCGGTAGATGTACGTACCGCTCGAAAGATGTACGGGATTGAACGTGACGTTATATGTACCCGGGCCGTAGTCTGAATCAGCAAGCGTCGCGACTTCTTTCCCATTCATGTCGAAAAGTTTGATTGATGCTCTTCCACCGCTGATTGTGAATGGAATCGTTGTCGATCCTCGAACAGGATTCGGTTGGTTCTGATAAAGACGGAACCCGGATGTTGGAAATTCTTCGACAGATACCGGCCCACACGGAGATGAAATCGGGATGACGGGAAAGTCGCCGTTGAGAATATCGAACGACTGTAATGGCGTAAGCCCGAACCAGTTTTGCAACACGGAGGCATAGACGCTTCTGAAATCGTGTTGGAGTTTGAGATTGCCATTCTCGTCGAGATCGGAGAGATTTTGAGCGCTGCCGTAAAGCCCGCCGTTGACTTCGGGACCGATAAGAAATATCGGTGCGCACGTTCCATGCTCTGTTCCGATATCGAAATTCTCCTTCGGATGCCTGCCGAATTCCGTCGTCGTCATCACCATCACTTTATCGGCGATGCCAAGAAGATGTAGGTCCTCGAAGAACTTTGCGACGTCCTGTGCAAGGATACTCAGTTGGTTGCCATGCTGCCATACTTGTGCGAAGTGTGTATCGAAGCCGCTGAAGTTGAGTGCATAAACAGGTGTTTCGAAACCTCCCGCAATCAGTCGGGCAATCACCGCTGCGGCCTGACCGATGGGAGAATAGCTGTGGGTGACTTTGTTCGTCGTGTTTCGGTACACATCCCGAATGCGGAAGAACTGCTTTTGCATCTCGTGATGAATCTCGGCTACGTAGTTCGATTCACTGTTGTATGCGACGTTACCTGTGAGGTATTCAACTCCCGTTGCATCGAAAAACCAAGCGGTATCAATAAACGCCTGGAAGTCCCTCATAGTCAGCCCTATCGATGAG
This sequence comes from uncultured Chromatiales bacterium, assembly GCA_964448285.1. GTDB lineage: Bacteria > Bacteroidota > Ignavibacteria > SZUA-365 > SZUA-365 > CAYUWG01. Next base: position 26,994 of record CAYUWG010000026.1, read on the forward strand.
CGATTCCCCTCTAAGAGCATGTTGGAAAAGTCATTGAAAAGGATTGCCGGCGGGTGATCCGGTCTGACGTTGGGATAATCCGGGTAGAGTGTTTCGAGAAAGCGGCCGATCCATCCTGTTTGCAAGTGTGCTTTGGGATCGCTCGGAAGAGTATTGTCACTCGCAGAAAAAAGAATCTCTTCCGCTCGTTGATGCGACAAATCAGGATTAAGATATCCCACATCCTGTATGATGGCCATCTCGTTTTGTCGATAGAATGTCTCGAGCGGTTGAAGGCTTGGATGGAATCCAAGCGAGCTTGAAATCGGAATGGGGTTCGTGACTTTCAGGTTCGGACGGAATTGCTCATACAGAGGGTCGGTATAGGGTATCACGGTATTGATGCCATCGTTTCCGCCGTCGAGATGGATAAGGACGAGTACGCGACACGATGGTGTTGCTGCGGCTTGACCCGTTTCGGTGGTGAAGTGAATCGGTTTGAGATACGGACTGATGCCGGTATAAAGTCCCGTAGCGAGAGTGGATTTTAAGAAAGATCGTCGTTTCAAGTTTTCATCTCCTTTTCTCAAACAAGGTTTGCGTCATGTTGTGACAATAAGTGTTTGATGAGGATCCTCGTTCTATCGGGAGCGCCGGGATTGTTGATATCCCATTCATAGTCTTTCCATCCACTAAGTAATCTCCCGAAAGAAACTGCTGTGCGAGTCTGGTTGATCGGTTGTGGAAGAAAGAAATCGATCGCTGCCTGATTGACGACTTTCGCGTCGTTCGGTTGTGAGATCGTCTTTATGAAATCAACAGCATTGAAATTGAACTTCCGATTGGGTGGTGATTTCAGTTCATCGTCGATCACTGAAATCAGGAACTGTAACCGCTTTATGAGCGACCCGGAATTGAGCCATGAACGATACCCGGCCCAGCCTTCCTCTGGTGGGAGAAGGAGAGGTTGTGCAATACCGGCAAGTGCATTGAACACTTCCTCACAGACTGTATCCGATGCAGTGATTCGCAGTGATCGGAGCATTCCGACGAAATACTCCAGTGGTGTTGTCACTAAACCGCCCATGTTCGCTCTATCGAAGAAGTGAGCGCTCTTCAGAAGCGCAGAGAGTACTGGCAGGATAAACCAGTTGTTTGCAATGAGCAGGTCGGCCATCTGTTGTACGATCGTTTCGTCGGCTTCTTCATAGACGAACGAGCGATAGAGTTTTCGGCAAATGAATCGGGCTGTATCCTGTGGTCGTTCGCTGAAGATGAGATTCACGATATCCTCCATCTTCCAGACGGCGCTTTTACCGAGAAAGGTTTTCGTTGTGGCATCGAAGCGGCTTTGATAGAAGGCAGTCTCGTAGGGATGATAGACGCCTGGCGAAATCTGGCGTATGGTCCAGCCGGTCATAGCGCGGGCAGCCTCGCGAACATCCTGTTCTGAGAACGATGCACTTTCCCCCATCGTGTGATAGTGGATCACAGCGTATGCATGATCGTCATAGATACGGGTTTTGGTGCTGTGATAGCCATAATGTTGAACGAGCATCGCGGCGCTTTTCGATACGCCGTTGAGCAGATCCCGATAATTTCCAAAGGGATTCCTTCTGAACAGGTCATCGAACCAGAAATGAAACTGCGGTTGAACGACTTTGTCTTCGCGTATGATGAAGTGATCACGCCAGAACCGAACCATTCGCTCCCGTATGCTGAAGTCCTGCTCGATCATCTGCCGGAGAATCCAGCGCGTCACTTCGCCGCGCTGAAGGCGATTTAACGGCTCATTCCCGAAGTTATAATTCGAGTGAACGAAGCTCGGCTCCGTTGTCGTTGTCGAATTCGTCGTGAGCAGCATATCGACAACATCGGCGGGTTGCATCGTGAGCGCGGTATCGATCTGCTGCTTCGTCGCGCCGAACAACGTCCTTCGTAGAAGGTGTTTCACCCGTACGTTATCCCACGGTTCATTCGGCGTTGGTGTGTAAGGCTCGAGTCCGGCAGTTGTCCGACGGGGTCGCGGAAGCGCATCTGGATTTCCTTTCAAGCTTCGGACTCGGGCTGTACTTGGTGGAATGCCATGAACCGTTGGATTTTTTCTTATCGAAGGAGAAATGAGAGCCATCGGCGACCTTTCGGTTAGTGGGAAAAAACTTGTGCCAGTCTAAGGGAATATGCGCTAAATGTCAAGTCATTATTGGCTGAACGACGGTTCCCATTCTTTCGATTGGTTGAATCGAAAAGAAAAGGCGCCCGGATGAGCGCCTTCCATATCGAAATGTGATACGATGGTGAGCTACTTCGTCACCACCATCGTGCGTGATTCGACGCGGCCGCGCGATTCCAAGCGGTAGATGTACGTGCCGCTCGAAAGATGCGAGGGATTGAACGTGACGTTATGCTTGCCCGGAGCGTAGTCGTGGTCGGTAAGCGTGGCTACTTCGCGGCCGAGCATGTTATAAACGCGAACGGAAGTCCTGCCGCCCGGAGTAGTGAATGGGATTTGCGTCGTTGACGTAATGGCAACAGGGTTCGGGAAGTTCTGATGCAGCGCGAAGTCAGCAGGTCCGCTCGTTCCGTTCACTCCGACCGGCGCAGGATCGAACAGCGCGAGAGTCTCGAACTCGCCTTTCAGAATCGCTGCTGCATTGGAAGGATTCACGCCGAACCACTGACGAAGCACCGAGGCATACGTTTGTCGGAAATCGAACTGATGTTTCAGATCATTGAGCCGGTCAAGGTTAGCCAGATCCTGTTCCTTCCCGAACAATCCCCCATAGACTTTCGGACCGACGAAGAACATCGGCGAAGCAGTTCCGTGATCCGTGCCTGCGTCACCGTTTGCACCGACGCGCCGACCGAACTCGGTAATCGTCATCAATGCAACCCGGTCTGCGACTCCCAACTGCTTCAAATCATCGAAGAAGGTTGAGACTCCGCGCGTGAGTTCCTGCAACAGGTTTTGATGTCGGGTGGCTTGTTGCGTATGGGTATCGTAACCGCCTTGCGAAATGACATAGACGGGTGTTTCGAGACCACCCGCAATGAGTCGCGCAATGATTTTCAAACGGTCGGAAACGACACCCGGTGTGTATGTAGCCCTGTTCGTAACGGAGTTGAATGCATCCCGCACTGGAAGTGCATAGGCCATTGCCTCAGCGGAGACTCGTTGGATGTAGTCGAGTTCGAGTCCGGCAGGGGTACCGAGGTCGGGTTTTTCGGAGCCGCTGACATCCGTTCCCGAAATGATATTGTAGAACGAGATCGGATCGTTGACCGCCATGCCCATCGGATATTTGGAGCCTTCGAGCAGCAATCCGGTCGTGTTGCCGATCTGCAATGCCATCGGATGGACCGGAGAAGTGTCGGGATAATCCGGGTAGAGCAAATCCATATATCGCCCGACCCACCCGTTGTAAATGAAAGTGTTTTGATCCGGCGGGCTGTTGTTGTTGCTTGCGGAAAACATCACGTCGGTCGAGCGGAAGTGCGAACGGTTGGAGTTCGGATATCCAACGTCCTGCACGATCGCGATTTCGCCATTCTGATACATCGCATCGAACGGCGTCATGATCGGATGCCATCCGAGAGTGTCGGTAATACGGATGGGGTTGGTGATTGCCAACGTCCCGCGATACTGGTTATACAGGGGGTCTTGATGGGGGATGACGGTGTTCAAGCCGTCGTTGCCGCCATCGAGTTGAATGATGACAAGCACGCGACCAGTGCCTGCCGCGTGGGCGAGTCGGGCGAACAGTGGACCGTTCGCGTATGCACGCACGGAAAGCGGGTCGAACAGATTGCCGAATGTGCTCGAAACCACCCCGGCTGCAACGGAAGTCTTGATGAAGTGTCTGCGTCTCATAGTTTTCATCCTTGATTTGTTTCGTGTTCAGGGTGGATTAGGTGAGCTGGTATTCGTTATTGCGGAGCGCCGCTTTGAACAATGTGTACAAGCGATCACGTGCGCCGGGGTTGTTGATATCCCATTCGTAGTCCTTCCAGCCGGTGAGGAATTTATTCAGCAGCACTTCCGTCTGGTATGTGTTGAGCTTGATATCGAAGAGGAGGTCTATCACGGCTTGGTTGATTTTCTTTGCATCGTTCGGATCGGAGATTTTCGTGATGAAAGCGACGGGATCGAAATTGAACTTGCGGCTGCCGACAGGCTTCTTCGAGTCGTCGATCAGCAAATCGGTGGAATTCCAACGTGTCGCAAGGCGGCTTGCAGAAACCCACGCACGGTACCCCGGCCAGCCCTTGACGTTCGGAGCCTCCAAAATCTGAAGCCCCTGAAGCGAGCACGTGTTGAAAACGTCCATGAGCACGTTCGTGCTTGTGAGTGGGATCTCCAGTGTGCGAATAGCGCCGACATATGCTTCCAACGGCGATGTGATGTGCGCGCCGATGTTCATTTTGTCGAAGAAGTGCGCGCTCTTCAGCAGCGTCTCCATCACGGGCTTGATCACCCAGTTGTTCGCGATAAGGATGTTCGCAAGTCCTTCGATGATCGTCTCGTCGGCGATCTCGTAAACGAATTCACGATAGAGCTTTCGGCAAATGAACTTTGCGGCGATCTCTTCACGCTCCCTAAAAATGATATTGACGATGTCCTCATAATTCCATTGACCGGTTTGTCCCATGAAGGTCTTTTCCGTGTCATCGTACCGAGCAGGGATGAAGATGGCATCCTTTGGATGATACTCATATTGTCCGTTAGGTAACTGTCCGAGTCTCTGCTGAGTCCACCCGGTCAATGCGCGTGATGCTTGCCGTATATCATCCTCAGTATAGCCTTGTCCTTCACCGAGCGTATGGAGTTCCATTTGTTCGCGTGCATAGTTTTCATTCGGTCGCGACTTCGTGCTGTACTGACCGTCGAGATACACGAGCATCGCCGGGGTAACGGCAACCTTCTTCACCATCTCCTTGAAGTTTCCGAGAAAGTTCTCGCGGAAGATGTTGATGAACCAGTAGTTGTAATGCGGCTGCCTGACGACCGTGTATTCGGTTGCCCAGTGGTCGTGCCAGAAGGCGACCATTTTCTCGCGAATCGAAAAGTCCTGGTTGATGATTAAATCCATCCACCACCGTCGCATCTCGGAGAAGTAGGTATTGTTGATGAGATCTCCTGCAGGATTCGGATCGTACGAATAGTTCTGGTTCACCCAGCTTCCCGGCGGCGGAGGCAGCGGTTTGCTTTCATCGAGAAGCATATCCACGACCTCGCCGGGAGACTTCGTCAATGCGAGATCGATCTCTTCCTTCTTCGCTCCGAACAACGTGCGTCTCAATAAGTAGATTGCGCGTTGTCTGTCCCAAGGCTCCTGTGGAGACGGTACCCAAGGCTCAAGTCCGGCGGTCGTTCGACGAGGGAGGGCGAGGGGCTCGATGCGGCCCTTCAAGCTTCCCTCGCGCTCATCGAGTTCTTTCTGGATGAGCGACTTCCCGTCAAGCGGCGGTTGCTTCGTTTCGGCAGGCGCAAGTCCCGACGCTGTGAGAAAGCTTCGTCTGTTCATTGCATGGTTCCTGTAAATGTGAAAGGATGATGTAACAACTGCGATAGTGTATTCCGGTGAAGAAGTAATACTGGTGTTCCCTAAATTGTGAACGCATGTTATATCACAGCGAGAACAATGTCAACACCCCAACGCCGTATTCTGCATTTCTTTCATAAAATTAATCCATGATCATTCTTGCCGATACAGCTATTCCGTTCGCCTCAGACGCGGCCAAGCATATAGGAGAGGTGCGCCAATTCGACTCGAGAGATTATGCTGCGCTGAAGAAAGAAATACAGCATGCGGATATTCTCTTGTGCCGTTCTACCATATCAGTGAATCGGATGCTTTTGAATGATTCGCTCATACAATTTATCGCAACCGCGACGAGTGGGACCGATCACGTCGATATGAATTATCTACAGGAGCGGAACATAGGGTTTGCTTCGGCAGCCGGCAGTAATGCGCGTTCCGTTGCCGAATACGTCTTTGCGGGCATGATCGAACTTCTCGAAGAACCGGAGTTCATTCTCCCACGGCTCTCCATTGGAATCATCGGTGTCGGTTGGGTCGGAAGTATCGTCGTAGAGATGGCGCAGCGTCTTGGGATGAAAACGATTTTGTGCGACCCACCAAGAGCGGAGCGTGGCGACTCAGGCGAATTCACAAGCATCGACGAAGCACTCAACGCAGATATCGTGACGGTTCACGTACCGCTGACAACGGAAGGAGTGCACAGAACGATTGGCCTGATCGATAGCCACGCTGCGAAGATGATGACGAACACGAAGATCTTTTTCAATACTGCTCGCGGCGGAGTTGTCACGATGAATGCACTTCACCAACTCAAGAGAAATGGGACGCATGTCGTTTTAGACGTGTTCGAACACGAGCCAAACGTCAGTGTGGAGTATGCGGGACTAGCAGATGTTCTCACTCCGCATATCGCAGGGCATTCGTTTGAGGGAAAGGTCCGTGGCGCGAAGATGGTCTATGACGCACTCGTTTCGTTTCTTGGCGTGATTCCCGAATGGACTTCTGAGAAGTGGAGAGAATGCGTTGGGGAGCATCTCCAACTCAAACTCGCTTCGTCATTCAAAGAAACGATATCACAAGCCTATGATATCCGAAGGGACGATCAGGTGCTTCGTGATATCCTCAAAAACGATATCGATAGTGGAAAACGGTTTGCCGCATATCGAACGCAATATCCCGTTCGAAGGGAATTTTCATCATGCGTTATCCCATCAACTGGTAAAATCTGGGACGGAATACTGAGCGGATTGGGTTTTATCTTGGAGTGATGCATCCATGTCTCTCTCATTGCATCAAACTGTAGCGTCGAAGGTGACGCATGAATCGAGTTTCAATCAAATCATGAAGGAAAAGGAATGAACAGGTCGATAGTAATGGCTCTTACCTTTGCAGTAATCCTCTTCGCCGCATACATGATCATGAGACAGAATGACGCGGGTGAACGATCGGCTCTCAGTAGCGAGCAAGCTGAGAATCCTGCGCCTTCATTCGAATTGGCGGACATCGATGGCGACTTGGTCTCGATCGATGATTTCAAGGGACGCGTCATACTGCTCAACTTCTGGGCAACGTGGTGCGGACCATGCAAACGGGAGATTCCGGATTTCATCGACCTTCAGAATGAGTATGGCGATGACGGTCTTACGATCGTCGGCATCGCACTCGATGAGCATTCACTCGTGACGGCTTTTGTCAAAGAGTGGGAGATCAACTATCCGGTGCTTATCGGAACGGAGGAAGTGTCGATGCGATACGGCAACATTCGAAGCATTCCGACAACATTCATCATCGATCGCTCAGGCGCCGTCGTGAAATCCTACGTCGGGTTGCAACCCCGCTCTGTTATAGAAGCAGACGTCAAAGCGCTTTTATAGAGCGTTCCCTGTAAAGAAAATTCGTAGAAAAATCAGGCGACGAGACTGAAAACGGTCAGCAGCACCATCGCGGCATACGGAGCAAGTCTGTAATAGCTGATGCGGTGCGTCTTCGCGAAATGCATCGTCCATGCGAGAAGGGCTGATGCACCGACGATGAGTACGATGATGCCGAGCACTGGAGAGAGTTCGAACTCCTTTCCGTACAACTGACGTATTCCTGGAAACCATGCGCATCCGTAAAGGACAACGACATGTGAGACGTAAATCAGTAAAGTGTGTTGACCGATGCGCGGAAGAATTGCAGGGAGAGAGTTTACACGGCGAAGCAACAGACCGACCACTACCCATAATAACATGACCATACCGAGCCGGCTTGAAAAGAGGAGCGGGCTTGATCCATCGAAGCTCCCTTGCACGTGCATCGTCATGAAGAGGAGATTTGGAATCGCGAGGAATGCGAAGGCGCCGAGTGAGAGGTTTTTCAAAAAGACGTGCTCTCTTCCGGCTTCCTTCCATTGCAGATGAAGTGATGCGGTTGCTGCGCCCGCAAAGAGATATGCACCGAATGGGAAAATGGGGAAGAACGAGCCAGTCTCCATCGAGAGGTAGCCCACGATGGATTCGTGCGCGAACGACTTCCAGGGTATCGCATACATCAACGGAGAAAGAAGCACGATCGCAAGAGTGATGATCGCAGATGTCCTGAAAAGCGACGTAAGATTCTTCGCTGTGATCAGAACGACGAGAAGGCCAAGCAGCGTCACCGCCATCAATCGAAGAACGTCCACCTGAAAGAAATGCGACCACTGCTCGGGGGAAGCCTGTTGCAATCCATCGAGCGTCGCTGATGGGATATGCATGAGCATCCCAATAAGAAAGAGAACGGCGATCCAGCGCACGCGCTTGAATAAGACTGAAGCCGGGAGTTTCCCATCTATCGCCTTTCTCCTGCTCGCAAGCACGTACGCGAAACCGGAACCGAAGAGAAAAATCGGCGCAGTCAATCCTCTTCCAAATTGCCAGAGCATGAAGAGGAATGAGTCGGAAGAGTAGTAGTCTTGGGAAAGGAGGGCGTCTATCGAATGTCCCTGAATCATCATGAAGACCGCGACTGCGCGCATGACGTCAAGGAGAAGGAAGCGATTATTCTGTGTCAATGTGAGCTGGTATGCTCCTGTGTGGTTTCACAAACTCCGGTTGCAAACATACGGACGAAGCCGATACCGACCAAAGCGGATTATTCCGTCCGGTTCTCGGGCAAGAGGTGTTCATATGCAGGAAACGTTTCCGGTGACCACAACGCTTTTCCGCCTACATGACTCCCGATTCCCCAGAGTAGCGCAAGAGCAACCGACACAGCTGCGACGAAATATTTGTTCGATTCCTTTCCGCGCAGACTTCGATAGCCAAGGACGGCGAGTACGATGGAAACCACGAACCCGGAAACTTGCAGCGTCTGATGTGTCTTGATGTCTGCGCTTTCCGGTTCGTCATTGACAATGAAACCTTCATCGATGTAGAGACGCCCCTTCGCTGCCATGATACCGGTGAGTGCAGCAGGGACCGCCGTAGCCATCGCGACGATGGCGAGAACCGCCCACATGAATCTGAGCTCTTTCTTCACGACAAAGAGCAGGACGATTGCCGCTATTGCAGCGAGAACAGAAGCTGCGATGGGGAGATGCGACATCGCTTCGTGATTTTGCGCAAAGATAAGTTCCATGATCAGTCCTCCGTCAGTAGAAGATGTGAGTCTGTAGTGTGTATTGTGCCAGCCGGTAATGCGGTGTATCGAGCCAGCGGTATTCGGGTCGAAGTTCCACGAAGGGAAGTACGAACACCTCGAAACCGACAACCCATTGTTTATCGATCTCGTGTCTGTCGGCGGCAGTTTCCAGTTTGCTTTCTTCGTAACGTGCGGTCCATGTCAGGCCGTTGAGGATATCCACTGCTGCAAAGATCGAGAACACTTCCTGTTTCGGTTCGAAAGTCCCGAACGTCGCTTGCGTTTTTGTCGTGACATACTCTGCGAGCAGATTAGCGCGGTCTATCCAACCGAATCCTGCGTAAGCTGAGAATGCATCCTGACCGGCCTGAAGCAGTGCAGATCCTCCGAGGAGGAAATTGATGTCCCACTCATAGCTCACGGGCTGAACTTGCAGCTTGAGAGCGGTCATCATTCTTTTTTCCGCGACGGCATTCACCGCGTCATGCCGATTCTCCGAACGAAAAATTCCCACAGAAGCTTTGATCCATTCGATGGGTGTGAAATGAATGTCCGCGCCGAGTTCCTGATAATGGCGCCTCATCCGAATTTTGTCGCGAGTGAACACCGTATGATCATCATGCTGAACGCCGAAATCAGGAAGGAGAAATCCACCTTGTACCGTCAACATCTCAGCGGGTGAGTAAGCGACGCTTGCGAGGAAATGCTGTTGTTCGGGATAGAGTGGTTCTACGATATTGAAATTTCCACCGATAGCCACACCCTCAATAGGCCGGTAAGTGACGTAAGGCGCGATCTGCATGTTGAAAGAAGACCGGTAGAATTCCAGCTTGCCGTCCCGAACTCTCCTTCGTTTTGCAATCTGATTCCGAATGTCAAAACCCCAAGAAATGTCTTCATTGAACAGCGTGTTGCTTTCGGCTTTGTACAGGGGTGCGAGGAATGTCTTCTCAGGGCGAATAAGCCCGTACATCTTGCTCACATTCCAGCCACCTTCCGTTCGCAGCCCGCCGCCGTTCGGACTGACATGGCATGACGCGCAATTCAAACCCGTCATCAGGGAATATCTTGGGAGCGCCACTGCATCGCTGGAAATGACAATAGACGAGAGGGCACAGAGAACCAGAAACCGTTTCATGTTGACCTCAGCTCAGTTCTACAGTAATCGTGTTTCCACTGACGGTAGCTGGGAATTTCTGAATCCCTGATGTCGCCGGGCCGGCTAAACGACTTCCGTTCGTGATATCGAAGGTTGAACCATGGCACCCGCACTGCACTTTCGTTGAATCGAGCATTGCACTGTTGCTGGATCCGCCGGGGAAGAGGTCGCACCCCTGATGCGTACAAACGGTCGTCAATGCAGAGACCTCCGTATCGCTGATGCGAAAGACCATAACGTTCCTGCCCAACGCCACGAAACGCGCAAAACCGTTTGCCGTGCGGAGGATCGCGTAGTTCGCGTTTCCGGTATCGAGTTTCACGAAGTTTCCTTCGATGGTCAAGCCGGTGTCGGGAGAAGTGGGAGTCGTTTTGAAGACAGTTTCTTCGCATCCGGTCAACGCAAGTAATGGACTGATGAGAAATGCACTGCCAGCCGTGCCGATCGTCTGCCGTATGAAACCGCGCCGTGACGTTGAATCGCTCATACCTTCACTCCGTAATTGTGATAACGCCGTCTTTTTCGACGAGCGTGAATTTGGTCAAGCTCTTTTTCGACGGGCCGTGGATGTACGTCCCATCGAGTTTATATGCCGATTTGTGGCACGGGCACTGGAGCATCTCCTCATTCTTGACTTTCACCTTGCACTCCTTGTGCGGACAGATGTTACTCATCGCGGTGATCTCCTTTTCTGCGCTGCGCACGATGAGAACGTCACCTTTCGGCGTGTCCTTGATGAGCTTCCAACCACCGACGGCTTCAAGCTCTTTGTGTTCGGCTAACTTGAGAGTTGCGAGGACTTCGGATTTCCCATCCTGAAGCGCAGAGAGAAGGTCAGGGAGTGCGGCGTTCGCGACGAGTGCACCGGCGCCGATAGCGGTCGCTCGGGCAAGAAAGCTTCGCCGGCCTTTTAATGGAGGATGTTCGTTGTTCATTCATGTCCTTTCTTCGCCATGTTATTGGTGTTACAAGTATGTGAAACGCACATCATTCCAAGCAAGGTAGAAACCAAGCCTTTGAAAACAAACCCACGACATGAAAGCGGTTTTACCGAATAACAGGAATCCGGGTCGTGTATGAGACGCCGTTCACACGCGCAATACAGAGGTACACGCCCGATGGAAGCCGGAGGGGAATGTCAACATGCTGTATTCCGGAAGCCATCCAGCCGATGGTAAGGATTCCGAGTTCTTCGCCTAAGAGGGAATAGAGCATGATCGTAACATGTGCGCTTTCTATTAGGGAAAAGGAGATGCGAGATGGAGGTAGCGAGTGATTCGTGGCCGGTAAAAATTCGAAGGCACGATCTCCCCCTGATACGAAAACGGAAGTAACGGGTGAGTACTCGAATCTCCCATCGATGTCGATTTGCTTCAGGCGATAGATCACGGAGCCAACATTTTTATGAACGTCGGTAATTGGATCGAAGTACTCGTATCGGTTTTCCAGTGTCGTTGTCCCATTGCCACGGATGAATCCTATGCGCTCCCAGTGCGCACCCCGATTGAAGCTCCGCTGAATTTCGAATCCGTAGTTCTGCGTTTCGGAAGCAGTATTCCATTCCAATCGGATATTGCCATCCCGGGCATAACCGGTGAACGACTGAAGTTCGACGGGTATCCACCCGCAAATTGGCATTCGAGACCTGAACGCAGCTATTCCGTTGTTGGACATGAGTACAAATAGCGTCATATGCGGTTTCCCATTGATGGGGTCGAAATCGATTTTGTAATCAACATCGGAGATGTAGTTGGGATATGGAGATATAAGATCCATTTTCTTGTTGCCAAGCAAAGGTGTGTCACCTAATCCTGATTTCCGATGTTCTTGCCCTAAGGTCGTCACGATCATGACACGAGCTCTTGTATGGTTATTCAATGCACTGCTTGTGTCTTCAACATTGCCGTCAGCACAGATAAAGTATTTCTCTCCAAAACATCCTTCGAAAAAATCTATCGGCCCTGATTTCCCGGTTCCAATAACGGAGTTTTCAGGAATCGTATGATTCCATGTGAGCGGAATATTCTGCGGAGGCAGTCCGGGGAACGAGAGTGTGTTTCTCATCGCGGGTCCATCGTTGCGATCCGTCCAGATATCACTGAGAAAGGATACACCCGTTGGCGCGATGCCATGTGCAGCAAATCCTGGAGCAGATGTGTAGCGCGCACCTAAGCGATGGTCGAGCTTTGCCGAGCCGAAGCCGTTGCTCGGTCTGTTCGCCCTCGTATCCGTGATGATGAGGTTCAATTCAGGATTTCCGCTCAACGTGTCGAGATACTTTCCGCCGGAGACGAATATGCGCACGCTATCGACAACGATGGGTTGCATGTTTTCACGCTTGCCGACAACGGTAAAGGCATCGCCCCAGCGGTATGCGTTCATCTCACTGCTCACAGGCGTGCCGACCGCGCTCGCATTTGCGTTCAGCGTTGTATAAACGCGCACCGGACTTGAAGAAGGCGCGCCCCAACGATAGACGCGGAACGGTCCCTGTTTGAGATAATTGGAATCACAGTTCGGAAACGGCCCGGGGATACATGTGCCCCAGATCGGACTGACGAGATTCGAGACGTAGATGCGGCCTTCATCGTCGAGATCGATTTTGTAAAGCGCAAACCGTCCTTTCATGAAACCGCCATAGCTGCTGTCCGGCCATCCGGGTACTCCTGTAACGATGGTATCCGGCGGAACGGGGAGCAAGCCCGGTAAACCTGTTCCATATTCACGTCCGACTGTCGTGCTGATATATCCGGTCTCAGCGTTCAACACGCGAATCTTTGGACATGGAATATCTCCATTCGGCCCGCACATTTCCGGATTGACGATGTACACCACGTTCCGCCATTTGTCATACGCGATGCCTGTATAACGCTGTTTGCCATACATCCATCCGAAAGGCCCATTCGATGATAACGGATGTGGAATCACCCACATTTCTTCCCAATCGATATTGCCTTGTGAGCTGGTCTCAATCGGAAGAACGATGAGCAGTGCGAAACAGAATGCGATAAGCTTTTTCATCACCAGGAATCCTTCAGTGGATTATCGTGTCAGTACGAAACGCGTTACGTAAGCTCCGCTCGCTGTTTGCGCCATGCAGAGGTACACGCCGGATGGAAGCGGCGATGCAATCGATTGCTCGTGTACGCCGGCACTACGCCACCCATCTGTTACCGTGGCAAGTTCTTCTCCGAGCATGGAGTACAGCTTCAAAGTGACGTGCCCGGCTTCCTTCATCGCGAATGAAATTTTCGGTGCTGATGCAGGCTGGATCGTGTGCGGGAGGAATTCGAAATCTTTCGTCGAAGCGGCGATTCGTGCACTCACGATCGGCGAGTGCTCGGTCCCGCCATCGACGTCGATTTGAATGAGCCGATAGTGAACCAATCCGATATTGCGATGGACATCCGTGATGGGGTCGATGTATTCGTATCTGTTTTCAATCGAAGTGCTTCCTTTGCCTTCGACAAAGCTGATACGCTCCCAGTTCGTACCACCGTTGAAGCTCCGCTGAATTTCGAATCCGAGGCTTCCGGTCTCTTTTGCCGTTATCCAGGACAAGCGCACATCGTCCTTTTCGACGTCCGCTCTGAACGTTTGCAGTTCAACGGGCCAGAATGAAAGCCGTGAGCGATATGCCGCGATACCGTTGTGGGACATGAGAACGAACAGAATGAGATGATACTTTTGCGAGCTTGAATCATACTCGATTTTGTAATCGACGTCCGCGATGTAGTTGTTTGTTCCCCCACCGGCTGAATGCTGTGTGTTGCCGAGCATGAATGGCGTGTTTCCTAATCCCGGCTCGCGATGTTCCTGGCCTTGAACGGTCACGTTCATCACACGCGCTCGGGTGCTGAAATTCGGTTGCCCCGGATTGCCGATGTTGGACGGGAGGCCGTCCGCGCAGATGAGATACTTTTGCCCGCCGAGTTCGAAGTAGGCAAGGGCACCGGATTTGCCGGTACCCGTTAGGGTGTCATCGGGGAGGCCTTGCGGCGGATTGAAGTTCATAGGGATGGTTGTAGGGAACGTCGTATTTCCCGTAGCTATCGGCCTGAAATATACCTGGCCAACGTTGCTATCCATCCAGAGATTGTCGGTCCAGGATGATCCTGTTGCCGCAAGGCCATGTGATGAGAGTCCTTGTTGCAACGATGTGAGTATTGCCCCAAGTCGATACTGAACCGGATTGCCAAACTTATTCTCAGGTCGGAGGAATCTATCGTCAGTAAAAATCGCTGATATCTCTCGGTTCATGATCGATTGTCCTGAAAAACTTCCGGTCGAAACATACATCTTCACACTATCTACGGTAATCGGAGGTGATCCATATGTTCGAAACGCTCCTACTACTTCAAAGGCATCGCCCCAACGAGACCAAGGCATTTCACTCTGACCGAATGTCCCAATGTCCGTTTGTTGTGGAGTCAACGTTACATATGCCTGAATTGGAGCATCTGAAGGCGTAGCCCATCGATACACGCGGAACGGTCCTTGACTGAGGTACACCGGGTCGCAGAAAGGTGGTGGGCCAGGGAAACAGATTCCATAGATCGGGCTGACGAGATTGCACGCAAAAATCCGACCGGTGTCATCGAGGTCGATTTTATAGAGGCCGAATTTTCCATTATCCGTTCCTCCATAACTGTTATTCGGCCAACCCAGTGTTCCCATGATTACGGTGTCCGGTGGAACAGGGAGCTCCCCTGGAAGACCTGTCTGATAGTGTCTCCCGATACGCGTACTGATGGCACCAGTCGCTGCCTCAAGAACCCGTATGGTCGGACAAGCGATTGCTGTCTGACCACTTACACAGAATTTCGGATTTACGACATAAACGACATCTCTCCACTTATCGTACGCTAAACCTGTGTATTGAGCGGGACCGACCATCCATCCATACGGACCGTTCGTCGTTGTCGGATGCTCTATCTTCCACAGCTCCTCCCAATCGATATTCCCTTGTGCAAACACCGACAATGGCGCAATTGAAAGAAACAATGCAATACTGAAACGAACGCTCATCTGTACCTCCAGTAGCTATTTGTTGAGTGAATCTATGGCTTATCTCAGAAGTGTCAAGGCTTGAGAAAACTGATTTCAGGATTCAAATCAGAACGTATCAAACATTCCGATTAGAATGAGTGGATGAACGACGAAAAGGTTACCCTTTTACGGGAATTGTCAGAATGAATTCTGTGAACTCACCTGGTTCGGATTCGATACGAATCGATCCACCATGTCCCTTGGTTACGATATCGTAGCTGATCGATAGTCCGAGCCCCGTTCCTTCACCGGTCGGTTTCGTCGTGTAAAACGGATCGAAGATTTTTTCCTTGACGCTCTCGGGGATCCCTGTACCGTTGTCTCTGATGTGTACGAAGATCTTGTCTGCCCGATGTGTCGTGCTGATCCTCACGGTCGGATGGTATCCCTGTTTGATACCCTTTTGCTTTTCACGAACAGCATAAAGGGCGTTATTGATCAGGTTGATAAAGACGCGGCTGATATCCTGCGGGATCACCGATGCCTGGGGGAGATTCGCTTCGTACTCTTGCTCCAGGCGGACGTTGAACGATGTATCGTGTGCGCGCCATCCGTGGTATGCGAGGTGCACGTCCTTCTCTAACATCTGGTTGATATCGACGATCTCCTTTTCGGTGGATGGCTTGCGCGCGTGCATGAGCATTCCCTTGATGATCAGGTCCGCGCGCTGGCCGTGCTCCTGAATTTTACGCGTGTTGTCGCGAATGACGAGAAGGATATCCATCAAGTCAGTCAGTTTCTCATCGATCGTGAGATTGTCGTTTGCAATCGCTTCGCTTGCTTCTACCGTGAGATCGGAGATCAACTCGGAGAAGTTGTTGACGAAGTTGAGCGGGTTCTTGATTTCGTGTGCAATGCCTGCGGTGAGTTCACCTAACGAGGCCATCTTTTCCGAATGGATCAGTTGCGTCTGAGTGGTTTTCAACTGATCGAGCGCAAGCGCCAAATCGCTATTTCGCTCTTCGAGGTGTTTCGTTTTCTCCTGAACAAGCTCGGACAGCTCGATTTCACGGAGCCGCAATTGCTCGATGATGGATGCGGTTTGATTTCGAATGCGTTCCAAAAGCAGGGCTATGATACCTTTCAGAACTTCTCCGCTTGTAAGGAGAACTTCGAAAAACGAAGAGCGGTCGATTAGAAGCAGTCTTGTCGGCTCGACCGACGTGACGGAGACCGAACGCGGTGCGGAGTCCAGCAATGAAAGTTCGCCGAAGAGTTCGCCCTTTCCCATTATCCCGACGGTGTGTTCGCCGTCATGCACTTTCGCTTTGCCGGAAAGGATGATGTACATGCAATCGCCGGATTCACCCTTTTGAATGATACGCTCATTTGCATCGAATCGCACTTCGGTCGCAGCCTTCGCAAGCTGGAGAAGACAGTTTCCCGGTGTCGCTCTGAAGAGCTCAACTGAACGAAGCAATGTGACGATCGTATCGATATCGGGCATGTGTATCAATCGGATTAAATGCGTGGTCAATATACGGAATCATCGGACATTGGAAACAGTGGAGTCACTTTATGAAGGAGTGCACGGTCAAGCATTTCGCGCATCCGACACTTGATTCCTATCGCTTGAGAAAGTAGTATGGAAAGGAGAAAGGCGTGGATATGGATATCGAGCGAGAAAGACTATTGCGGGCGATGGAGGAGCGGTATCATTTCCCGTGCTTCTATCCCGTCGTCATCATTGCAAGGAACGAAAGCGCTTTCGCCCAGCGTCTCGAAGCGGCACTTGTCTATGAGCAGGATGGAGATGACTACACCATTAGCGAACGACCGTCAGCCCAGAACAACTACATATCGTATCGCATCGAGATGTTCGTGCAGTCCGCAGAGGTCGCGCTGCGGCGGAAGGAGTTTCTCCGCAACGTCCAGGGAGTCATGGTGCTTCTCTGAGGTTTGTTTGATTGCGTACCCAGACGCGGAGTGCTATTTTTGACCCGGAAATGATGATTGCGAGTGAATGATGGAAACTATGCAGCTTGAACTGCCCGACGTCGAACAGGAAACCACCGACGGAACAACGCTCGATGAGCCGGCAAAAGTTCTTTTGTTCAACGACAACGTGCATACGTTCGAGGATGTGATTGTCCAACTCATGAAAGCCATCCACTGCACACCGGAGCAAGGCGAGGCCTATGCATGGGAAGTGCATACGCGCGGCAAGGCATGCGTCTATACCGGCGATATGGCCGAGTGCATTCGCGTCAGCAACGTCCTCGAAGAAATTGCCCTCCATACGCAGATAGAATTGTGATGGGTGTATCATGACAATAGAGCAAAGGTACAACCCGATCTAATGCAACATCATCTGTTCGATTCATTTACTTACAAGCAGGACGAAAAACCGAGCTTCATTCGAGAAGCATCGGTCGATCTAACGTTTAGGAAGGCAAACACAAAGTATCTTACGCACGATTTCCATTCTTATCCGGCCAAGTTTATCCCACAGTTGGCAACATGGCTGATTCAGCAATACAGTGAACCAGGGGACACTGTACTTGATCCGTTTGCCGGATCAGGCACGACTCTCGTCGAAGCTCTGCTCAATGATAGGAATGCGCTCGGCATTGAGATCAACCGTATAGGTCGCTTGACATCAATGGCTAAGACGACTCCAATCGAATCGTTGACTCTGAACTTCGAGAAAGATCGTCTCTACAGAAATATCGCCTCCTTAGTCAGCAAACATATTGGGACACGGTTCTTTGGCTTTGCTCC
>CAYUWG010000027.1:0-24337 GCA_964448285.1 uncultured Chromatiales bacterium
CGGTTCATCCCCGCGCGTGCGGGGAATGCTCTAAAAGAATTTACCCATAAACATTGATCGAAACTGCGGTCGATTTTTCTACCGCGATTTTTCGTATGTCAAAGAACACTTTTTCGATCACGTTCTTCATGGGTCATTCAGGTGCTTTTTCTCTGTCGGAGGGTGGAACGATACGAACTTCACACCTTCCCATTCCACCGGCATGCGCCTGTTCTCGCCAAGCGTCACGAAGTCGAAGCCGGACTCCGAGTTCACTGCCCATGCCATGACCGCATTCCCGCTTTCGATTCCGTCTTCGATCTGATTCCAGATCATTTCGCGAACGCGCCGCGAAAGATTGCCGATGTACACGCCGGAACGGACTTCGAGCAGCCATACCGCAAGGCGTCCACGCAAACGCGCCGGAGCGTTTTCAACCACGATGACCAACATCGCCTAACCTCTCATCGTTTGGAATGGCAATAGGCACCGCTTCCTCGTGCGCCTTCGGAACGGGCAAACCTCCCGTGGCGAGCACTTCTTCGATCGTCGGGATGATCGTTCTCAAGAGCTTCGTTTCGCGGAAGAGATCACGGCAGGCAAGTCGTACCGCTCGTTCCGGGTGAGCAGGCTCGCGTGCCGCGATACGAAAAGCAGCAGGGACGACGGTATCGAACTTGAAGAGGTCGGCGATGTCGTACACGAACGATTGCGGTTTCCCCGTGTGAATGAAACCGACCGCCGGTGCATAGCCTGCGGCGAGTATTGCCGCTTCGCAAACCCCGTACAGACACGCCGTCGCCGAGCTGAGGCATTTGTTGATGACATCCGAACTGTCCCAGTCGTGCGGGTCGTAGTTTCGATCCTTCCATTGGACGCCGAATTTCTGTGCGAGCAGTTGATACATCTTGCGCACGCGGGCGCCTTCGATGCCTCGCAGTTGTTCGACACTTCGTCTTGCAGGCGCGTCTTCTTTGAAGCGCATCGAGTACATCTTCCGGACGATCTTCAAACGTGCATCATCATCCAGAGCATTGCGCGCCTGATAGAGAAGGCGATCGGAGCGCGCGCCTCCGGGTTGCCCCGATGCATAGAGACGCACACCCGCTTCACCGATCCAGACGAGCAGAGTGCCGACTCGAGCGGCAAGTACGACGGCGGCATGCGAGACACGTGTGCCCGGTTCGAGCATGATGCAAGCGACACTGCCTACCGGAATGTGTGTCCTCACGCCGTTCATATCGACGACGACGAACGCGCCATCGAGCACGTCGATCTGCCCGTACTCGACGAACACGATCGATACTCGCTCTTTGATCGGGATGGGTTTGAGCGGGGGAAGCATGATGATGAGTAATTCAGTGAAGGGCTGGTGTTTCCATACTCAGAAAAACCAAGTCGTGACAATTCATCACGGGTTTAGGAATCATTTCGCTCAGTTGTCGATAGATCGTCGACAACTCCTGTCGGAGACATACGATGAAAAAGACGTAGTTAGTAACCATTCTAACTCCGACGACCGGGAATGATGCGAATTCGTCTTGGAGCGAATGATCGCCTATCAATCGCAAAAGAGATCGGCGAATCAGGGAGTGAGTCACGACCTTCAGAAAAGTTTTCCGCTTCTTCTTGTCGAGTGAATGATTCGATTGGTGACTCGCCAATAAGCAGTTTTAGCGCATCATATAGATTACTCTTCATTCCAGCAAAGACAGGAGCCGATGGAATACAAGTCTTGCGACCAAACCAGATTCCCCACACAGGATTGGAAAGCGCTGAAGCGATTGTTTGAAGTAGAGAAGCCTCTCCTTCAAGCAAAACGCCGAACGAAGCGTCGTTGAGATATTGCCTGCGAGTGAGAACTGCAAGCGCTTGGCCATTATCGATTCTCGGTTTTCCATCCTTGGCTTTCACAGTGATATGACCAACTTCACAAGGATTATTAGGATCGTAACCTCCTCCCACTGTGTGGTAGTCCTGCATTCGTTGCACAGGTAATTCACGCTTTGTTTTTCGTGGGATGGCAATGGCGGTCATTCGTAGAGTGTTGAATTCAGTAAGGAATGAAATCTCTTCGTCACTGCCACGATCCAATCCCATCGCCGCACAGCACATTCCTGCGATTGCGCTCTTGGTCGGCATCAAACCGGTATTGCGACGGTTATATTGGCTGTCAAAGCCCCACGATTGCATCGGTCCTTCTAAGCGAATTGCTAAAAAGCATCTCTCAGACGACATAAGCCACCATCCCATCGAGGAAAGCTTTGAGAGTAACATCAGGGATTGCAGCTTCATGCACAGCTTCAATACCCCATGTGTCTTTCATCTTCGAGTATTCAGCTTTGAGTAACGTAACCGAGTTGGAGACATACCCCTGTGAATTACGCACTGGGTTCTCGAATGCGTTGACGAGTTGAATGGGATGCCCCTTCTCACGAACGACGCCCAAGACATAAACAGGCAACGTGTTTCCGTTCATTGTGTTCTTTCGGGCGCCAGGTACTGCCTTGATAGTCGCTTCGAGAAACGTCCGGACAACATAACTGCGTTCTTCCTTCGTCATGGATTTGAGGTGATCCTTATCTGCAAGCATGTCAAGGTTGAGAGCGGCGAAGCGATAGTACGTCGCTGTGTTGAACTCCAATGTTCCTGGATGTCCAGCCCCTGCTTCTGACTTTGGTTGCAATTCATCAACAGCGGCGAAAAAGTCGATCTCGTTGTCTGCCTTGTGAACAGAGAGAGCATGAGAAAACATCGATGCAGCTTCTACTGTTAGTGAATGGTCATTCGCGACCATGCGACCGAATAGAGCGATGTCGGCGGCGTCTTTGAGTTGAACGGACTTGATAGCGTCCTTGATGGCTTTGTTGTTGAATGCCTTCTTGAGTGTCTCCTTTTCTTTCTCCAACTTTTTCTTTAAGTCCTCCAACTCTTTTTCGTGTTTTTTCTTTAATTCATCTCCGTTTGGTGTCTTTTCTAGTTTCTTCTTTTCGAGTTTTTGAGAGAACTCATTGACTTGTTGTGATGATCGCTTGATCTCTTCAGTGACAGCATCGGCAATTGCATCGTATTCAGCAGGAGAGAAGAACATCATCGTCTTGATCTTCTTGTAACCGTCAACATCGAGTTTTGAATCGAGAATCTCTACGATAGCCGCGACATGCTCTGCGACAATCACAGCAGATTCTATATCGAGACTTCCAGCCTCAAGTCTTTTTGCAATCTCGCTTACCATCCGTCGGGAACGATTAGCTTCGAAAACTCCGTTCGTGTCTAATTCCTTTGCCAACTCGCGTATTGCCCGCTTCCACGACTGGCTCGAGACACGAGCTCGTTGCACACCACCGAAAACGGCTGTCTTTGGTGAATTGAGATCATCCCTGTTGAGACAGGATACAGGGACTGACTGAATGATGTGAAGTTCCAAATGTTTCATGATGTTTCTCCTGATGATGATTGTGATTCCAAATTGATCGGCGCTAATAACAGCAGACCGAACCCAAAACTTTTTGCGCTACCGATTCCTGAATGGTACGTTTCAATGAACGCTTCCTGGTTTGTTACTTCGAGCGTTCCTCTGAATTGAACGCCGCCATGATATGCAGATTCATTCGTTTTCTTCTTTCGAAAATGGTTCTCCGTCATCGGGCTTATCTCGAGTGGTACGTCCTCGACGATGCTGAAACCACCCGGCACATCTGAACCATCTTGAGCTCTGCAACGCGTAACGCCTTTCCTGATGATCCATGAACGTAGCTCATCTTGATTCACGATCGGGACCCGCTTCCCGGGTTTTCTCTTGCCATTCGGCTTCAGTAAGGATTCACCGTCAGGTCCTTTCTGCACTAACGATTTTATCGGATTAGCTCTTACATCAAAGACGTAATGCCTGTGTGATAAAAACGTCGGTGAGATTTCCTTCAGTGAGAAACTTGTTGTTTCACACCAATTTGGCTTCTGCGGTTTTTCTGCCGCGAGTATCCAAACGCGAAAGCTGTGTTCGAGTTCGTCGATTCTTGTAAGCATACCTAATTCAGTACGCAAAGCATCCGGCTTTCCCGAGAAGCACTCCCAGAGTTTACAGTGCCAAGCGTATGAGTCGATGAGTCTTTCCTTCCTCGCGGTCTCTTTGTCGATTTCCAGTTTTGCTAACCAGCTCATAATTCCTCCTCGGTTTCAGTCGGCTTTGAATGTGCCCAGAACTGGGAAGCCCATTTAGTTTTTACGCTATCATTCCACCATCGGAGATCTGAGATGAGTTGCTCGTAGTTGACCGGGACATCTTGCGACTTTGCCATGAGCACCAATCTCGTTACTCGCTGATGCAACTCGTCACCTTTTTCAGCGGCAAGCAAATGTTGGAAGCGTCGTTCTATCGGCGTGACTTTAGAATCGTCACCGCGAGTATCACCTCTCCTGCTTTCTATCATCCTGCACGTGTCGCCAAAATTTCCCGACTGAGCATTCGCTGGATGTGATGCAAACAACCCTGCCACCAGACTTACCTCTTCATCCTCAATGTCGATGCCGAGGCGATGTAATGCGGGCCATGCCCGGTGTTTCTTGTTCTCCACAAGGAAGCATCGCAGGTTCGCCATCAAACCTCGATCTTCCTTTCGTTTTTCGAGTCGTTCAATCAACCAATTCATGTTCTTCCTCCTTTCTTACGGTGTTGTTGGAATTTGTGTTTTCAGTGTTTGAAATAAGTTTCTGATAACCCATCGTAAAGGCTTTCATTTGTCGCGGTGTGTCTTGTCCACATGCGATTCGGTATGCATCATGTGCGGTTCGAGCGAGCATTTTACGCCACGCACCAAGTGACGATTCGATTTCATCAGTTCCTATCGTTTCAATGTGGGCTACTAAAAGCGATAGGTTCTTTTCGACTGTTGTCCAGTAAGAAGTAAAGGCACTCTGGGCGAGTTTATTCTTCAGGTCGTTCTGCTGTTTAGCTTCTGTTCTCCTCACCCGTGATAGCCAATCACCATCAATCGAAATTCGATATTGTTCAATCGCTCTACGAAGTCTTCCGGATACTTTCTCGGCTTGCTCAACTTCACTTTGATAAACAAGCCTGTTCGTCCTGAGCGTTGGTGTGATGTGAAAAACCGACTCCAGAGCGATGTCCATCGAAGCCTGATCGCGAGTAAGTGCGCAGACATGAAAATCGAATTCCGAATCATTAGGTGCGTTCTCCATAGCAATCGGTCCACCAAGACCATCCGCCGTCCTTTTGATAAGGAGCGCTGATAACTCACGCCAAAGAGCTTTCACTGGGTCTATACTAATCACTTTTCGTTCGCTATTATCTCTGATTGTTACCAGTCTAACTGCTGCTGTTGGTTCCGCAGGGAATCCATCCTTGTATGTGTCATACTTGAATCCATTACAGCAATACATCCTGTCGGTGTTTTCAATCAAACGAATCCAGCGTGAGATCGGGACTAATCGACCGAGGTAGGTACGTGTTGCATTCTCAACACTTTGGGAGGTACTATCTGGTGAAGTAGGGAAATCTTCCCAGACGGGTTTTCCGATCCCAACCCCTTCGTAGTTGATTTCCTTTTTCTTCACAGTGATGCTCTTATAGACTCTTAGCACTGTGTCGTATGCAGGTAGGTTTAAATGAATAGTCTCGGATAAGTTTTTTCCACGGAATAAGCAGTGAGCCATTGATTGTGATAGGCATGGTGCGTCTGGATTTCCGACTTGAGAAGTTTTTATATCCTCCCATTGCGCAATCGGTGATCCGCCACCCGAAGAAAAATTCTGAAAAGTCAATAAAACCATCGCGAGCCTCTCCGGCGAAAGCGAACGTACTGGTAATTGCCCACTGTGATCACCTAATGTCGAATTGTTTCCTGTTGCAAGTTCAAAATCCAGAAGCGCTACAGGAGATGTTTGTCCTGCGTTCTTCCCATCCTTCTCGACACCTTTCAATTTCGATATTTGCAACCACGGATTCTGAGGATGAAAGAGTTCGAATGAGTCTTTCCATTTTTCCAAATACATTGCTACAGCTTCCGGCATCCGCTTCGGGGCGTCACACCATTCGTCAAAGTTCTTCGGACCATCGAGAGATGCATGAGCGACGCAAAGAATCAGTCGCATAAGCGAAACACGCTCATGTGGTCGGACGGCGAAATCAACATACCTATCTCCTTCGGTGATCACGTCCTTCAAGCTCAACAGCGTTCGCTCACCTGCAGTATCAACCACAGGTATCCAAGGGTCAAAGGCAACATTCATGTTTTCTCCTTTCAGTTTGATTTTTCAATGACAAGTCCGCATTCATTGGAGTAGAAAAGCCGGACGTTGTTTTTCAATCCGTTCACTGAGACATATCCGCTTTCGGCAACTATCACTGCGGTCTGTTCTCCGAAAAGATATTTCTCGAAAGCCTGATGCTTTGCAATACGATCAAAACAATGTCTCGGAACCTTCACCAGATTACGATGAATTGCTTGCGCGGTTGAAAGCACGAAATCATCGTCGGTCAATTGCACTCGCGTGCCGTCGATAAATTCTATTTGCTGATTGGTGATCTCACGACAAAGAACGAGCGAGACCGTCGGTATCTCATTCATGCGTGTTTGTACTCCTTCTTCATCTTCAAGCGCAATTTGCCAGAGATTGCAGTTTCTCATGGCTTCGATTTTCTTTGCTGAATCTGATCCAAACCACTCAAGCGAAAGCTTATCCCATGAATCACTGTGTTCCTCTCGATCCTGATAGGTCTTCTCTATCAACGTTCTTATGTGAGTTGGAATCACAAGTCGATTGGTAGTGCTCTTCCAAACCTCCAACGAACGAAGCAATACAAAAGGCGCATATACTTTTGCTTTAGCTCCTAGTGCAGTGATAATTTCTTGCGGGTTCATTGTCTTGAATTCATCGAGAGTCTTTGACTCTTCAATTATCATAAGCTGAGCTTGTCTTAACGGTCGCGTGTTTCTTTCGTGTCTCCAGAGCCTTCCGAGTCGTTGCAGTATCATATCAGTCGGCGCTAACTGCGTGATCATCAAATCCGCATCGAGATCAACACTTTGTTCGACGACTTGCGTCGAGACAAGGATCGAACCACAACGAGTATGTCCTTCTTTTCCGAATCGCTCCATCCATTCCTTTTCTAATTCTTCGCGTCGCCAGAAGGGGAAGCGAGCGTGAAGAAGACCAATCGGAAATTCATTTGGTGAGAAATTTTTGAACCTGCCAAACTGTGTTTGTGCAGAACTGATCGTATTGCAAATCCAAATCACTGCACAACCCTGCTTGGCTGCATCAAGGGCTTTATGGGTTGCAGTCTCCTCATCAATAAAATCGACATTGATTTCCTTCTCACTTGGGGGATTAGCTGGCACTGGTTCGAATGATACTCCCTCCATTCTCCCGGTGATCAAAGGATAGGGAAGTTCAACTCCATCCGTATCTGGATGCTTGTCCGACACGATTTTATTTCTCCGTTTCCCTGTGAGAGTTGCCGTTAGAACGATCACCGTACAGCCCAAGCCTTCAAGTGTCGTTATGAGTTTATCAACGAGTGTTCCCGTGTAAAGATCGTATGAATGAACTTCGTCGATGATCACAACCTTTCCTGCGAGTGCGAACTGACGTACGAAGAAGTGTTTTGCTGCAACAACTCCAAGAAGCGCTTGATCGACGGTGCCAACACCAAAAGGAGCGATGATTGCTCGTTTCGTAGATGCAAACCAATCTCTTCCTGTTCGTGCATCTTCTCCTGCTGATTCTTTCTTCATTGTCGCTGTAGGATGAATTCCATAGTCGATATCCATGAGCCAAGAATTTCCATGGATGAGCCTGCTCTTCTGTGGATTAGATAAAATGCGCTGAAGAAATTTGTTCATCCTGATGTGGATGCGATTGCTCGTGGCTTGTGTAGGAAGCGCGAAGTAGATTCCACTCACCCTTCCTTCTTGCATGAGGTTGTATGCCGCATACAAGGCGGCTTCAGTCTTGCCCATTCCCATCGGCGCTTCGATGACGTAAACCCCGGGGCTTGAAATCGTAGCAAATGCTTTCTTCTGCATGTCATTCGGTTCGAAACCAAACGCGTCTTTGAAGCTCAATCCTTGGATCAACGACGGGGGAAGGAAGCCTATTTCTTCGAGAGCCTTCCGAGCTTGGTTGTTCGGGTCGTATTCTTCAGTTGCTCTCGAAGGAGCAAAGAATCGTTCGTCTGAACCAATCCAGTCAGCAACGGAAGTAAGCCCGCCAAGCCACCAAAGAATATAATCGTCCTCTATCGTAGTGACGGCTTGTTCGTCTCCCATGAAGTGGAGCCAGATAGAATGTGCATGGTGATTTCGTTCACCGTTCCAGTCGATGTCGCTCGAGCAGTTCAAGCTCTGATCTTCTGAAATCATTTTATCAATTTGATAACCGCGTTCATTTGGTGGATTCAATTTACCGTGATGTCCTCCAAGAATAGCCGAAAGGTAGGTTGCCGTGACGCCGTCGAAACCCACTTCTTGTAAAAACTTTTGGATAACACTGTGCGACACCTTCCCATGATCAGTCTCCATTGATGCATTCCAACGACAAACTCCGTCGATGTTTTGAAGTCCGTTTTCTTCAAGCCAAGCTTCACACTTTCGTTGGAAGCCGGGAGAGATTTTTCCTATGTCATGTAGAGCAGCGAGTGCACCAACGATAGGTGCATTCAGTTTGAAGCGCTCAAGAAGTTTCGGTGAGAGATCGACAATGCACCTCGCGACACAACCAACGTTTACCATGTGGTCATGTACTGACAGTCCAGGTTTTCCATCCTGAGTTGTTTTAGCCCAAAAGTGAATTTCTTTCTGCATGGTGTTTCATCGGCTCGAAGAAGAGTGAAATGATTGCCACTCAAGCAGTAGCCCATTTCATTCTCAGCTTTGCCGTAATATCATCCCTGTCCATTTGAAAGTCAAGCAAGCGCAGCAACTCCTCTTCTGAGCCTCTCAAGAGAAAGTTCTTCAACAATCGAACTCGCAAAAAAAATTGTGACCCCATCATGAGGTCACAGTAAATTTTTGTTGGCTGAACGAATCAGCCGGATTGTTATATCCTTATCGCACGAGCGAAATCTGGCGAACTGCCGATACCGATTCGCCGCCTTCCAAACCGGCAATGAAGCGAATGAAATACACACCGGCGGATGCAAGCGCTCCGTTGTCCGCACGCCCATCCCATGTCACCTGATAGCGGCCTGCGTTGCGCTGCTCACCATCGACGAGTGTCGCGACCTTCTGACCGAGCGAGTTATAGATGCTCATCGTAACCGTGGCGGGAACAGCGAGATCGAATGGAACGACGGTCGGCTCATTGACTGCGGCCGGATTGGGATAGTTCTGCCCGATGCCGATTGTGGAAGGGACCAATTGCGCGGAAGCGAGCGGGCTGTACTCGGTGGTTCCATCGACGTCCATCTGCTTGAGCCGATAGAAAATGACGTTGTCGGCGCGTGATGAAACAGGCTTCGCATCGACGAACTCGTATTCCGTCAGTTTGGAGGTCGTGCCCTGTCCTTTCACGAATCCGATGCGTTCGAACGTCACACCGTCACCGCGTTCGACTTCAAACCCGAAGTTGGAAGTCTCCGTGTCGGTTCTCCATGAAAGAAGCACGGTTCCATCGATGCGCGCGGTCGCTGTGAACGCTGCCAACTCGACCGGGATGATCATGTTCTGAATGACCAGAATCGAATCGTTTCCGTTGTTCAGCAGGTCGCTGTAGTAAATCGCGGTGGCTTCGAGGCCTTGCTGGTATTGAACGCCGGCACGGAACGGGAGAGGATTGTAGAACGCGATATTGACGCCGCCGTTGGCAGATGGGAGTACCTGAAATTGATAGCGAAGTATTTCATAATAGCCATCGTTGAGCGGATTGTTGGAGCAGTCCGTCGAGGGTTCGAAGCAGGGATTCCCGCCGCAGTTTGCCTGAGAGAACGGCAGGAGGGGAAGCGCATTCCCCGTCGATGATGTTGCGTGTTGGTTATACCAGATGCTCGGCCCGAAAGTATAGCTTCGATAGGTCTGACCCCAGTATTGAGACTGGTATCGCTGTGCCACGCCCTGGAAGGTAAGCTTGCTGGAAGTGTAAGTCATGAGGATCGTAAATCCACCGATGCGTTGCTGGGCGCCGCCAGCTCGTGCTTTGACATCGAACGCAGCGAGCACGGTCGAACCCTGGCCGTAATTGCAGACGGGCCGCATTCTCATGATGATTCTGTCTGCATCGTTCGTGCCCTGGGCAGATGAGGGAGCAGTAAGAGCTGAAAGGATGAGAGTGAACGAAAGAATGGAAACAACGCGCATTAGTAACCTCCTGTATTTGAGAGACCGGGGAATCAATTCATGGAATCAATGTAGTGCATTTCTGCTCATCATTCCACGGAGAATTTAGGGATGTGAAGGATGGAATGAAATCATGCGACAAGCGGCATGAGTTTTTGCGTGATCGCTTGTTTTGGCACGGCGCCGACAATGCGGTCAACGACTTCGCCGCCTTTGAAAATGAGAAGCGTCGGGATGGAGCGGATACCGTACTTCATCGCCGTTTCGGGATTGTTGTCCACGTCCAACTTTCCTACTTTCACTTTGTCCGCGTATTCCGTGGCAATCTCCTGGACGATCGGCGCAACCATTCGGCAGGGTCCGCACCACACCGCCCAAAAGTCGATAAGAACCGGTAAGCCGGATTCAATGACTTCCTGTTCAAAGTTGCCGTCGGTGATTTCGAGAAGACTCATGGTGTTCCTTGGTTCTGATGATGGATGTTATTGTGAAGTTGTAATACGAACACTGCTTCGACCGAATATAGTTCTCAGCCGAAGAAGGGTCTGATGATTCGGCGCGATGCGATGCTGGCGCGCGAAGAGATCCCACGTCTGCCCGTTACCGTCGGAAACGCGGAAATAGCAGGGACATTCACCGCTCCCGCGCAAATCCTCCAGTGCAGTGATCCCTTCCTGAATTTGCAACTGCGTGGCCGTCTTCGTTGAAACGGAAATCACGACGGCGGACGCGAAGCGCGCGACGGCCGTTTCGATCGGAAGCACTTCATCGGCGATGAGCTTGTAGCTGTCGCCGCTCGCTTCCACGCGCCCGATGAAGAGCACCGGTTTATCGACCTGAATTGCGCCGTTGGACCGCTCGTAGGCATCAGCGAAGACGAGGCCTTCCGCTTTCCCCGTGAAATCTTCGATGGTGACGAAGGCCATCGTCCTTCCACGCTTGTCGATCTTCGTGCGTAGAGTCGAAACGATGCCGCAGGCACGGACCGTCTTGCCATCGATGGACGGATCGAATTCACCGAGATGGATCGTCTCCAACGCTTCAGCTTCGAGACGCCATTCTTCCAACGGATGACCTGAGACGTAGAATCCCAACACGCTTTTTTCACGCGCGAGTTTTTCGGCATTCGACCAATCCTCGGCGTGCACGAGAGCGGGCTGTGAAATCGTGGTGCGTTTCGATTCGAACGGCGCATCGAAGAGACTTGCCTGGCCTGCTTCCTTGTGTTGTTGCAGCTGCTGTCCGTAGCTCAGCGCGCTTTCGATCGTCGCGAAAAGCTGGACGCGATTGCCCTGCATCGAATCCATCGCACCCGCAAGCACGAGACTTTCAAGCGTTTTCTTGTTGACCTGTTTTCCTTCGACGCGTTCGCAGAAATCGAAGATCGTATCGAAGCGTCCGTACTCCTGCCTTGCGCGGACAATCGCTTCGACGGCGGAAACGCCGACGTTCTTGATCGCTGCAAGTCCGAAGCGGATGGTGTCGTTCGAGACGGTGAAATCGACGCCGCTCTCATTGACGTCAGGCGGGAGAACCGTGATTCCCATCTTCGTGCACTCGTCGATGAGCATGACGACTTTTTCCGTCTTCGCCATTTCCGCCGACATCATTGCGGCCATGAACTCCGGGGTGAAGTTCGCTTTCAGGTACGCGGTCTGGTAGGCGAGCAGCGAGTAAGCGACGGAGTGCGATTTGTTGAAGCCGTAATTCGCAAACCGGTCGATCATGTCGAAGATGTCCGAGGCGATCTTTCTCTCGATGCCCTTATGCAGCGCACCCGCGATGAACGCATCGCGCTGCTGCGCCATCACGTCGGCTTTCTTCTTTCCCATCGCTCGGCGCATGATGTCCGACTGCGCAAGCGTGAAGCCTGCAATTTCGCTTGCCAACTGCATCACCTGCTCCTGGAAGACGATGATGCCGTACGTCGATTTCAGGATCGGCTCCATCACGGGATGGAGATACTCGATCGGTTTGCGTCCGTGCTTGCGGTCGATGAAGTCGTCGATGAAGTCCATCGGGCCGGGGCGGTAGAGCGCGTTCATCGCCGCGAGGTCGTCGATGGATTTTGGTTTGAGCTTGCGGAGATACTCGCGCATCTGGACGGATTCGAACTGGAATACGCCGATGGTCTGGCCGTTCCCGAACATCTCGTATGTCTTCTCGTCGTCCAGAGGAATCGTGTGAATGTCGATCTCGGTCCCGCGCGTCTGTTTGATGAGCTGGATCGCGCGGTCGATCACCGAGAGTGTGATCAGGCCGAGGAAGTCCATCTTCAACAGACCGGCCTGTTCGAGGTCGTTCATGTTGTACATGGTCATCAGCTCGGTGTTCGGCGTTTTGTAGAGCGGCACGTAGTTGCTCGTATCGCTCGGAGCGATCACGACGCCGGCGGCGTGCATGCCCGCTCCCCGGATGAAGTTCTCCAGGACGATGGAGTACTCGACGAGCTGTTTGATTTTCGGATCCGTGCTCTCCTTCACCCACGCGAGTTCGGGAACCGGGAGCCATTTTTCATCGGAGTCCTTCTCGAGGCCGAGCACGTACTTCAACGGCGGCACTTTGCCGAGCTTCGTCTGGATATGCTTCGTGATCGATTCGACGATGCCGAGCGGCACGCCCAACACACGCCCCACGTCCTTGATCACGGCGCGCGCGCTGAGTTTTCCGAACGTGATGATTTGCGAAACGGATGCTTCGCCGTACTTATCGCGGACGTACCTGATCACTTCATCGCGGCGGTCGTCCTGGAAATCGACGTCGATATCCGGCATGGAAATGCGGTCGGGATTGAGGAAGCGCTCGAAGAGAAGATCGTAGCGAATCGGATCGACGTCGGTGATGCCAAGTGCGTAGGCGACAAGGCTTCCGGCTGCGGAACCGCGTCCCGGCCCGACGCGGACGCCCTTCGCTTTCGCGCTGTTGATGAAATCCTGCGTCACGAGAAAGTACCCCGCATAACCCATGCGGCTGATGACGTCAAGCTCATAGTGCAGGCGGTCGAGTATTTCCGGCGTGATGTTCTTGTAGCGCTGTTCCAATCCCTGTTCGGCAAGCTTCCGCATGTAGGAGTTGGGATCGGCGTTGTCCGGTATCGGGAAGTCCGGCATGAACGTGCTGCCGAGTTCCATTTCGAGGTTGCACTTCTCCATGACCTCGATCGTCGATTCGATCGCGTGCGGGTAATCGCGAAAGAGTTTGAGCATTTCGCGCTCGGTCTTGAAGTAATACTGGTCGGTGCCGTAGCGGAGGTTCGTGATGTCTTCCGCTTCGCGCACGTCGGCGATGTGGAGAAAGACGTTGTGGGGGATCGCGTGCTCGCGCCGGATGTAATGGCAGTCGTTCGTCGCGATGAGTTTCATCCCGAGTTCTTTGGCAAGGCGCGTCATCCCTTCCCGAACGTCCACCTCGCGGTCGAGTCCGTGATCCTGGATTTCGAGATAGGCGTCGTCTCCGAAAATTTCCTTCAGCGTTTTTGCCATCGTGAAGGCGGAGGGATAGTCACGCGCGACGAGATACGACGAAACGACGCCGCCGGAACACGCAGTGAGCGCGATCAAACCGTCCGAATACTGCCGGAGGAGTTCGAAGTCGATGCGCGGCTTGTAGTAAAAACCTTCGGTGTGTCCGAGCGTGGTGAGTTTCGCCAGGTTGTGATATCCGGTCTTGTTCTTTGCAAGCAGGACGAGATGGTTGTAGCCGTGGCGCTTTCCTTCGGGGTGCGTTTCGCTTGAGGACTTTTCGAGCCGCGAGCCTTTCGTCACGACGTACATCTCGTTCCCGATGATCGGTTTGATGCCCGCCTGTTTGGCTTTATTGTAAAACTCGATTGCTCCGAACATGACGCCGTGATCAGTCAGCGCGAGTGCGGACATGTTGTTCATCGCGGCGGCATTGACGAGATCGTCCACCGTACAGGCGCCGTCGAGCAGGGAGTAGTGAGAGTGATTGTGCAGGTGAAAAAAGTCAGCCATCGTGTCCGCTCATGAATATAGACCGCAGGGTTACAAATGGAAAACCGCGGGGGCCGTACCTGCGTGCGGGGGCGTATTTACAGCTCTTGGCGGGTGTAAGAAGAATTCCTGCGCGTGTCGAAGCGAAGCGATACACTTTCAGAAAGCACCGCTAAAAGCAAAGACGCGGCCTACTCTCGACACTCCTCGACTTCGATGGAATCCTAACGATGGCTGATGATTGGAATCGGGTTCACGATCCAACCGATGGTTACATTCCGGCGAACGGCAGACTGATGAACGATGCTGCGATGACGTAGAGCAGCCACAAGCCGAAAACGAGTCCGAATGCCTTCGCCTTGCTGATGCCTGCGACGATATGGAAGCCGATGCTGAGCACGACGTATGACCAGATCGAGATGGGATTGAGCGCGTTCATGAATTTGAATAACGAACTGTCGAGATTCCGCTCCATGAACAGCGCCGGACTCAGCGTGGAGAAGAAATCGCCCGTCGCATATCCGAGGATGATGCCGACGATTTGTTCGATGACGCCGATATACATGGTCAATCCCGTGACGATCAGCGTGAGTGAATACGTGATGGCGCCTTTAAGCGCAAAACGGGCGAGAACCCAATACACAAGAACGATGAGAAAGAACACGATCGGAACGCCGATGACGACGCCGACAGCCGAGAAGATTTTCATCATGCCTCCGAATGATTCCATCTGTTCCTGAGCCTGGTCTGCCTGTGCTTGCGTCAAAGCACCGGACTCCACCTGCTTCTCGATCGCTTCCATCTGCTTCTGTCGGATGCTGTCGAGAAAGGCTGGGTCGGAAAAGCGGATGAGATTTCCGGCAAGGACGATGATGATGAGTGCGATAAGTGGAACGATCCAATCGCTCGCCTTGCCGCCGGCCTCGTGGATGTTCCTGTATGTTGCCGTCGGTTCGCTCAGTATGCCGATGAACTTGTCGGATATGGACATGGGTTCGACAAGCGTTCCCTCCGGTGTCGTTGAAATTTGGTCCTGCTCTGTCATGTAGTCTCCTTTGTAGAATGGATAGAAACCAAGCGACTTGCCGGTGTAAATCTATCGCATCTTTGGACGACCTTCAACAATCCGGCGATGAATTTTTACCGTCCCGCGGGCGTCCTCATGAATCGATTTTCTCTATATTTCGCACGGCAGATGAACATGAATCAACAGCAGGCATAGCGGTGAAAAGAGCATTCCTTCTCTTCCTTTTTCTCATCCCGGTAACCGCCTTCAGCCAGTGGACGTGGTTGAATCCTATTCCGGAAGGCAACGAGTATTTCGATGGATGGTTCAGTTCGACAAGCAAAGGCTGGGTTGTCGGCGGGAATGGATCGGTGTTGCATACGACCGACGGAGGCGCATCGTGGCTCGCGCAAAACACGCCGTTGAAGGTGACGCCGTTCATCAATCTGAGTATCGTCTCTACGGATGACAACAACGGGATGATCGCGGCCAACAACAGCTCCATTCTCAGAACGAAGGATGGCGGAATGCTCTGGGAACTCCTACCGTTTTCTTCTCTTGGAATCCAGCGTTTGAAACGTGCACCCGACGGAAGCATCTGGGGCTTCGGAAGTAACGGGACCATCGCACGGACAACGGATCTCGGAACGACGTGGTCAGCCTTCAATACCGGCGTCGCCACCGTCGTCTTCGACGTGGATTTCGTTTCCGCTTCGATGGTGCATGTTTCGTGCGGCGGCGGTCGAATCCTTACGTCAGCCGACGGCGGCGCGACGTGGACCAGCAAGACACTGCTTCTTCCCTCCGACGTCGTTGCGATCGATTTCATTTCGGCTACACATGGCTTTGCCGTGCAGCGTCCCGATCTGCTTTTGCGAACAACCGACGGCGGGCAGACGTGGAGCGACAGCACGGTGTTCATCACAACGTTCCGCACGGTCCGTTTCGCGGATACGCAAACAGGCTGGCTTCTCAGTGCCGTGAAGGGAACGGTGCTGAAGACGACGAACGGCGGCACTTCATGGTTCGAGGTTGAAGTCGATCCGACCCGCAGGTATTCGTTCCAGAACATCGTGACGCAAGGTGGGCAGTGGGCGCTTGTCGTGGGAGAAGGCGGAGGTTTGTTTCTCACGACGAACGGTGGATCGTCATGGCAGCAGCTTGGAAGCGCCGTCACGCGCGCACATCTCTATGGGATTACCGGCTTGAACGATTCGACGGCATTCACCTTCGGCGAAAACAAGATTTTATCCACCACGAACCGCGGCGTCACATGGACGCAGGTCAATCCGCCTTCGGGATTCGATCTTCACACCGGCTATGCGCTTTCATCCTCGCGCCTGATCGGCGGTGGAACGCAAGGGCACGTTGCACTTTCCACTGACGGCGGCCTGTCATGGACGACCGTTGCGACGTTGCTTGCTGCGGGGCAGATCAACCAGATCATTTTTCTCAACGAACGCGACGGCTGGCTCGCAGGCAATCACGGCACTGTCGCGCGAACGAGTGACGGAGGCACGACGTGGGTTCCTGCCGGACCGCCATCGACGGATGATTTCAACGGAGTGTCTGCGGTCACGTCGTTAGAAGCGTGGATCGTTGGAAACGGCGGCAAGGTGTTTCATACCTCCGATGGCGGAACGACATGGACGCCGCAACCGACAAACACGAGCGCAAACCTGCATGGCGTGCATTTCCTGAATACGCAGATCGGTTGGATCGGCGGGCAGCTCGTTCTCTTGAAAACGACCGACGGCGGCGGCACCTGGTCGAACGCCACTCTGCCCGGTCTCGACGTCGTCTATCGCATACGATTCACCGATGCGCAAACAGGTTTCTTCATGGTGAGCAGGGGTGTTGCACGCACGAAAGACGGCGGCGCGACGTTTTATCGAATGGACTACCCCGCTACGGGTCTCAACGAGCTTTCCGTTTTGCCGGGTGGACACCTATGGCTTGCCGGTGATTTCGGCGTGTTGCAGAGGTACACGCCGACCGCGGCGGTGCTTGTCAATCCTGCCACGCTCAATTTCGGCAGCGTCGCTGTCGGCCGCACGAAGGACATGAGCTTCACGATCGACAACACGGGCGAACTTCCGATGGATATCTCGAACGTTATCTCGCTTGGCGCTGGATTCAGCGTTGTCTCCCTAGGAAAGACGCGACTCAATCCGGGTGAATTCACGACGGCGACGATTCGGTTTGCACCGGTCGATACGGGTCTGGTGCGCGGAACGGCAACGGTATATTCGAACGCCACACTCGGCTTCCCGACAGTCGATCTTGTCGCTCGTGGAGTTCCGCTCGGCAATCCTGCGCTGACCCACACGCCTGCCGTCGTGGATTTCGGAAAGATCAAGTTGGGCACGTTCAAAAGTCTCGAAGTGCATTTGCAGAACCAGAGCACGACCAACCTTCTCATCAGCAGCTATCGCATTGCCGGTGGTGATTCGATCATGTTTCAGATCGCACGCGAAGGCCAGTATTTCCTCTCACCGGGGATGAACGATTCCGTCCGAGTTCTCTTCGGCCCGCTTCGTCCTGGCGTGTTCACTTCCGAATTGATCATTCATTCGAACGATCCGCTCTGGCCGCAATACACGATTCCCCTGCGCGGAGAAGCGGTCAATCCTTCGATAAAGCTCGACACGACGGTCGTCGATTTCGGATACGTTTATATCGACAGCACGAAAACACTGTTCATCAGAATCTCCAACGTGGGAACGGATACCTTGGTCACGACGAACTATCGCCTGTTCGAAGTCGATGCCGCGGAATTCTTGGTCATACCGCCCCCGCCGCAAACGATGATCCCGCCGAATGGGTCGATCCTCATTCCGCTCAGCTTCAAACCGAAAACGTATGGGCCGAAATTCGCAAAGCTCTCCTTCGAATCGAACGACATCCAGCAGCCGGGCTTACTGCTCGAACTGAAAGGGAATGCCACGACACTCTCCACCGATCGATTGGATGCGGTGCCTTCACACGTTTCGCTCTCGCCCGTTTATCCGAACCCCGCTTCGTTGCGAGAGAACGGTCAGGTGAAAGTGCGGTTTGAAATGGTGCATCATGCGACGATTCATTTGCGCGTGCTCGACGTGCTCGGCAGACTTGTTCACACAGTCGCGGACGGCGCTTACGAACCGGGCGTGTACGATGCATCGTTTTCTATTTCCGGCATGCAGCCCGGTGTGTATTTCATCGAGTTTCAATCCGCTTCGGAAAGGAATGGAAAAAGCGTACGAAGGTCGTTCGTGATTGTGAAATGATGAACGCATTCGGATAAGACGTTTCACGGCAGGGCAGCTTCACCTTCACTGAAGCCGCGGGTTCGATGATGGATTATATTGCGCCTTGCAAAATGGACAGCGCATGATTTCACTGACGAACGTTTCCAAACAATACGGTGGCGAATATCTCTTTCGGGATATTTCGCTGCGCATCGGTGAACGGGAACGCGTTGCGATCGTCGGCTCGAACGGCGCAGGGAAATCCACGCTTATGAAGATCATCATGGGCGAAGTGGAGGCGGACTCGGGTGAGATCGCGCAGTCACGTTCCAACACCGTCGGGTATCTCCCGCAGGATGGCGTACATCACACGGGCCGCTCACTGATTGAGGAAGCATCGACAGCATTCGACGACATCATGACTCTGCACGACAGGATCGATGAGATAGCGCGCAACATAACCCGCCTGTCGAATGAAGGCCACACGGACTCCGATGAACTGCATGAACTCGTCGAAGAGATGGGCGAACTTCAACACGTTCTCGAACATCGTGAGGGGTATAACATTCAGACGAAAGTCGAGCAGGTTCTCTCCGGGCTTGGATTTCGCGAACGGGATTTCCAGCGACGGACGGAGGAGTTCAGCGGCGGCTGGCAGATGCGTATCGCCCTTGCCAAGCTTCTTCTGCAGGAGCCTTCCATCCTCCTGCTCGACGAACCGACGAACCACTTGGATCTCGATTCGCTCGAATGGTTGGAAGAGTACCTTCGCGACTACGAGCACTCGATCGTTCTCATCTCACACGACCGCCGCTTCCTCGACAACCTCGTGAACCGCACGATCGAGATTTCGATGGGGCGTCTCACGGAGTACAGCGGGAATTACTCCTTCTTTCTTGAAGAAAAGCTCGAGCGAATGGAATTGCTTCAGGCACAGTACGAGAACCAGCAACAACAGATAAAGCAAACCATGCGCTTCGTCGAGCGCTTTCGCTACAAGGCGACGAAAGCGCGGCAAGTTCAAAGCAGACTGAAGATGCTCGAAAAACTGGAACGCATCGAAATCGAAGACGAAGAGAAGGGAATCTCGTTCGACTTTCCCGTGCCGCCCGCACCGGGCAGAGTCCTGATGGATCTGCATGACATCGCGAAGTCCT
The DNA here is from genome assembly GCA_964448285.1 of uncultured Chromatiales bacterium. Lineage (GTDB taxonomy): Bacteria > Bacteroidota > Ignavibacteria > SZUA-365 > SZUA-365 > CAYUWG01. The sequence goes on from CAYUWG010000027.1 coordinate 19,621, forward strand.
ATGGTGCGCTTGAAGTATTTCGCGGCGTCTCGCTCCAGGTAGAGCGAGGGGACCGTATTGCGTTTCTCGGTGTGAACGGCGCGGGCAAATCCACTCTTGCGCGCATCATCGCCGGCATCGAGCCATTCCAGTTCGGCGAACGCAAAGAAGGACATAACGTGCGCATCGGCTATTACGCGCAACATCAGGCGGAGGAATTAGACCCGAAGAAGACCGTCCTTCAAACGCTGGACGACATCGCAGTCGGTGACGTGCGAAAGCGATTGCGGACGTTGCTCGGTTGCTTCCTGTTCCAGGGTGATGACGTGTTCAAACTCGTCGGTGTTCTTTCCGGCGGCGAGAAGAGCCGTCTCGCGCTCGCGAAAATGCTCCTGACGCCGTCGAACTTTCTCATCCTCGACGAACCCACGAACCATTTGGACATGCGCTCGAAGGCCGTTCTGCAGGATGCACTTTCGCGTTTCGAAGGCTCGTACATCATCGTTTCACACGACCGCGATTTCCTCGAACCACTCGCGAACAAATGCATCGATTTTGTCGATGGTAAAGTGCGAATCACACACGGCACGGTGGAAGATTACATCCGCAGGCGACACGAAGCGGAATCCGACCACGTACAGCGGAACACTGCCGGTCTCGTTTTGGAAAAGAAATCGTCCGGGCATTTTTCGAAAGAGAAGAAGCGTGAAGAAGCCGAACGCCGCCAGCAGCGCTATAAGCAACTCAAGCCATTGAAGAACGCCTTAGCTCGTGTCGAAAGAAGAATTGAAGAAACCGAGCAGAGGAAAAAGGAAATCGAGGAAGCGCTTGCGCACGAGGATTCGTACAAAGACGAAAGCACGGCCCGTCAACTTTCCTCCGATTACAAAGTCGTGACAAGCGACCTTGCCTACCTGTATGACGAATGGGCGAAGGTTCAGGAAGAGATCGAGGAAGCAGAGAAGGATCGTGTGTGAACGGGATGCGATGGCACTTGCAGCGGATTTCATTTTCTATTCATTGAAGCAGCTACCTCCCGTGCATCAAACGCTTTCATTCATTCCACTGACTCCTGAATCGTGGCATCAGTTCATCGAACTCTTCGGTTCACGAGGCGCGTGCGGAGGGTGCTGGTGCATGTGGTGGCGTTTGAGACGAGCAGATTACAACGCGAATAAAGGCGACGGCAACAAGCGAAAGATGAAAGCGCTTGTTACACGAGGCGTTTCACCCGGCCTTCTTGCGATGCAAAACGGTGAAGCCGTCGGATGGATTGCCTGCGCTCCGAGAAACGAATATGAATCGCTCGCAACGTCACGCGTTCTCAGGCCCGTCGATGAGAAGCCCGTGTGGTCGATCGTCTGCATGTTCGTACGAAAGGATCGCCGCAGGACTGGTGTATCGAAGCGTCTCATTCAGGCAGCGACGACGTATGCGCGAAAGTCCGGTGCACGGATCGTCGAAGCGTATCCTGTCGAACCGAAGAAAGACGACGTGCCTGATCTGTTCGTGTTCACCGGTCTCGCTTCGTCTTACAAAGCGCTCGGTTTCGTGGAAGTGGCGCGGCGTTCTGACACACGACCGATCATGCGACTGGAGTTGAAATAGTTTTCCGGTCCATTCCAACCCTTTCGTGTTTTACGGCATCACAGCATCGGTGCAAGCTGTATGTTCATCAGTGCGAATGCGGCATATCATTCTGGAGAAGCGGTGCAGTCAGTGAACGGTCCGCAGATTGACGATATCATTCTCCGGGCGCAAAACGGCAGCATCGATGCTTTCGAACAAGTCTATCGGTTGAATGCCGGTCGCGTCTTCGCGTTGTGCCTTCGCATGACGGCTGACCATGAAAAGGCCGTGAGTTTGACGCAGGACGTGTTCGTGTTGCTGTGGAAAAAACTTCGTTCGTTCCGCGGTGAGAGTCTGTTCACATCATGGCTCCATCGCTTTACCGTGAACGTCGTACTTATGGACAAACGATCAGAGAAAAGAAGAGTACGGCGTGTCAAGTCCGAGGAGGATCCCGCGTCACTTGAACGGGCAACGCAAACGCCTTCACCCGGAGACCGCATCGACCTGGAAAAGGCGATAGCGGATCTGCCGACACAAGCGCGACAAGTATTCGTGCTCCATGACGTAGAAGGATACGCACATCATGAAATCGCCGACATGCTTGGCGTTACGACGGGAACATCGAAATCACAACTCCATCGTGCGCGCAAGCTGCTGCAGGAGGCATTGGAACTATGAACTGCAAGGACATTGAACTCGATCTCGATGATTATGTCGATGGCACTTTGACCGAAGAGCAACAGGCGCTAATCGATGCGCATCTTCTGACCTGTGAATCATGCAGCGCCGAAGCGGCGAAGCTCCACGCTCTCCTTACAGAGACCAGCCGACTTCCGAAAGCCATTTCACCACCGGATGATCTATGGGCGAACGTCCGAAAGGAAATTGCAGCGCCGGCTGCGATTTATCGCCTTCCTGATGTTCCACCGATGAACCCGGAACGACCGTCACCGTGGCTCTGGGCGACGGCAGCGACCATCGTTCTGATGATTTACGGGATATGGATGCTGCAACCGGAGAACGGTGAAGGGTGGGTGGTTGCACGCATCAACGGTACCCCACGCATCGGTACGGAAGTCATTGACAGCTCTGCGAAGCTTGCGAAGGGTCGTTGGCTTGAAACCGACGTTGACTCACGTGCGCGACTGATCGTGGGGATGATCGGAGAGGTGGAAATCGAGCCGAATACTCGCTTGCGCGTTCTCGAAACGAAAATGACTGACCATCGCATCGAACTGAGTCGTGGTACGATGCACGCGACGATCTGGGCGCCACCTCGCATTTTCTTTGTCGAAACTCCATCCGCAACAGCGGTCGATCTCGGATGTGAATACACGCTGACAGTCACAGAGAACGGCGCCGGATTGTTGCACGTAACCTTCGGGTACGTTCTTCTCCAACGAGGCGATCGTGAATCCGTCGTTCCCGCCGGCGTCATGTGCATGACATATCCGGATAAAGGTCCCGGAACACCGTTCGCTGAAGATGCTTCGAACGATTTTCGCGCAGCACTGGAGCTCTTCGATCACGAAGGTCGTGCCGATGCAATCAATACGCTCGTTCAGCTTGCACGGAAACAAGATGCAGTGACATTGTTCCATATCATACCCCGCACGTCAGGAAAAACTCTTGAGAGCGTTGTGGACAGGTTAGCGGCATTGACCGGCTTTCCCGCGGGCGTCACACGAGACGGCATTCTCCACGGCGACACAAACATGTTACGGCAATGGGGTGACGAACTCGCTCTGACGAACTGAGCATTCAACGTCCGGGCGTTCCAACCCTTCCGTACTCAGCGGCATCAAAAGGATCGAACTCATTCACTCACATCGGAGGTTCTCATGATCCGCTTATCAGTTTTCCGCTTCATCCTTGCACTTGGCTTCATCGTCAGTGTACTGCATTCGAATCAGGCCTTTGCAGGGCCGCCGCTTTTGTGCTACCCTATTGAAATCGGTTCCGCGAAGTCATTACCCGGCGGTTCATTCCGTTTCGGCGTGAGCGCAAGCTACGACCGTAGCAATCTCGTCAGTGAAACACTTGCATTGTTAACCGACAAAATGCCGGTGCTCGTGCGCATGGAGACGATCCGCCGCGCCGCCGTATATGCAACGAACTTTCACAACAGAGTCAGGAAGAGCAACAACACAGACGAAGACAGGAAGACAGCGTATGACCTTCTTGCACAACTGAAGGAACGCGCGAAAACTGCGTCGAAGAGCAGTCAGGCTTTCGCGCTCTTCGATCTCGGTTACTATACGGAATGCCTTCGCCAATCAGGTATCGGTGAAGGATTTGAGGGATTTCATCTCATGACCAAAGCATTGGAACTGAGAGGCAGCGATCCCGAAATGGAGTTTGCATGTGCGCTCGCTGCCGTTTGGCCGAAACGTGATTCACAGAAAGCGCATCTCGAGCGCGCACGTGCCGCCGCAAGCGAAGGATCGCTCTTGAAGAAAAACCTCGAATTGCATTTCGGGAAATCGTAAGCGACAATCGATCGAGAGCGAATCGAACATCCGATGGACTTACATAAGGAGGCTTATCGATTACGCTGAATATACACGAGCTTGATCAAGAGCTACGACAGCGGGTCGATGAATTCGATCCGATCAGGAATGATGTCAAGTATCTCTGAGGCGAACCGTTCCGGATCCGTTTATTTATCAACAAGAGATAAAAGTTGTCTCATGCGTTGATTTTTAAACGGCGTCGGGGTAGGTTTACCCCAACGAAAAGAGGAGAAAGATGTCCCCTTACTGCATATCCCGCGTAGGCTTTTGTCTGCTCTGTTATTCGATGTGCCTGTTGGTTGTCGATCGAACTCATGCGCAAGGGGCCAGCGGTCTGTCATTCCGAGGCAGCGCAGGCGTTTACGGGGAGTTGTACTCGATGAAGGGCATCCAGACACGGCGTCCCCATCAGACAGGACGCGTGTTCGTTCGGGGGAGTATCCTATGGGACGGCTTTCAGCTACCGGTGGACCTGTTCTTCACGACTGAGGAAGAAGTCTTCCGGCAATTCATGCAGAGAGTGTCACTCGGTTTCAAAAACAATGTCGTCGAGTTGCATGCAGGAGATCAATACCCGGTGTATTCGCCATTGACGCTGCAAGGGTCTCTGGTACGCGGCGTCCACGGCATTGCGAAGACTTCGGGATTTCGCG
>CAYUWG010000027.1:24347-27533 GCA_964448285.1 uncultured Chromatiales bacterium
GTTCAGTTCAATGCCGGACAAAACCAGCGCGCCATTGACGACGATCCTGTCCGAGGAAGATTCGGCGCATTCCGTCGCTTTGTCTATGCCGGTAATGGAGGTTATGACGCAGGGAGCATTGCCGGACAACTCCACGTCGTTCGTATCCGCGATGAGATTTCTTCCATCGCGGTTTCCTCTTCGTATCTCCGACCGCAAGAGAACCTGATTGTCGGCGGGCAGCTTAGCGGCATCCTGTTGGATAGAGCGCTTCGTCTTACCGTCGAATTGGATCAATCGTTATGGACTGGTGACATGCGGGAGATTCCGTCGGATTCCGGTAAAGTGCCAGGAGTTTTGGAAAGCTTTTTCCGGGAGCGGCCAAGCACGAAATCCGGAATTGCTTTTCGTAGCGAGGCAGTGTGGCAAGCTTCAGGCCGGTCTCTTTCCGCAAAATACCAGCGAGTGGAAAGAGATTACTTTTCGATGGGATCGTTCGGCTTCCAACCGGATTGGGAGGACATACGTTTTCAAGGTTCGACGCCACTGTTCGAACAACAACTCATGCTCAGTCTCAATCTCGGAACGCGTTCCGACAATCTCTCCGACACGAAACCCGCGACGACGAGAAGGACGGATGCATCGCTCAACGCACAGTATCGCATCGATGAGGTGTATCGTATCGGCGGAAGTTATTCGCTCTATCTCGATCGCAACGATGCGACTGGCCTGACAGCAGTGGATATGACGACGCACTCGGTAACGCTTCGCCCCGCGGCGAGTTGGGGCACGGCAGATGACCGCGATCAACTCGACGTGCAACTGACCTACCACCGAAGCAACGACGGCATCGAGCGGCCAGGCGGTTCTTACAACTACACGAGGTACGGAGTCTCCTCTTCGTATTCGAAGACATTTTCCAGCGACCTCACGATTTCCGGTTCCTATCAATACAATCGCAATGAAGCTCTGTTCGGTAAACTGAATTCGCATGGAATCATCCTGAACGGAAATCTCGCCATCATCCCCACAAAACTGACAGGCAGCCTTATGGCTTCAATCACTCGGGAAACATCCGATCGGGACTTGAAGAACACACGGTTCTTTGTACAGGTGAGCGGCAGATACGCCATCACGACATCTCTCAGCGTGCAGCTCAACGCAGATGCAACGCTCTTCAACACCAATTTGGGCAACACGTACCAGGAGTTCCGTTCCGGCCTTACAGTTACTCAGCAATTCTGATCCCATAGGAGGTTTCCATGTCCGTCGTTTTCCGTTCTCCGGCATTCTTTCTTTTGCGCGCACTTACCGTCGCCTTCTTTATGGCAAGTACCTGGTACAGCGTCTCTGAATTATCGGCGCAAACGCTCAACGGTCAACTCATCATTCAGCCGTTCACATCGTTTCAGGATTTGCAGAACAATCCAACACTCCTGCAACTGCAACTCACGCAGTCCGGTGCGGGCGTCCTGAATCTCCAATTCCAATTTCAAATGATGCATAACGGGACGACGCAGGTTGCAAACGGGCAGCATTTCGGAACGCTCAACGGACCCTCGAAAACATACCTCGCAAACGAATTCATCAACTTCAGCACGCTCACGATTCAGCCGCCGTATCAAGGGACATTCCCGCCGGGTCGATACGACATCGCCGTGCAGATTCAAACGGTTCCTCCTTCGACGACACAGGCATTCGTCACGGATCATTTCGACCTTGCACCGACAGTGACGCCGCAAGTGGTAATCACACCGTTTGAATCACGCGCTGAGGTACAGGCGAATCCTTCGAGAATTTCTCTCCAGCTAACGCAGAACGGCAGCACTCCTGTCGACGTCAATCTGTTCTTCCAGCTCTTCCATAACAGCAACGAGGTCTGGTCTGGGAACAAGGTCGTTACGCTCACGGGAGCGAACCAGAACTACAATGCATCGCAGAGTATCGATCTTTCGGGACTTACCATCGCAAATGGATACGACGGGATTCTTCCACCCGGAGATTATGTCGGTCGCTTTACCGTTCAGACGGTAAATCCGCCGATGCCTCAGCCGACGACGGGGGAGGATTTCTTCATGATTCTCCCTCCGACTCTTACGGCTTCGCTTCAGATTCAACCGTTCAGATCGCTGGCGGAACTGGAAAACAATCCGGGGCGGCTTCAACTGGAAGTCAATCAGAGCAAGACAAACCCGCTCACGCTTACGCTTGCATTCACCCTCTTCCATGAAAACACACCGGTCTCAACCGGTACTCGAAATATCACACTCCCGGGAGCCACGAAAATCTATAACGCAACGGAGGCGATCGATTTCATTGCCCTGAACACGCTTGGAGGATACACCGGAAATCTTCCGCCGGGGAATTACAAAGTGCGCTTTGAAATCACGACGCCGTTTTCCTCCGTACCGGTCACGGCTGAAGCGACCTTTCGCATCGATCCGGATATAACGTCTTCGCTTCTTTTGCAGCCGTTCCTTTCTATGAACGACGTCCAATCGAATCCCGGTAAGCTCATTCTGACAGTCAACCAGAATGGTGCGGGAACGCTGCAATTGACATTCGATTTCACGCTGCGGCACAACGGGCAGGTTGTCGTTACCGGTTCGCGACAGGCAGTCCTTGTCGGTGCGTCACAGCAATACAACGCGCTGAGTTGCATCGATTTTACGTCGCTCAATAAGCAGCCCGGATATGAAGGGACGTTTCCTCCCGGCGATTACGAGGTGACCATCGCTACTTCATCCCTTCAATCGACAGGACCAACAACCGCGAGTGGCACGTTCCGCATCGACCCACAGCTTGTGACGCTGAGTTCGTCGGTGACGGTGTCGCCGTTCACTTCGAATAGCAATCTTCAGGCGAATCCGCAGAACGTTCAGTTGACGCTTACGCAATCCGGCAGCGGCATGATCACGTGCACGGTGCGCTTCGAACTTCGTCACAACGGAACGCTCGTGGTGGAAGGCACACGACCGGTTCAACTAAGCTCGCCATCGAGTACGTTCGATGCATCGCAGTTCATTGACTTTTCAACGCTGACGATCAGTCCGGGATATCAAGGGACATTTCCGTCGGGCGATTATGAAGTGACGCTGATCACATCATCGACGCAGGCGATGGGACCGACGACAGCAAGGGGCACGTTCCGGATCGACCCACAGCTTGTGACGCTGAGTTCGTCGGTGACGGTGTCGCCGTTCACTT
>CAYUWG010000027.1:27633-44600 GCA_964448285.1 uncultured Chromatiales bacterium
TCGACGCAGGCGATGGGACCGACGACAGCAAGGGGCACGTTCCGGATCGACCCACCACCAGTACAAGTCAGTGCAACGATCAACGTATTGAACTTTCCATCGTTCGAACATCTGCGGAGCAATCCGGGCTTAGTCCAACTCTTCCTTACGCAGACTGGAACATCGCCCATCAATCTCGCCGTGCAGTTTCAGCTCTTTCACAAAGGAACGCAGGCAGCGGTAGGAATGAGGAACATCACTCTCAATAGTGTATCTGATCAGTTCGATGCATCGCAGTTCATCGATTTCCCGTCGCTCTCCATTCAAGCGCCGTATCAACAGGAATTTCCGGAAGGCGGCTATGCAGTAGTCGTGACGGTGACGCCGGAGTTGCCGAACGCCCAGCCCATCATCGTGACGGGGCAGTTCTCTATTCGCATTGCACCCGTCGAGGAACCGGAGAACATCACGTTGATCTTCCCTCAGGATGGCGCTCGACTCTCGTTCGCAAATCCCACGTTCCAGTGGACGCAATTCAACGGCTACGTTCGCTTCACGCTCGTCGAAGTTCTCGATGGACAGTCTCCTTCGCACGCACTTCAAGCGAACGTCCCGATTCTGCGCTTAGAGAATCTCACCGATCCGCAACTCTACTACAGTGCGGAATATCCCCTCCTGAAAGAGAACGCGCAGTATGCATGGTTCGTGCAGGGCTTTCGTGAAAGCACGAGAGGACTGATTACCGTGACAAGTGAAGCTGCCACATTCTCCATCATCCCCACGGATATCGTTATCAAGCCGGGACAGAAGTACATCGAACTCCTTTCGCCTCCCGACAACGCCGATGCTTTTCCGAGGACGATTTTTTCCTGGCGGCCTGTCGGCTTTGAACCGGGCGGTCAGTATCGCTTGTGCATGTGGAAAGATATCATCGGCGTTTCCGTCGAGCAGATCATGCAGGGAGACCCCGTTCATACGACCGTTGTCACTGGTGAGACGTGGCGCATCCCTCCGGAAATTCCCGTGCTCGAATGCAACAACTATATCTGGACTGTCACGACAACCGGAGGAGGATTAGGCCTTGGTGACGGCGGTACGACGACGAGCGGTCCATGCGGAGGCGGAGGCACGACGACGAGCGATCCGAAGCTCCCGCCGATTACACCGACGAGAAGAATTCATATCCCGACAACGTGTGCATCGCTGCCGTGCATTATGCCGAGCATCGGTCGCGATGCCGCAATGGCACCGGTTCTCGAAGTGAAATTGGAGGAGGCCGAGACGTTCAAATATCCGCGGGGAGTTGCTCTTCGCGCGAACGGGATCGATTGGGATTATCTCATTCTCCCCTGCACGGGCTGCGAAGGCGGACCGAGTGAAAAGAAGATTCCCATCCAAGATCAAATGGTGAACTACGAATGGAGACTCAACGGCAAAGGTTCGCTCAACACGCCCTTCGACGCGAAGAAACACGAAGATGCGATGAAGCGCATCGAAGAGATTCTCAAGCGCCTCGACGAGATCACGAAGAAGATCGCTGAGTTGCAGATGGCCGCGAAAGATGCGGTGAGTGCTCTTGAACAGAAGAAGAAAGCTGCAGAGAAGGAAATCGCGCGTGTCGAAGAAGAACTCAAGCTCATAGAAGATGAGTTGAAGAAAGTCGGCGAAGAGTTGAAGAAGATCGAAGAGCTGTTGAAGCAACAGGAAGCGAAAAAATCGCAGGCTGAAAGTGAACTGAAGCAAAAGCAGGAAGAGCTTGTGAAGGTGCTGGAAGAGATCGAGAAGCTGGAGGACAAGCTTTCCGGCAAGCCCACCGAAGCGGAAAAACAGAAACTTGCCGAAGCAACAGCGAAGCGGGAAGAACTGAAAGCCGCCGAGGAGCAACTCAAGCAAAAACTGGATCAGATCGTCTCGACGGGGAAAGCGTTGCGCGATGCAATCATCGCTGCGGAACAGCAACTGCTCACGGTGACGAACTCATACGCGTCGCTGAAGCAGCAAGGCGAGCAACGCAACAAGGAAATTGCAGACCTGCAAAGCATACTCTACACGCCGCGCGGCGGACGCGAGTATTTCCAGGCGCGCCGCGATTGGGCAGCGAAGGCATCAGCGATCATCAACGGCTTCTTCACTGCAAATCGCGTTTCGCTTTCCGCATCGATGCAGGAAGTCCAGACGGAAGGGCAGGCGGTTTTCGCAACGCGCAGCAAACCCCAGCGAGACGCGAAGCTTGCATCCTTCAGGACGAAACTGAATGCGTTTACATCAATGCTTAACTCAGCGTGTGACACGGTAAAGGTTGGGAAATCTGACTGCCGGAGTGCGGCAGCGGTCGTCGCTTCGGCTGCGACGAGCTATGACTCCGCAGTGACGACCGGCGAACGTGTCATGTACGTCATGGATCCACAGGTTTTGCAACGACTGGATGCAGCACGAGCGGCGTTGGCGCAACTCAATCCTGCAATTCAACAGGCCTCCAACGCGGTCAAACAACAAAGCACCGCGTATCAAAGCGCAATCGCGCAGTATCGCACGACAATGAAACAGCTTGAGCAGGAAAAGACACAGCTCACCGAGCAGGTCGAACAGAAGCGTACAGCTTCGGCGCTTGCAGAGAAGGCGTACCAGGACCTGGTGAACGCGAGGCTTCAGGATCTCGCGCAAAACGGAGACACGTATGCCGAGCAATTGAAGCAGGAACGCGAGAAAGAAATCGGCTTGCTCAACGGCATCAACGGGCTTGAAAAAACGATAGAACATCTCATCGACACGATCAAAACGCTCACGCTCGACAAAGAGATGCTCGCTTCGAAAAAGAAAGAACTCGAAGAACAGCGCGATGCACTCAAAGCGAAACTCGAGAAACTGAAAGCGCTCTTGAATTCGAAACCGCCGACGTTCGAAGATGAAATCGCCGCGCTTGAAGAAGAGAAAAAGACTCTTGAAGAAGAGCTGAAACAGAAGAAGCAGGAAGCCGCCGCCGCCCTTGCTGGTTCGAAATCTGCCAGCGGGCCGATCGTGTATTATATCCCTCCACCTTTGGAAGAGATCATGAAGGAGGACGCAAGGAAGAAGTTCGAAGCGTTGAAGGATTCAGTAAAGGCAGCGGAAGCGGAAGTCGCACTTGCGAAGGCATTCAAAGCGGAGGTGCAAGTAAAACTTCTCACGGAATTCGAAAACGTTGCCCGGCAGCTCACGGTTTACAAGACGAACTTCACACAGAAGGACGAACTGAAGAAACAACTCAATGAAGCGGAGAAGGAGCTTCTCTCCGAGAAAGGCAAAGCCACGGAGAAATATCTCGACTTCCAGTTGAAGGTGCAGGAGACGATCCAGCGCTCCGAGCAAGAGAAAAAGAAAGCAGAGGAAAACAAGAAAGAAGCAGAAGCTGAAGTAGAAGGCGCGAAGAAAGAAGTCGATGAAGCACAGAAAGAATTGGAGGACGCCGACAAAGCGAGGCTCCAGTACGACATGACCCTGCGTGATCTCCACAGTCAATACGACTTTCACGAGAAGCAAGTCAACGCTCTGAAGTCAACCGTGAAGGAGCGCTCCGATGAGTTGAAGCAAGAGCAAGCGAAACTCAAGGAAATAGAAAAGGAGCTCGGACGCGCGAACAAGGAACTCTCTCGCGCGAACGCCGGAGAAAATGAAGCAGCGATCACATCGGCGCGCGCGAAAGTTCAGCAACTCGATGCTCAACTCACGTTGCAGAAAACGAAAGTCCAGCAAGTGGAATCTGCGCTCGAATCCGCGAAGTCATCACTTACCGGTGCGCAAACGTCTCTTGACCAATCCCTCGCCGCAATCCGTCAGCACGAAGCCACGTTCCTCGACGTCACGCGTAACTATAAGAAAGCGGAAGATCGCCTCTTCCACGCGAGACAGGATCATGAGGAAGTGCTTTCCGAGTTGAACATGTGGACCGACATCGTCAAGCGGGCTGAGACGATCATCGATGAGATGTACAAGAAGCGCGATAAGGCCCAGGAGATGGTGCAGGAAAAAGTAAACGAAGAAGTGAAAGCGGAAGAGAAGAAGAAAGCAATCGATGAGTTGAAGGAAGAGGTCGAGAAAGCTGAGAAAGCGATGGCTGAAGCTGAGAAGAAAGCGGCCGAATCACTCAAGAAAAAAGAGGAACTCATCAAGGAAGCAGAGGAGAAACTCGAGCAGGCAAAGGAGAAGCTGAAGAAAGCTGAACAGGAACTGCGCGACTTCCTCGTGCAGGAATTCGAGAAGCCCGAACACAAGGACGAACTGATTATCGAAGCAGTGAATGTCCCGCTCGATGGCTGGCGTACGGGCGAAGGGAAGCGGCGAATCACGGCGACCATTCTTTACATGAACAACCGTACGCCCATGCTGCAAGCGCCCGTCCCGACGTGGAGCAAGCCGCCGGGTTCGAGCAAGACATCCGTATGTAATCCGACCTTCACACCGAAATCCGATCCGCCGTTCGGCAAGGTTGAGCCGTCGTTCAAAATGCCCGAACCGAGGACGATCGCGTTGATGTACAAGAACGGTGAACCTCTGTGGCCTGAATGGCCGGTCATCGAAACGAGCGAAGTCCTTGCCAAAGACGTCGTTCAACTGAAAACATCGAATGGGGACATGGATCAATTTCTACGCGGTTGCATCGTGGAAGTGTTCTGCTGCTCACCCGTAGGCGATGGTCCGCATCCCATCAGAGATTTCATGCATTACCGGTGGCTGCCGATCGATGGACGTTACATCAATGGCGCCGCATACGATGAGGTTTTCTGGGAACCGCCGATCATCGAAAAACCGGATTGCGACAAGGAGCTGAAGTTCAAAGCCAAATATAGCGCGAACGGAATCGCGGGCGATCCGGAGCCTGAGGAAGAATCGAAAAAGAAAGTCAAAGCCGGCGTCTTAATCGAAATCCCGAAAGAACTCCTCGGTTCTCCGAATGAGAAGATCACCGTCAAGCCGCGCATCGTTCGCGGCGATCACACGGGAATCGATAACGAGACCGTTGAGTACAAAGTCACGAAGGTCGCAGGCGAATCGTCCAAGTGGGGGATCGACCAGAAGGAAAAGGAAACCGTCCCGAAAGAGACGAAGAACGGTGGCTACGCAGAAGCGGACTTCTACTTCGGCGACGGCTTCGCAAAGTTCAAGATCGAGGTCACATGGAAACGAGGCTCCGTTTGTGAGACGAAATCATTCGATGCGATCTCGCCTCTGTATCTGCGATTTCTGCGCCTTGCATCCGGACCTTCGACTCAAGTCTGGAATGCGACGAAGGGTGTTTGGAATGCACCGGGGACGTTCGTCTCCGCTGCGAAAGGATTGCCTGACGAAGGTCCATTCACAGCCGTTGAAGGCGTAACCGGCCTGCACGACGAAAACAGAGATTTCGTCAACGATAAGGAGCTTACCTACAAGCCTGCAATCGACACCATAAAACTCGATCCGAAAAAGGTGAAGACAGAACTCTTCGGCATCGGACGAACGGAAGTCAAGAATCCGCCGGAGGAAGCGAGCTTCGCAGTGAACGTGAAGATCGAAGAGAAGTACAAGGATGTCACGCGCCCGCCGGAAGAGAACAAGGAGTACAGCACGGAGAAGATCAAAAAGATCAAGATCGGTCCCGCAGCACTTCCGTTCGTTTTCGTTCTCGAAGAAGAGTTCGATAAAGGCGTGACGATCACGACGAAAGCGAAGATCGAAAGTGAAATCGGCGGAATCCTCATCGATGCAATCAAGGACGTTGAGTTCAGCGTCGTCGAGGTGATTACGGACGATAACGTTGACGCCAACGGCGCTGCCACAGCGGTCGGCGGTTACGTGAAATGGGAAAGCGACGCAGGGGTAAAACCTCCCTTCCCCGGCTTTGACGTCGTGATCAAATCCATCGGCGTCTCCGCCAATCTCGCGGGTGAATTGCAGGGAACGATCGCGCGCCCGAAAATTCCTTCTGACGATCCTGAGGAGAAAGAGGAAGAAGAGGGAGACGATGAAGTCCGTTTCATTGCAGAAGCGGATGCAAACGGAAACTTCTATGGCGAAGTGGAGAATTTTCCGGAGTTCAACTTCTACCGATTCAAGATGCTGAAAGGCTCTGCCTTCGCGGTGGACTTCAGCGAGACGAGAAGCGCGGAGAACTTCGACGAAGACTTCAAAGGCATTGTCGTGCGAAAAGCGGACATGCAATTGCCGGAGGAATTCAGCCGGCAGGGCGGCGAGTTGCCATCGGTGCTCACGATCGAAGACTTCGGCGTCGGCGTCACGAAAGCGAACGGTTTGTGTGTTCAGGGAAAAATCGAACTGAGCGGCTCGCTGTTTTCCATCGGCTTCGCCGGCTATGAGTTCGAAGCGAAATCGATCCGGCTGGAATTCGGAAAGGGAAGCGTCGATGGCAAGTTCGAAGGCTCGGTGAAACTTCCGATTCCGTTCGAAGGCTCACTCGATCTTTCCGTAGAGAAAGCGGGTTCGAAGTGGACGGGTAAGCTGTCAACAGGTGAACCGGTCACGATCCCGCGTCTCGGTTTAGTCGTACAGGTGAGCAACAGTTCGAAGATTCAGTGGGACTTTGCAAAAGACGAAGGCTCGCTCGAACTCACCGCGAACATTCGTTCGAAGACGCTCGGTGAAATGCAGATCACCGGACTGGAAGTCACTTCGAAGGGTGAGTTCAAAGGTGAGATCGCGCTCCTTTCGCTTCCGCAAATCAAGTTCGGAACCGGATTCAACCTGCACATCGACAAAGTAAGCTTCAAGAAGGAAGAAGGACCGGACTATGCACTCGTCATCGCAGGCGGTTTCGGTTTTCCCGTCATTGAGAAGCTCGATGCGACGGTCACGATTCTTCCGGGGCCGAAAATTTCCATCAATCCCGTCGAGATGGAAGTTAAGTTCGAGAAGTCACCGATGCTCTTTGCAGGCGCGATTGCCTATGACGGCAACGTGTTCAAAGGCGAGTTCGAAGTGGGGATCAGCAATCTCGCCGCGAAAGGAGGCAAGGGCGGAAGCAAGGGCATCTACGGGATGTTCATCATCGGTTCACACCCCATCAACGAGACGACGAGCTACAGCTTCTGGTATGTTGAGATGGTTTTGAAAGGCAGCATTCCATTGGGGCAAACCGGTCTGTCGCTTCTCGAACTCGGAGGAGGCGTCGGTTATAACTACGACCCGCCGATCGGCGAGCAGAAAGGCGCTCCACGCAACTCCGGAACGATGGCCTTCAAGGCAATTATCGGCATGGGCAACACGCCAAGCGGTGAAATCTTTGCGGGACGCTTGACGATGGTGCTGACCAACCAGGTCTTCTCACTCAACGGTAAAGTGTGGCTTCTCTCCAAAGAGGACGCCATGTTCGGTGAAGGACAGTTGAACCTCTGGTTCAGTGACTCGCATCTCGACGGATTCGTGCGGATGTTCGTCGGTATCCCCGATGCGAAAGGAAAGGTTTTCCGATTCAATGGACGCATCGATTATTTCTTCGGAAATACGTGGTGGATCAAAACGAACCAGAAGATCAGCGGAGCGCTTTTCAATGAAGTGAAAGCGGAAGCGAGCCTCGATATCCGGGACGGATTCATCGACGCGGAAGGGAACCTGACCTACGGATTGAAGAAGGACATTCCACTCGCCATCGTCACGCTGAAGATCGTCGTCGATGTGCGTGCGAGCGGTGCGCTCAAGCTCGTTACCAAGCCTTCGTTCTCGATGTACGCGAACGCGGAGTTTCATGGAAGCTGGGACGTAAACGTCGATACGCCAGCGGGAGAATACGACGTTCTCGCAGGCGGACTCCATTTACGTGCTGAGTTGATCGTTGCCAATAACGTTGCCGAACTCCGCGGCAGCGCCGGCGTGAGTTACAGCATCCTTTGGTGGAGTGGCAGCGAGCAAGTGGATTTAGGAATTCGTGTGAATATCTGAGCACTCACCAATCGGCACGGGAGTGGCGTCATCAGACGACCTCTCCTTCGTTTATATCTTCATCACCTGCCGTTGAGTGATTCAACACGAAGAGAATATCAAAGCAGGCAATGGGTTTGGAGAGATTCTCAACGAGTCTTCTCTCTGCGCCGATGATTTCCTTTACACTGTCGTGTGAGTGGGTTTTCATTATTCAACGATGAATGTGCGCAGAGCGCATTCAATCACACATTTCATGATCGAAACGAAGTCCGGCATGAGGCTTGCCCTCTTCTGAAGTGAAATCGTTCCAATCACTCCGGTTGGACGTCACGAAACCTCAGGAGAAGTCATCATGGTCGCACTCTTCGTCATACTCACCTTCCTTGCTTTCATCATCGTGGATTATTTCGTTCATCGTCAGGAATATCGAACCGCTGCCGCTGTTGTCCCGATACCGGAGCCGATTCGCATTCCGCGCGGCTTCTTCTTCGCTCGCGGGCACACGTGGGTGCAATTGCTCTTCTCGGGAATAGCCCGCATCGGACTGGATGATTTCGTACAGAAAATCGTCGGTCGTATCGATGCGATAGCGGCGCCTTCGGTCGGCAGCCATGTCATGAAAGGCGATCCCGTCATCACCGTGAAACAGAACGGAAGAACGATATCTCTTCCGGCACCGATCAGCGGGACCGTCGTGGATGTCAATCCAATCCTCGAACGCTTGCCAAAATTTCTTTCGCACGATCCATACGTCGAAGGATGGCTCGTCGCAATCGAACCTTTACGGCTTACCGACGAACTTCCGATGCTGCGCATCGCCGACGACGCCGCGCAGTGGGTCAAAGCGGAAGTGAATCGTTTCCGCGATTTCATCTTCAACCAATCTCCGCAATATCAGACGGCGCTCAACGGAGCTACGATGCTCGACGGCGGCGTGCCGATTCACGGCGTTCTCGAACAGGCCGACGAGAAGCTCTGGGATGCCTTTCAGCAGGAGTTTCTCGACGACTCATCCCACCGGGCAATGTAACAGGAGGGAGCAATGAACAACTACGGATTGCTCATCGATACGACGCGCTGCGTCGGATGCATGGAATGCGAAAACGTTTGTGCGGAACGGTGGGGGTTCCCTGCCGAAGAACGGCACGTACTTTCTGCACACAAGAACACTGCTGTTTATGAAGTTGGCGAAGTGTATGTCCCAAGGCAATGCATGCACTGTGCTTCACCTTCGTGCGAATCGGTTTGTCCGGTAGGCGCGTTTCGTAAGACGAACGAAGGTCCGGTGCTTTACGATGTCGAGAAGTGTATCGGATGCCGCTATTGTATGCAGGCATGTCCCTTCGACGTGCCGAAGTATCAATGGGATAGTGCGAACCCCCGGGTCACGAAATGTGACATGTGCTATGACCGCACGAGTAAAGGCGAAGCGACGCGCTGCTCGGAAGCGTGCCCGGCGGAAGCCAGAGTGTTCGGTCCCATCGATGAATTGATCGCGGAAGCACGGCGAAGAATCGAAGAAGACCCGGATGTGTATTATCCGCATATCTACGGAGTGAAGGAAGTCGGCAGCACGTCAGTCCTCTACCTTTCGAACAAACCGATGACGGAGTTGGGATTGCGCAGCAGCCTTCCCGAACAGGCATTGCCCGATCTCACGTGGGCGGTTCTTTCGAAGATACCCAACTACGTGTTTTGGAGCGGGACATTGCTCGCAGGCGTCTGGTGGATCACCAATCGGCGTTCGGAAGTGCATGACGCCGAGCATGCAGGCACAAAAACGAACGGAAGCAGTCAACGCGTTCAGGAGGAAGGAAAATGAAAACGCTTCGCATACCAAAACCGACCTTCTGGTCGGCAGTGTTTTGGATTCTTTTGTTCACCGGGTTGTACGCGACTATCGTGCGCTTCGCGTACGGCCTCGGAGCGGCAACCAACCTCAGTGATTCGTCGCCCTGGGGCTTGTGGATCGGATTCGACGTGCTATGTGGCGTCGGTCTCGCAGCAGGCGGCTTCGTTGTCGCTGGGTCCGTGCACATATTCAACATCCATCGGTTCAAGGCGATTCTCCCGTCGGCAATCCTTACGGCATTCCTCGGATATCTCCTCGTGATCGTTGCGTTGCTCTTCGACTTGGGGCGACCATGGTACATCTGGCATGCGCTCATCATGTGGAATCCCCATTCCGTCATGTTTGAAGTCGCATGGTGCGTGATGCTCTACACGACGGTGCTTGCGTTGGAGTTCAGTCCGCTCGTGTTCGAAAAACTCAGACTTGAACGACCTCGAAAAATCATCCGTGCGGTGACGATTCCGCTCGTCATTATCGGCGTGATCCTTTCCACGCTCCATCAATCATCGCTTGGCTCGCTCTATCTCATCGTTCCGACGAAGTTGCATCCGCTCTGGTACACGTCCAACCTCCCGTATCTCTTCCTGCTTTCGGCGATTGCAGTGGGGCCTGCGATGGTGACGATCGAATCGTTCTACAGTTCGCGCGCGTTTCGTCGCGAAATAGAACTCCCGATCCTCTCCCAACTTGGGAAAGTGACCGTCGCGGCGATGGCGGTGTATGCCGTGCTGCGCGTGCAGGATATGATCGCATATCAGTTATGGTCATACCTGCTGATACCGAGCATGGAAAGTGCGATGTTCTGGCTCGAGATGCTTCTTGGCGTCGCGCTCCCGATCATCGTCCTTTTACAAACACGGTTTCGAACGAATGCGCGAGGCCTGTTCATCGCGCAGTTGTGCGTCGTGTTCGGATTCATTTTGAATCGCATGAACATCAGCGTTACGGCGTTAGCGCATCAACCGGGCGTGGAGTATTTCCCGAGTTGGATGGAGATGACGGTTACGCTCATGATCGTTGCCGTCGGATTCGCGGCATTCAGGCTTGCCGCGAAACACCTGCGCATCTTCCCGGAGGAGACGAAACCCGTGCCCACGCCGGCGCAAAGCATCGTAACGTTCATCGACGTTCCCTCCACGCATGAAGCGCTCGCACGGTAGGTGAGTTCGTAGGAATGGAACGATGCCGCACGCCGCTTCACATCGACTTATCCCGCAGGGTGAGCTTCGCTGCATCTGGATGGATGCGGGGATCATCGCCTACAAGCTGTGCGACCGGTCCTTCCAATGCGAGGGCTGTCCGTTCGATGACGTGATCCGCTCGTTTCAATCACTCGACAGATCGCAAAGCGGGGCGATTTCTCCAAGCGCCATGACGGAGGAATCGCCTGCTCTGCAAGAGGATGACCCGGCAGCGCGGCTGTTCGAACGCTGGGTTCAGAGCGTGTCCCGGCAGCCATTCCCGGACGACCGCCTGTACCACGTCAACCATAGCTGGACGAAGATGCTCGACTCAGAAACGGTTCGCATCGGCCTTGACCACTGTGCATCGGGTTTGATGGGAATCGTTTCATCCATCGTGCAGCCGTCGGTCGCATTTCGAACCGAAACACAGGCGCCGTGCACGTGGCTCGTCCTGAACGAAACGACGATCACCGTGCACGCGCCGCTTTCGGGAAGAACCACGCTTGTCAACGAAGAGCTTCAGTCCAATCCTTCGCTCCTCTTCTCCGATCCCTATGGCGAGGGCTGGCTCTTCGAGGCCGAGCCGGATTCGACCGATGAGTTCAACCGACTCCTCGATGCGCGTGCAATTGACGAAGCATGGAAACGGCAGTGCGAAGAGATGCGCGCAGTCGTAATGAACGCCGCTGGCAAACGGCCTGCGGCGCTCGGCAAGACGCTGTACGACGGAGGCTTTCCGATCGAGCGTATTCAGGACCTGCTCGGGGCGAAGGAGTTCTGCCGCTTGATCAACCGGTTGATGATGGCAGGTAGTACATAGCGCATGGCTGGCAAATGATGGCTGATAGCAGTTGGGGTGATCCGTTCGGTAGAAGCCGGATTACCCGGCTATCTGACATTCAAACTGAGCTACATCAGGGATTTCGCTGAGGCGATTCTGTAGGTTGTAATCACGAGGGAGAGCATGAAACAGCTTACACGACTTCTCGGCTTCAAACTGGTGATCATCATCTTCGGAGTGATGATTGCCGTGACGGTGCTTTACACCATCATACTCACGCAGTGGCATTCACAACAGTTCGTCGATAACGCGATTCAATCGACGGTCATGCTCAGCGACGTGGTAAAGCGTTCGTTGCATTACAGCATGTTGAAAAATCACAGGGACGACATCACGCAGATCATCCGAACGGTCGGAAACGAACCGGGACTCGAGGGCATCCGCGTCTATAACAAAGCCGGCGCGATCATGTTTTCTTCCGACAGCTCGGAAGTCGGAACGACCGCGCGTGTGGACGACGTAGCGTGCATCATGTGCCATGCGAACGGCCACCCCGTTCGTTCCCCGCACCCGGAAGACCTCACGCGCGTCTTCGCGTCGCCGAAGGGTTACCGTATTGCCGGAACCATCACACCGATTGCGAACCACGAGTCGTGCGCGAATGCGGGTTGCCACGTCCATCCGAAAGAGCAGACGATTCTCGGTGTGCTCGACGTCATGGTGAGCCTTGAATCCGTCGATGCGAGCCTCATCGAACTGAGTTCGACGCAAATTGCGGGAGGTGTCTTCATCGTGTTGACCGTCACTGCGATGACGGGTCTGTTCATTTGGATCATGGTGAACATCCCGGTCCGGCGTCTGCTTGTCGGCACCGAGGAAATTCGCAAAGGCAATCTCCTGCATCGCATCCCCGTCAATACGAGCGATGAACTCGGCATGCTGGCCGGCTCATTCAATCGCATGACGGAAGAACTTCAGCGCGCGCACTCGGAGCTTACCGATTGGGCGCAGAAACTTGAAGAGCGCGTTGCCGAGAAGACCGAAGAACTGAAACGCGCGCAAGCGCACATGATCTCCATGGAGAAGATGGTTTCGCTCGGCACACTTGCCGCTACCGTTGCGCACGAGCTGAACAATCCGCTCGAAGGCGTTCTGACCTATACGAAACTGCTTCAACGCAAGACCGAGCGTGCGGACATTCCGGAAGAGGCGAAAGCCGAAACGGGAAAGACACTCAGTATCATTGCCGAGGAAACGGCACGATGCGGCAACATCGTCAAGAACCTGCTGCTCTTTTCCCGTCAGGAAATGGGTGAGTTCGCAGATGCGGATTTACGCGCAGTCATCGATCGCAGCGTTCAACTCATCGAGCATCATCTTCAGATGCACTATGTCACGCTCGACTTACAGGTCGGCGAAAAACCGTGCATCCTTCGCTGTGACCCGAATCAACTGGAGCAAGCTTTCCTTGCAATGATGATCAATGCCGTGGAAGCGATGCCTGACGGTGGAAAGCTTTCCATTCGCATCGACACGTCACCAGAGAAGCACACGGTGACGATACGCGACACGGGTGTTGGAATTCGCGCAGAAGATATGCAGCACATTTTTGAACCATTCTACACGACGAAACACAACGAGAAGGGGACAGGACTTGGATTAGCCGTCGCCTATGGAATCATTCAACGTCACGACGGGGAAATCACGGTCACATCCACCCCATCGGCGGGAGCAACGTTCGTCGTAATCCTTCCGCGCAAGAACAGCATTGTGCCCGGAGAACAAAAAGGAATACAGTCATGAACCGCAAAGAGAAAAACAAACAGAGTGTGTTGGTCGTGGATGACGAACTCGTCGTGCGTGAATCGTTGGCGCAGTGGTTTGCCGAAGACGGCTATCGCGTCGGCTGTGCGAGCGACGCGACCGAAGCCTTGCGCGTGATGAAAGAAGGGCCGTGGGACGTCATTCTCCTCGACATTAAAATGCCCGGCATGAGCGGCCTCGAGTTGCAAAAGCATTTGAAGCAAGTCGATCCGTCTTCGATCGTTATCATGATCACTGCGTTTGCATCGGTCGATAGCGCGGTGCAGGCGTTGAAGGAAGGCGCGTTCGATTACGTCACCAAGCCGGTCGATCCGGATCACCTCTCCCAGCTCGTGCGCAACGCATTGCGGCAGAGAACGCTGAGCGAGGAGAACCTTCGTTTGCGCGAACACATCACCGAGCTTGTCAAAGGCGGCGAGCTTGTCGGCGACAGTCCCCAGATGAAAAAGGTCATCGAACTCGCGACCTCCGTTGCGCGGACCGACACGACGGTGATGATTCGCGGTGAGAGCGGAACGGGAAAGGAACTCATCGCGCGGCTCATCCACGCGAACAGCGACCGGCGGTATTTCCCCATTGTGCCGGTCAACTGCGGCGCCGTGCCTGAATCGTTGTTGGAGAGCGAGTTGTTCGGACACGAGCGCGGCGCGTTCACCGGAGCGCAATATCGGCGGAAGGGAAAGTTCGAAATGGCCAACGGCGGCACAATCTTCCTCGATGAAGTCGGAACCATCAGCGCGCAAATGCAGGTGCAACTCCTTCGCGTGTTGGAGGCGAAACAATTCACGCGCATCGGCGGGAACGAAGCCATCACGAGCGACTTCCGCGTCGTCTGTGCGACGAACCGCGATCTCGAAGCAGCGATGAAGGATGGCGATTTCCGCGAAGACCTCTACTACCGACTCAATGTCTTCACGATTTCCATCCCACCGTTGCGGGAACGCAGAAGCGACATCCCACCGCTTGCAGAACACTTCGTTCAGAAGTACGCGGCGATGATGAACAAACCGGTCGTGGAGATCAGCCCGGACGCGATGGATTTACTCGTACGCTATCACTGGCCGGGAAACGTGCGCGAGTTGGAGAACGTCATCGAACGAGCGCTCGTGCTGACGTCGGGAAAAAGCATCGCGAAGGACGACATCCCATTTCAAATCGCACAATCGTCACTCAAGCCCTCGTCCGAGTTGCTGATGGATATGGAGAAGATTCACATCGAGAGTGTATTGGTGAAACACAACTGGAACATCACACACTCTGCAGAGGCTCTCGGCATAGACCGCGTCACGCTTTACAACAAGATCAATCGATACGGCTTGAAACGACCGTAAGCGCTCCGATGATCTCCATCGTCGCAATTCCTCCCGTCAATCGTTCGCTCGTGACGAACGCAACGACCGACCTTGCGTTGGTCTTTCCCGAGACCATTCGCAGCTACGGAAATATTGACGTTCACGCGGACATGGTGTTCGATCCATCGAGAAAACAATTCAACGCATCACGTCTGCTTGCGATCGTCCTTGATCAGACGGCCGGCATCGAAGGGAAAATCCTCGCTGTCACCGGCGTCGATTTATTCATCCCCGTTCTCACCTATGTCATTGGAGAAGCACAATTGAATGGAAGAGCCTCGGTGATGTCCACGTATCGTTTGCATGAAGAGCTGTACGGCTTACCGGCGAATCCTCATTTGCTCCGTGAACGGGTGCTGAAGGAAGCGGTGCATGAACTCGGACACACGTTCGGACTCATCCATTGTCGCGATCCGCTCTGCGTCATGCGTCCCTCTGCGGCGGTCGAAGAGATCGATATCAAGGGCATCTCGTTTTGCGAGGAATGTCGCTCGCAGCAAATGGCAAATGGCGCATAGCTGATGGCTGATGGCTGAAAGCTGATGGCTGATGGCTGAAAGCTGATGGCTGATGGCGGATAGCTGATAGCTGATGGCTGAAAGCTGATGGCTGATGGCTGAAAGCTGATGGCTGAAAGCTCGGAGAGATAATCGCTCGAGTGTGCGTAACACTGAGCACGTCGTTCCTCCACGAAGAAGGACATTATGAGATGAGCATGTCTGTAATCCGTGAATCCGTAATCCGTAATCCCCGAAGCGACAATCGCGTTTGTGCGTATATTGAGGCAGCGATAATTCTTCATGCAAAGGAGTCTGTTATGAAAAAGCTCATTCTTCTTGGTTTCATTCTTTTCGCATCACCCCTTAAGTCGCAGGAGATTCAACTTCCTCCGGAAGGTCCCATCCGTGAGATCGTTATGGAGAAACTCCGCATCCCGAAAGAGCGATTCGAACAACTCCTCAAAGGAGAAACACAAGTCGCCGGTGAGTCCAGGCACACGTTCGGAAAAGCCTCAACATCCGAGGTTATCGTCAGTGGTGATCCCTATGCGGAATCGGAAATTCACGCAGCGATCAACCCGAACGACCCCAGCAACATCGTCGTCTCAGCGATACGATTGAATCCGAGCAATCCGTCGGAAACGCTGCTTTGCCCGGTTTACTACACACGGGATTTTGGAAGCACGTGGAGGAAAAGTTCTTTTCGGACAGTGCCACGAGAGGCAGGCGCTGTCGTTCTCGGCGGCGGTGACCCGGTCTTTGCCTTCGATGCCGACAGCAAACTCTATTTCTCCTGGCTCAATCTGTATATCTACGGTCCACAGTTGCTGATGGCGATGTATTGCGTATCATCGACGGACGGCGGCGAGACGTGGACACGTCCGACTGCAGATGTCATCGGAAAAGGCTCTTTGACCGAGCAGAATGCCGAAGCCTTCGATAAACAATGGCTCGCGGTCGATCGGACGAATTCCCCCTACCGCAACCATCTCTATGCGGCGCTTTACAATCCATCACAAACGGAAATGCGGATTTCGCTCCGCAAGAAACATCGCGACTCAATTGCATTCGAGCAACGCTCGATACGCGTCTCCTCTACGGGTTTCAAATTCGTGCAGTTCACGAGCATCGACATCGATCAGAACGGTGGCGTCCATATCACGTTTTTCGGAACGAAGGATAGTATCACCTATTCGATGTATCACACTGTTTCCACTGACGGTGGCGAAACGTTCTCTCCCGAGACGAAGGTCTCGGATATAAACATGCCGCGTTTTTCAGCGAACGATCGACAGGGTGGAATCCCCGGGATAGATAATCAGCGCGTCTATCCGTCACCACATCTCGTGATCGACAAGTCGAATCTCTTCACACGAGGATATCTCTACCTCACGTGGGCGGCGAATGGTATCTCTCAAAAGGACTCGCACGGGATGGATATTTACTTCATTCGCTCGACGGACAACGGCGCGACGTGGAGTACTCCAATCATCGTGAACGATGATCCGCGTGGTCTCGTGCGCGATCAGTTTCATCCGAGCATTGCGGTGAACGGCAACGGCGTTGTAACAGTGACATGGTATGACCGGCGTGACGATCCAA
>CAYUWG010000028.1:0-44088 GCA_964448285.1 uncultured Chromatiales bacterium
GCCGGACGATTGGAACGAAGAGACATCCTGCGCAATCTGGAGATCGTACACGAGGCGTTTATAGAGACGGGAGTTCTTCCCATGCGTAAGGATGCTTGAGAGAAGATCCATTTCCGCGTCGCCGGGCGCAAACATCCGAGGTGAGTGCCACGTCATGTAGAAGCGCGGCAACTGCACCTTGTCCTCGAGCGTGATGCGCTTTTCTTCGGTCAGGAAAGCCGGCGGTGCATCGATGGGATCGACGGGATTGCCTGCGGGAATGTGACCGAACCATTTCTCCACAAGCCGGCGCGTCTTTTTCGGATCGATATCGCCGGCGATCACGAGGCTTGCGTTGTTCGGCACGTAATACGTCCTGAAGAAATCGATCACGTCCTGCAGGCTTGCAGCGGAGAGGTTTTCCATCGAACCGATCGTCGGCCAATGGTACGGGTGATTCGGCGGATACAGGTTCTCGCTGATCGTGATGTAAGCGAGTCCGTACGGGCGGTTCTCATACGATTGGCGGCGTTCGTTCTTCACCACGTCACGCTGCCCATCGAGCTTTGCCTGCGACATGTCGTCGAGGAGAAAGCCCATGCGATCGGAGTCGAGGAAGAGCGCTAACTCCAACGCGTTACTCGGGATGTCCTCGTAATAATTCGTGCGGTCGGTATTCGTGGAGCCGTTGTTATCGCCTCCGGCAGCTTCCAACCACTCATCGAACTTTCCCTCAGGGACGTTGCCTGAGCCTTCGAACATCACGTGTTCGAATAAATGCGCGAATCCCGTGCGTCCCGGTTTTTCGTGTCCTGAACCGACGTGATAGTACGTATTCACGCTCACGGTCGGCGTGCTGTGGTCTTCATGCAGGATAACCGTGAGGCCGTTACTCAACGTGAACCTCTCGTATGGAACGCTGACGCGAACGTCCTGCGCGATACTCGTCGATACGAGAAATGCTAAAAAAATGAACCCCAGTTTCATTGAACTACCTTGTGTGAAATATGACTCCAGTTCTTATTCGTCTGCTCTAATAATGCGGACACCACAACATAAAGATTGATGTGAATCTTTCACAGCATGGAGAGAAATTTTTTTCTTCAGGGGAAATGAACGAAAAAGCGAAACTCAACGCGTGCCATCGAACGACACGCGGAAGTGTCCGCTGCTGCGATATATTCGAACCATGAAAACGACAATCCTCGCTTGCTTCCTTTCCATTCTCTCGTTGTCAAATGCACAAACCACTCTAACGGATCTCGATTGGTTGGAGGGAGCCTGGACTGGAACGATGGAGAACGAATCCGTCTTCGAGGCGACGTACAGTTCGCCCAAAGGCGGGATGATTCTGAGCACCTCCAAACACATTCAGGGCGACAAGGTCGTCTTCCATGAATTCGAATTGTTCGAACGGCAAGGGAATGACATCACGGTCACGCCTTATCCTGCAGGCGAGCGGAGCGTTTCATTTCGCCTCGTGGAATTCGACAGGGCGAACCGCATCGCGTTGTTTGAAAATGCGGAGCACGACTTCCCGACGCAGTTGCGTTACGAGCGCGTTTCGGATACGCACTTGCGCATCTCAGCCATCGGATTTGAAAACGGAAATCGCCGAGAGTTGATTTTCGATCTTGAAAGGAAACGATGATGCCTGATATGATCTACTGGTTTGAAATTCCCGCGCGCGATCTCGAACGTGCCGTGCGTTTTTATTCCACCATCTTCGGCATGGACGTGCCGATACTCGATTTAGGAAATTTGAAGATGGGTCTCTTAGGCGACCGCGCGACCGGCGTTGCAGGTGCTCTCGTTCAGCATGAACGGTACGAGCCGTCGGAGAGCGGGGCGCTGTTGTACTTCGATGCCGGCGATGATCTCCACTCGATTTTGTCCCGTGTGGAAAACGCGGGAGGCACGATCATCATTCCCAAACGGCAGGTCTCCGAAGCGTTCGGTTTTATGGCAGTGATATTGGACACGGAGGGAAACCGCATCGCACTCCATTCCAGGAATTGATGCGCAGGAAGTGATGCCATTTGCAGGCGAACTCAGTGCGTTAGCGACGGCGATCTTCTGGTCGGGGACTGCCATCTTTTTCGCCGCGGCCTCGAAACGCGTCGGCTCGATGCGAGTGAACATCGCACGGCTCGCGCTTGCGTTCGTTCTTCTCACCGCAACGATCGCGCTCACCGGGCTTCCCGTCACGCTCTCTTTTCGACAGGTTCTTCTGCTCGCTGTTTCCGGCGCCATCGGACTGGTCTTCGGTGACGGGTTTCTCTTCCGTGCGTTCAAAGACATCGGGCCGCGCATCAGCATGCTGGTCATGTCGCTCGCACCGGCGCTCGCTGCATTGCTGGCGTACATCTTTCTCGATGAAAGCATTGCACTGCTCGGATTACTCGGAATGGCGATTACGATTTCGGGTATCGTGCTCGTCGTATCGGAGCGCCGCGCGACGGAATCGCTTCCGGACGGCGTGCACTGGTTCGGCGTTCTCTTCGCGTTCTTCGGTGCGATCGGACAGGCGGGCGGATTGATCCTCGCGAAGCTCGCATTCAACGAGGCGCCCGTGCATGGAATGGTGGCAACGACGGTGCGAGTTGCCGCGGCGCTCGTCGTGTTTCTTCCCCTTCTCCCGTTTCTCTCTTCGTTCCGGAATCCCATTGAGACCTTCCGCAAGGACATGCGCGCGTTCGGACTGACGTTTCTTGGCGCACTCTTCGGGCCGTACTTCGGCATCACGTTCAGTCTCATCGCGATCATGTATGCGAAGGTCGGCATCGCCGCGACGATCATGGCACTGCCGCCGATCATCATGTTGCCGATCCTTCGCTATGGCTTCAAGGAAAAGCTTACCGCGCGTGCGGTGATCGGAGCATGCATTGCCGTCGCGGGCGTCGCTTTGCTGTTCCTCCGGTAAAGAGGCCTTTGCGAATGTGAGGAAGTGATGGAGCGGCATCGCTGTCGTTTCCTGACAGTCCTTACCGGCTTGTCTTTTCCATCTTTTCTTCGCAACATCACGGCACTGCTTTCAAGCGGTTCCATCATTTCAACACCGAGGCAACATTCCATGAAAGAACAACAGGCGACACAAGAGCTTTACCATCCGTCAGAAGATATTCTCCGCAATGCACACGTGAAGAATTGGGAGGAACTCGCCGCCTGGGGTGCGCGCGATCTCGAAGGTTTCTGGGCGCATCATGCATCGGAGCTGGAGTGGTTTGCCCCGTGGGAAAAAGTGCTCGACACGACGAACGCGCCGTTCTATCAGTGGTTCACCGGCGGCAAAGTCAACATTGCCTACAACTGCCTCGACCGCCACGTGAAGACCGCGCGCCGAAACAAACTCGCGCTCATCTGGGAGGGCGAGGACGGCAGCTTCCGCTCGTACTCGTATCACGCGCTTCATCGTGAGACGTGCAAGTTCGCCAACATCCTAAAGAGTTTGGGCATTGGAAAAGGCGACCGCGTGACGATCTACATGGGACGCATCCCTGAGCTTGCCATCGCCATGCTCGCATGTGCGCGTATCGGCGCGATGCACTCGGTCGTGTATGGCGGCTTCTCCGTAGAGTCGTTGCACGAGCGGCTCGAGGACAGCCAATCGAAAGTGCTCATCACGTGCGATGGAGCGTTCCAACGTGGGAAGGTCGTTCCGCTCAAAGCCATTTGCGACGAAGCGCTCCAACGCGCCGCAACCGTCGAGAGCGTTCTCGTCGTGAAGCGCACGGGCGAAGATGTATTCATGGAACAGGGACGCGATATGTGGTACCATGAACTCGCGAACCTTCCCATCGCGGCGGCCAACGGTGAGTGCGAAGTGATGGACGCCGAGGATCCATTGTACCTGCTCTACACTTCCGGCACGACCGGCAAGCCCAAGGCCATTCTCCATACGCACGGCGGCTATATGGTCGGCGTTTATACGACGCTCAAGTACGTGTTCGACGTTCACGAAGAAGACCGCTACTGGTGCGCCGCCGATCCGGGTTGGGTGACCGGCCACAGCTACATCGTCTATGGGCCGCTGCTCATTGGCGCGACGTCGTTCATGTACGAAGGCGCGCCGAACTATCCCTACCCGAACCGCTGGTGGTCGCTCATCGAGAAGTACGGAATCAACATTCTCTACACCGCGCCGACGGCCATTCGCGGCCTGATGCGATTCGGCGAGGCATGGCCCAACCGGCACGACCTCTCATCGCTGCGCCTGCTCGGTTCCGTCGGCGAGCCGATCAATCCCGAAGCGTGGCGCTGGTACCATCGCGTCATCGGGAAGGGTCGCTGCCCGATCATGGACACGTGGTGGCAGACGGAAACAGGCATGTTCATGATCACGCCGATGCCGTGCATGCCGCTCAAGCCCGGCTCCGGCACGAAACCGTTTCCCGGTCTTGAGATGGACATCCTCAACGAAGAGGGCAAGCCCGTTGCGACGAACGAAGAAGGCTACCTCGTCATCAAGACTCCGTGGCCCGCGATGATGCGCACGATTTACGGCGACCCGGAGCGCTACGTGCAGCAGTACTGGAGCCGCTTCCCCGGCGTCTACATGACCGGCGACTCCGCACGACGCGACGAGGACGGCTACTACTGGATCATCGGCCGCGTCGATGACGTGCTGAAAGTCTCCGGCTACAGGCTCGGCACGGCGGAGATAGAAAGCGCGCTCGTCAGCCATCCGGTCGTATCCGAAGCGGCGGCGATCG
Source organism: uncultured Chromatiales bacterium (assembly GCA_964448285.1). GTDB lineage: Bacteria > Bacteroidota > Ignavibacteria > SZUA-365 > SZUA-365 > CAYUWG01. The sequence goes on from CAYUWG010000028.1 coordinate 4,692, forward strand.
GATTGCCGCACGATGTGAAGGGCAACGCCATCCACGCCTTCGTGATACTCAAAGCCGGCGAGCAGAAGAACGACACGCTCGAAGATGAACTCCGCCAGCACGTCGCGCACGAGATGGGACCCATCGCAAAACCCGAGAAGATCGAGATCGTCGATTCCCTCCCGAAGACACGCAGCGGCAAGATTATGCGACGCGTTTTGAAAGCGCGAGCGCTCGGTGTCGATCCGGGAAATATTTCGACGTTAGAGGAGTAGCTGGGTAGAACTTTTGAGTTTTTTGTATCACACCAGGAGTACTGCAATGGGCCGGGGAGTAGATTGTCTTCCAACCACCCCCCCGTACACCCTACCCCCGAACACTGGTTGACCGGCATCGAGTTGTTGCTGACCGAGATTCACGGACGGTACTCCAATACAAGGAATTTCAAAGAAAAATGTCGATAGGGGTTTCCCCTCATTTTTGGTGAAGAAATTTAGGACTTTCGTCGGATTAGCTCTCAGTTGTAATCTTGCGTTGGAAATCCAAATCTGCATGAGACCTGTAAGGCCTCTGTAAACGCAGATGAAGTTACAAACACAGTTCACGGAGGTTTTATGGCTTGCACTTGTTCAAACAATGGTTCTCAGGTCGAATTCAGCGGTTCTTACATGAACGGTTACCATGGGGGTGTAGATTCGTGGATCGGCCTCTCACAGATCTGTCCGAGAAATCCACTCGATTTGATCGCCTATGCGAAGTTCGGGAATACGGTTGGCGCTTTCAAGAACAGCTCTACTTACGTAAATCCCTCGAGCGGGTGGATTGGGGATGGATGCTCCATACAAAGCGAGCCATACTGTATCGCACTCGGTTCGGACAACACCAAGAAGCATGTGTAATTCTGCAAGAGGAATACCAATCGCTGATCTTTTCGTAAGAAATTATTCTATCTTAATTGATCAAGATTAATATGATGTATTTCGCGTCTCCTGTTCGTCTCGTATCACGGTATGGTTTATCCATTATTATGACCACGATAACCGCAATAATTTATGGCTGTTACGACGATAGCACAAGCGTTAACAAAACACGTGATTCTTATTACTATTACAACATAGAAGATGCAATAAGAAATGAGTATTGGTACACCGGCGCGCAGTTTCTTATTCTAGATAATCAGAATATGGAAGTACTTCCTTTGCGAATTGGCTTGGTGACAACTGTCGAGATGATTAGCGTGGCAAGAAACAAGCTCACTTCATTGCCTGATACCCTAAGGAACTGTATGTCGATGGATAGTTTTGATGCATCAAATAATCTGTTAAAAAATACTCCCGTTATACAAAAGAAATTACTATGGGCGAGATATAGCAATAATATGATAAGCCAAGTTGATACGAATATGGGTATATATGAAATAAAATTTCTTGAATTGAATGACAACAATATTTCGTATTGGCCAGACAATCTGAGAACATTTGGCGGCAAAGATCTTATTGAACTCAATCTGCGTGGCAATCCTTTGCCGAAAAGCGAACTGGATAAAATCCGTGCACTTATGCCCAATACGAAAGTGCTATTCTGATGCTTATAGAACATGATTTCTTCATAAAGCATACAGTACCATGGTACGAGCGATAGCGTATATTATTCTTACCTCACTCCTCTATGTAGGTTGCTCGGATGATACTATAGATGGTCGTAACATATCGCCACCTTTGATAACAGCATATAGCGTCGAAGAGGCGTTACGCATTCAGTCGAATAATCCGGGAACCATAGTCAAATTCATACTTGATTTAAGAGGTCAGCGATTGGATTCTATTTCCTACCGAGTTGGTGATATAGAATTTCTTGTCAAAATCCTTGCTGATGACAATATGCTGACGGATTTACCATCTTCCCTTGCAAAGGAAGGCAGTGTTAGGGATTTATTCGATTTGTATTTAAGAGGAAATAGATTTAACGAATTGCCGGTGGTACTGATGAGACTCCATCAGCCACTTTTTATTCTGTCCTTAGCGGGGAACAGATTGCAACTCATTGATACTTCCTACTCATTGTTATTTGTTAACGACAGTGTTGATTTAAGTTTTAACGAAATATCATCCTGGCCGGATGGAGTTACTATCGGTGGCGGCGTAAGAAGAGTATGGAATCGAGATAGTGTTACTGTTGAAATGCCGAAGGTCCTGGACCTCCGTGGTAATCCTCTCCCACTGGATGACGTTGAGAAAGCACGTCGGCTCATGCCCAATACGAAAATACTGTTTTAATGTTCTTGTTGAGTATACCGGTATTCCTGAAGATGATTTCTTTATAAAGCATACGGTGTCATGGTACGACCGATAACGTATATTATTCTTGCCTCACTCTTCGTTGTAGGTTGCACGGATGATCCTATAGCTGGTCGTAATATACCGCCACCTTTGATAACTGTATATAGCGTCGATGAGGCGCTGAGCATACAGTCGAACAATCCAAGCACCATCGTTAAATTCATACTTGATTTAAGAGGTCAGCGGTTGGATTCCATCTCTTACAGAGTTGGTGAGATAGAATTTCTTGTCAAAATCCTTGCAGATGACAACATGCTAACGGATTTACCCTCTTCTCTTGAAAAGGATTACAGAATAACAAGTATAAACGATTTGTATTTAAGAGGAAATCAATTCGAAAAATCACCGACGGTGCTGACGAGAATCAATAGTCCTCTTTTTCGTCTGTCCTTCGCGAGAAACAGATTACAACGCGTTGACACCTCCTATTCTTTACTATTTGTTTTTGATAGCGTTGATTTGAGTTTTAACGAAATATCATCCTGGCCTGATGGAGTTACAATCGGTGGCGGTGTCAGAAGAATATATAATCGGGATAGTGTTGGTATAGATATGCCGAAGGTACTTGACCTCCGTGGGAATCCTCTCCCACCGGAAGACGTTGAGAAAGCACGACGGCTCATGCCCGATACGAAAGTATTGTTTTGATTAGTAGAATCCATGATGATAACAGGATTGAATATCAGGCGAGGTAGCATGGCCGACTGCGCGTGCGCTTATCGCTATCTGGGACAAGAAACTGATAGTCGATAATATGAAGAGGAATCAATGAATTGAGGGAATCGGTAAATTCGATATCATCGGGAGATTAAAGCCGAAGTGAGACCGACAGCGCATGGAAACGAAGGAGGAATCGTTCGCGCTCATCCGATCCGTTTCGGTAAACTCCTTCCGCCGTTTCCTGATGATTTGCAGAGGCTACGCGTGTATTTTTGAGCGCCATCAACACATCATCCCAAACCAACAAGAAAGATCATCCTATGTCCCCTCTCCTCCGAAACATCATCGCCGTCATCGCGGGTGCGGTTGTCGGCAGCGTCGTCAACATGGGTATCATCTCCGTCAGCGGAGCGATCATCCCGCCTCCCGAGGGTGCGGACGTCACCACGATGGAAGGCCTGAAAGCCGCCATGCATCTTTTCGAGCCGAAGCACTTTCTCATGCCGTTCCTCGCACATGCATTAGGGACTCTTGCCGGAGCGTTGACTGCCGCTCTCATCGCGGCGAGCTATAAGATGCGGTTCGCTCTCGCTATCGGCGGTCTCTTTCTCCTTGCCGGGATCATCAACGTGTTTCTGCTTCCCGCGCCGGTATGGTTCGTCGTGTTGGACATTGCCGTTGCCTACCTCCCAATGGGCTATCTCGGTGGAAAATTCGTCGTGAAGAGCGGAAGGAATTAAAGAGAACAGGCTATCACGCGATTAGCTCGTTGAGTTCGGGGGATCACTTCCTCTCATACTTCCAATTCCTGCTCTTGCCTTCGGCGAGCCATTCGAGCATTTGTGCGATACGCTTCTCGCGTGTCGGCTCCGTCTTCGCTTCGGTAATCCATTCGATGTACTCGCGCTTGTGACTCGGGGGGAAGGTTTCGAATGTCTTCAAGGCCGCTTTGTTCTTCTTCAATGCTTTGAGAATCTCATCAGGGACAATCACTTCCTTGCTTGTCTTCTTTCCGTCCTTGCGCGTCGATGGTAACGGCACGCCGAGTTCGTTAAGCTCCATCGCTTCCCTGATGTACGCAAGGATGGTTTTGTCCGGCGGGAGGTCCTTGAGCGAAGTGATGCGTCCGAAGTGTCCCATCGCGGTTTCCCCGACAGCATCCAGCAGCTTCCCCGCGTCCTTCATGATGGCGCCTTTCCAGAAGCCGAAGGTGCAATGCTGTTTGAACGAGGCCATGCTGCAGAGAATGCCTTTGTACTCGAAATGCGGGAAACTCCACTTCATCGTCTCCTGCACGTCGGGGCAGGCTTTGTGCACGAGTGCGCGGAGGTGATTGAGAATCGGCTTCGCAAAGTCCGCTGACTTTTCGATGTATGCATCGATGCGAGGATCGTGTGACATGTGATCTCCGTTGTTGCTTCGGGTCTTTCGTAGTCGTAAACGAGCGATGGATCAGTGCATGGACGCGAGCGGAATTTTCGTGTCGGCGAAGACGCGCCACTCGCGAACCTTCCCGTTTTCCAACACCGCAAGCCAAGCGGCGGGGATGCGCCATCCTCTGCTCTTCTGCTTGTGAAACGATCCGCACGCCGCCCCGAAGAGTGAAACGACGTTTCCTTCTTCGAAAGTCTCTCCAACGACGATCTCGTAATCGGGGAACCACTCGAAGTACAGCTTCCATCCATGCATCAACTCCTCGCGGTTCTGAATGACGTGCCCGTGCGAATCCACGAAACGATGGTCCTTCGTCATCAGCTTGCCGAGCGCTTCAACATCATGTCCGTTGATCGTTCTCACAAATTGCAGTACGGTTTCTTTCGGTGTCATAGCGAACTCCTGTTTCGTCCTTCGGATGTATTCTAACTATCATCCTTCGAACAAACAACCTGAGGAGTGAGAGTTGTGATCACCCTTTGATCGAACGCAGACGGAAGTGTTCGCTCGACCGCATCAAAAGGGCTTTCGCTTAGCTTCCTTCACACAACACCTTTTGAAAGAAAATAGGATAGCATCGCTCGATGGTCTATATTGCCCGCCGAATTAAGACCACATCTTCCAATGGGAGTTGTACGTCTGCCGAGCCGGACAGAGATTTTCTGGTAAACCTTCCCCAGCATTTTTTTGAACCGTCTCCTTCTCAAAAACAATGTTCTGAAAGGAAATCATGAAATCACAGAGTCTTGCTCTCAGCAAGAATATGATCGCACTGCTTGAAAAGCAGGGGATCACCACCGCAACACCCATTCAACGCGAGATCATACCGGCTATCAAGCAAGGCCGCGACGTTCTCGCGCAATCGGAAACAGGCTCAGGGAAAACACTCAGCTTCGCCATTCCCATTCTCGAAAAGCTCAACCGCCGCGACGGTTTGCAAGTGCTCGTACTCGTACCGACGCGCGAACTGTGCATTCAGGTCGCAGGGGAATTCATGCGCTTTTCGCAGGGAAAGCATTTGGGTATCGTGCCCGTCTATGGCGGCACGTCAATCAACACGCAGATCACGCGGGTGCGCTCGGCGAACATTCTCGTTGCAACTCCCGGGCGCCTGCTCGACCTGATCCAACGACGCGCCGTGAGCCTCCTGTCGATCAGCACGCTCGTTCTCGACGAGGCCGACCGCATGCTGGATATGGGATTCATCAAAGACATCGAACGCATTCTCTCGCACGTGCCGAAGCAGCGGCAAACGATGCTTTTCAGCGCGACCGTCCCGGACGAGATCACGCGCATGAGCAAGAAATATCTGAACGATCCCGTGCACGTGCGCTTCGCATCGACCGTGCAGGCGGGATTGCTGGAACAGGCCTATTATAAAACTCCGCAGGACACGAAGCTCCCGCTGCTCATCGAGCTTTTGAACAACGACCGGCAGCTCACGATAATCTTTTGCAACCGGAAACACATCACCGTCAAGCTGGCGCGCATGCTCAGCAGTGCGGGGATCGATGCGAGATGCCTGAACGGAAACATGTCGCAATCACAGCGCGAACGTGTGACGAACGACTTTCGGCGCAATCGCTTTTCCGTCCTTGTCGCGACCGACGTTGCAGCGCGTGGCTTGCACATCGACGACGTGACACACGTTGTCAATTATGAAATTCCACCGGACGTCGAGTCCTACACGCATCGTATCGGACGAACGGCGCGCGCGGGAAAAAGCGGCACCGCAATCTCGCTCGTAACGCGCGATGACGAGCGGTACTTCCGAAATATCCTTCGCGAGCATAACGCAATTATCCTGCGCGCTCCGGATCACTCACCCATGAAGGACACACCGCGACAGCCTTCTCGTGAGCGAGTGTACGATCCTCGTCCGTTTGTCTCAGAGAAACGCAAACCCCGAAAACAATTTCGGCGTAAAGCGCAATCATTCTGATCGCACATTCGTGGCGAGAAAATCGCTTCACGTTCTTATAGAACGCAATTCCCTTTTCTGCTTGAACTCATCCCAACGCCCCTTCCCGTAAAAAGAGAAGGGGCGTTGAGGTATTGTGGAAATCATCCGATTCAGTAGGGTGACCATTACTGCTTTCCATTTTTCGGAAATGATGAATCACTTTAAGCAGGGACGCTCGTCCTACTGGTTCTATGACATCCCTTTTCGTGAGGCTAAGCGATATGTCAGCAACGGCTCGGCGAAAAGGAATCTCTTCATCTCGTCAGTGACCATTCAAGACTGCTTCATCGCTTCGCCTCTCGCAGTGACTCGTGGTTTGCATGAGCCTGACCTCCGACTTCAGACCTCTGCCATTAAGGTGCGAGTAGTAATGGGCGAGAAGTGCGGCCTTCACCGGTTGTGAGCGTGTAGAAATACACTCCTTTCGAGAGCGCATCAAAGCTATGTCGTATCTCATGCCTGCCTGCGGAGAACTCTGCATCGGCGATGCGATGGTATTCGCGTCCGAGTGCATCGACGAGAGAAAGTGCCACATGCGAACGACGGGGAAGCGAGAAGCCGACCGTAGCGGTTCGTGCTCGGTCAACCGGATTCGGGAAGACGTGCAAATCGAACTCAGGCGCCGGCACGTCACCGCGAACATCGGTTGTCGTCGGCTTGAAGCGATAGATTCGACCGCCGCTACTGAAGGTGCAGATGTAGAGTTCGTTGTTCCGATCGACGCCGAACGAGGAGATTTGCATTCCCGAAGCGACGAGGTCGCGGTTCACCGGGGTCGAGCCGTTCTTGCGAATCCCCCAGATGCGACCCGAGCCGAAGTCCGCATAGATATATTCACCGACAAGCTCCGGGACATTCTTGCCTCGATAGACGAAACCTCCGGTGACGGAAACGCCAAGCGAGCGTCCATACTCCCAGACCGGTTTCACTAAGCCCGTCGTATCGCATCCCGTTGAAGGGCTGTAGCATTGCGTTCCTTCCATGACGTTCCAACCATAGTTCTTTCCCTTCTCGATGATGTCAATCTCTTCGAGTTTGTTCTGTCCGACGTCGCCCGTCCAGAGCATATTCGTCTCCGGATCGAAACTGAAGCGCCACGGATTGCGGAGTCCCCACGCATAGATCTCTTCCATCTGTCCGGCAGTATTCCCGACGAATGGATTGTCTGGTGGAATCGCGTACTCCTTTCCTCCTGCGGTCTTGTTCACGTCGATGCGAAGAAGTTTTCCGAGCAGCGTCTTCGTGTTCTGGCCGTTGCGCTGCGGATCGCCGCCGGACCCGCCGTCACCCGTTCCGATATACAGATAGCCATCGGGGCCGAACGTGATTTGGCCGCCGTTGTGATTGCTGAACGGCTGGCTGAACGTCAGGATGATCTTCTCCGATGATTTATCGGCGACGTTCGGATCCGATGCGGATACCTTGAACCGCGAGATAACGGTGCGTCGCGGAGGATTCGCCGTGTAGTTGACGTAGAAATATCCGTTCGTCTCGAAGTCAGGATGAAAGGCAAGTCCGAGCAAGCCTTCTTCGTTGCCGCTGGAGTTCACGCGGTCGGTGATGTCGAGAAAGACGCCCGCGCTTGTCACGGACGGATTGTTCTCGAAAACACGAATGTAGCCGGGCTGTTCGAGCACGAAGAGCCTGTTCGTTCCGTCGCCGGGATGTTGAAGATCGACCGGACGCGTGAAGGTGAGATTCGGGAACGCAACCTCCACCTGAAACTGTGCCTGGCTTGTGCATGAAGTGAAAAGAAGAACTGAGATGAGAAAAAAGAATCGCATGAAACCTCCGATAAGTTTTCTGTCCGAAAGATAGCAAACCATCCGTGGGAAGAAAGAGTGAACGACAGAGACGAAACGAAAAACCCGCTCTCGTTGAGCGGGCTTTCGTTACGGAGGTTTTCAAACTTCAGTCTTCAATTTCCTGTGGGCAGGTTGATCGAGACACCGTAATTCTTTCAACCAATATGCCAGAAACTGAATGCTTGGCATTTCCGAGAATTCATCGTCGATGCTCGCTGAATCCTGATACGATTGGGGACACCGGCAAAGCTCATGTCCATATCGTGAACAGCGGGAATGACTCAATCTTACTTCACCAAATGCATCAGCCGTGTCGAATTATACGGCTTACCGTTGCCATGACTTACCAACCGGTACATGTAAACACCGGAAGGCACGGAAGCGCTGAAGCGGTCAAGTCCATCCCATTGGACCGAGTATGTTCCGGCCGATTGCGCCTGCTGAACGAGCGATGCGATCTCGCGTCCGAATACATCATACACCACGAGTGTGACCGAACTTTCCTTTGCAATCGAATAGCTGATCGTCGTCGAAAGGCTGAAAGGATCGGGATAGTTTTGATGAAGAGCGAATTCCAACGGGCTGGTCATATCCGAGATCGGATAACCCTGCTTCGAGATTCCGGTGGCAGTGTAAATTTCCTGATTCGGTTTTCCCGCTCTGTCATCGGTCCACACGGGAATGACCTTTTCAGCGAATGCATCGACGCCGATGTATTCGCCGAAGCGAACGTCGCCGTTGATTCCATCGCCCGTGAACGAACTGCTGCTCAAGCGCGTGTTCGTCCATGTATTTCCTGCGTCTGTTGAGTAGGCGATATAGGTATTCAGAGAGCCGAGGCGCGTGTCATAGAATATTGCCCACAGCTTGCCGTTCTCATCGCACTGGATCGCTGGTTTGTATTGATTGCCGGTAGCGACGTCATTGATGCGAATAGGATTAGCGAGCCACGACGAACCGTGATCCGTCGAGCGTTGCAGCCAAATGTCCTGCGTGCCGCCGCGTGTATCCGTCCATGCGATGTACACATTTCCACGCGTGGCATTCTGTGAATAGTCAACGCAGATGAAAGGACCTCCATCCGTTCGAATCCCTTGAAGCGGATAAGTACTCAACACGACATCCGAGCCAAATGTAGCGCCGCCGTCCGTCGATTTATCGAAGCGTAATCCCGGTGCCACTGTATTCGGATAACCCGACCAGACGACGTAGATACTTCCGTTCGTTCCGACGGCAAGATTAGATCCAGAACCGGAATTGCTTGCATCTGATACCTGAACGGGGGAAGTCCACGATAAGCCGCCATTGGTTGACTTCACGAAACGAATGTTCCATCCCAATTGCCGTGTGGAAGTCATGAGGATGTTGTTATATGTCGGGCTTGTCGCAACAGGGTCACAGATCATCCATTCCTTATCCTCGCCATTATCGTTACAACTCTTGCACGGCTTGGGCGTTGCGATGGCAACGGAGCGAAAGGAAAAAGTCTGTCCGTTATTCGTGGATCGATAAACGATGATGTCGTTTTCCTCCTTTCCCGGTTTATTGCTTTTTCTCGAAACGCTTGAGATGTAATAATTCCCATCGGCATCACTCGTTACGACGGGATCGCTCTGCGTGATGTAAGGGGATTGCGGAGCAGGAAGAAGCGCAGATGTTGACCAGCTTTGCCCACCGTTGTTCGAGTACACGTAGCCAATTCTCCTTGCCGGGTTTGTCCCCGTGTAACCCAACCGGAAGTCACGGAACGCTACGACGATGTTATTGGCATTCACTCTGCTAATGCGTATCGACGGTTCGTTCTGCGGTTTGGACTCGTTCGTGAGGTTGACGTTCACGTACTGTGCGAATGAAGGATAACTCCACACGAGCAGCATTAACACTATAGATGCCATGTAAGGCCGGAAATAAGCTGTCATAAGGACTCCATGAAACTGTTGAGCGTGAAATAGATGCAGGAATGAGATGTTGCGCATACTTCTGTCTTATCTGCATGGGACGAATGGTTAACACCAAACTTAGAGCGGTGGATATTTGTATGTGTCGGTTCATGTAAAGAATTGTAAAGCGGCATACGTGGGCAAGCCTTATTTGTCCACAGCCGGAATAAAGTTCTCCACGATCCAATATTCAGAGATGAAATCGGTCATCGCAGAAATGATCATTTTCTTCCCGTCCGGCGACCATTGTGGATTGAAGGCAGTCGGATATTCCTTCACATGTGCAAAAGTCTTGGCTGATGTGCCACCCAAGGATGAAACGGTTCTGATTTGGGAATGAACCTCATTCCAAATCAAAACGTAACTCACCCATTTCCCATCCCTCGACCAGCAAGGCCAATCAAGGGTAACTTTCACGGAATCATGCCGGCTAATGACGCGTACGCTGTCATTGATCAGAGATTTCACTTCAACGGTACGAGCATCATTATTAACGTAAACGATTTCACTGCCATCAGGTGACAAAAAAGACTTTCTACCATTGAACTGACAGATTTCATGAAGTTGCTTTTGAACTGGATCGATTCCATATAATGCAGTACGACGTACACCCTTGGTCGTATCATAACAACATTCAAAAAAGAGCTTTCTCATGTTCTTATGCCACCCGGCGATTCTCAATCTCGGGATGCAGTGAAGAAGAGAATCAAAAATGAGATTCGTTATAGTCTGAGTAGAGAATTCCAACGAGAACAACCCTCGCTTGCCTTGGGGAGTCCAGCCGTCGAAGAACAAGTACTGACTGTCCGGACTCATGAGAAAGAGGAATGGATTGTATCCCTGCAAATCGATTTCCTCGTTGAGCGTATTCCTGCCGGGAGTGATGTAGAGGCGACGAACCTCGTTCCCATGTTTCGTCTGTATCTCTTGACCGCGACTACTATAAATGACGGAAGTCCCCGACGGAGAATAGATCTGGCCAGCGTTAAACCATTGCGGCTGCCCAATCTCGCGAGGTGGTGAATCCCTCACCAAGGTTGCGGTATCAACATCGAACGTAATAACTTTTGTTAAGCGGCTTGACTGGCCCAGAAATAATTTCCCGGTAGTGGAAACTCCAAGAATATTCGTTCTGGCATTGAGATTCGATTTTAGAAGGATCGGTGAGCCAAGTATTCTCCCGGAGTCGAAGGGCACGATCGACAAATCGGATGTCTCACCGCGGTAATTCATCATGATGATATGTTTACCGTCCGGAGTCCACACAGGGGATTCCCTCATAGTAGCGCTTAGGCTATCGGCTAATGTGATCGACGAAGAACCATCGACGGAAAAGATCTTGATTTCGATGATCTTTCCTCTTTTAACAGCGGTGAGATAATACTTTCCATCCGGTGATAATCTTGGAAGCCATGTGTCAGCGTGAACGGTGTCTTTGTACTGCGTTGAAATATCCCTGTATGTCATATTTCTCAGATCAAAGAATCCGATGCGATTCGTTCGGGTGGTATCGTATATGATCATAAGAATATTATTCCCATCTGATGACCAGCCGCAAGGCTCAGCGAGTTCATTGCGCCTTGAATAAATAATTTGCACCTGTCTCGTTGCTGCATCGATGATACAGACCTCTCTATTCATCGGCTTGATAAAGCGTGAAAAGGCAATGTTCCTTCCATCGGGTGCCCATACGATCCACGCAATCGAGGTCTTACTGTAATGAATGAGATCGTGGGCTTCCTGTGTGTTCAAGTCGTACAGACCGAATACCGCGCTCGTATCCGATGTTCGCCTCCATGTCGTGATTCTACTGCCATCCGGCGATGGAGCGGATTGTAATTGAAAGTTCTCCGAAGGTTCGATCCTCCGCATCACAAGTCCGTATGGTTGCTGCGCCGACATTCTCCGTTTCAACTCGTTCAGGCGTACGCGTGCTTCCGTAGCGGTCTCTCGTTGCTCTGGGTACCGGGAAAGGATGACTTCGTAGGACTTCATTGCTTCCCGGTTACCGAGCCTCTCATGGCACTTACCGATTTGTAGATACGCTCGCGCAGTGAGAGTGCGATCACTCGTTCCTGATTCGATGATTCTCTTGAACTGCCCAATCGCTTTCTGATAGTTTCCCTTCGCCTCCATCTCAAGAAGCGCGGTTTGGTAGAGTCGGTGCTGTTCAGAGAGCTGTGCGATGCAAGGATGGAGTAAGCAGAGAAAAGCTGATACAAACAGCAAGCGGTATCGCAGGTGTACAATACCGCTTCCTAAAAGATAGTCTTTATGGGAAAGCAACACCTCTGTGCTTATGTGAAAATACTACGTAGAGACCATCTCAGTCTTTATCTGCACGAAGATATGAAGGGACTAGTTCAGTAACTCGACTATGGTTGGCTTGTGATGATCTGATAGTTCACTCCATTCGGTGTACTGCTAGCGTTGAATACTGTTGACCAGTTATTGCTATTGAGTGAGGCTTTTTGTATCCAAAACCTTACGTTATTAAAGGTCATTGTAAATGTTGGCAAACCACCAGTGATCGTTCCCTGGCTATTAGCAGTACCAATATGGACTCTGTATTTATAGTTTCCATTTTGGAAACCAAGCTTTTCAACAACACCCATACAATCAGCAGGAGTTACCAGTGAACAATTTATAATCTGAATGGATCCTGTGCCACCATAACCGCAGTGCTCTCGGATTTTATCACCAATCAATCCAAAGAATGTTAGTGTTCCTGTACCCGAAAACGACCCTAAGCCTGTACATGCTGTGTGTTTGTTGAGCTCAAAATTAAGCCCGTTTGGTGCTCCGAGGATATAGCTCGTTGCGCTACCAAGTTGACTGTGTGTTGCAGTATATGTCTGTGAAGGTGTTGGTTTTGTTAATGTAATCTGCTGATCCGCCTGTGAAGGAGAAGATGGGTTCTCGTTTTGCGAACAACTAGCGAAGAGAACAACAAGGGAAGTGATGAGAAGCAGTTGTAGAATAAATGTACGAGACATGATGACTCCTGTTTTGGTATGGAAAAATCAACGGTAAGATAAGTTGCAGTATCTCTTCATGTGTCAGTTTATTGTAAAGAATTGTAAAGTTGAGTGGCTTTTATTTCATCCAACAAACTTGTATCAACACGGATTACTTCATCATCAGCATGTGGTGTGATTCAGCAAACTCTCTTCTCTATTCATCGGCTTGATAAAGCGTGAAAAGGCAATGTTCCTTCCATCGGGTGCCCATACGATCCACGCAATCGAGGTCTTACTGTAATGAATGAGATCGTGGGCTTCCTGTGTGTTCAAGTCGTACAGACCGAATACCGCGCTCGTATCCGATGTTCGCCTCCATGTCGTGATTCTACTGCCATCCGGCGATGGAGCGGATTGTAATTGAAAGTTCTCCGAAGGTTCGATCCTCCGCATCACAAGTCCGTATGGTTGCTGCGCCGACATTCTCCGTTTCAACTCGTTCAGGCGTACGCGTGCTTCCGTAGCGGTCTCTCGTTGCTCTGGGTACCGGGAAAGGATGACTTCGTAGGACTTCATTGCTTCCCGGTTACCGAGCCTCTCATGGCACTTACCGATTTGTAGATACGCTCGCGCAGTGAGAGTGCGATCACTCGTTCCTGATTCGATGATTCTCTTGAACTGCCCAATCGCTTTCTGATAGTTTCCCTTAGCCTCCATCTCGAAAAGCGCGGTTTGGTAGAGACGTTGTTGCTCGCTCAATTGAGCCGTGCAATGTGACCATGCGAGCAAAAGCATAATAAGCACCAAGCGGCATCGCAAGAATACGATACCGCTTGATATACTTCGACGTATCTGAATCTGCACAGATCTCTCTGCCCAGAAGTCGCACATGTATTATGGAGATGTCAGTATAGTATAGCTGACTCCAGTTGTCGCAGCGTTACTTCCCGCCCAGAGCCATGTCAATCCATTTCCCTTCGAGGCAAGTCCCCCAATCTCGAAAACCTTGTTGTCGAATGTGACAGTAATAGTTGACGTTGATCCAAAACTTCCTGTACTTGTCCCGGAGTTGTTTGGATAGTAGGTGCTGTTTGGAAAGCCGACGCGGACAAGGTACTTGTTCGCACCATTTTGAAAGTAAATCCAACAGATCACACCGCCACCGGAGTACCGTCTGTATTGCAAGTCGTAGCAGGGAATAGTGATGGAACTGAGACTACTCCCATAGCCGCAGAGAGTTTGTATTCTCTCAGCAATCGAGCCATGGAACGTGAGTGTTCCGGGGCCTTTGAGCATCTCCGGATTTTGACCGGTTCCGATAGAGTACACCAACCCTGTCACCGTGCCACTTACGTAGCTTGTTGCGCTACCCAGTTGGCTATGGGCTGCGTTGCGTGTTACCACCGATGGCTTTGAAAGAAACTGAACCTGATCTCCGCCTTGTGACGTAGTTGGATTCTCGTTCTGTGAGCAACCTGCGACAAGCAGGACGATTGCGCTGATGAGCAACAGATAGGAAATGTGTTTTCGAGTCATTAATAACCTCCTGTTTTGGTTGTGGAATATCATGTTTCAAGATAGAGTGTAGGGTGATGCGATGTGTCAGTTTTTGTAAAGAAACGCGACAAAAACCGGCTCACTTTACAAGAGCCATAAAGCGTTGAAGGACCATACCTTTCGCTTCCAACCTGTACATGTACGTTCCGCATGCAAGACCATCCGCGTCAAACTCCACTTGATAGATACCCTGTTGCTGTTGTTGATCTACCAACGTTGCCAATTTGCGAGAGTACATGTCATACACAGTGAGTGTCACATGTCCATAGGCTGGTATGCTGTACGTGATGATCGTGCTTGGATTGAATGGGTTGGGATAGTTCTGACCTAACATTAACTCTATCGGTAACGATGAAGTACTTCGCTTCATATTCGACCCGACGATACGCCATGTTCCGAATAGTTGATAGGATGTCGTTGCTGTAAGTGAGTTCGATGTAGCTGAAGTACCGCTACTGGTGCTCAGTAAGTAATAGCCATCGGTTAAACCACCTCTGAAGTAGTAGTAATTCTGAGTATTCCCGCCAATGGTCACCTTGTAGATGCGGCTCCAAGCTTTATTGCCTTGATCACTGTTCGGATCAGGCGAACCGTTATACCACATGCGAATGGGAAAGTCACTGCTACCATCGCTTTTCCGTACCCATACCCGGCAATACAAGTAATCTTCAGCTGCGAAATCCACGTTCGTGAGAAGAGGCAACGGGATCTTGTAATTCTTCGAAAGTGAATTCTGTTCGTTACCGACGACCTGTTGCTTTAAAAGAATACCTTCTAAAATCTTGTTCGTCTCTTCTGTGCCATTTTTGAAAAGCTCGATTTTAATATCCACCTTGTGCGCATTATTAGAGTTCGTTGGCGCTCCGAGAGAAAGTTCCACTGGACCGAGATTTGAAATGGTAATTTTAACCTGCAGAGATGCTGAATGAGATTCTGCTGTTCCACATGAGTTTGTAAATATTGCTTTGTACAGAAACCCATTTTGAGAGACTACAACATCCTCCACTGTGAGAGAGGTAGAATTCGCACCTGAAATTGCTGACCAATCTTCGCCATTGTTTGAACTTACGTACCATTGAACTGTAGGTGTAGGCATACCAGTAGTTGATGCAGTAAATGTTACATCTCCTCCAACTAAAACGATTTCACCAGATGACGGTTGAATCGTTACTACCGGTGGCGACTGAACAGTGAGGGCAGCTGTTGCAGAAGTAATAGAAGAACCGCAGGTTGTTGATATGACTACATCATAACTACCAGCGTCGTTCGAGTTTATTGACGAGATAGTTAAGCTTTCGTTTGTTGCTCCAATAATGTTAGACCCATTTTTTCTCCACTGATAACGCAAACAGGTCGGTCCTGTCGAATTGACTGCGAACGTTACTATTTCCCCGATACATTTAGTAGCATTTGATGGTTGCGTGGTTATAGTAGGTGTGGTACATGTTGATTGAGTACGACACAGACCCGAATTGTAGATGGATTGGATCTCGCTTTCTGATAATACGCGCTGAAACACCTGAACTTCATCTATTTTCCCAGGCATACCTGTTCCTCCTCCAAGTCCTCTGCATATTTTAAGCGGGGTTGAGTATGAAGTTGTATGTGGTGACGAGGTAGAAGAACCGTTTTGTGTACCGTTGACATACACTTTGATCGTACCTGATGTCCCATCATAGGTGAACGCGACATGACTCCAAGAGTTGAGCATGATTGAATTGTTGGAAGAAAAGGCAAAGGCACTATCATTGATGTTTACTTGCAGTGCATTATATATTGGACCAGGAATAGTCCTTGTAGGATCATTTGCAAGATTTAGTATCCAGCGATTTGATTGCACTCCTTTGTGAAGAATATAACTATAGGGATCAGGAATGGATGTTGGGTATACCCAACAAGCTGCTGAAAAGGAGCATTGGATATTGTATTTGGGATCATGAGGAATCTCAACCCATTCATTCCCGGATGGGAAATAAAATGCTTGCCCGATTTTCCCTGTCGTATATGAAGCGCCGTTTTGTAACGAACCATTGTTTGCGCTTTGGATGTCATTTGGATTGTCGTCTCCTGTCCAGAACCCAACCATCGCAGATGGTGGTGAAACGCATTGTGAGTATAGCTTTGCAATCGAAACCGACATAAGCAGGACAGCAATGCTTATCGACAGGCACGAAATATTAAATGTATGTGACATGTGAGTCTTCTTTTAAATACTAAAATGTATATGGTGATTGGTAGATAGATAGTAATACTCGAAAAAACTCAATCGAATATAGAGGGCCATTTCTAAGGATGTGTCGGTTCATGTAAAGAATTGTAAAGAGTTACCTCAAACTTTCGTCTCACCCTACAAACCGATACCCCTGCCGGTGCACTGTGAGAATCCATTCCGGTTTGTGTGGGTCTTCTTCGATCTTGTGGCGGAGGTTCATGATGTGATTATCGATCGTGCGGGAGTTGGGATAGTAATCATATCCCTGAACGTGGTTCATGATCTCTTCGCGCGTGAGAATCTTGTTCCTGTTCTGAATGAGGAATTCCAAAAGGCCCGCTTCCGTTGAGGTGAGCTGGATCGATTGTCCGTTTTTCACAAGTCGGCAGCGCTTCGTATCGGCGATGATGCCGCCGAAATGATACTCATGGTCTTCACCGATGACGCCGACGGAGCGTCTGAGGTGCGCTTTCACGCGTGCAACGAGTTCGCGCGTGCTGAACGGCTTCGTGATGTAATCGTCCGCTCCTATTTCGAGTCCCACGACGCGGTCCGTTTCATCGGAGCGGGCGGTGAGCATGAGAATCGGGACGCTCACACCGAGTGATCGCAATGAGCGGCAGACTTCGAAGCCATCGATATCCGGCAGCATCACGTCGAGAATGATCGCATCCGGCGTTTTTTCCCCGGCGAGTCGCAAACCTTCAGTGCCGTTCGAGGCATGGATCGTTGCATAGCCGTGGAACTGCATCGCATCCATGATGCTTCGCGCTAAGCCGTGTTCGTCTTCAATGATCAGGATCGTTGCCATTGCGCTTTACATCGTTCGATGAATGGGAAGATGTATCGTGAACGTGCTTCCGCGTCCCACCGTGCTATCGACTGCGATTTTTCCCCTATGTGCTTCGATGATTTCTTTGACGATGCTCAAACCGATACCACTGCCGGCGGCCTTCAGCGCATCGTCGTCATGCCCCCGGTAAAACTTTCGGAAAACATGCTTCAACTCACTTCCCGGAATTCCGATGCCGTTGTCCTGCACGGAGACGGTTACCCAGCGAGTATCGGATTGCGCAGACAGGACGATGCGACACGTGTCATGCGAGTACTTGACGGCGTTGTCGAGAAGATTCAACACTGCTTGCTCTAACGCATTTGCATCTGCGCGTACGACGGGAAGTCCCTGAGTGATGACCTCCTCGAAAGAAATCGACTTGCTGTGCTGAAACTGCTTGAATCTGTCGATCGCGCGGATCATGATGTCCTCCACGGAAACGACTTCGAAGTGATAGTTCTTCATCCCGGATTCGATCTGAGAGAAATCGAGGATGTTAGAAATGAGAAAGCTCGATCGTTCGCTTTCCTGCGCGATGAGCTTGTAGTATTGCTTCTGCTTTACCGCATCGCGCACCCATCCTTCGCTCAGGTTTTCCGTGAGTGCGCGTATCGTCGCAATCGGCGTCTTGATTTCGTGTGAGACGTTTGCGATGAAGTCCGCTTTCATTCGCGTCAGTTCCTGTTCCCGGCGCATTTCACGAATGAGCGTCGCAGTCCCTCCCAAGGCGAATGCGAGGATTGCGAGAATGATCGTGTAGTAAACGGTGAGGTTCGCAGAAGAAATGGATTCGACCGGATTCCTGCTTTCGAACTTCATCGCAATACGTCGTTCGGGAAACAGTTCACGGAACCGTTCGAAGCCGGCAACGAGGAGCGGATAGTCGTCAGGTGCGTGTGACTCGCTCTCGGCGATTGCCAATCTCACTCCGTCTTCGATCTCCTGCGACTCGGCGATCTTTCGGATGAAGTCGAGAAACATTTCTGCCCGGAAGACACACCCGACGAATCGAACGTTCTCCGCGTCATCCGTTTTTCGGACAGCGTAGAATGCGGATTCATTGCCGCTCGAGTCGGGAATCCCGTCGATGTGTATCGCGCCGTAATTGAAGCTCGGGCGAAGACGCATTCGGGGAAGAACTTCCGTTTCTATGAACGCGGCGTCGTTGCTTTCTTCTTGTACTCGTGTGAGGCGTCCCTCGAAGCGGTGAAGCTCTTCCGAAAGCGCGGAATCCTCCGAGAAGTGTTTCAGCCGTTCCTTCACCCATTCGATATAGTACTCGAACTGCTCGCGGTCAAACGAATCGAACCGGTCGAGCAACGAACGAAACAACGTGAGGAGTACTTCCTCCTGCGCCCGGCTTCTCTTGTCTTCAAGCTCGATCAGTCCATAGCTCGCGACGATAATCGGCGCGAGCGGTTCGCCGTTGGCGTGCATCCGATCGTTCGAGAGGATGCGTCGATAGCATTCCTTAACCTGCGGGGTGTTGCCTAACCGTTGTTCACAGCGGGCGATTCTGCAGAGGAGATTTGCAAGCGATTGTGCGCTGAGTTTTTCGTGATACACTGAGCGGTAGAGAGCGACGGCGTCCGCGTGACGGCCATCCGCCTCGAGCTGCTCGGCGGTCTGTATCTGCTTTTGTAACGGACCGAATGAAGGCGCTCGCGCGTGACGACGGGGAAACGTGCGAGGGAACATGATCCGTTCGTTTCGGTCCACGAGGAAGATCGTCTTGATACAACCGTGTCGTTGGGCAATCGCATGGAGGGAATCGCATGCGGTCGAAATCGAACCACGAATCGGTGAAACGTTCTGCAGCATCCCGGTGAGCTGTCTCAAGGCTTTGTCCTCCACTTGCCGCACCGCGAACTTCAGCGCGCTCTGAAGGTTCTGCTCGGCGAGTTTGGTTTGCACTTCCGATTCATGCAATACCGATTGCAGGCCGATATAGGCAAGAAAGCAGCAGGACAGCAACACGGTGATAAAGATCGTTGCGCTGTTTTTCCTGAAAAGCCGATAAAGATGTTTTATTCCAACCATGCCGACGATTGCTCGCTGGAAACAACAAACGTTCGGCGAAACATCGGTATTATTTTCTTTTCAATCAATCAAAATTTTCAGACAGAGCAATCTTATGCAGTTCGCTTCATGATTGACAGCAGAGAATCGGGTATTTCAGCCTGTGTGAAAAGGGTATTACTGCGTCATTGCGAGGAGCGAAGCGACGAAGCAATCTCTCAATACGATTCAAAATCGAGGGGATGAGATTGCTTCGCTACACTCGCAAGGACTTTTCACACAGGCTGATTTACTTGGGCTTCGAGGCTATTTCACGAAGCCCATCGCACCGGGGATGATGCCGACGGTGTAGGAAGCATTCATCGCTCCAGTCGGTTCATAGACTTCGAGCTTGCCGGGTTGAACGTAGTCAAGCGGACTCGTGGCATACAGTTTCTTCTTTTCACCATCGAAAGCGATATGATAGAACGAACCGCTGATAAACGAATCCGTGCGTGTCTTGCTTGCAAGGTGAATTTTCTGGATCGCGCCGGATTGAATGGTGAAGAGATTCCCGCTGTCATCGAGAGCGAGGCGTTGCGGATGCCCGCCAAGTTCGAGCGAATCCGTGACCGTAAGTGTCGAGGTGTTCAGGAAGAACAGCTTGCCCGGCGTATCGTCGTTCGGATCCTGGAAATCGTTATAGGCGCCGGCGCAGAGAGCCACCGCAGACGTCGAAGAAGTTGCGGCAATGGATGTCGGTCCATCGCTAACGCTTATCGTCTTCACGAGCACGTTGCTGGACGTGTTGATGACGCTGATCGTGCGTCCGTTTCCGAAGCCGCTGTTCATGACGAAGAGATATCCGTTTGCCGCGAGCATCTCCTCGGGATTGTCGCCGACGGGGATGGATACCGTAATCGTGTTCGTTGCATCGTTATAGACGGAGACGGAGTTCGCAAAGAGATTCGAGATGTATCCCGTGCGGTTTGCCGCAAACACGATGTGCCTCGGACTCGAACCTGCCGGGGACGAGATCGTCTTGACGAGCTTGTGCGTTTTCACGTCGATCACTTCGATCTTATCCGACCCGTTGACCACGATATATGCCTTGCCGTCGTGTATCGTGATGCTGTTTCCCGTGTCGCCAAGGTCTTTTCCATTGACGCTCTTGAAGATGTCGTTATAGACTCTGTTCGAATCCGGGATGAAGTAGCTGAGCGATGCGTTTCCGCGCTGGAAGTTGCCTTCGTTGACGATGTACACGCCCGATACGCTCTGCGGCGGCGGCGGCGACGTCGTGTTGTCGTCATCTGAACATGCGGTGAAGAGGAGTGCAGACAGAAGGGAAAGCGTGAGCAATCGTATCATAGAAATGGACCTTGAGTTTTTTAGTGAAGTTGTGTCGTGAGTGTCAAACGGAAAGAGCGCGGCGGCATCGGATAGAATGCGATGACTTCATACGATTCATCGAACATGTTTCGCACTTCGCCTTTGATGCCGATGTCCATCAGCGAAGATTGGATCGCGAACGTCACCGCAAAGTCGAACAGGATATGCGGCGGCAATGCGGACGAAGGGTGATTGTCCTCCTGTCCGAATCGCTCGCCGATATGATGCCCCGTCAATGCGAACGTCATCCGGTCGTCTATCCGGTAGAGGAGCATGAAAGAAGAACTGAAGTCGGGGACATAGACGAGGCGTTTCCCATGCGTCGCATCACCCGGAAAGGAAGCATTCATCTTTCGCGCGTCGGTCCACTGCCCGTTCAAACGCAGAGCGAGGGCATCACCGAACGGCCGGAGTTCGATGCTCGCTTCGATGCCGTCGGTTATTACGTGCTGGATATTTCGCGGCGACCAGTAACTCGCAGAGGCCGGCATCCAGACGATGCGGTCGCTCACGTCGTGCCGGAACCACGTTGCTTCCATGCGCAAAGGAAGGGACTGTGGTGCAATGACGACGCCTGCATCCATTGCCGTCGAGTACTCCGGTTGAAGCTCCGGATTGCCTCCGGGATTCCAGTAGAGTTGATTGAACGTCGGAACGCGAAATCCCCGCGCAATGTGCGCTCTGACTGCAATCGCTTCGAATGCCTGATAGAAGATTCCGACGCCCGGACTGAAAAACGTTGTGCCTCTCTCTGAAGGTCTGCTCTCGATGCGGTCGATGCGAAGGGAAGGATAGAGAGATATCGCGCGCTGCAGGAACGTCGTTCGCCATTCGCCTGCAAGGGAAACAGCGCCGGTGATGCGCTCCGGCTTTCCGCTTGTCTGCGCAGTCGCAAGCGTTGCATAGCGAAGGTCGAGCAGCACGGAAAGATTCACGTGTGACGAAAGCTCCATGAGCGCGGAGGATTCAAGTCCGAGTCCGAGATTCTCAAACGTGCTTTCAAGAGGAACTCCCGCAGTGACGATCGCAGGATCGCGATATCGCTGGTGTGTCCATGAGAGAGATGGGACGATGCTCAATTCGATTCCTTGTGCTAGAGGAGCTAACAGAGTCGTCGAGAGAAACACCGTGCGGTCCGACTGATGGGCACGTCCCTGACTCGCTGAGCGATACGCACCCGGTACGCCCGCATCCCGATGCATGTATTGACCCATGAACGAAAGCACGGATAAGCCCATCGTCGTGCGTCCGAGCGCGCTGATGAACCGTTGGACATATCGAGCATTCTCCCGCAGTGACACTTCACCTTGTTGCGTGAGGAACGGATAGTCGTTTCGCGCTTCCTCATATCGGCTTCCGGCATGGAGAAAGGAAGACCCATCGGTATATCGCGCTGAAAGATCGAACGAACGAAAGCCGAATGAACCGGCACCGCCCGCAAACGTCAAAGAAGAATCAGGCGCGCCCGAACGAACGTTGACTACGCCGCCAAGCGCATCGGTACCGTAGAGCGTCGCAAAACCACCACGTGCGACTTCGATCTGTTCGACGGTCATCAGAGGAAAGCGACTGAGATCGACGAGGCCATTCTGCGCGTCATTCAATCGCACACCATCGAGAAAGACGATCGAATACTCCGCGCCAAGTCCGCGAATGGAAGGTAGGTTCAGGCTTCCGTCGCCACCGTAGCTGCGCATCATGGATCCGCCGGTCACGTTCATCACGTCGGACAGGTTCGAGCCGCCGAGTGCGCGGATTTCCTTCTGCTGAAAAACTTGAACGGGCGAAGGGGCACGGGCAAGAACGATGGGAATGCGCGTCGCAGTGACGACGACTTCATTTTTCAGTGAATAGAACATCGTGTCAACCTGCTGGGCGACAGCGGTGAACGAAAGCAGAACGGAGAGAATGGAAGAGAGTAGGGATTTCATATGCGAAAGTGCGGAGCTTTCGCAGGGAGGGAATTGAAAAACCCTGTGCCGAATGACAGCAACAGGGTGAGGAATGTGTTCCGCTAAGGAACGCACACCGACCTCACCCGCGAAGGACCAGTGTTCAGCGTTGTGGCAGGTCTCCTGACTTGCAGCCAACTCTCGGTTGGTGCGCCCCTTCCCGGCCAAGACCAGTGGGTTGCGCGCAATTGGATTCTGCTTACAGTTGCGGGGCAGTTGCCGAGTTACACGGCATTCTCTTTTCATCCCGAATGGGAGCCACAACGCGATGTCAAAGAACTGCGATGAACATACAGCGCGCTTCGTGAAATGTCAAACGGAGTGACGGAATCACCTCACTCTGAGAGCGCGTGATAATCAATTCAGCAGGGCAACCAAACTTGGCTGCCGGACAAGAGGAGAGCGTGTTAAACGGATTCCAAATAACGATGAACCATGCTCACGGTCGCCGAGCCTTCGCCAACTGCTGCGGCGACACGCTTTCCCGATCCGGCACGCACATCACCGACGGCGAAAATTCCGGGCACGTTCGTTTCATAAAGGAATGGATCGCGCTCAAGATTCCAACCGGGAATGCCGTGTTCATTTCGCGGGATGTCCGGACCGGTCAGGACGTAACCGTGTTCGTCAATGCAAAGCAGGTCCGTGACCAACTCAGTGCGAGGCGCTGCGCCGATGAAGATGAACATCGCCGCCGCTTCGATCTCTTGCGTGGAGCCATCGGCGATATGGCAGAGAAGGATTTTTTCGAGATGATTCGTTCCGCACACGGCTTTCACTTCGACGCCGGTGATCACGTTGATATTCTTGGTCGCTTCAATTCTGTCGATGAGGTATTGCGACATGGATTTCGAGAGAGGCGAACGGACGAGCATCGTGACGGACTTCGCATAGCGTGAGAAAAACAATGCGCCCTGTCCCGCCGAGTTCGCGCCACCGACGACGCAGACGTCCTGATCGCGATAGGTGAACGCTTCCGTCATTGCAGCGCCGTAATAGACTCCGATCCCCTGAAGGTTCTCGATGCCTTCCGTTTCGAGTTTTCTAACCGCAACGCCGGTTGCAACGATGACCGCATAACCCGAGATCGCCGTGCCGGAAGCAAGCTGTACGACGCGATAGGGATCCTCGCGTCTCACGCTCTTTACCTCCTGCGCGCCTAAAAGCTCGACGCCGAATCTCCGTGCCTGCGTTGTCGCGCGATGTGCAAGGTCGGCTCCGGTCAAACCGGACGGGAAGCCGAGATAGTTCTCGATGCGTGAACTCGTGCCGGCTTGCCCGCCGGGTGCGTTCTGCTCGATGAGGAGCGTCTTCAGTCCTTCCGACGCACCATACACCGCAGCCGCCAGGCCTGCCGGCCCCGCTCCGATAATGATGAGATCGTAAAACGAATGGAGCGCTTCCGTCTGCAGGCCGATCTTTTGCGCAAGCTCTTGCGTGGTCGGCGTTATGAGGAAGTCCCCGTCCGGGAAGAAGACGAGCGGCACGCGGTTCACGTCGCCGGCGAGTGCGCGCACCAATTCCTGAACGGGCGTATCCTGTTCGATATCGACCCAGTGATACGGAACGAGATTGCGCGAGAGGAACTCCTTCATCGCATAGCTCGCCGCCGACCATCGTGCACCGACGACGCGAATCCCATCGAACGGCAAACGCGCCCGCGACTTCCACGTCTCGAGCAATTCATCGAGTATCGGATAGAGCCTTTCCTCCGGGGGATCCCACGGCTTCAAGAGGTAGTGGTCGATGCCGAGTTCATTGATGCAACTGATCGCGACTTCCGTATCGGCGTAGGCCGTAAGGAGAACCGCGCTCGCTTCGGGATAGAGGATCATCGCTTCGGCGAGGAACTCCGTCCCGGTCATCTCCGGCATGCGCTGATCGACGAGAAACAGAGCGACGGGTGTATCACGCTGTTTGAACTCGCGAGCCGTTTGCAGCGCGTCCTTCGGCGATGACGATCGGACGATGCGAAAATCAGCCCTGTACTGCTTTCGCAAATCTCGCTCGATCGCACCGAGAACTTCGATGTCGTCATCCACAGTGAAAATGACAGGTTTAGGCATGGTGTGTCGTCCTTTCTTCCGGAAGAGTTTTCGTTTCGAATTCGATGGGAAGCTTCACGGTGAATCGGGTCATCCCGGGTCGGGAGGTCAAGACCATTTCACCATGATGTTTTTTGCTGACGATGGAAAAGCAGGTTGCAAGTCCGAGACCGGAACCTTTTCCGGGAGCCTTGGTGGTGAAAAACGGATCGAAGATGCACGCCTGGATTTCGGCCGGGATACCGGGGCCGTCATCCTCGATCTCTACCGCAATGTGATCGCCGTTCCGTTTCGTTCGAACCGTGATCATGCCGTGCCCGTCCATCGCATCGATGGCGTTATCGAGCAGGTTCGTCCAGACTTGATTCAGTTCGCTTCCAAACGCAGTGATCGGCGGAACGTCGTTGCCGTACTCTCTTCGCACAGTGACTCCGCGTTCGAGTTTGCCGCGAAGGATGATGAGCGTGTTATCGATTCCTTCATGGATATCGATGCGCTGTATCGGAGCCTGGCCGAGGAAGGAATAGCTCTTCAGTGCGCCGACGATTTCCGAGATACGCATCGAGCTTTGTCCGACTTCATGGAGCAGTGACGAGATTGAGACCGAATGGGCAAGCCATTGAATCGCCGTTTCCAAGTGCGGCATCGGAATGAGGGACTTGAGAGACTCAAGTTGCGCCGGCGTCAACCCCATATCGACCAGCGTCATTGCCATGCCGGTCGGATCGTCAATAGCGTGCGCAGAAAACCATTCGTCGAACGCCGCTTCGCGGTCGGCGCGAACGAGGGGTTCGAGTCGTGCAGCGTGAAATGGTTTTCCTTCGCTTTGTTTCAACAGCGAGAACAACGCGGACATCACCTGAGGCGAAGCTGCAATCTCAGGCATGCGATTCTGGACTTCGAGGAAATAGCGAAACGTTTCCTGAAGCTGATGAGAAGCGCGGACGGCTGCCGATGCGGGGTTGTTCAACTCATGCGCGACTCCCGCCGCAAGCGTTCCGAGCGTCGCCATTTTTTCCGCCTGCCGGAGATCGCGTTCCATGCGCCGCTGCTGGGTCACGTCGTTTCCATAGACGAAGACGAACGCACCGGAAGGATCGCAGCGATGCGTGAAGACGAACGACTGTTCCTCGACGCTCGCTTCGACGGAAATCGTCGCGCTGCCGGAGAGAATTTCTTCCCACAGTTCATCGGTCACGTCCGGGCAAACGGATTGCCATTGCTTACCGATAAGCTTGGTTCCAACGAAAAGACTGCATGCGGCAGGATTTACCAATTCGATAACGCCTTCGCGATTCAGTCTAAGGACGGGACCGGGATTCATTTCCGCGAACGACGCAATTTCTCCGAGCGACTTCTCCATGTGCCGCTGTTCGGTAAGATCGTTGCAGATGATCAACACTGCATCCGTCTTGTCCGAAAGCGTTAATGAGATCGATGCAGCGAGAAGATGAACCTTCGTCCCATCGGGCTGGCGGCACGTAACCTCTCGTGCGGATGGAATCGCGTCAGCGGCCGAGCGTCGAAATTCCTCAAGCGTTTCGCCATCGAAGAATTCCTCGATGGGATTGCTTGTCTTCCGTGAATCCCCATCGCTTTCGCAATCGAGACCCATCGCATCCGACATGCTCTGATTGCATTCTGTCCGAGACTCATGGAGAAGCACCGCCGGATAGGGAAGACGATTCAGGAGTCCGCGTACCCATTGGAGTGAAGGTTCCGCCGTTTGCTCCTGGAGGGTTTCCATGTGAGAGAAACACCTTTCTGCGTGAGGTTCTCACGCGTTGTTCTTGTTCGTTTGTTCGGATACCGGGCACATTCACGTTCGTGCCCGGATGAAATTTACTCAGCGCGTAACGCGTTGACAATCCGCATGCGCGACGCACGCACTGCCGGCAATACTCCGCCTACCGTCCCCATGGCAAGCGCGAAGATCAACGCGATCATCAGAATCGTCGGCGTGAGCGAAAAGCCGAAGGCAAGCTCCGAAAAGGAACCCCAGTTGACCGTCGAGACATCGATGAACTGCAGAGTCGAAGCTAAGACGATTCCCACCGCTCCACCGAGAATCGAAATGAACAGAGCTTCTGCGAGGAACGTGAAGAGGACGTTCCGCCTGCGGAAGCCGAGCGCGCGCAGCGTTCCGATTTCCTTCGTGCGGTTTGCGACGGCGGCATACATCGTGATCATCGCACCGATGACGGCGCCAAAGCTGAAGATGATCGTAATGACGAGGCCGAGCACACTGATGAAGGTGGACATCATCTCGGACTGCTCATAGAAAAACTGCTGTTCGATTTTCGGTTCGAGTTGCTGAAGGCGCGGGTCCGCTTCAAAGCGCGCTTTCAATTCGTCGAACGCTTTCGTGTCCGTGAGTCGCGCGGTTATCGTGGAGAACACGGGCCGTCCGAATGCCGGGAGAAGCTGTTCGACGTCGCCCCATATTTCAGAATCGAAGCCGCTCTTTTGCGCGTCGAACACGCCGACGATCGTCCACTCGCGTCCGCCGAATTTCAACCGCTGTCCTAAATCGCAGCCCTGGAAGCGCTCGTGAAGCGAACTGCCGACGATGATCTCGGCCATGCCGGATGTGAAAGCCCGCCCTTTCGTGATGGCAATTTGTGGTCGAAGCGCGAGGCCGTTTTCCTGCACGCCACGCACGATGACGTTCCCCATATCGTTCGACCCGATCTTCAGGATGTTTATGATGACGACCACTTCATTCGAAGCGAACGGCTTGCCGTCCTTCTGTGCGATCATGGGAAAGCTTGAAACGATCCCCGCCGCATCGCGATCGACCGAACTCATGATCTCGCTCTGTGAAGACTTCCGGATGACCACGACGTTATCCTCCCGGCCGGTCGCAACGAGCGTATCACGAATCCCTTGCGCGAGCATGAGTACGGCAGCGAACACGAACACGACGAGACCGATGCCGCCCACGGTAAGAACCGTCGTCGCCTTCCTCGTCCAGAGATTTCGGTAACTGTAGAAAAACGGGATCTTCATCATGGCTCCATTTCTTTCACCGGAAGCTATGGAATAAAGGTGACTGAATGCAAGCTGTGAACCGGGAATGTCTGAACTGGGAAAGTCTGAACTGGGATTCGCAGGATTGTCGGGATTCCAGGATGTAACTGAATGAGAAATAATCCTAGGAATCCTTTAATCCCAGAAATCAAGGTTCAGACGATTCAAGGTTCAGACCGTGATATAGGTGTTCCTACCTATGAAAATGAGTACCACTACCTATTTACTTTCGCTCTTCATTTCGGGAGGTTGCTTGTGGAGATGCTTCGATAGCGTCGATCGTTAACGGATTTTTTAAGGAACCTACTTAGTGGGAATGACAAGTTCAGATGTAAGCACCAACCAAACACCATCGCATCCTGCGAAGGGGGTAGGAACGTTTTTCCCGCCTTATGAGCAAGGAAACGATACGATCACGGTTGTGATTGCAGACGATCACCCGCTTATCATTTTAGGCTTGAAGATTATCATTGAAAAAGGCGGGGACATCGTGGTTATCGGAGAGGCAAGTAACGGGCAGGCAGCACTCGAAACGATCGAACGCCTGAGTCCAACGGTTGCTGTCGTGGATATCGAAATGCCGTTGATGAGCGGCATGGAGGTGGTCCGCCAGATTCAGCAACGGAAGATCCCTACTCTTCCGATAGTATTTACACTGTATGACGAACGCGATGTTTTCGATTGTGCGCTCGCATCCGGCGCACGGGGATACATGCTCAAGGACACCGCGACGGAGGAAATCGTGCGAGGGATCCGCCGCGTTGCGGAAGGCGACTATTACGTAAGCTCGAAGATCGGTCGAAACGGTTCATCCCGGAAAGAGAACGGCGGTCTTCAATCGCTGACTCCCATGGAACACCGAATCCTCAAGCTCATCAGTGAGGACAAATCGACCAAGGAAATCGCGGCACAACTGTACATCAGCCATCGCACCGTCGATCATCACCGAGCAAGTATGTGCTCCAAACTCGGTGTGAGCGGAAGTTTCGCGCTCATTCGCTTTGCGGTCGAGCATAAAGCCGTGTTATAAAGCGTTTCCTGCTAAGAAGGCGTCATCCGATTCAGTAGGGTAACCATTCCTGGTTGCCATTGCTCTTTATCCGATTCAGGTGGGTAACAATTCATGGTTGCATTGTTCGGAGGTCGATGGTTAATGGACAAGAAGAACTGCTCGTCCTATGTTACTTCAAATATCCTCAAGCAGATGTTGACCGCGATGTTGTGCCAACAGCATCATGAAAAAATAGGTATCCCTACCTAGAGAAAAATAGGTGTCGCTACCGATGCGCGGAGGAAACAGATTTCGTTTGTTTGTGCTGAAGATTTTTTCAACCCATGATCAATGACGAGGACAACTTCATGCGCGTATTGGTTGTGGACGACAACAGAAGAATGAGAGCCTTTTTGAAATCGATATTGAGTGACGTTACGACGGAGTTCTGCGAAGCCTGCGATGGCGTACACGCAGTCGATATGTACGAATCATTCCACCCGGACGTCGTCCTCATGGACATCCGCATGCCGGAGATGGATGGCCTCGAAGCGACACGGCGTATCGTCCATCAAGACCCCTTGGCGAAAGTCATCATCGTAACGGACTTCGATCTGCCGGAGTACCGTGAAGAAGCGAGAAAGGCTGGTGCAAAGGAGTTCGTCGGCAAGAGGAATCTCCTGGAGCTTCATAAGAAACTCGAAACGTTATTGACATTGAATTAGACTTATTTCCATCAGGTACAACCAGCCGAAAGGAACTTTCAACCAACCATTAGAGGAGATACGACCATGAGTTTAAGCACGTATCATGTAACCCGGCCGATTCTGTTTGCGGCAACACTCGTTCTTGGATGTCTCGTGTATATCACATTCCTCCAGGGTCAAAAGGAAAACGATGAGTATGTCCCCGGCGAAATCCTCATCAAATTCAAAGAGACAACGTCAACCACACATATTCTGAATTCGCGGAGAGCGGTAAGGGGAGAACGCATCGCTCACTTCCCGATGATCGGCGCCGAGCACTGGCGTTTAGGTAAGGGCGTCTCCGTCGAGCAAGCGTTGGAGATTCTTTCCAGGACGCCCTTCAACGACCTCATCGAATACGCCGAGCCGAACTACATCTATCACGCCTTCGTCATGCCGAATGACGCTCTAAGAAGTGACCTCTATGCGATGCATAACATCGGTCAAACGGGAGGAACGGTCGATGCCGATATCGATGCACTCGAGGCTTGGCAGACGACGACAGGCTCGGAAGAGATTGTCGTTGGTGATATCGATACGGGCATCGATTATCTCCACCCGGACTTGCTCGGAAACATCTGGACGAATCCTAACGAGATAGCGGACAATGGCATTGACGATGATAACAACGGCTACATCGACGATGTAAGGGGTTGGGACTTCGTCAACAATGACAACGACCCGATCGATGACAACAACCACGGGACGCATACAGCCGGAACCATCGGCGCGAAGGGAAACAACGGCATCGGCGTGGCAGGCGTTTGTTGGAACGTCAAGCTCATGCCGCTGAAGTTTTTGAACGCTGGTGGATCCGGTTCGACAGATAACGCCGTGAAAGCCGTGCAGTATGCTGCGATGTTCGGCGTCCGCATCACGAGTAATAGCTGGGGCGGAGGCAACAAGTCGAAAGCTTTGGAGACTGCAATCAAGAACTCCGGTGCGCTCTTCGTTGCCGCCGCGGGAAACGGCGGCTCCAGCTTCAAGATGTACCCGGCGGCGTATTCGCTCGACAACGTCATCTCCGTTGCCGCCACCGATCACAACGATGCGCTGGCTTCTTTCTCCAATTACGGCACGACATGGGTCGATCTCGCCGCCCCGGGAGTCAGTATTCTCTCGACAGTTCGGAATGATGAATACAGCTTTTTCAACGGGACATCCATGGCAACGCCGCATGTCGCCGGTGTAGCAGCATTGGTTCTTGGGCAACATCCTGCGTGGACGAACGCGCAGATCAAAGCGCAGATTCTCAGCACCGTCGATCCTCTTGCGTCGTTAGCCGGAAAAGTCTTGACGGGTGGACGGTTGAACGCGAAGACCGCCGTCGGAGCGAGTGAACTTCCCGCCGATGCAACCGCACCTGATGCAATCGTTCTCAGCGCAGGGTCACCGACCGAGACAACAATCGATCTTACCTGGAATGCATCCGGTGACGATGGAAGCACAGGAACTGCGTATGCCTATGACATTCGCTACCTCGCAGGAACAGCGATCACCATGGGCAACTGGGCAACGGCAATACAGGTCACCGGTGAGCCGCTCCCTCAGACTGCCGGCACACCAGAGAGCTATACGGTCGAGAACCTCGATCCGAATACGACCTACTATTTCGCGATAAAGGTCATCGATGAACTGGGAAACATCGCACCTCTGTCGAACAGTCCGAGCGCAACGACGACACCTTCGAATTGGAATACCGAAATTGTCGATAACGTGGGTAACGTCGGTTATTACAAATCCCTTGCATACGACGGCTCCGGGAATCCTGCGATCGGGTATAGCGACGCCACAAACGACGATATCAAACTCGCTCGATGGAATGGCTCGACATGGAGCCTTGAGATTGTCGATGCCGGATCGAGTGTTGCATCCGGAGTTGACGTTGCATTCAACTCAAGCGGCAATCCTACTCTATGCTATGGTCGGGGCAAACTGAAGTATGCCGTGAAATCGGGAGGTTCGTGGACGATCACGAATCTCGAATCGAAGAATGCTTATAACGATTATTTATCACTTGCATATTCGGCTACAGGATATGCACTGATCAGCTATGTGACTTCCAGCGGACTTAAACTCGCCCGCCAAAGTGCAAGTGGGTGGACAAAAGAAATTGTCGATCCAGAAGCTGGCGCCCGATACAATGCTCTTGCACTGCATCCTACTTCCGGCAATCCTGCTATTGCGTATTCGGACGATATCGATAGAGACAATTGGTTGGAAAGCGTGAAGTTCGCACAGTGGAATGGAAGTTCTTGGGACATTCAGGTCGTGGAGACGGGAACCGTAGGTTATGGCGTTTTCGTGAGCCTTGCCTTCCATCCAGTCACGGGGTATCCCGCTATCGTACATGGCAATGCGGGACAGGTGCGCTATCTCGAATGGGACGGTTCAGCATGGAATCTCGAGATCGTCGATTGCTGTCTGTACTATGGAGGTTACTCACTTGCGTTCGATGCATCAGGAACTGCCTTCGTAGGTTACGGGAAAAGTGGAGTATCTCCATCACTGATGCAGTTCGCGAAGCGTACAGGGACGAATACCTGGACAATCGAGACCGTCGATCGAGGTTCGATCAACAGATTCCGGAATTCGATGAAGTTCAACTCAGGTATTCCTGGGATTGCTTATCGAAGTATTACAGCGGGTATTACGACACTGAAATATGGCCAGAGAGTTTCTGCGCCCTTCGCACCGACAAATCCCTCAGGTGTGTTCAGCCTGATGAAAGAGACGCCGAATCCCGATGCGGCGCTTGCAAGGGAAATCGCAGAAATGAATAGAAGCATTCCAGAGCGCGCGATGCATGAAGCTGCTGAAGACGAAGCAGCAAAATCTGAATTGGTGACGAACCAAATAGCACTGAGCCAGAACTACCCCAATCCGTTCAATCCATCCACATCCATCACGTTCTCAATCCCGGAAGACGGTGTTGTCTCACTCCGCGTCTTCGACATGCTTGGACGCGAGGTGGCTTTGCTGGATAACGGTGTGAGAGCGGCTGGTTCATACACCGCTCTATTCAACGCGAAGAACCTACCGAGTGGTATCTATCTCTACCGTCTCGATGTGAACGGCGAGCGAAGAACCGGTAGGATGATGCTGATGAAGTAAATCATCTCAGTGCAGGTCGGCAGGAGGGGCCGACCTGCACGAGTGAGTTGATATGAATATCATGTAATCCGGACCGATTCTGTTTGCGGCAACACTCGTTCTTGGATGTCTCGCGTATATCACATTCCTCCAGGGTCAAAAGGAAAACGATGAGTATGTCCCCGGCGAAATCCTCATCAAATTCAAAGAAACAACGTCAACCACACATATTCTGAATTCGCGAAAGGCGGTAAGGGGAGAACGCATCGCTCACTTCCCGATGATCGGCGCCGAGCACTGAGCGATTGACGATGTGAGAAGAATCTCGCGCGACCTCCGACCATATCAACTTGAGCGTGTCGGTTTGAGCGGAAGCCTGATTGCAATGCTGCAGACGATATCGGAAAGCACATCGCTGGAGATGGACTTCAAGATTGAGAAGTTAGATGGACTTGTGCCGCAAGAGAAAGAGATAAACATCTATCGAATCGTACAGGAAGGGATCAACAACATTCTCAAGCATTCAGACGCGTCGAGAGCAGAGATAACCGTTCGAAGAGAGAATGGAGCGATCGAATTGGTCATCTGCGACGATGGGAAAGGATTCGATGCAAGAGCGTTGAGGAAGGAAAGAAGTTCCGGTGGTTTCGGTTTGATAGGGATGGGTGAGCGCATCCAGATGATGGAAGGCACATTCGAGATACAGTCGTCGCCCGGCCATGGGATGAAGTTCCATGCAGTGATACCGGTGCATGAGTCGGTGCAATAACTCGCAGATAGCAGAAACACTCATTCGAATTAGGTATAAAATTGTATCTATCAGCAAATGTGAGCTATCACATTATGATGAAAATTGCTCTGCTGAACGGAAGGAGAAAAAGAAAAATAACGATGGAATTTCTGAAGAGGTGGTTGTACATTTGAACGTGATAGGATGACGACTCCATAGGTCGCCAGAATACCCACCTGATCAGGAGGTCGGGAGTTCTGCAATCAAGGTTTTAAGAAGCTCCCGAATGCCAAACGTTGGTTCGTTGAAACCAACATACAAACACTGCCCAGTTTGGCAGTTCGCTCTCGAATGAGATTGCATTCAATGAAGAACCGAGCAATCACGTGTGTGGAGGTGTTCTCGAATGAAGTGACGATTTCGAGCGCGACTCGCTACGCATTTATTAGCCCATCGAGTCGAGTTGTCGAACTCCTTTCTTCAGTTCCCCTTCACATTTCTCTTTCACTATTAGGCTTAGGAGGTTT
Source organism: uncultured Chromatiales bacterium (assembly GCA_964448285.1). GTDB lineage: Bacteria > Bacteroidota > Ignavibacteria > SZUA-365 > SZUA-365 > CAYUWG01. The sequence goes on from CAYUWG010000028.1 coordinate 38,880, forward strand.
CAAATGTCTCGTATTCAGAGTGCGTTTGTCGGCCTCGCGATGATTCTCAGCATTACCGCGCAGGGACAAATTCCAAGGACCATCAGCTATCAGGGCGTGCTCACCGATGCAGTAGGCGTAGCGGTACCTGACGGCAATTACACGCTGAACTTTTCGATCTATGATGTGCCGACCGGCGGCATGAGATCCTGGTATGAACAGCAGGTCGTTTCTACTTCGAAAGGAGTGTTCAACGTTCAGCTTGGCGCTGTAACTCCACTCCGATTGCTGTTCGATCGACCGCTCTGGTTGGGCGTTGCTATTAACATTGGGGCAGAGCTGACACCACGAACAGCACTAACAGCTTCATCATATTCATTCCGTGCATCACGTGCCGATACCGCAAGCGATGCCCGAGCACTCAATGGTATCGGGATTTCACAGACTCCAGAGCCGAACACACTCCTTCCGCTCGACGCGAACGGCAAGTTTCCTGCATCCGCCATTCCCGGTGTTCCCGCAATCATTCAGGACGGCTCGATCACGGCGATAAAGATCGCCAATGGAGAGGTCGTGAAGAGCATCAACACGATGCACGATGACGTGACGCTTTCGGCGGGAAGCAACGTGACGATCACACCAATGGGAAACACACTGACGATTTCTGCGACGCCCGGAGGTGGAGGTGGCGATATCACGGCAGTGAATGCCGGATCGGGATTGACCGGGGGAGGACAGAGCGGCGACGTGATGCTTGCGATTGCGCAAGGCGGAGTTACATCGAATCACATTGCGAACGGCACGGTGGTGAGAAGCATCAACAACACCGCTACGGACAACGTGGTGATTCAAGCCGGCAGTAACGTGCAAGTAAATCAAGCAGGAAGTACGATCACGATCTCAGCAACACCAGGCGGTGGCGGTGGAGATATTACCGCCGTGAACACCGCCGCAGGTTCTGGATTAACGGGCGGCGTGCAATCGGGTGATGCGAATCTCTCGATTACCGATCAGGGTGTAACGACACAAAAACTCGCAAACACTTCTGTCACCACGCAAAAGCTCAGCGCGTCAGGGAGTACGAACGGACAATTTCTCCAAAGCCAAAACGGTGGGATGATTGTCGGGTGGGGAGATGCACCAGCGATAACATATCCATACCTTGCGCAAGTGAACGTTCCAGCCGCTGCCTTCTGGATACAACAAGCCAATACAGGCGACTGGCAAAGGCATGCATTCCGTGGAGACGCAGTAGGAACTGCTATTTACGGACAAAGCTCGCAAATCGATGGTATGTTTGGATTATCATACGGTACCGGACAAAACGGGGTCCAGGGAGCTGCAGACAATGGCTATGGTGTTAGGGGTAGAAGCAACGCAAACACATATTCCGGAGTCATTGGCGTGACCGGTGCAGTGGGAGGATTTGGAGTCACGGGTCAGAATAATGCGAACGGCAACACCGGATATCTCGGTGGTGAACATGGTGTACGTGGCAATAGCGCATCTGGACGCGGCGTCATGGGCGTGAGTACCAGCACTGATGGTGTAAGAGGCGAGAGCACATCCGGCAACGGTGTTTCTGGCTATGGTGTGAAAGGCGTCTATGGTGAAAGTGGGGCGCAGACAGGTGAAGGAGTTCATGGGCATGGAACAGGCTCTCTAACGGAGGGCGTTCTTGGAACAAGTGTTCTCAGAGTTGGTGTCAGCGGGATCTCTGACGGCGACATTGGATCTGGAGGAGTCGGGGTTAAAGGGCTTTGCAATGGCGGTACGGGAGTCCAGGGACTCACCGTAAATGGAGATGGAGTAAGGGGAGAAAGTCAGGCTACCAATAAATCGGGTGTGTATGGTGTCAATGGCAATAGCGGTGGATATGGCGTGTATGGGAATAATAGTGGCAATGGGACAGTGGGATACCTTGGAGGGCAATATGGTGCTTGGGGCAAGAGCACCAACTATGAAGGAATGCTCGCATACAGCGACGGCGGAGTCTTCGGTCGTCATATTCCTACAAACAATTACGGGTATCTCGGCATGGCAACGCGCGCGGGATACTTCTCCGGAAATGTCGATATCAACGGGACGCTCTCGAAGAGCGGCGGCTCGTTCAAGATCGATCATCCGCTCGATCCTGCGAACAAATATCTCTATCACTCCTTCGTCGAATCGCCGGACATGAAAAACATCTACGATGGAGTTGTAACACTTGATGGAAATGGTGAGGCGATCGTTCAACTCCCGCCGTACTTCGAAGCGCTGAACGAAGCATTCCGCTATCAACTCACCTGCATCGGTGGCTATGCGCCGGTGTACATTTCTCAGGAAGTATCGAATAATTTCTTCCGCATCGCCGGAGGTAAAGCAGGGATGAAAATTTCCTGGCAAGTGACGGGAAGCAGAAAGGATGCTTATGCAAAGGCGCATCCGATCATTCCCGAAGTGGAGAAATCGGGTGATGAACGAGGAATGTATTTGCATCCTGCAGAACATGGAGCCGCGGAATCATCCGGTATCGCTCAGAAGCAATTAGAGCAAATGCTCTCGAAGAAATTTTCCGGGTATGGTTTGGGGAATTATATAGTCCCATCGAAAACACCCACGAGAAACAAATAGGTGAGCGCGATGAACAGAATCATTCTAACTCTTCTCTTCGCGTGGATTGCGCACGCGATTGCGACAGAATCGTTCGCTCAAAACACCATCCCTCGCAGTGTTTTCGGATGTGGAGGAATCACAAGCTCAGAGGGCAGTTATGCTCTCAAGTCAACGCTCGGTCAACCGCTTATCGGAAAAACATCGGGTACATCGAACCAGAGTCTCATTGGATTTTGGTACACGATAGAATCGATCAAAGTTGATGTCGATGAACTTCACGAATCACCTGCTACATTTTTTCTGAGTAACTATCCGAATCCTTTCAGCAAGCGAACGACGATTCGTTTTGTTCTTCCGTCACGAGCGCACGTTGAATTGACCGCGTTCGATATGCTTGGAAGGAAGCTGATGACGATTACGAACGAGGAATTCGAAGCGGGTAGTCATGAAATCGCTTTCGATGCATCCAAAATCGACGCACGGTACTCATCACAACTGATCAATTGCATATTGCAGACGCACCGAGTCACGAAGTCATTACCCATGATCGTTATCGAATGAAATCAATCCGGCAATCGTCTGTGCGATGAGATGGAATACGATTCGTTCGCGCAGACGATTGCCATCACTACTTCATCAAAGGAGATTACTCATGAAAGCTCTCGTTTATTTCGCGACAACAATGCTCCTCATATCGGTGGGGATGGAAGGATTTGCTGTGAATTACTATGTCTCACCGAACGGCGACGATGGAAATGCAGGCACGTTCGCTCAACCGTGGAAGACTATACAAAAGGCGGCAAGCTCTGTATCTGCCGGTGATACCGTATTCATTCTCGGCGGCATCTACCGGGAGTATGTCGCGCTTCAGCGATCGGGTTCGCAAGGGCAATACATTACGTTCACCGCATATCAACAGCAGAATGTGACGATCGATGGAGCGGGAATTACCGTTCCGCAATATAGCGGACTTCTAGATCTTTCGGGGCAAAACTACATCGTGGTTTCCGGATTGCGAGTCATCAACTCCAACGAGGCGGGCATCCTTGCCGACGGTACTCAGCACGTAGTCATTGAACGATGCGCGACGTACAACACAGCGTCGTCGGGAATCGGAGTATGGAATAGTTCTGATGCGATCGTTCGGAATAATCGCATCGATCTTGCGTGCACGAACCTGATGCAGGAATGCATTTCAATCGGAGGCACAGCAACTTTCGAAGTGTATGAGAACACTATCGTCAACTGCAAGAAGGAAGGTATCTGCACGAAGGACGGATCATCTGTTGGAAAAGTCTATCGCAACAGAATCGACAGCACCGAACACGTCGGAATCTACGTCGATGCATGGGACAAGCACACGTTCAACATTGATGTGTACAACAACGTCGTGAGTAACATCAGGCAGAAGGACGGATTCATGGTCGCGTCGGAGCAAGGCGGGCTGTTAGAAAACGTTCGCTTGTACAATAACATTTCCTACAACAACGGCTTCAGTGGAATCGGTCTTTCGGCGTGTTGTCCCGGCGCTGTGACGCATCCGATCAGAAACGTTACGATCATCAACAACACTGCTTATAACAATGGACTGAGCGGTTGGGGTGGTGGAATTGCCATCAGTGAGAATCCAACGGTGAGTGGACTCGTCATTCGCAATAACATCCTCAGTCAGAATCTCTCATTTCAAATCGGCGTCGATTCCATCGTGAACAAAGCCGAATTGACAATCGATCACAACCTCATCGATGGTTTTAGAAACGGCGAAGGTGAACTGCGCGGGACAGCCTTCGTGGAAGCTGATCCGCAATTTGTGAACGCCGCAGTATTCGATTTCCATCTGAAGAAATCTTCTCCTGCAGTCGATGCGGGGTTATCGTTGCTTGCACCGCTTACCGATTTCGATGGCAACACAAGACCGTCGGGAAACGGAATAGACCTTGGTTGTTATGAATATTTGCAAACGACCTGGTTAGAACATGACCTTACAATAAAAGACAATTTCGAACTGCACCGGAACTATCCCAATCCCTTTTCGCAATCCACAATAATCAGCTATACGCTGTCAGCTCGCAGCCATGTGAGAGTGGAAGTGTTCGACGTCCTTGGTCGAAAAGTCGCGACGCTTATGAACGAAGAAAGAGATGCGGGTTTGCATACTTCGATATTCGATCGGGAATCATTGGCAGGCATTCAGTCGGGCATCCTTGTATATCACCTGATCGTGGAAGGGGTGAGAAAGGTAAGAACGATGGTGATTGTTCAGTAGCATATCATCCTATTTTTTCATAGAGAGATTGCACATGAGAACGCACATGACTTTCCAATCGCTTGTGAATGCGACACGGGTCGCTCTGCTCACGAGCTTTATAATCCTGTTCTATCGGGAGACAGGTTCATCGCAATTCATAACTCATCATGATCCTGTCGCACAGCCCTCGGTGCAACGTCCGTCGTTCATGATGCAGACAACGGATCCGAAATTCGGCGCGACACTGCTTCGTTTGACTGATGCTCGCGGAGATCGCAAGCCCGGGATGATGCCGCAGTATTCGAAACGCCAGGCGTGGAATGCAAACGATTCGTTGATGTTGTTGATCTCCGGAGACGGTACGACTCACCTTTACAACGGAAG
>CAYUWG010000029.1:0-41112 GCA_964448285.1 uncultured Chromatiales bacterium
GGCCAGACGTTGCTGGTCGGCTGTGATGGAGGAATCAGCGTGACGACAAATGCCGGGCTGACGTGGGCGAGGAGATCCAATAACCTCGGGACGATCCAGTACTACGGGATAAACTTCGACCCTGCGAATCCGGCAAATATTTTTGGCGGAACGCAGGACAACGGCACACATGCGAAATTCAGCGCCGACCCGAAAACCTGGTATCGCTTCTATGGCGGCGACGGAGGGAATGTCGCTATCGACCCCGTCTCGAATAACATACGATATGTTACCACACTCAATATTATCAGCGGCCAGTACGTGCGAACGATCGTGCGGACTTCAAGCGGTGGTAACGTTGCACTGGATCGCGGTTTGAATGGCGGAACATCAGCGGACAGGTTCCATTGGCTTCCTCCCATCCTCATCCATCCGAATGATCGAACGAGACTTTATACGGCAAGTCAGTACGTCTATGCGATGAGAAATCCGCATACCGGTACGCCTTCATGGAGTGCCATCAGCCCGGATGTCGCTCCTTTTGCCATAGTCACAGATCTCGATATTTCAAGAACGAGTCAGGAGTGGATGTACACGGTTTCGAGCAGAGGCGATGCATTCCTATGCAAGAACCTTTTCAGTATCGACCCAGTGTGGACGAACATCAGCAACGGCTTACCCTCACGATGGCTGACCGACGTTACAGTCGATTGGGACGATCCGAATTCCGCTTACATAGCCGCTTCAGGTTTTGGAGGAGGACATGCATTCATGACGACCAACGCCGGGCAGTCATGGATTGATATCTCCGGCGACCTTCCCGACATTCCTGCGGGAGCGATCATTCGGTCACGTGTGGATAAGAACACGATCTTTCTTGGAACGGACTTAGGTGTATGGGTGACGACGAATCGCGGCGTGAACTGGGTGCGTTTCGGTACGGGCTTTCCGAACACCGTCGTCTATGACATGAAGCTCGCACATGATAATACACTCATCGCAGGTACGCATGGGCGCGGCATCTGGACGACAAGCGCGATTCTTTCGACAGATAAACAGCCGCTGCCACATGCATACACGTTGGGTCAGAATTATCCGAATCCGTTCAATCCATCGACTGCGATTCCGTTCACTCTCGCAAAACGCGAACGCATATCGATGAAAGTTTACGATCGTCAGGGACGTTTGGTGAAGATTCTGTTCGATGGCGTAAAGGAGCAGGGTGAACATGAACTGTCCTTTGCGTCCTCAGATATTCCGTCTGGCACGTACTTCTACGCACTGGAAACATCCACACAGACCGAGACGAGAAAGATGGTCATAGTCAAATGAATCGACGGTTCATTGCTCTCATTCTCTTCGCTGCATTTGGATATCTCTCTTTCTTTCACTTCGGAAGCGAAACCCCAGACACCACATACCTAAGTGAAGATCACCCGGATGGAGCAGCGTTGTTCTATCGCATGAGGGAGTATGGAAACCCGGGCTTGAACGTGTATCAGAAACTCTGGGAGACTTATTCAGAACTTGCCGCGGAAGAGCGGCTTGCGTTTGAAAAGCCATCCGTTCAGAACACATGGGTCAGCGCCGGTCCGGTCAACATCAGTGGACGCATCAGAGCGATTGCGATCCATCCAGACAAGCCCGACGTGATTTACGCGGGCAGCGCTTCCGGCGGTGTCTGGAAATCGACGGACTCTGGAAATAATTGGTATCCTTTGACCGATAATCTTCCTGCTCTCCCCATCGGTGCTCTCGCTATTGATGCGCATAATCCGGATCGCATCTTCGCCGGAACAGGTGAACCCGTTGCCGCTTCGACAAACACGCATGGGAATGCTACTCCGATTTACAACGGTATAGGAATTTTCCGGAGTGACGATGCAGGACAAACTTGGACATTGTTGCCATGGCCGTCTTCGAGCAGTTCCATTCATCGCATTGCGCTCCATCCGGAGTCCGCAGATACGATGCTCGTCGCAACGTTGAGTGATTTATGGAAAACGACCAACGGCGGATTGGAATGGACACGTGTCCTCAATGGTACCGTTACCGATGTGTATTACAGACCGGGATCGCCTGCTAAGGCATACGCGGCACTTGGTCGGGATTACGGTGCGAGTGCAAATGGTGTTTACTTTTCAGATGCAGGCGGTGAGAGATATTCCTGGAGAAGGAATCCAATCAACTTTCCCCAACAGGATTCAATCGGACGCATCGCTCTTGCTGTTACGCCGGCAGCGCCGGATAAACTCTATGCAGCGGTTGCGAAGAACAGGTCGCTCCTGGCAAATTCGGAAGATCCGAATGACTTCCTCTTACTGATTATTTCCAACGACGGTGGAGAAACATGGGAGCGAAAGATAGGAGCCATCACAGCATCCTTTACACGTGGTCAGGCATGGTACGATCTCGCGATGGGTGTCTCGCCGTTCGATCCAAACTTCATCATGTTAGGCGGTGTGGATTTATGGCGGAGTACGAATGGCGGGTTGTCCTTCGCGAAGAACTCTGACTGGACACTCCGAACTTCAACTCCCACAAGCCCACGCTATGTTCACGCGGATCAGCATGCGATTTATTTCAAACCGGGAAGTCCAAACACGGTAATTGCCGGTTGCGATGGCGGCATTCATATATCCACGGATCGCGGGGAAAACTGGGCGCTGAAATCGAACGCACTTGTCACCACACAGTACTACACCGCGAGGTTCGATAATGGAAATCCTCGTCGGCTCTATGGAGGCACGCAGGATCAAAGCAATCAGCGACAGGTGAATCCCGGTGATGACAAATGGATGTTTATCGGTGGTGGAGATGGAGGTCCTATCGCTGTCGATCCGACGAGCATTTCGATCCTCTATTTCGTCGTCAATGGCGAAGTGCGTCGTTCGACGAACGGAGGTGGCTCGAGCACCGCGTTAACGGAGGGCCTCAACGGTGGAACATCGGGCGATAACAGGAATTGGCGGCGTCCGGTTGCTTTACATCCCACCGATAGAACGACGCTCTACACGGCAAGCCAGTACATGTACGTCATGAAGAACGCACCGTCAGCATCATTCCCGACGTGGTCGATCATCAGCGGGAATCTCACTCGCGTGAACTCTATCATTACCGACATTGCATTCGCGCCAACACAGCCGGATTGGCTCTATACAGTATCCGGCGATGGACGGGCATCACTAACAAGAAACATCCGCGCAGCAAGCCCATTGTGGGAAAACATAAGCAGCGGATTACCGAATCGGTGGCTCTCGAAGATTACAGTTGACTGGGATAATCAAGAGACGGCATATATCGCTGCATCAGGGTACGGAACAGGCCACGTTTTCAAAACGACGAATGCCGGTCAGAACTGGATCGACATCAGTGGCGACCTCCCAGATATCCCGGCTGGTTCGGTCGTCAGGTCGCTGGCCGATGAGAATACGCTTTTCGTTGCGACGGACATCGGTGTTTGGTTTACGGTTAACGGCGGGGCGAATTGGAAACGCTTCGGTGATGGATTACCGAACGTTGTCGTTTTCGATATGACGATAACTCCGGAAGGAATGCTCGTTGCGGGAACACATGGTCGCGGAATGTGGACGACCAGTTCGATCGTATCCACAGAACCACTGGGCAAAGCAAATGAATTCACTCTTAGTCAAGCATTTCCAAATCCGGTAGGTCGAGGCGAGACGGTAATTCCGTTCACTGTTCGTGCGCAGGGTAGAGCATCGTTCAAGCTTTATGACACACGTGGTCGCGTTGTCCGCTCGTTCGGGCAGCAGTGGTACGCTGCCGGAAACCATTCTTTCGAAATCTCCGCCAATGACTTAGAGAGCGGTGTGTATTTCTACGCTCTGGAAGTGAATGGTAAACGACTGACGAAGAAGTTGACGGTTTTAAGATAAAAGAAAAGGGCGATGTCGTTCATCGCCCTTTTAGCGCTGAAGCCCGGTTCTGTTTATACCGTCGTGTGCATCGCGAGGTAGTTTTGCAGGCCTAATTGTTCGATGAGCGAAAGCTGCGTTTCGAGAAAATCGACATGTTCCTCTTCGTCTTTGAGAATGGTGAGGAAGATGTCGCGCGTTCCATTGTCGCCGGCTTCCGTTGCCACTGCGATCAGCTTGTTAAGGTTCGCAACTGCTTCGTATTCAAGTTCGAGGTCGTTCTTGAACATCTCCGGGACAGACTTCCCTACGTTGATCTTCATGTACTTCGTCATGTCCGGTGTCCCCTGAAGGAAGAGAATTCGCTCGATGGAGACTTCGGCGTGTTTCATCTCCTGAATCGAATCCGCTTTGATCAACTGCGCAAGTTTGGTCAACCCCCAATCATCGCACATCTCTGCATGAATGAAATACTGGTTGATCGCCGTAAGCTCAGCGGTAAGAACGTTCTGAAGACCTTCGATGACTTTCTTGTTGCCTTTCATGGATAATCCTTTCTCTTGTCGTCTTGTGAATGACGATGATAACGTCATCATCGTGCCTCGAAAACGTACGATTTTTCCTCGCGTCAACAAAGGTTGTTACGATCGGGAAAGTTAACGAGAGCCTTGTTTTGTGCATGTGTGAGTGCCGAAAGGGGAGGTTCGAGCGATGCGAACCTTTGATTTTCAGAGGGTCTGTGGCTAACTTGAAGTCCGATTTTGAGGAGTATAAAATGTCTTATTCACATACGGTATTACATGGGTTCAACTACAGATTTTCGTAACGGTTTGATCATTCGATTCAATGGTGACCTTCATCAAATTGTCGAGTGGCGCCATCACAAACCCGGAAAGGGAGGAGCAATGGTGCAGACGAAACTGAAGAATCTGCGCACCGGTTCGGCATTCGAAAATCGCTTTCGCCCCGGCGAGAACGTGGACATCGTCCGCGTTGAAAGACGTAAGTACCAGTACCTCTACCCGGAAGGTGAGGATCTCTGCTTTATGGATCAGGAGACCTATGAACAGATTCATGTAAGCCGCAACACGTTCGGCTCTTCGATCCAATTTCTGAAGGAAGGCGAGGTCTGTGAGATTCTCATGGATGGCGAATCTCCCATCAGCGGTGAATTACCGATCACCGTAGAGTTGGAAGTGACGGAAACTGAACCGGGAGTTCGTGGGGACACGGCCACAGGTGGAACGAAGAAGGCAGTCGTCGAAACCGGTGCAACGATTAACGTTCCCTTGTTCATCGAACAGGGGGAAGTTCTGAAAATCGATACGCGTTCAGGTGAGTACCTCGAGCGCGTGAAGTAACAAACTGTCCTATAGCTGGAGACTCCATGGACTTACAGTACATACGAAAAGTAGTAAAGATCGTGACCGATTCCGGGATCGACGAACTCGAAATAGAACAAGAAGGGCAGCGGGTACGAGTGACGCGAACGATGGGCAACAGCCAGCCATTGATTCAGCAGTATCCGATGGCGCAACCGGCAGCATACCCTTCTGCTCCATTACAACAGGCGCTTCCAAGTACTGCATCTTTGGAGAAATCAGTCGAAGCTTCTCCTTCCGATGAGTCGCGCTACCATAACGTCGTCTCACCGATTGTCGGAACGTTTTATCGGGCACCAGCGCCGGATGCTGAACCGTACGTGCAGGTCGGCCAGTCGGTATCGAAAGGCACACCGATTTGCATCATCGAAGCGATGAAGATCATGAATGAGATCGAATCCGATGCATCGGGGAAAGTTGTGAAGATCCTCGTTGAGAACGGCCAGCCGGTTGAATATAACCAACCCCTTTTCCTCATCGATCCATCTGCATGATCCGCTAATTCTCATTGATCCCAAATAGTACAGGCCGAGCGTGTTTGATAAAATTCTGATCGCAAACCGGGGTGAAATTGCCCTGAGGATCATTCGCACATGCAGGGAGATGGGAATCAAAACCGTTGCCGTCTATTCCACGGCTGATGAAGATTCCCTCCACGTGCGGTTCGCTGATGAAGCCGTCTGCATTGGACCTCCCGCGAGTCGTGAGAGCTATCTCAACATTCCGAGGATCATCGCTGCAGCGGAAGTAACAGGAGCACAGGCAATTCATCCGGGTTACGGCTTTCTCGCGGAGAATGCATCCTTCTCCGAAATATGTCTCGACTCCGGTATCAAGTTCATCGGCCCTTCGCCTGAGATGATCAACTCGATGGGAAACAAGTCGTTCGCAAAGAGCACAGTGCAGCATGCCAACGTCCCGACGATTCCCGGCAGCGACGGTGTTGTCGAGTCATTGAAAGAAGCGCAACAGGTTATCGAGTATGTCACATTTCCGCTTATCATAAAAGCTTCGGCGGGTGGCGGCGGGAAAGGGATGCGCATCGTTCGTGAAGCTGCGGATTTCGAGAAGCAGTTTATGATGGCAAAAGTCGAAGCAGAGAAAGCCTTTGGCAACGGTGATCTGTACATTGAGAAGTATATCGAGAATCCAAGACACGTCGAACTGCAAATCCTCGGTGATCAACATGGGAACGTCATCCATCTTGGCGAAAGAGACTGCTCCATTCAACGACGACATCAAAAGCTGATCGAGGAATCTCCGTCGCCCGCTGTCAATGCAGATCTGCGAAAGCGGATGGGTGACGCTGCGGTTTCTGCCGCTGCGAGTATCCAGTACGAAGGCGCCGGAACGATCGAATTCCTTCTCGACTCCGATCAGAACTTCTACTTCATGGAAATGAATACGAGGATCCAGGTAGAACATCCGGTAACCGAAGAGACGGTCGGCTTCGATTTGATCCGAGAACAAATGCTTGCCGCGGCCGGCGAAAAACTGAGTATCAAAAGCGTAAAGCAAAGCGGACACGCAATCGAATGCCGCATCAATGCAGAAGATCCGTACAACGATTTCCGCCCATCACCCGGTGTGATTCAGAGCTGGCATCAACCGAGTGGATTCGGTGTGCGAGTGGATTCACATGCCTACCAGGGTTACCGTATTCCGCAATACTACGACTCGATGATCGCGAAGCTGATCGTTTGGGCACGCAACCGTGAAGAAGCGATTGCACGGATGGCCAATGCGTTGGAGGAATTCATCATCGAAGGCGTGTCAACCACAATTCCGTTTCACAAGAAGGTTATGCAGCATGATGCTTTCAGGAGCGGAGTTTTCGATACGCATTTTCTCGAGCATTTCGAGATAGAGTAATCAACACGCACAAGGAGAAATCATGACTTTTCCGGAAAAACTCAAGTACACCGAATCACACGAATGGGTACGCATCGAAGGCGAGATCGCTGTCATCGGCATTACCGACTATGCGCAGGGAGAATTGGGAGACATCGTGTTTATCGATATTCCTGAACTAAAGGACGTTTCACACGGGGAAGCGTTCGGATCGATCGAAGCGGTTAAGACCGTCAGCGACCTCATCGCTCCGTTGAGCGGTACCTTGGTTGAAATGAACGCCGAACTTGAAGCAAGTCCCGAACTCGTGAACAGCGATCCCTACGACAAAGGGTGGATGGTGAAGATGCGTTTTTCAAACGGTGAGGAGATCGACTCGCTTTTGGACGCTTCAAAATACAAATCCTTGATTGGGCAATAGATCCGATATGCTGTTTCTCATTCCTGAGTGTGATTGGGTGTAAAGATCATGCAGCATCGGGAATGGCTTTGTATCGTTGACTTTGGTTCGCAATACACGCAACTGATCGCGCGTCGTGTTCGGGAGTTGGGTGTGTACTGTGAGATTCATCCGTTTCACACTGCGTTCGAAAAGATTCAAAGCCACAAACCGGCAGGAATTATTCTTTCCGGAGGCCCCAACAGCGTTTATGACGAAAACTCACCGGACGTTGATCGACGAATCTTCGGCTTAGGCATTCCCCTGCTTGGGATTTGCTACGGCTTACAGTTGATCGCAAAACACCTTGGCGGAAAGGTCGATCCGGCTGCTCGTCGGGAATATGGAAAGGCGGAGATCCTCATCGATAAGGGAGACGATCTTCTTGCAGATATGTCCAGTCCATCGACGGTATGGATGAGCCACGGCGACTCGCTTACATCTCAGCCGGAGGGATTCGAAGTGATTGCGCATTCAGGAAACGCTCCGATATGCGCCGTTCGAAACGTTGCAGATGCGATTTACGGAGTCCAGTTTCATCCTGAAGTTGTCCACACCACACAGGGAGAAACACTCCTGTCGAATTTTCTCTACCGCATTTGCAGGTGTGAAGGAGGATGGAATCCTCGCAGCTTCGTCGAAGCATCAGTTGAGGAGATACGCAACCAGGTTGGAGACCGCCATGTCATCTGTGCGCTCAGTGGCGGCGTCGATTCGTCCGTAGCGGCCGCTCTCATCCATAGAGCGATCGGTGATCAGGTTCAGTGCATCCACATCGACAATGGCGTGATGAGAAAAAACGAAAGCCAATCGGTGGTGCATTTATTTCGCGATCAATTCCACATCCCTCTGAAATTTGTGGATGCAAGTGAGGTATTCCATGCTCGACTGAAGGGTGTGATCGATCCGGAGCAGAAAAGAAAAATCATCGGGCGAACGTTCATCGAAGTGTTCGAAGAACATGCGCGAGAATGGAAGGATGCGGAATTTCTCGCGCAAGGAACGTTATACCCTGACGTTATCGAATCCGTGAGTTTCAAAGGCCCGTCGGCGACGATCAAGACGCATCACAACGTTGGCGGCTTGCCCGAGAACATGCGCTTCAAATTGATAGAACCGTTCAGAGAATTATTTAAGGACGAGGTACGCAACGTCGGAAGAGAATTGGGGATACCCGCGGATTTCTTGAACCGCCATCCATTTCCAGGACCCGGACTTGCGATTCGTTTGCTCGGAGAGATCACGCGTGAACGATTGGACGTGCTGCGTGACGTTGACGAGATTTTTCTCTCGGAAGTGCATGCCGCTGGACACTACCAATCGACGTGGCAGGCTTTTGCCGTACTACTACCGGTGAACTCTGTTGGCGTCATGGGCGACGCGCGAACATATGAGAACGTCGTCGCGCTTCGGGCCGTGACGAGTATCGACGGAATGACCGCTGATTGGGCGCGGCTCCCGTATGATCTCCTCGAACGCATTTCCAACCGGATCATCAACGAAGTGCGTGGCGTCAACCGCGTCGTCTATGATATCAGTTCGAAGCCTCCCGCAACGATCGAATGGGAATGATCTGATGAACGAGCATCATCTCCGTCAATTGCTCGAGCGCGCGGAGTTTTTCGAACAGCACAACATGTGGCTTCACGCCGTTCAGGTCTATGTGCGCATCCTCCATGAAGAACAAGACAACGTCGCGGTTGCGATTCGCCTGGCAAACGCCTATGCATCGATGGGAAACCTCGATGCCGCAGAGCAGAGCCTCCTCAACGTTCTTCCGATAGACAAAGACAACCCCGATCTTCCCTATGCATTGGGGATGCTCTTCTTTCGCGCGCAGAAATTTGAACGGGCGAAATACTACTTCGAACAGTTGATCCCCGCACGCATCCCGCAAGCGCACTACATGTTGGGATTGATCTACTATCAGGGTGCTGACTTCATCAGTTCTGAACGTCACTTGCGGCTTACGTTGGAGTTGAATCCTGATTTTCCGAATGCTGTGACTTCACTCGTGGAAGTGCTCTTGAGGTCGAAGCAGGCAGACCGTGCGATCCCGCTTCTGACGAAGGAGTTGGAGAAAATTCCGGACGATTGGCGAATCAAATACCTTCTGGGTAATGCCTACCTGCAACAACAGCGGCTTGTCGATGCCCAGGCGTGTTATGAGTCCGTACTGCGGGTGCGACCGGACGACGTTGATATGCTTTGCTCGGCTGCCGACGTGCATATCCTGAGGAAGAATTACCGGCAAGCACAGACGATGCTCGAACGTGCGCTTGAAATCGATCCCACTTCGATGACGACACTTCTCTCGCTTGGCCGTCTTGCAATTCTGAAAGCCGAAAAACGAAAAGCAGAGAAGTACTTTTCTCGCGCGCTCGAAATCGACCCGTCCTGTCATGAAGCCCTGGAGCAATTGCAGATGATCAAGCCGGTTGCTCCGATAAAGTAACATCCTGTCAGACTGCATTCGCGGGACATGATGACTGCGAAAGCGATGACGCAATTCAACGTGGAGAAATAATGGCAAAGCAGTCAGATGATCGAGAAATACCACGGCAGACGATAAAAGATTGGCCGGAAGGTGAGCGCCCTCGTGAGAAACTCATCCAGCGTGGGCCACAGGCACTGACGGACGCGGAGCTTCTCGCTCTGATGATTCGAGCGGGTAGTGGAAATAACAGCGCGCTCGACCTTGCCAGGGATTTATTGATCCGGTACAAAAACCTTCGCGCTCTATCAAGCAGGCCGCTGACCGAATTGCAGATGGTAAAAGGGATCGGCCCAGCGAAAGCGGTAAGTATCATTGCCGCATTCGAACTTGGACGGAGAAATGCATCTATCGCTGACCTCTCGGATACGAATGTCGTCCTTGGCCCGGAGGACATCGCAAATCGCTATATCCCATTGATGCGCGACCTCCCGACTGAACGGTTCATGGTGCTCTTGATGAACAACTCAGGAAAGATCGTCAGTGAGAGAATCATTTCAGAAGGCACCGTCAACGCGAGTCTCGTGCATCCGCGTGAGGTCTTCAAAGCTGCGGTCACGGAACTTGCGACGGCAATCATACTCATCCACAACCACCCAAGCGGCGCAAAATCCGCGAGCAAGGAAGATCATGCAATTACAAGGCAGTTGGTAGAAGTCGGGAAGTTGATGGATATCCCCGTTCGGGATCACATCATCATTTGTGGAAACTCGTATATCAGTTTCGCAGAAAACGGCTGGCTGTAATCAGTACTTTCGTTTTGGCCAGAGCCGCGAAAGGAATTCTCTCAGTCGTGACTCACGTCCCTGATCCGTTGGTTGATAGTATTGCCTTTCACCCAGTTCATCAGGGAGATACTGCTGCTCGATGAAATGCGCCGGATAGGAATGCGGGTAAAGGTAATTCTTTCCATAGCCGAGTGATTTCATCAGGCCGGTTGGTGCGTTCCGAAGATGAAGGGGAACAGCATAAGGGGGAAGGGTCGCTGCATCCTGCATCGCTGCGTCGATAGCACGATATGCGGCGTTGCTCTTCTGCGTAGAAGCAAGGTACGTCGTTACCTGTGAGAGAACGATACGCGCTTCCGGCATACCGATGGAATGAACGGCTTGAAACCCGGATGTCGCAAGGAGGAGAGCATTCGGGTCTGCATTACCGATGTCTTCAGATGCAAGGACGATAAGTCTTCGTGCGATAAAAAGCGGATCCTCTCCATTGTTCAGCATGCGTGCGAGCCAATATACAGCGGCATCGGGATCGCTCCCTCGGACGCTTTTAATGAAGGCAGAAATCGTGTTGTAATGTTCTTCACCACCTTTATCGTAACGGCTGAACGAACGTTGAAATGCTTCTTCAAGAACTGAGGGAGTGACATCGACCACGCCATCTTTCTCTGCGATGATGCAACAGAGTTCCATTCCATTGAGAAGCGTTCGAGCGTCACCGCCACTGTATGCGATGAGCATGTCTTCATCTTCAATCGTCATGTGAAGTGAGCAAAGATAGGGATCCGAATGAAGTGCGCTGAGGAGAATCGTTCGCAGTTCTTCCATTGTAAGCGGTTGCAGCACGTATGTCCGTGCGCGGGATCTCAGCGGAGGGATGACCTCGAACGATGGATTCTCCGTCGTCGCTCCGATGAGGATGAGGTGCCCGGATTCAACAGCATGAAGAAGCGAATCCTGCTGGGATTTGCTGAAGCGATGGATCTCATCGAGAAAGAGAACAGCTTGCTTCGTATGAGATTGCTCTCGAACCCGGTCAAGCATTGCACGAATGTCCTTCACTCCTGCGGACACAGCGCTGAGATGCACGAAATCGGCCTGGATGTTCTCGCACAGCAATCGCGCAAGAGTAGTTTTCCCTGAACCGGGTGGACCCCATAGAATCATTGAGATCAATTTTTTTTGCTCGATCAAAGCATGGAAAGGTTTTCCGGGCGCGAGTAAATGGGTTTGCCCAACGAATTCAGCGAATGATCGCGGACGCATGCGCTCCGCGAGAGGGACATGCCGGTCAGGCGAAGTCATGAAGATTATTCGGGTCGCTGATTCTTCGATTTATCGCGGAGAGTTTTCCCAACGCGAGTCAATGAATCCGCTTTCAATGTCGAGTCTCGTTTCTTGAATTCATCATCATCTTTCTCATCATCGAAAGTGACGCTTCTCAGTGCCGGTAAGGCTTGCTGTATGGTGCGTTCTTCCGATTCAGTAGGAATCAACGCTCGTCGTTGCGCCGGTGGCGCAGGTTGTGAAGCCTCTTCCTTCTTCCTGTATTCATTCGACTGTACTTCGTTAGCGCCTGCTTGTACTCGAGTCTCTGTGGGTTTTTGAGGTTGAGGAGGTGGAGAGCTGATTTTCGATTCCTCACTTACCGGTTGAGGTGCTTCGCCGGCGCTTTGATCGGGAGTAAATATAGTCTCTTCCGGCAGGGATGACGACGGGGACATCGTTCCATCGGATGTTGGCGTAAATAAATCTGATGTGTTCGTACTCGATCGATAGACGTAGATGCTGAGTACTGCGACAAGCACGACGACGAGTGAGCCGTAAGCATAGGAGGGCACACCCATGAAACTCGAATTGCTGAATAAGAAAACGCGTTTCCACCAACGGGTGGTTTCGGGTGGCTCGGAAGCGATACGTTGCTTGAGACGGTACTCGAAATCACTCGGGGCAGGGATCATTTCAAGCGATCGTAGGTCGGCGATCAAACGTTCGAAGGGGGTGTCTTCCGGATCAATCGGAATCCAGGATGGTGTATCTGAAGATGATGCCATGGAAATACCGTTTCAATTAGTCATAAATGTTTTTCAGCAGTTTCTGAAGCTGGTTTCTCCCACGATTGATTCGCGATTTGACGGTGCCGATAGGCATTCCAATGATCTCCGCAATCTCTTCGTAAGGTAAATCCTGAATGTCTCTGAGAACGACAGCTTCACGAAAGACGGCAGGGATTTTCAGGAGAGCCTGCTGGATCAATTCACCTTTTAGAGTGCTGTCGGTCATGCGGTCTGGCTCCGGCTTTGAATCAGGCAGGGGGATTTCATACTCTTCATCGTCGTTCTTGGATTGATGAATCGGCGTCGTGTACCTGCGATAGGGCTTTCGCAGTTCAGTCTTCGCGATATTCGCAGCGATCGTGTAGATCCATGTCGAAAATCGCGCAATCGTTTGGTACAGGTGCTTCTTTCGGTAAAGCCGAATGAACGTCTCCTGAAGTAAGTCTGCAGCATCGTCTGAGTTTCCAACATAGCGATAGATGAAGTTCATCAGCGGATTCTTGAATCGTGCCACGAGGATGTCATAAGCGACTTGTAGGTCTTGCTGAAAGAGGAGAATCAAATCTTCATCAGAGAGTTTTTCAAGTTCTGCACGACTGAGTTCTCGCGCACGCGCAATGTCTTGAACGATAGGATTTATTATCAGTTCCTGATCCACGAAATATCTTCGGCTGTTGGGTGAATCAATCGTTGGAGAAGCTGGGTGATGATGCTTGCATGCCGCTGGGTAGGCTGTGACTTCGCTGCGATATCCGCCTCAAGCAGAGCATGAAAGCTGTGCTCAAAATACATTGGGTCACGATGCGATGGAAGATAGGCGTTAAGATTGCGGTATTGCCAACCGAAAGCGAGTCCAACCTTCCTTGCATCCTCATCCGTTGGTGAAGTCGTTGTTGGTCGATGCGCGATTTGCCACAGCGAAAACATTTGTTTGCTCAGCGTGGATATGATCAATACGGCACCGCTCGCTTCGAGACAGTACTCTGCGATTCGAATAGCATCTTTGAGGTTCTTTTCGAATACCTTGTTCACCAGCTCGAAGACATTCATCTCGCGGGAAGCTCCGAGGAACGGATGCAGGTCAGCATCATCAATTACATCCCTGTCCGGAAGGGCTATGTGGAGTTTCTCGACCTCACCCGCAAGTATTCTCGTGGATGTTCCTTTCAGCGCTATCAGCGTTGCGCAGGCGCTGTCAGAAACTGTTTTCCCATAGCGCTGAAACTCCTCTTTGAGCCATGGAACCAAAGCATACTCCTTGAGAGGCTTGAACTCGAGTGTCACATCGAGTTTGAATGGATTCGATGTGGATTGCAACGTGGAGTAGAGATCCATCCCATCTGTTTTTTTTCTTCGAGATGGTTTCAGCGTTGCATCATGTGTCAAGATCAAGATCGTTTCCTGTGAAGGTTTATTGACGTATCGCACGAGCACATTATCCGTAATGAGTTTGTGTGCTTCTTTCACGAGTACGACGCGCTTCTCGGCCATGAAAGGAAACTCGTTCGCCGTTGAGACGATGTCGGTCCCCTTATGCTCTGATCCTGAATAAACGTGATAATTGAAATCCCTCTCGGATCCCTGCAATGCGATTTCGACAACTTGCTCGACTGCACGCTGCATAATGAAGTCTTCTTCGCCATGAAAGAAGTAGACGGGTAGGAGATTGCGTTTCTTTATCTGTTTCTGAAGATCGGATACAGTCATGGTTTGGCCTTAACACGAACCTTTGTCATCACGACATCTTGCTTCGGTTTGCCATCGGTTGGACCGAATACTGGCGTGATCTCAAGTTCAGCGATACGATCAAGCGTTTCGAATCCCTTTCTCACGATCCCAAAAATGGTGTAGGATGGCGGAAGATTTATGTCACTCAAACAGACGAAGAATTGGCTTCCGTTTGTATTCGGCTGGCCGGTATTTGCCATCGCAACAATGCCACGTATGTACCCCTGTTTGTAAATCTGATGCTCCCTCGTGATTTCGTCCTCGAACGTCCTTCCATAGATACTTTCACCGCCGGCGCCCGTCCCGGTTGGATCGCCGCCTTGTATGACGAACCCTTTTGCTATGCGATGAAATCGCACACCATTGTAATATCCCTTCCTTGCGAGTTGAACAAAGTTCTCAACCGTCTTTGGAGCGAGTGTTCGAAATAGTTCTATTTCAATGGCTCCGAATTTCGTCTCGATTACGGCATACTGCGCTTTACTTATAGGCCTCTGCTCTTGGCGTTGAGCAAGAAGTGGTGTTGCTATTATGACCACATACTGTAGAAGGATTATCGCTCGTTTGAAGCTCACGGTCTGAGAAGATTGAAATTCAAGAGAAGGAGGATTGCCACGCCAAGTACGATCCTGTAGCCAATGAAAAGGTGGGTGGTATGCGTCCGGAGATAGCGAAGCATGAATGCGATCGAGAGATAACCAATCACAGCGCTTACGAGAATAGCGATGATCATGGAAATGCCGAAGTCCGTAAGCAACGCGTCACGGAGTTTGTAAGCCTGATAAAGCCCGCTGAGCGCAACGGCGGGAATGCTCAACAGAAACGAGAAGGACGCGGCGTCTTCACGTTTCATGTCTAAGAAAAGTCCGGCAGTGATTGTCGTACCGGAACGAGATGCGCCTGGAATCAGTGCGAAGGCTTGCGCGATACCGATGATAAAGATATGGTGCCATTGCAAAGCGGAAATCGGCTTTGAAAAGCGCGAGAGCTTTTCTGAAACTGCCAGAAGTAATGCAAGGACGATAAGACTTGCGGAGATGACGTAAAGCGAGCGAAACTCATCCTCGATGAGATCCTTTAAGAGCAATCCCGCCACTACGATCGGTACTGTCGCAAGAAGAAGATTCCATGCCAGCATGGAATCCTTATTTACGGAAATTCTTCTTTCACTCACGGAGCGAAACCATGCCGCTGACAACCTCATAACGTCTACGCGGTAGAAAACGAGCACAGCGAGGAGGGTACCGATTTGGGAGACAGCGGTGAACGGTGCGCCCGGGTCGGGCCATCCTACAAGTGATGGGATGATTCTCAGATGCGCCGTGCTGCTAATAGGTAGAAATTCCGTCAGCCCCTGCACGATACCCAGGATGATGGCTTCGAAAAAACTCACGATGGAATTCTCAAACGATGGCGACCGATTTCTGGTTCAGTGAATCAAGGATGCGAAACGTCGTCCTCGAAGTAACATAGAGGCTTTCAAGTGGAATGACTTCCGATTTCCTCTGACGAATCGCGTTCATAAATGCTTGCACTTCGTCTGCATGACCTTTATCGCCGGGGCTTCTCTTCACGGTAGATTTGCCATTCCGTGTCAAACGGAGTTCAGTGAAGTTGTTCAGCACTGCGGTCGCTTGATTGTTCGTGACGACGATGCGCTCTTTTGGGAGCGAAGGATCGCCGTTGGATACATAGGAAATACATGCGGAGGAGCCATCGGACATGCGCAGCGTGACATGGAGATTATCGTATGGCGTTATGCGTTCATTCTGGGTTGCGATGCATTCCGCAAAGACACGGACGGGGAAAGCGTCGGTGATGAATTGGATGGTATCGATGAAGTGGCAGACCTCACCGATGATTCGTCCTCCGCCATCAATCGGGTCCTGTGTCCAATGCTCTTTTGGAAGAAAGCCGGCATTGATCGAGTAGTGAATGACGAACGGTTCGAGAGCGGGTTGAAAAAACGATTTCATCTCGATGACGAGTGGAGCGAAACGTCGGTTGTATCCGACCATGAGCAACAGCGGTTCTTCTCCATTCGGACCGCTACGCATCAGTGATTCAATGTTCATCAACTCGTCTTCATTCAATGCAAGAGGCTTTTCGACAAAGACGTGTTGGCCGTGTTGTAGCGCATCCGAAGCAAGTCGCGCATGGTCGCCATGGCGTGTCGCAATAAAGACGGTTCCGATGAATTCATCCTGAAAGATCTCGTTAGCGTTCGTAGTGCTTTTATGGAAGGAAAACTTGTTCCGCATGTCCGCGCTTGTAAGTCCGGTGCGATTACATACGGTTGAAAGGGTAACGTCTTCCATCGCATGAAGATGAGGAAGCAGGTATCCGGCGGCGAAACTTCCAGCGCCAATAAATCCGACGGTGAGTGAACTGCGCTTCGGTGAAATTGTAATCGGTTGAACGACCGTGTCCGAGGATGCAATGCGTTGAATCTCATCGTGTCTTAGATCTTCATAGGAGAGGACGATGCCGACATAAGGCGCTGACTGTTCGCCCTCGATCAGATCATACGCCTTTAACGCTTCGTCGAGTGTGAATCGGTGCGTAGTAAGGATGTTCGCATCGATTTTTTTCTCAGCAATGAGTTGAAGGAATGCCTGCATATTTCGGTTCTCCGTCCAGCGTACGTAGCCGATGGGGAAGTCCAAGTTACGCTCTTCATACTCAGGGTTGTATCGACCCGGACCATAGGAACGGGAATAACGAAGTTCTAATTCCTTTCGAAAGAATTCTGCGCGAGGAATGTCGGCTTTCGAAGCGCCGACGAGCACGATCGTTGCGCGTTCCCGTGCAATTCTTCCGGCTAATTCTATTGGGTCATTGTCTTTCGTTCCCGCCGTAATGATGACAGAATCGACACCATGTCCATGGGTGAAGCTCAAAATCGATTGTTCAACAGGATCGTTTCTTCTATGCAAGACAAGGTCGCATCCGGAAGTGCGAGCGAGATCGAGTACGAAAGGATTCAGATCAACGCCGACGACACGACATCCGTTGGCTTTTAAAAACTGAATCGTGAACTGACCAAGGAGACCGAGTCCGATGACCGCGACTGTCTCACCGAGTGTCGGATTCGCTTGTCGAACACCCTGAAGAGCAATCGCTCCGATCGTTGTGTATGCGGCAGACTCCATCGGAACTGACTCAGGAATCGGTACAACTAAATTCCTTGGTGCTACGATGATGTCGCTGTGGTATGCATAATCTGCTCCGGCGCACGCTACACGTGTTCCGACTTCCAGATCCTGGACGTCTGCATCGATGGCCAGCACAATCCCCGAAGATGAATAGCCCAACCCGGCTGAACTGTCAAGCTTACTCATGATGCGCTTGTAGGTGGTGAACAGACCAGTGCGTCGTACTTCGTCGAGTACTTTTCGAACCTCATCCGGCTGCGTTCTGGCGCGTTCCACCAAGGAAGATTTCCTCGAATCGATAGTAGTTTTTTCTGTCCCCGCACTGATGACGGAGAAGTAGTTTTTTACGAGAACCATCCCTCGGCGAAGTGTGGGAGGATCGATTTCAACGATGTCCAACGCACCCGAGCGCTTATGTTGAGTGATCTGTTTCACAGCATGAAACTAAAGAAGCGCCTACTTTTTTCCTATGTAAGCAAAAGGCTCCTCACGTGAGGAGCCTGTATGATTCGTTATCGTAGCGGTTAGTGCTGCGGCCTTTGCGGTGGTCCGCCTCCCTTGCCGAATCGTTGAAGCATTCTTCGAAGCTCGTTCGCGAAGTGTTCTTCGAAGACAACAAGCTTCCCCATCTGCTTCACGGAGAGGATGTCTTTCAGGCTTGTCAAATACTCGAATCGTCGCTTGACGATATCCTCACTCAAGGTTTGAATCTGTGCGATGAGCTTTTCGATTTCGGCATCAGAGCCGGTACCGATGCTTGCTTCACGCAATTGGCCAAGCAGCTTTCGTCGCTGCTGCTGGAGTTCCCGCTCCTGATTGCGAAAATCTTTCTCCCGCGTAACGAGTCGAACGGCTTGTTCTTCGTTTAGATCGAGAGCGGTAATCATTTTCATCCGCCTGAGTTCTTCAACGCGTTGTCTGGCCGGGCTATCGCTATCAGGTTCCTGTGCGAACGACAGCACGCTGGACAGTGAGAGGAGGAGGAGACTGAGGAGTGTGGTTTTCATGGTGAGCCTCACAATCATTTTACAAAGATGAATTTCCATTCATCAACGATTCGAGAAGTCGATCTTCTGAATAGAGATCGATGAGATCCTGTTGAGAGAGATACTCCGAACTGCCGACGAGGAGTTGATCGTAGGTTAAACCCTCGAAGACTGTTTGTGGAAATGCCTCGTCGATTTCTTCGAGGTCTTTTTCAGGTTGAAGTTCCAGTTCTGTTGTCACCGAGAACGCATTCGACCAAAGGAATTGATTCCTCAGGGATACGATCTCCGTCGTGTCGAACTGCGAGAAGAGATTCCGGAGTTCTTGTGAGTAACCATTCAAGCGCGGTTGCTCAACAAGGGTTGAGAAATACAGCAATCCGAAGACAGCAAGAGAAACGGCTGCAATTGCGGGAATGCGAAATGCGAATCGGTCAGACAGGGAAGAATACAATCGCTTTCGGGAATCGATTCTTTCATTGAGCTTGACTAAGAAGGGTCCCCATATTGATGGAGAGACGGTTTCCTCTTTTGTGATAGTTAGTCTTTCGAAAAGGACGCGCTGCCCTTCATACATCTCCTGGCATTCAAGGCATTCACGCAGGTGTTGTTCGATGCGCGCTGCAATCGTTGGAGTGCTTTTGCCAAACAGGTAATCCGGGAGTTCAGTCTGGACGTGATCAGAGTTCTTTCTTAACATATTCTTCGATTTTTCTTACTGCGTGAAAAAAGTTTGCTTTCAAACCACCGGTAGTTCGGTTCATGATTTTCGAAATCTCTTCGTAAGGGAGTTCTTCATAATACCTGAGAATAAAGACAGCTTTCTGCTTTGCAGGTAATCGCTCGATCGCGCGTTCAAGGATCTTTCTGAATTCCTTACGCTCGAGAACATCATGTCCGCTTTCCTGATGATCGGGAAGCACGTCTTCGAGTTCATCGAGGTGAACGGCAGGTCGGAGTTTACGCTTCCGCAAATAGTTGAGACTGAGGTTCGTTGCGATTCGATAGAGCCATGTGAAGAATTTCGACTCGCCACGAAAGTTCGGGAGGGCGTCATAAGCGCGAATGAAAACATCCTGGAGGATGTCGAGGCTTTGGTCATGATCACGAACCATGCGCCGAACGACCCAATACAACCGCTCTTGGTGTAGTCGAACAAGTTCGTTGAAGGCTTGTCTGCTGCCGTTCTGCGCTTCTTTAACCAAAGGTGAATCATCATTTTCGTTCATTCGGGTTCTTGATCAAATACCACTCATCGGACACTGGCAAAATATGAGGGTTTAAGTACTTGTCCATGACAGGATGGTTGAAAATCTTGCAACGGCTCTTGCTTTTCAACAATGAAAAGGTAAATTCATCCTTGAAGATGAGACTGACCCTTGAGCACTGAAATTTCAACATCACAAATTCATGAAGAGCAGATAGAACTAAGTTCACTCGACTTACTCGCCTCTCCTCTTTTTCTCATCAACGATGAGCTTATCCTCGTCTATCGAAATCGAAAAGCCATCGAGGTTTCAGATGAATCAGAATACCTCCTCACTATTCTCGCAACTGAGGACAACGCATTCGGTGGACGTAGTTTCTTACAGGCCGCCGTCAAACAAGTCATTGCATCATCGCAGCCGTATGTCATTCATGTTCCTCCAACGTTGGACTACCCAGAGCTCAATCTGTTAGTCTCTCCATACACCCTGAGCCTTCGTCCATCAGCGTTGATTCAGTTGTTACCGCGGGAAAGGGAAGTGCATCCGGAGGCAAAGCAGAGTCTCAATCTACTTGTTGAGGAACGCACCGCCGAGGTCAACGAACTGAACAGCTTTCTCTCCGCAATCGTCGATAGTTCAACGGAGACCTTCATCATAGCGGTAAGCTCGAATGGCACGATTCTCAGTTTCAACGAGGGCGCGGTACAGGTCTTTGGTTATCATCGGAATGAAGTTGTCGGACACGGAAGGGTTACCAATCTCTTCGCTGATCCCGATGGAAGCTCGGCGAAGTGGAGTTCAATGCAGAAGACCGCGATGGAGACTGGGAAAAGCCGGGAGCTGATCCTCCTGCAGAAAAAGCATGGCCTTACCTTCGATGCCTTAGTGGACTGTACGCCGCTTATCAATACCGATAATCAGGCGTTGGGTATTCTGTTCGTCGGAAGGGATGTCTCTGAGACGCTTCGAACACAACGTGAACTCGAAGAGAAAAAGGAAGAACTGGAGTTTTTGAACTTGCTCGCTCTCGAGATCGGGCAGACGCTGAAACAGGAAGAGCTTGTCAAAGTTGCCATGCATCACATGCTTCCGCGATTCAATGGAGTGATCGGTGGTATCTATCTGAAAAACGAATTGGACCAGGACCTTCGCCTTGTCGCGTATGAGCCTCAGGTTAGTCCTTCCGGTTCAAAGGAACTTCTCGAAGTAACATTAGAGGATCAGTTCTTAGTCGAAGACGGAGAGGTAGTGCTTGATGAAAGGAAATCAGCCGACGGTGTTGTCAACAGGGTGTTGATTCCCATGATGCCGAAGTCCACGTTCCTCGGTGTTATCATTATCGTGTGTCGAACGCCGGTAAAGCGAACGGATGAATTGTTGCGATTCTTTTCAGCAGTCGCTACGACCTTGGGTGCAGCGTTCGAAAATGCGATTCTTTATCAGGACTCACTTACTAAAAGCCAGGAGATCAAAAAGCAGAATCAAGAACTTGACGAGTTCGCATATGTCGTGTCGCACGACCTTAAGGAACCGCTTGCCGGAATTTCCTTCATTGCGAACATGCTCGTGGACGAGTATTTCCAAAAACTCGATGAAACCGGACGTACCTACATCTCATCTCTCATCGATTTCAGCAAACGTCTTGGCTCGCTTATCGATGCGTTGCTCGACCTTTCCCGCATCGGACGCATCACTCAACCTCCCGAATCCGTCAACATCGATGAGGTGTTGCACGATGTTCGTCAGAATCTCTCCTTCCGAATCGCAAGCAAGAACATCAAGCTCAAGGTCCCATCCAATTTTCCGGTTGTTTATGGAGATAAAACCCGCATAGAGCAGGTCTTCTTCAACCTGTTGAGCAACGCTATCAAGTTCAACGATAAGGAGGATATTCTCATCACTGTGAACTGGCAGGAAAACGAGCCGGACTTCGTTGAGTTTTTTGTCCGGGACAATGGAATCGGAATCGAGCCGCAATATCATGAGAAGATCTTCAAGATATTCGAGCGACTGAATCCGCGGGAGGAATATGAAGGAAATGGCGCCGGTTTGACGATCGTCAAGAAGATCGTCGAGCATCATGGAGGACGGATCTGGTTGGATTCCGTTTTAAATGAAGGCACAACGTTTTATTTTACCTTACCAAAGTTTAAAGCCACTCATTAATTACAAGTGACGCATGGAGAACGAAAATAATCCGAAATCGAAGGCTTCCATACTGGTTGTGGACGATGAAAAGCTCTTTCGCGATGTCCTCACGGCGAAGTTGATCGAGAATAACTACTCGACCGATAGCGCCATCAATGGCATCGAAGCCATAAACAAGATTCAAAGGCAGCAGTACGATGTTATCCTCCTCGACATTAAGATGCCGCGCGTGAACGGAATCGAGGTGCTCAAGCACATAACCGAGAACACACTGGTTTCTGAAGTCATCATGCTGACGACCTTCACGGACGTGCGAACGGCGGTCGAAACGGTCAAGCTCGGTGCCTATGACTACGTGACTAAGCCGTACAACCTCGCGGAGTTGCTGCAAACTATCGAACGCGCACTCGAGCACCGAAAGCTGAAACTTGAGAACTCGATTCTTAAGTCTGAACTTGATCGCAAACAGCAGGTGAAAAACGTTGTCGGTGAGAGCGCTGCATTTAAGAACATCCTGGAAATGGTGTACAAAGTCGCTCCGACCGACAGCAACATCCTTATCACCGGTCCGAGTGGATCGGGAAAGGAAGTGATCTCCAATCTGATTTATAAAATGAGCGCACGAAAGGACAAACCGTTCGTCGCTTTGGATTGTGCATCGCTTCCGGAGAATTTGCTGGAAAGCGAACTCTTCGGACATGAACGTGGCGCGTTCACCGATGCAATGGTACTCAAGCATGGGATGGTTGAAGTTGCCAATAACGGGACTCTGTTTCTCGATGAAATCGGCGAGATCAGTCTGTCAATCCAACCGAAACTCCTTCGCTTCATTCAATCGGGCGAATTCCGTCGTGTCGGTGGGACGCAAACCATGAAGTCTAACGTCCGAATCATCGCCGCTACGAATCGAAATCTCAAAGAGGCGGTAAAGAACGGAGAGTTCCGTGAAGACCTGCTCTTTCGTTTGAATGTCATCACGTTGGAACTGCCACCACTATTCGAAAGGAAGGACGATATTCCAGCGCTGGTCGATTATTTCATTCAAGTGAAGTCTCGTGGCAGGGAATCGAAAATCTTTACAGAAGAAGCGATGCAGAAGCTGTTGAATTACTATTGGCCTGGCAATGTTCGTGAATTGGAGAACGTGGTTGAACGGGCGCTCATACTTAGCTCAGGGGATACGATAGGTCCCACAGATATCATGCTCGATTACGGTTCCGGTGGAGGTGAAGAAGAACGCGTCAGCACCGGTGAACTCGCGAAGATGTCGCTCAGCGACATGGAAGCCATTCATATCGAGCGTGTCCTGAAGGAAAAGAACTACAACAAGAAATCGGCTGCTGAGGTCCTCGGTATCAGTCTTCGAACCCTTTACACAAAAATCTACGATTATAAGATTCACGTTCCGACCGGCCGGGGCACGTCAAAGTCCTGAGCGTTGAGCTCTCTTCCAGTTCCTGTCACTTTCAGCGATTCATAAATACATGTCCGACCGTCAACGGATACTTGTCACGTCTGCCTTGCCGTATGCGAACGGCGCTATTCACTTCGGCCATCTTGCAGGTGCCTACCTGCCGGCTGATATCTACGTGCGTTATAAAAGACTTCTCGGTGATGACGTGGTGTACATATGCGGATCGGACGAGCACGGAGTCAGTATTCTCATAAGCGCACGAGATGAGAAGGTTAGTCCGAAGGATATCATCGATCGGTATCATGCGCTGAACCTCCGAGCATTTGAAGGCGTCGGAATCAGCTTCGACATTTATTCACGAACTTCACATCCAACCCACCATGAAACAGCGCAAGAGTGGTTCATGGATTTTTATAACAAGGGAATCCTTGAGCGCCATGCTGAGCAGCAACTGTTTGACGAGCAAGCGGGGATGTTTCTCCCGGATCGCTTTGTCGTCGGCACTTGCCCGCATTGCGGTTACGACCGCGCTTATGGTGATCAGTGTGAGAATTGCAGCAAGTATTACTCACAGACTGAGTTGATCAATCCGAAGAGCCTCCTTTCCGGCAACAGACCCGTCATTCGTGAAGCTGTGCACTGGTACTTTCCTCTTGGGATGTATCAAGCTCAGCTCGAGGAGTACATCGAATCGCACGCGAACCGTTGGAAGGAGAATGTTCTTCAGCAAGTGCGGAGCTGGCTGAAAGCCGGGCTGAGCGAGCGACCAATATCACGCGATCTATCCTGGGGTATTCCGGTACCTCTTGATGAAGCGCAAGGGAAAGTGCTCTATGTCTGGTTTGAAGCGGTCCTCGGATACATCTCAGCAACGAAGGAATGGGCGAAAGGAAAGCATCAACCGGAGCTCTGGAAAGACTACTGGTGCAAGGAAGATACACGCTACATCGCCTTCATCGGAAAGGACAACATCGTCTTCCATTGCCTGATGTTTCCCGCAATGCTGCTTGCGAAAGGAGGCTATGTCCTTCCCGACAACGTGCCGGCGAACGAATTTCTCAAACTCGAGGGACGAAAATTTTCGAAGAGCGAAAAATGGTCGATCGAGATCCAGGATTTCCTCGATGCGTATCCACCTGACCCTCTTCGATACACACTCATTATGAACATGCCGGAAACGCGTGACAGCGATTTCTACTGGAAGGATTTCCAGGCTCGCAATAACAACGAACTTGCGGACATCCTCGGTAACTTCGTGCATCGAACGGTGCATTTCATTTGGAAAAACTTCGAAGGAAAAATTCCCGAGCGAACGTCGCTATCGACGGAGGATGAGGCGTTCTTCAAAGAGTTTCGAAGCGCATGCGACGAGACCGCTGCCTTCTATGAGGATTTTCACTTTCGGGATGGAACGCAGCGCGCAATGAACCTTGCCCGCGCATCGAACAAGTACTTCAATGATCAGGAACCCTGGAAAACGATCAAACAGAATCCTGAGCGTTGCAAAACAACATTGAACCTTTGTGTCCAGGCGATTCATTCGCTCTCCATTATTCTTAAACCATCACTTCCTTTCACATGCGAAAAGATTCGACGCATTCTGAACCTCGATGATGGAGGACAGCATTGGCTGGATGCCTCGCAGGTGTCCATTGAAGCAGGGCACACGCTCGGAAATGCTGAGATACTTTTCCAGAAGATCGAGGACGAAGCTATAGAACGGGAGATTGCCAAGCTTGGTGTGAAACAAGAGCCAACAGTCTCGGCAGACGATGTTCAGCCAATCAAAGAATCGATTGCGATCGACGCCTTTCGTGGTCTTGACTTGCGCGTGGGAAAAATTCTTACTGCCGAACGCATTCCGAAGTCGGAGAAGCTTCTCAAGCTCAGCGTCGATATTGGAATCGAGGTGCGGCAGATTGTTGCCGGTATCGGAAAATCCTATGAGCCGGATGCGCTTCGCGATGTATTGGTTGTCGTTCTCACGAATCTTCAGACTGCAAAACTGATGGGCGTTGAGTCCCAAGGAATGGTACTCGCTGCTTCCGATATGAACGGCCATCCCATTCTTATTCACCCACCGGACGGATGCTCACCGGGAATGACAATCAAGTAGCCGTGCTGAAGTTGATTCGAATATCGAGTGCGTTCGTTCTATGCTTATTGGCATCGTGCGACCACGGCTTATCACCGGACCTTTCGACGCCTGCTTCCGTGCCGGGAATCGCCGGGAAACTTCATGTGAAATCACTGTGGCCGCCAAGCGATAGTCTCTTCGACCTTCGTGTCGTGGCGTTTAGAAACAATCCGCCGAAAAGCATTCTCGAAGAGTTCCTCAAAGGGACACTCGAATTCTCCGATGAGATCCCGTTTCACTTTAACGATACGACCTACCGTATGCAGCGGGAATCGATAAACGGGATTTATGAATACGTCGTCGTAGCACATCAATACGGACCCGATCCGTTTCAGCACTGGCGCGTTGTCGGAGTCTATACCACGACGGGCGACGTTCGATTTCCATCGCCAGTCAATGTAATTCCCAGAACCGTCGTTGAAGGAGTCGATATCGATATCGATTTCTACAACCTTCCACCTCAACCGTTTTAGTATTGTGATCGAGTGCGTATGGGTGATAGAGAATGTCAACGTGATTGGAAAGGAGTAAAGGTTTTGATATGAAAGCCGTAATCATGGCAGGCGGATTCGGTACCCGCTTGCGTCCGTTGACGTGCAACATCCCGAAACCGATGGTTCCCATGGTGAACAAACCCATGATGGAGCACATCGTGCACTTGCTGAAAAGCCACGGGATGACTGATATCGTCTCACTACTGTTCTATCACCCGAATGTGATACGAAGCCACTTCGGAGATGGCAGAGCGTTCGGCATCACGATGCAATACGTTCAGGCAGAAGCAGATTTCGGAACAGCAGGCAGTGTCCGGAATGCCTACGAGAAACTCGGGGACGATAGAGTGCTCATCATTTCGGGTGACGTGCTCACGGACTTCGATTTGACGGAGGCACTAAACTTTCACGCCGCGCAAGGAGCCGATGCAACGATCGTCTTGACGCGTGTTACCAATCCGCTGCAATTCGGCGTCGTGATCGTTGACGATGAGGGCAACATTACGCGATTCCTCGAGAAGCCATCCTGGGGTGAAGTTTTCAGTGACACAATCAACACGGGGATCTACATCATCGAGCATGACGTGCTGGACATGATTCCGTACAAAGAGGATTTCGATTTCAGCAAGAATCTCTTTCCTGCGATGATGCAACGCGGCATGAAGCTTTCCGGCTACATCGCGAAGGGCTATTGGCGCGACGTCGGAACGCTTGACGAATATCGTGAGGCTTCGATGGACTGTGTCTCCGGATTGGTTCGGCTCGATATCCCGGAACTTCAATCGGATGGAAAATCGCGTCGAATCATTGGCAGCGAGAGCAACGTTTCGCCGTCGGCAAAAGTCATCAATTCAGTGATCGGAAAGAGCGTTACCGTCGGACCAAGGGCGATCATTCAGAACTCCGTTATCTGGGATGGTTGCGTTATTGAAGAGCAAGCACAAATCACCGACAGTGTCGTCGGTTATGATTCGCTGATCTCCGCAGGTGCTACGATCGCAGAGAACGTGTTCATCAGCGACCGATGCCGCATCGGCCAGCAAGCAACGCTCTTCCCGAACATCAAGCTCTGGCCGGAGAAGGTTGTGCAGAGCGGAGCCATACTCACGAAGAGTCTTGTCTGGGAAGATCGATGGCTGAAGGAATTGTTCACGGACTCACGCATCACTGGGACGACCAATGTGGATATCAACCCTGAGTTCGGCGCGAAGATCGGTGCGGCTCTTGGAGCCGTGATCGGTGAAGGAAGGCGCGTCCTTGCAAGCCGTGATCCGGATAATGCTTCACGAATGATCAAGCGCGCGATAGCGTGCGGCCTGCTATCGGCCGGCGTTTCGGTCAACGATATGCAGATCACTCCGATACCGATGGTTCGCCAGGAACTCCGTGCGGGAAAGAATGCAGCAGGATTCCACGTGCGCAAGTCCCCATTCGACCGTCGTTCGATGGATATCATTTTCTTCGATGCCGATGGGAAAGATCTGCCGATTTCAAGAACGAAAAGTATCGAGCGGCAATTCTTCTCTGAAGATTTCAAACGAGCGAATTACAGCAACATCGGTTCGATGTTCTTTCCTGAACGGTCAACGGAGTACTATCGTGAGCGCTTCTTTGCGACGCTCGATACGCAGGCAATCAAGGCGCGAAATTTCCATATCGTCGTGGATTATTCTTTCGGAATAGCGTCGAGCATCTTTCCGAATATTCTCGGCAGCTTAGAAACGAACGTCGTCAGCCTGAACGCTTACGTCGATCCGCATCGCATTACAAGGACGGCGGAAGAGTTCAATGAAGCGTGCGACCACATTTCCGGTATCGTGCACTCGCTTTCATCCGACGTGGGATTCCTGTTGGATGCAGGCGCTGAAAAGCTGTTCATCGCCGACGAGCGGGGCGTGTTTATCGACGATCATCGCCTGCTTCCCATCGTAACGAAGCTGTTCCTTGAAGGGCAGAAGCAGAAAGGAGTCGCAATAAAAAAAATAGGGTGTCCGATCGGAGCGACATCCGAAGTGGATATCGTAGCGAAGGAGTACGACGTGGAAGTTGTTCGCAGCACGACAACACACGGCGGAATGATGAGTCTCGTTTTTGACGACCCGGAAATGGCGTTTGTCGGAGGAACGAAGGGTGGTTTCATTTTCCCTGAATTCTCGTTTGCGACGGATGCGATGTATGCGACGGCAAAAATTCTTGAGATGCTCGCCGTGTCGGGTCTTCGCATCGGTGAACTTAACCAGAGTATCGAACGCCTCTACCGACTCGATGAGTATGTCCCATGCGACTGGGATGCGAAGGGGAAAGTGATGCGCTACGCGATGCGTGAAACGGACCACTTCCAGCGCCTGCTGATCGACGGGATCAAGATTCATTTCGACCTGCGGAATTGGGTGCACCTCCTGCCATCGAAGGAGTTTCCGCAGTTTCACGTCGCGGTCGAAGCGGATTCACAGGAACGTGCGAAAGCGCTTGTCGATGAGTACGTCATGAAGGTTGGACAGTGGCGTGATAATCCCTAAGTTTACGCCGGTTCGTTTGTACACGTACAACCACTTATGAAAATCAGCAGCATCCTCACCGAAGATCTTATCAGGGTAAATCTCCCCGGCGCAACGAAGGAAGAAGTCATCAATGCGTTAATCGATCTCGTGGCCCAATCGAAGAAAGTGACCGACATCAGTCGAGTACGAGAAGCCATTTTTGAACGGGAAAAAATCATGAGCACAGGCGTCGGCAAGGGCTTCGCCATTCCACACGGAAAGACGGACGGCGTCACGGAAATCATCGCTGCGTTTGGTGTGACGGAAAAACCGATCGACTATGAGTCACTCGATAACGAGCCCGTTCGATTGGTCTTTCTTCTCGTAGGCAAGGACAATCTTGTCGGTGCACACATCAAGTTATTGAGCAGGATTTCCCGCCTCATGAACAAGGAAGATCTGCGGACAAAGATTCTTCATGCTGCCACTCCTGCTGAGATTCTCGAAGCTCTTCGGGAGGAGGAAATGCATTATCTCGACGTGTGAGGAGCGTCACCGTTCCTCTTCGAAAAGGCATACCGACGGTGTGCCTTTTACGTCCAAAGAAAAAGCAATGTCCAATCAGATAAGAAATGTAAAAGGCACGAGGGATATCCTTCCCGGCGAGAGCGAGAAATGGGATTTCGTCGAGACGCTCATCCGGGAGAAGCTCTTTCAATACGGCTATGCTGAAATCCGTACTCCCATCTTCGAAGAAACAGCAGTTTTTACGCGAGGAATAGGGACAGAAACGGATATCGTCGGAAAAGAGATGTACACGTTTTTTGATAAAGGAGAAACGAGCCTGACTCTTCGCCCGGAAATGACCGCACCCGTTATGCGCGCTTTCCTTCAGCACAATATCGGGCAGGCGAATCTGCTTACGAAGCTGTACTATCTCGGGCCGATGTTTCGACAGGAGCGGCCTCAAGCGGGGAGGTATCGCCAGTTTCACCAGTTCGGATATGAAGCGATCGGTATAGACAATCCGGCAATCGATGTCGAAGTCATCGCATTGGCGAGTGATATCTTTCAGAGTCTCGGTATCGATTACCTGCTGAAAATCAACTCCGTCGGTGACGAGGAATCACGCGTACGCTATCGCAACGCTCTGCAAGCATATCTGCGTGATGTGTTTCCTCTCTTGAGCGAAGACAGCAAGCGACGCGTTGAATCGAATCCTTTGCGCGTTCTCGATTCCAAGTTGGAACAAGACAGGTCGGTTACAAACGATGCCCCCCGTATCCTGGAATATCTGAGCTCCGAAGCGGATGAGCATTTCACGTCCGTTTGCAAAGCTCTTTCAGATGCAGGCATTCGGTATGAAGTCGATTTTCGACTTGTGCGTGGATTGGATTACTACACACACACGGCGTTTGAATTTCTCAGCGCAGATTTGGGTTCGCAGGACGCTTTGGGTGGTGGTGGACGATACAATGGACTTTCTGAGCAGCTTGGAGGAAAGTCTATACCTGGTGTCGGTTTCGCTGCAGGCATCGAACGGATATTGATGGTGCTTGAGAAGAACGAATTCCAATTTGCAATGAAGAATCCTTCACTCTTTATCATCGCACTCGATGTGGAAACTCGAAGGTGGGCTTTATCTACAGCATTGGAGTTGCGGAAATGCGGCATCGCAACAGAATTGGATTACGCGAACAGAAGTCTGAAGGCTCAAATGCGTGAAGCGAATAGGTTGGGCGTAGCGCGTGTTCTCATCGTGGGATCCGACGAACTCGCGAGGGGCGTCGCAACGATGAAGGATATGCACTCGGGCGAACAATCCGAACTTCCTTTGAAAAACGTGCTGAACCATTTCACGAAAAGCGAAAGCGATGCAGCCCCGAATTGACAAAGGCCCGGTCGGTTACAAACTCCGCGTGTACAAAGCAGTGAATCAAAAAACACTGAAACCGTGCACGCGCTTTCACTTCGATTCCATCGAGGAGTTCAATCATTTCCAGTACCTGATCAATCACAGTGCGAAGCAGAAAGATGGTCGCATTGAAATCACGCTCAAAGGTTTGACAACGAAAGGGCTGACTCTTCCCGGAAAGGGCCCCGCTTCAGCCGAGGTCGATTTCTATGATCTTGCCGGAACGTACGAGGTCTCTGTAAAGAAGCCCGGGCATCAACCGGTACATTTCGCATTGAAGGTCACGGCAGCAACGGTTACGCTCTTGCGAGATATCGACTCGAGCGATTCGTTCATTTCATTGTTCATCGCATAGATATTCACTCATGTACCCAGAACTCTTCCGTATCGGACCACTGACGATTTACAGCTTTGGATTGATGTTGGGGATAGCCTTCCTGACCGCGAACATGTTACTCACAGCCGAAATGAAAAGGAGAAAACTTGATCCCGCACTCGGGACGATGATCACCATGCTCGCGCTCGGCGGAGGTGTCGCCGGAGCGAAGCTCTTTCACGTCTTCGAGAACTGGAAGGATTTTCTTGCTGAGCCTTTCGGAACTGTTTTTTCTTCCGGCGGCCTGACCTGGTATGGCGGCCTGTTGGTTGCGACCGGATTGATCTTTCTTTACCTCAAAAGGAAAAAGCTCTCGCTTCTCGAAGTTGCCGATATGACTGCGCCCGGCCTGGCGCTTGCGTATGGTATTGGTCGCATCGGTTGCCACCTTGCAGGCGACGGAGATTATGGGATTCCGACCGACCTGCCATGGGCAGTATCCTACGAGTATGGCACCGTCCCAACTGCATACACGAT
Source organism: uncultured Chromatiales bacterium (assembly GCA_964448285.1). Classification (GTDB taxonomy): domain Bacteria; phylum Bacteroidota; class Ignavibacteria; order SZUA-365; family SZUA-365; genus CAYUWG01. The sequence continues at coordinate 31,324 of CAYUWG010000029.1, forward strand.
GGACGAGTTCGGGCAAAGAATACCCACAGAGTGGGTTCATCCAACGCCGGTCTATGAACTTATTCTCGCGATAGCGCTCTTTAGCTGGCTCTATCGGAGGCGAACGAAATCGCTACCCGTCGGAATTCAGTTCGGATATTATCTCACTCTTCATTCGTTGAGTCGTTTCGCGGTTGAGTTCATTCGGATCAATCCCCGGTTGATTCTTGGATTGAGTGAAGCGCAGATAATATCGATCGCGCTCATTCTCTGGGGAGTGTTTCTTGTCCGAAGAAGTCCTAAACAGCCCGGAAGAAAGAGAAGCGGATGATGGAGAGGCACGTGCATGAGTTACTCCTTTACTCAAAGTTAGAGTGTCATCTATGCGAATCAGCCCGGCAAGCGATTGAGAGCGTCATTCAGGAAACTCCGGATCTATCCTTCACAGAAATCACACTCGATGAAGGTCATCCTTTGTATGAAAGATATAGCGAGCTTTTTCCCGTTATCGTTCTCGACGGTAGAGAGGTCGCATACTGGCGAATAGACCGTCGAACGATCATGTCAGCGATAGAGGAATCAGTGTGAAGATGTTTTCAAAAATCATTTCAACGGTCATTGCTTTATCGATTGGAACGTCTGTCGCGTTCGCGACACGAAGTGAATCATGGCCGATTCCACATATCACGGAGGATACGCTGTCGAACGGACTTCGCATTCTCTATGCGCGCGTGAACGACGTTCCATTGATGGAATTGAACCTGATAATAAATGCCGGAACCATGCATGAGCCTTCGGAAAAGGCCGGAATTGCAGAACTGACTCAGCGCTTGCTTTTACGTGGAACCGTTTCGCGGAGAGAGGCGGAGATACGCTCATACCTTTCTCTCTACGGCTCATCTCTGACGACCTCTACGACGATAGAGTTCACACAACTCTATAGCCGTTGTTTATCGAGAAATGCTCGCCAGACGATGGAAATCATGGCGGACATCGTTCAGAATGCAGTTTTTCCTGAAGCTGCATTCGAAAAGCAAAAGGCGGTAACCATGGAAATGGCCGCTCGAACTGAAACCTCCGCCAGTGACCGGGCAAGCATAGAAGCACTCAGTCGATTGTTCGGTCCGAATCACGCTGCGGTACGTTCACGGTTCGGTACTTCCAAAGCCATGGCTCGAAATACAAGAGATGACGTCATCGACTTCTATCGATCGACATACCAACCGCGAAACGCTGTTCTAATCATTACCGGGCCTGCGGATTACTCCACCATGAAACCACTGATCATCGATCAATTCGGCTATTGGGAATCGAAGGAATTCACTGACCTTCCGAACGAAGTAAGTACGACACGGAAGGAGTCTCACGCGATACTTATCGATGCTGTACCAAAGCCTGTCGTTCCATTTCGTTGGATTATCGGCTGTGTAGGGAGAAGTGATAGGGAGTTCCCGGCAGCATTAGTTTTTAACGCACTTTTCGGAGAGGGGAACCGGTCGTTGCTCTTTAAGAAATTCTGGATTGAGCGACACATTCATCCTCGCGTCGAGTCGTCTCTCGGTCTCGTTCTCGACAATGGATATCTCATCATCACGGGAGCGACGCCAGGGCGCCAGCTTGACTCGACAATACTCCTGATAGAGCAAGCAATCACGGAACTATCCGAAGGTGCATTTCTCTCTGAGGAATTAGAATCCGCTAAAAGGTCACTCATCTCCGGAGAAGTTCTTCGAAGTCAGACAAACAGAGAGGTTCAGCGAGTGCTTCAGGAGTCGGTGCAGTACAGAACGCCTTATAGCCTACTGTTCGAAGAAAAGGAGCGCATCCTCGCAGTATCCAGTCAGCAAGTAAAGACTTTTGCGAAAGCCGTGCTGAATGATCTGCGGTCCTCGCAGTTCGCGATTATCGGACCCTATGAAAGTCTTGAGATGGTGTTGAGGAAGAAGTGGGGTGACCGTGTGTCCATTATCTCAGGATACAGAAACGATCAGAAACAAGAGGAAAACGAATAGGTCATTCGACAGTAATCTCGTAGTCGTCAGCGAGTTCATCGATGACCATTCGCAAGATGCAGCGATCCGTTGAGTACGTCCAATGATCGGCATCGATCGGCGTGACGCCAAGTACGATTTCGTCCTCACGAAAGACAGAGACGAGCCACTGAAACGCTGCCGGAGAGAGGGTCATTATCGAGGGGTCTGCTCCGGTTCTTGCCGTAAAGTCGTCTATCTGTTCGTGCAAGTGTCTGACAAGATCAAGATGTTCTTTCCACATGGTATTTCTCCGTTTCAAATTCATCCAAGAAAGATTCGTTCAAACCATATGCCACAGCGGCCATCATGTGAATTCAGTATGAATATTGTGTTCTTCTGAAACCTGGTCTGCAAACATTTCCATCTTCGCAAAGTGGTTTCATATGCAATACATTTTTCTCAAAGAAAAAGATTCAAGAGTCAGCATTGATACTTGGCAAAAAGAAAGGAGGTGACGAAGCACCTCCTTCCCGAACGATGATTGTCGATCTTTTATTTCGTGAGAATCATCTTCATCTGTGCGACTGAACCGTTTGCGCGAAGTACTGCTGTATAGACTCCGCTTGGTTTGCCGGTAGCGTCAAACTCTGCCACATAGGTTCCTGCCGGCTGATTGCCCTGGAAGAGCAGGTCGACTTGCCGCCCTAATTGATCAAGTATCTCCAACGTGACATTTCCACTGCGTGGAAGGGTGTAGCGAATTGTCGTAGATGGATTGAATGGATTCGGATAGTTCTGATAGAGTGTCAGTTTTTCCGGACGGTAAATCGGCTCCACACCCAATGTTTTAATATTGAAGGTCACAATACTCTCACTCGTGAGGAAGCCATCGCTCGCGACGACGCGAAGTTTGTAATTCAAACCCTTCGCGGCTGCGATCGTTGCTTGCATATCCTTCGTTTCGAAGGCAACCATCTTCCACGTGGTACCGTTGTCAGTTGAGAAATAGACTGTGTACCAGAACTCCGTATCGCCGTCGGTATCGGTTGCGGACCAATCAGCCGTGAATGATCCCTCGTCGTTGAGATCTTCACCTTCCTTGGGACTATTGATCTTTACGACGGGTGGATTCGCGGAGACTTCCCGCTCAGTAACGATATTGCCATCACGTTCGACAACGACCTTTCGTGCTTCAGCAGGGAAGTCTATGACGAATGCGAAATACTCCTTCTCATGTTTTGAATAAGGCAGTCCGGTTTCATCAAGTCCCAACGCGGTAAAGGTTGGGCGATACAAGTACGATGCGAGTGTCTGTCCGCTTCCGTCGAGGACTTTGAACGTATGCGTTGCGTATTTGCTTTCGCACATGGGCGATATGACTGCATTGTTCAGTTGAAGGAATGGACCGAATTCGATAGCCAGGTTCGTGCTATCGATGCTTCCCTCGATGAAAAGAGCTCGTGCAACCTGGGATTTCCGTACCTGACTACCGGGATTTCTGAAGTTAGAAAAATCTGTGAAGAGGCTTGAGTAATCCGTATCACAGATCCATGTAGTGAACGGTTCGGAAATGGTACTCAGCCTTGCATTACCCATGAAGCAATAAGCTTTCATAGTACGACCGACTTTGTTCAGCACCGACTGCTGAATGAGTCGTCTGGTGAACACGTCATAAGCATCTTCCACGGTCTTTGCGCGAAAATACGTGTGGTACTCCTCTGCTGTATCCTCATTATCTGGCTCGTAGTCGCCTCGTCGCAAACCGAATGAATGCCCGAGACTATGAGCAAGGTGCTTATAGCTATCGATACTCGATACCATCAAGTCATAGATCCCTGACCAGCTTAACGTTTGCGCAGGTCGGTTTGGGAATAGGGTGGGATGCAATCTCCAACTGAACCAGTCTCCAGTGACGGCGAGCATGTATCGATCATGCGAAGGATCTGTGATACGCAATTGTTTGTAGACCTTCATCAAGTAATACTGCCACGTGCTGTGAAGAAGTGTATCGGGGCTGATCCACATATAATCGGCAGGCGCACTTGCTTTTGTGAAACTAACCTGTCCTTTCACAATTGGCCAAGCTGATTCCATGAAACCCTTCGTCGTATCGACCCATTGTGTGACGCGATCCATGAGATTCACCGGAAAATTGTCAATCGGCTGTATGAACGTGCTGAAACTCGCACCGCCTTCGTTGCCAAGTTTCGTCGATTTCAAGTTGAAAACCGTTGTCGATGTATTGTTGGTTTCTATCGGTTCGACAACCTTGCCCTTTGTGTTGCCTGGGGTCGGGGGATCAATGGTGACCATGACGGAATCAACCCCGGGACTCAAGTCCGCTTTATCGATAAAAAAGACGATCGGCAGCGTCTCACCATTCGTGAGCGCAATTTCCGTTCTTGGATTCTCCAACTGGTATTGGACGCCAATAGTGTTCTTCGAAACGACGTAGAAAGTGTCGAACACAACACCGCCCACGGTACACCGAACATTGAATGGCGTATCGAGAGGCTCGGACGTTGTAATTGTCGCCGTAACGACAAATGGCTTATTCGCCAAAATGTCCGTAACGCTACCCTGAACCTGTATCACGCGCGTATCAAAGACTTCGAGGTCTGCTCCTCCGGGAGCGCTGACGCGAATGATGAATGCCTGTTCGATGCACTGAATGCTTTTAAAATACACCTGGAACGCAATCGCATTCTGGTAGCGAATCGGAATCTTGAACTTCAGCGTCGTATTTCCGGAAGCATCTGCAGTCAGAGTCCCTTTATATAGCGTGTCACCTAATATGACCACGAGATAGTTGACCGTTGCACCCACGGAATCCGTGCCTGTCAGAACGTTGAAGAAGTGTCCGCTGAACGTGATCTCATCTTCATCATCTGCCTGCATCGTCGTTTTGTTTGGCGAAATAGTGTACCAGTAGCTCGTTCCCGGGTATTTTACGCGCAAGAAAGGATCGTAAAACGCTTTTCTGCCTATGCGTTCTCCCGGTGTCGGGCCAGTGCATATACCCCAATAATTTTTCGTTGCGTCTATCGTATCAGCTGTCGAAACCGACAGTACTGCCGCTCCTGACCCATCACGTTGAAAATCGTTGAAGTTGATGTGGATATTCTTGACGTCGGACGGGTCAAAGCCCGCTGCGATCGGTGAAACCGTAACGATAGTTGAAGGCGCGAATGTATTGAACTCTACGACGGATCTGTTGCTGAGTGAGAGACTCGCGTCCGTTAAGAATCTGCAGTTGCGTGCACTTGTCGGAACGTCTTTCGGACGAAGCGTCAGTTGACCATTCGTTTTGAACTCGCAGTTTACCGCTACCTTCGACGAAATAATGCCGTCCAATTCAGCTAAGCATTGTTCGGCATGTTCAGCCCCAATAATCTGTGACTCGTGCCGGACTGTGCATCGAATGGCTGTGATCTTATGTTGGAGATGATTGACGAATGCAAAATCATTCCGTCCCATATCGGTGAGGTAGTCAAGAGTACAATTGGTCATCTGAGTGGGGTAACTGCTTCTGATATTGACATCCGATGCAATAAGCGTCAACCCTTCAACAGGTCCGAATTGTCCGAAACATTCGATGTTCACATCCTTGAGTTCGCCGCCACTTGCTGTGACTTTTCCTGGTGCTGTTGTTCCATCCAAGACCTTGATGCCAAGAATTTTTCCAGCGAAAGTTGGATCGAATGTAATGTACGCGCCCTGTTTTATGTGAAAATCTCCACCAGGTATCGACACCGGATCGCCGTTGATTACGAGCGTACCTCCTCCGAGAACGAATATGCTATCGAGTAGGTTAGTCCCTGTTCCAACTTCGTCACGTCGTGTAAGGTATCCTTTGAGGTCTCCGCCAACGACTCCGCCGATCAAAGTTCCTACGAGGTTCTGATCGAAACCGCCAGTTTGAATGAACGCCCGATATTCATAGGTCGGTGTTGTTCCTTTCACGACGCCTTGGTCGGTGACGATTCCTCCGTTCGGCCCATTCAACGTGATTTCACCGAGCTTCTTACCGCCCCGGTAGAATTCGACTTTGGAGTACTTGGGATCGGTAAGTCTGCCCATATAGAGATCAACCGATGATTCTCCCGAATACATAAGGAGTCCAAACTTGCCCGGTTGTTGGGCGAGAACAGAAAGCGATGCACTTAAAAAAAGAACGAAGAGCGGAAAAGAACGTAAAGCTTTGATCATAGAAACCTCTCGGAGTGATGGGGATATTCGGCGCATTCTTGCGAAGGGAGGAACGTGTTTTGGAGCTTTTAAGGGAAAGATGCCAAAGGAACTGTTCCCGGTTTTATCACGCGACTGAGATTGCGTGGTGAACCGCGTTTGAAACTACTTATCCCTGCCAGAAAATGCAAGGCAGAATTCCGTAGTTTGCCCATCGCGATTCAATTTATCATGTTCATCCGACGATGATCGAGCCAGTGAAAGGACATATCCGCCACCATTTTTCTGAAACGGACAGCACAAACGTTCGAGCGCGTTTTTTATCGGAACAAGGATCGCCTGAATGGACAATCGTCACGGCGGATTTCCAATCAATGGGGAGGGGAAGACGGGGGAATATCTGGATTTCAGAAAGCGGACAAAACCTGCTGCTCTCTGTAATCCTTCGACCACAGAGAGCGATGGAGTATTGGGGGTGCATCCCGCTGTTAGTCGGAGTCGCAGTGGTTGATGCTTTGGCCGAGGTTGAAGCAGTTGGTTCACAGTTGAAATGGCCGAATGACATCATGGTCGATAACCGCAAACTCGGAGGTGTATTGATTGAGACTGGCGAAACCGACGGACAGCGCTGGATGGTTGCGGGAATCGGTTTGAACGTAAACCAAACGGTTTTCCCGCCCGATTGTAAAATTCCTCCAACGTCGCTTGCAATGGAGACAGGAAAGAAGCACGGTATCGATTCGCTGATTCCCCCGTTGCTCGATACACTCGGTTCATGGTATCGAACCTGGAATGACTTCGGAAACGCGAGGATCATTGCGGCTTGGAAGGAGAGGACGAATATGATTGGAAAGACCGTCCTTATTCAATCCGGGACATCGAAACTTATTGGAACGATGCACGACATCGCCGCTGATGGAAGCATGGTTCTCTATGGCAAAGACGGAACGAAAAGAAATATCTTTGCGGGGGATGTCACTATTCTATCAATGAATGATTCTGAATGACTCTGTACCTTGACCATGCAGCGACCACTCCTCTCGATCCTCGTGTCGTCGAAGCGATGTTGCCTTTCATGAAAGATAAATTTGGAAATCCTTCCTCGATCCATTCCTATGGGCGAGAAGTGAAAACGGGATTGGAAAAAGCACGAGAACACGTCGCCCGACTCATCGATGCGCAACCGAGTGAGATCACGTTTACAAGCGGCGGAACGGAATCCGACAATGTTGGGATACTTTCCGCATTCAGTTCGCTTTCAAGTCGAAGTCAAAGTGTACTGTTGACGACTCACGCTGAACATAAAGCTGTTATCACGGCAGCACATCATTTAGAAATACGAGGCGTGCGCATTCAATGGCTGCCGGTTGACCGAATCGGCAGAGTCGATATGGAAGCACTGCTCACTTCTCTCACTCCCGGAGACGTCGTATCGCTCATGACTGTGAACAATGAAACGGGAGCGCTCAATCCAATCCGTGACATTGTGCGACATGCGCTTGAAAAAGAAGTGATGGTGCATAGCGATATCGTTCAGGCATTTGGGAAGATTCCACTATCCGTGCGTGAGATACCACTCGACTATGCCTCCATGTCGGCGCACAAGATCAATGGTCCGAAAGGAATCGGTGCATTGTATTCAAAGCCGGGAAGAACAGTCGTTCAGCTCATACAAGGCGGCGGACAGGAGCGGGGAAGAAGAGGCGGAACGGAAAATATTTTGGGTATCATCGGATTTGGGGAAGCGGCAAGATTAGCGTTCGAAGAGATGACCGACCGCATGGAGAAAAACCAAACGCTGAGAGATACGCTTATCCGGATAATCAGCAATTCACTCCCGCAAGTCATCATCAATGGAGAAGGAGATGATGCCGTCCCAAACATCGTCAGCATATCGTTTCCCTATGAAGCCTATCCGGTCGATGGAGAAATGCTCGTGATGTCTCTCGATCTTGAAGGCATCGCTGTTTCAAGCGGTTCAGCTTGCACAGCCGGAAGTGTTGAACCTTCGCACGTCATGAGAGTGATCGGCCATGACCTGCAAACGGCGAAGGCGACAATCAGATTCTCCTTCGGGCTGGGAACGACGGAATCGGATGTCGCACATGCTGCGGAAACGGTTGTCCGTCTTGTCAATGAAATGCTTCAAAAGGAAAGAACTCCTGCCTCACGAAGCGCGATGCCATAGCGAAGGCCCCGCTCACTGACGGTTATCCATTCAATGCCGTTCATTCGCATGATCGTAAGAAGAATTGCCACTCCTGCCACGATGATATCGCTGCGACCTGGATCGATTCGCAATTCATTTCGCAACTGTACCTTGTCACACATTGACAGGATGTTGAACCATCCTTCGACGGCTTCCCGGGATATGGTGTAGCCCGAGATCTTCTCCCCATCGAAACGCTCCAAACGCAAATCGAGTGCGGCTAACGTGGTAACACTCCCCGCGACTCCAATAAACGTGTACTGTGATGAAATCGACGGAAGTGGCGCAAGCTTCTCTTCAAGCGACAGGAAAAGATTCGAGAGTTGCGTCGTCGAAGGCGGTATTGTCGAGAGAAATTGTTCGGTCATTCGGACGCTTCCGACGTTGACACTTTTTCTTTCAAGGATGCGTGCGCCATCTCCGACAATCAGTTCTGTGCTTCCGCCGCCAATATCCAGCACGGCAAACTGTCTGTCACGATGTTGAATGCCTGAGATCGATCCGAGATAACTCCATCGAGCTTCTTCGTCACCGCTGATGATCTCGATGTGCAATCCGAGTTCATCGGACATTGAACGGAGAAAGTCTTCGCGATTCTCCGCATCTCGAAGCGCGCTCGTTCCCGTTGCGACGATACGGTCCGCATGCAATTCACGCGCGCGCCTGATGTGCTTGCGAAGAATCTCTTCACATCGCTCGAATGCATCGCGTTGAATCATCCGCCCGGCATCGATCCCTTTTCCTAACCGAGCAAATGCCTGTAGGTCTTCCACGACAAGCAACGCACCATCCACAACGTCTGCGACAAGTAATAGAATCGTGTTCGTTCCAATGTCGATGGAAGCGATTCTCATATCCGCTCAAACATCATCGCAGCCCACTCATCTTCGTCAACAGATCGTATGAATTCAAAACCTTGTTCGCTCGCCGTTTGCTTGATCTGATTCACTTCCGATGCATAGAAACCGGAGAGTAGAAGCCGTCCTTGCGTTGCAAGAAAATCACTGTAGCGTGACATCAGGTTGATGTTATCGTTGCGCGTGATATTCGCGAGGACGATATCAAAAGTCCCATCAACGACGTCAACCGTTCCTTGCCGGATACGAACTTTCTCTTCGACGTTATTTCGAACGGCATTTTCAACTGCGTTGTCAAATGACCACTCGTCGATATCGATTCCAAGCGCTGCTTCGGCACCTAATTTCACCGCGGCAATCGCAAGAACACCAGTACCCGTTCCAACATCAAGGACTCGTCTTTCTTTGAAATCCACTTCCTCCATCAAGCGAAGCATCAATCGCGTTGTGGCGTGAAAACCCGTGCCAAACGACATTTTCGGATCGATAATAAGAAGGAAGCAATCCTTCGGAACCACGACCGATTTCCATGATGGCGCAATCATGAATCTCTCGGAAATCACGACAGGTTCTATACTTCGTT
>CAYUWG010000030.1:0-40894 GCA_964448285.1 uncultured Chromatiales bacterium
GGAAATGAAGATGATCTTCCCGAAAAGCGAAACGTTCGTCGAGGAGAAAACCTCGGTTTCGGGAGAGATGTTTTTCAATCCGCAGCGCGGTGTGCTCGTGCATCTGACCACGGACAGTCAGAAAGAAGGCACAACTGCGATCTTCTCAGACGAGACGGCAATCCTGCCTTCAACATCGACAGTGCAAACGACAATTCAACTTCAACCAGACTAAAGAGGAAACAGTATGAAAAGAATGTATTTGTTCATCGCTCTGCTTACGATCTCAGCATCGTTCCTGACGGCGCAGCAGGGTGTCTATCGATATAAGGTAGGACAACCCTACAAGTACATCAGCGAAAGTCGCAACGATATGATTCAGGATATGGCCGGACAGACGTTTACGATTACGATCGAAGGCACCGGCAGTATGACATTCACGGTGAGTTCTATTGATGAAAACGGAGCGATGAAGGCAACGACGATGATCGAGAACGTCCTTGTCATGATCGAATCCCCCCAGGAGACGAAGACCTTCGGCAACGAGCTTGCGGGGAAATCCTTCGGCTTCACGTTGCAATCCAATGGGAAAGTGATGGACCGGGATGAAGCGTGGAAATCGCTTCCGGCTGAACAGAGCCAGACAATTTCTCAGATGCTGCAGATTTTCCCGCTTCTCGATCCCAGTAAACTCAGCATAGGCGAATCATGGGAATCGAACACGATCGACACCACGAAAGGCGAAGGTATGGAACTCGTTGCGAATACCACGACGAAGTTCAACGTCAAAGGGAAAAAGACCGTCAAGGAACGTGTGTGCCTTGAAATTCTCTTCGATGGAAAGACGAAATCATCCGGCAACATGACGCGGATGGGACAGGATTTCATCATCAGCGGCGAGCAGGATGCCAAAGGCGTGTTGTTCTATGATGCGGAAGATGGAATCATGGTGGAGTTGAACACGGACAACTCCGGAGATCAAGCGATCACCAGTCCTACGAACACGATGATGAAGTTCAACATCACGACAAGCAGCAACTCTAAAGTGGAGTACGTTCCCTGAGGCAACTTTCAAAAAGGGAGAGCGTAGCGCCTCGGCGTCCATATATTTCACCTTCATGAGGAAGCCATGACACAGTATCTACGATCGATTTTCATTATTGCGGTTTCAGCCGCAGCGTTCCTTCTTCCTCCATTGATCCCTGCTTCTTTTGCGCAAGAAGAAATCCAAACTTCAGCGAAAGCAGACAGCCTCAAACGAGCGAAACTCGAACGCGCACAAGCGGAAATCATCTCCGAGTTGAAGACGATTTCACAAGAGATCGAATCTCTGAAAAAGAAAACTCCTGCAGCGAAAGCAGACAGCACCCGGCTTACCGAATTGGAACAGCGACACTCCGTTTTAGAAGGAAAGCTGGAAAGAATCAAAACCACCTTAGCAAATCCTCACCTCGGTGATGAATACGTTGACGAAGACGGCTGGGGCGACTCCGAGGATGACGAGCCCGGCTGGGACGAAGGCCAATTCAATTGGGATTTCGATAAGGACTGGCATGACGATTCCGATGAGGATCAGTTTGCGATAAGCTCGAACGTCCTGAAAAAATATCCTAGTGTGTTCCAGTGGCCTTTCCCGATTTCAACGAAGCTCGGCGAGTCGTTCGTGCGCTACAATCGCGCGGAAGGTTTTTACATCGGCATTTCTCAACCGAAGCGTCTCTACTGGCACAGCAAACCGCGGATTGTCGGTACCGGCTCGCTTGGATACGGATTCGCTTCCCATCGATGGCGATACAGTCTCGGCCTCTATCTCCCTTTTTACTTTCAGGATTACATCGTCGAGTTCGGTGGTGAGGGTCATTCGTTTACCGATTCGAAAGATCAATGGATCGTCGATCGGGATGAGAACACGGTGACAGCGTTTTTCGCCAAGGAAGACTATATGGATTATTTCGGACGGGAAGGATTCAGTGTCTCCGGTGCATGGTACTATCGCGGACCCCGGAGTCTCAACGTACGTTTTTCGACTGCCTATCTTCACGATACCTATGAGAACCTCGGAAGAAGGACGAATTGGTCACTCTTCGGCGGCGATAAAATCTTTCGCTTCCAACCGATGATCAATGCCGGCAACATCAACAGCATGATGTTCGCTGTAGGTGCTACGACAACGCCAAACGTTTCGCGTTCACAAATCGGATGGAATGCATCCGTCAGCTATGAAACCTCCGGCGGCTTTACGAAAGGCGACTACGAGTTTTCTCAAATCACCATGGATATCCGACGCTATCAACCGGTAACGGATTATCTCAACATCAATCTCCGCGTCCGCACGGGCGCAAGCGATGGGCTTGTCCCTCTCCAGCGATCGTTCGAGCTTGGCGGCATCAGTACGCTTCCCGGCTATCGCTACAAAGAATTCGCCGGCACACATGCCGCACTGATGAATGCAGAGTTGATCCTCCACAGCAACTTGAGCGACGATGCAACCGGTTGGGTATCCAGTTTACTCAGCACCGTGAACCTCATCCTCTTTTACGACGCAGGCGCGGTTAACGGCGGCACTACAATGATCAGTGATGATTATCGAAACGGCGCACTCAACGCCCGCTTCTCGAATGATTATTCCTTTGGCGACTGGAAAACGGATGCCGGTGTCGCTATCGGAAGTGCGGATGGGGATTTCCGCATCGGTCTCGCATGGCGGCTCGATCGCTCGAGCGATCCGAATTTCATACTCAGATTCTCGCGACCCTTCTGATCAAGCGCAACCGAGTGCCCCGAAAAAGCGCTATCCGAATCCTTTGAACAAAAAGCCGGCTATCGAGCCGGTTTTTTATTGCAATAAGAGCTGCGGTTCACTTATGATGGAATGAATCGACCTGTTCACGCGTGAATTGTGTGAGACGAATCGCTCTCGCTTTGTGCCTGATGAACGTCGGAACAGCCATGAGTGCTTCGTCTGCGCTGTCTGCATCGAGGATCATATATCCTGAGTGAACACCCGGACAACCCCAATGAAAATGCGTGAGATAGCCCATGGCGAGTACGTTGTCCAAAGCCTGAAGACATTCCTCCGGTGAGTGAGGTGAATCGATAAGAAATGTAGGCATGAACGAATCCTTTCAGATACGAGATATGATGAAGTACTTCGAGGAAAATAATCTGTAATTCCTTCGATGGCAAGCCGACGGTTCATGCGTTCACATGGAATCCTTCTTTGCCGTTGTCATAAAAACAAGGAAAGCTGACCAAGGGGCCAGCTTTCATTGTCAAATCGATATGCAATCGCTCAGCGAAGAATCATGAGACTGATGGAACGCGGCTGGTCCTTTGCTCGAAGCACTAATCGGTACATGCCTGTGGGGAGCGACGACAATGCGACGATCATCGTTCGCTCTGAAGCGTTCGAGAATTCTGCTGCATACACTTGCCTTCCGAGAGCATCGATAAGTTGAACAGAAGCTGCTTCGACACCATCACGAAGACGGATGTGGATTCGCTCCGCGGCGGGATTTGGAAAGACGTCCGCATCGATGGTTTCTGCAATTCCGCTCGGCGCTCTCACGGACGTTAACTGCACGCGCTGAAGCACGGCAGAGCCTTCAACCGGGATCGCATCTTTCACCGTAACGATCGACGAAAAGCGATCGTACCCAACCTTATCCACAACGAGTGTCAACGTCCCGTTGCTCGCATCGGAAATCTGGTATCGGCCGTTCGCATCTGTCGTTGTCCAGGTAATCGCTTCGCCTTGTTGGTCAAAGAGAAGAACCGTGGCATTCGCAATAGGTATGCCCGTCGTGGCAACGATCCCGCTTTTTTCGGCTTGAATGATGCCTTGCACGATACCTGTCCCCCGAATTCCGTGCAATCGCCCGAGAATGATATCGCGGTTCGTTACCATGCCACTCGTATCGACGGTTATGACCGTCGCGTCTAACCAGGATGTGACGGCAATCGTATTGGACTTGTAATAACCGGGACGATACACCCGATCATGCGGTTGAGCGAGTAAGATGTAAGAACCGGGTCGAAGGCTGACGAACTGGTAATACCCCGTCGAGGAATCCGTCAAGACACTATGCGCATGGCGATAATCCGGATGACCGGTATTGGGATCGATGAAGTACGCACTGACCAACGCTTGTATCGGTTGATCCGCCGTATCCTTCACGATACCGCTGATGCCGTTGTTGTACGATGGTACTCGTACAAGTGGAAAGTCAATATCGAGTCGGTCACCAGTCAATGTGACTACTATCGCATTGAGAATTTCCGATGCGCGATCATAGTACTGAAGCTCATACTGGTTCGAATGCGCACGCGCCGATATGTAACAACTCAATCCTTCGGGGATTTGCACCTGATAATTTCCGTGGTTGTCGGTAACGGTTGTCGTGCTGAATCGCTGATCGCTTGAGACGATCGAAATCACAGCCGGCACTCCGGATGTGGTAACTGCATCCGTAACAACCCCGCCGAGGAGTCTTGTGCTGACAAGCGTAACGTTGAAATCAATTCTGAGCGTATCCCCGCATTGCAATGAGAGATGTGTTGCAGAATCGACAGTGGATGCGTTGTGATGCCATTGCGTGTGGAAATGCGTACCTTCGACAGAGATGATGTAAGTGCCTGCACGATCGAGCGTCGCTGTATAGAAGCCTTGGCGAAGCGGTATGGTGATCGTTTCTGAATTCGTCGGATTGTCCAGGCGCATAATCTTTACATGGCCTGTCATCACGAGATTGTTGTGGGTATCGCGGACGTAGCCATGGAGAAAGATGCACGGGGAACGATGCGTCGTATCCACAACATGAACTGCCCAATGCTGAGTCGCTGAAACCGTTGTGTCGGTTGCGAGAAAGGCTTTGATGGTGAAATACACCGTACCGACGCTGGAAGGTGTGCAAGACAGGAGGCCTGATATGGAATCGATTGACGCGCCTTGCGGAAGTGAAACACTCTGATATCGCACTTCACCACCGCCGGTATAGACGGCATTGGCATCGTACGAGTATGGCTGGTTGACTACAGCTTGCGTCGTCGGCTGTGTCGTAAAGGCTATGGAATAATGCGCGTTGATTGCAACCGACAACGTATCCGTGGGCAAGCTCGTACCGTCTGGATTCGTTGCGGTCACATAGAAGTAGTTGATCCCGCCTGAAAGCCGTAATGCGTGGTAGGAATAATCCTGCACGTAGGTGATGCCCGAGTCATGGGACACGACATTCACTCGTGCCAGTTGATGGAACTGCGGATTTCCCTGCTGAGGTGCAACCGCATAGTAAACGGTAAAGAAATGCGGCACACCGCCGTTCGGATCAATACTCCACTCGAGCAACGCACTGTTCTGCGCCGGATTGAGTGCGATCGAGAAATTCACTGGTGTTCCCGGCGGTATCGCACTCGCCGTTGCAAGGAGAATGGGGAGACTCAGTACTGCGAGAAGTGTCGTTCTCCAGTTCATCGAAGAGATTTTGTTCATGGATTCCTCCGTCTGTTGATGATTGGTGATTTGTGTGAATTCCATTTCATGATTTGAATCGTCGTTTTGCTTTAATAGGTGAAAATGAATGTTCCTGTCACCGTCATTCGATATCGAACAAGGTGTGCATTCAGGTTTGCCGTG
This sequence comes from uncultured Chromatiales bacterium, assembly GCA_964448285.1. GTDB lineage: Bacteria > Bacteroidota > Ignavibacteria > SZUA-365 > SZUA-365 > CAYUWG01. Next base: position 5,612 of record CAYUWG010000030.1, read on the forward strand.
ACTTGACGCTGTCCGCTGTTGTCGAGGAAAAGCATTGTCGCTTGGCCGGTTGCAGGATTCACCGTCAGCGTATCGTGGTTGAATGTCACTCCGGAATCATGTGAGGATGATATCACAAACGTTATCCAATGACGAGCATGAGCAAAATCGACGATCGTTTGTCCTGCTTGACTCAATTGAACGGAATCGATGTGCCACGCAAACGAGCTGAGGTGAGACGTGTTCAATGGCGATCCCGATGATCCGACTAAGCGGCTGTCATACCAAAGGGAAAATGACGACGTCGATGTATCGATCTGAATGGTCGTATCGACGATACTTACAGCCCATACGCGCTGATTTTCGAGGACATCTATTTGAAACAAATGTCCCTTAAGACGACCGGTGTTCGTTGAAGGGATGTCCTCATAGCGATTGCGCGGCGTATCCGGCTCGAGCGGCGATGCGCAGGAAAGCATCAGGATGCAGAAACCGAGTGAAAGGAAGTGCAGTTTGTCGTTCATCGTGTTCTTAAAAACGCAACGTGACGCCATATACGATGCCTGCTTTCCGAGTCGTGAACCATGTCGATTGGAACGAATACGCCAGCATCGCTCCTTCCACTCCGAGCGAAAGACCGACGTTCGGCGCCGGCAGCCACAGAAGCCCTGCCGATGCACGAGTGATTGGCCATCGCTCACGAGTGATTCCAATACCGAAGCGAATCGTAGGGTAGAGGTTATCGTCGATGAAGCTGAGTTCACGAAGGTCATGGTTATACACAGCCGTGAGCCACGGAGTCAACAGGTTTTGTTCATATCGGACGCGCACACCGTGTTCGGTTCCATCGTAATTCTGCGGGAATGCTTCCTGCCCCACTTCGATACCGAGCTTTTGCGCGTCGCCAAGTCTGTAAAAGACACCGATGGTCATTTGGTTGAACCATGGATTCGACTTCGTCGGAACATCGTTGGCCGGTGAAGCTCGCATTTCGAATGATCGCAAATGCAGCTCCCATCGATCCGGCAGCACAGGTTGAAAGAAGATTCCGCGCTCACCGGATACATCGGCAAACGTCGCAGCATGGTCGATTGTACTACGCGCGTTCGCCAACTCGCCAATGCTCTGTGCTTCAACACTCTGTATAGATAAGGAAGGATTCACGAGATTGACGGTTTCATCCTGAGCGTCCGCTATTACCGATTCATGTTCCGGCACAAGACTGTTACCATTCAAATGCGGAGGAACGTTACGGGAAATCTCTCCTTGTCTCTTCTCGGTGACAGTGACATTGGCAGTATGAACCTGCTTATCTGCCGTGTTCGATGACTCCATTTCATATGATTGGCTGGAAACACCGCTTTCCCTCGTTATCACTGTGGAAGCTGGATATGCAGTGTTCTCAAAGTTGCTTTCAAACCACGGCGGCAGAACGAGGACGACGAACAACGTGACTAAGGATGATAGGACGCCGATTGTGACCGGCACCCAGAGCTTCTGCGTGAGGTGCGAGAGCACACCGACACTAGCAGCCTGAGTCGGCGCTTGAATTCCAAGCGTTGAAAAGACCGCCGCCGTCGCGGTCAATGGAGGAGTCAGCGACGATTGATATGAGCGCGTTGCCTGTTGAATCAACTGCATGGTGCGTAGTTGCGCACGAAGTTCGCTGCTCTCGGCAAGTTGCTCGAACAACCGTGCTTCGAGATTCGGGTCTAACTCGTGGTCGATAAATGCACTGAGAAGATCGGGGGTGTCGAGATGTTCGCTCATGGTGTTATTCCACTCGATGGATAATTCATTCCTGGTTCAGTTCAACGACGTATGGGGTAAGGATTTCCCTGATGCGATGTCGGGCTCGTGTCACGCGAACGCGAATCGTGCCGGGGCTTGCGTGTAAAATCTCTGCGATCTCGGCGTACGGCAGCTGCTCGAACTCGCGAAGGAAGAATGCTTCACGGAGATCGTCCGGCAGCAACTCCATCGACATGATGATGAGGTCGAGCAATTCTCCCCGTTCGATGGATGGCGGCGGCATCGTCACGTGGACTTCGTCCAACGGGACACTTCTCCCTGAGGTTCTTTTATGGTTCAAACAGAGATTACGGCTGATTGTCAGAAGATACGCTGCGATATTCGTCATCTCACGCGCAGCCTTCCGCGTCTGGTAAAAACGCACGAAGGTCTCCTGCAAAATTTCTTGCGCACTGTGGTCATTGCCGAGAATGCAGCGACAATACCCGTAAATCCGTTGGGCATGTCTGAAGTACAGCGTCGTAAATGCTGCATCGGCTGATATTTTCTCGCCCTTGAGTTTCGCATAAAGCTCCGCATCCGAGAGAAGGTGAAATCCTGTTTCGGATTGCTGATTGCTGCTGCGTGCTTTACGGGAAAAAAGTGACATCAATGGGAATGGATTTGAATGCTCGACATCGCAAGTGCGTGATGCCTATTGTAATAACACCCCAGTGAAAAACATGTTACAGATCCATCCGATTCCTCAATCCATGATTGTACGGACATCGGATATGATTTCAAGGTTTTCTTCAATCCGCTATGGACGAAGATAGCGGTAGTTCTATCCCGCTTTCCTTTCAGTCACGGACTGCGTATTCATCTTCATCAACTCTTCGAGGACTTGCTTCTCAACCGCTTTCGCGTTTTCGAACTGGTCCACCTCGATCACGGTCGTTTCATCACGTCTCGTAAGACACCATGTGATGACGATGCGCATTTCGTTGACGTCACGTGGACGCTGAACGAACATCTCTTCCTGCAATGTGAAAAACGTTCGCTCGATATCGTAGAGAAGTTCAACCGTGTTTGGATTCTTCTGGTCGATAAGACACTGTGCTGCGAGCATTCCACCACTAATGCAATGTACTTCCACGAACGTTCGGCGGGCGGGAGTGATCAGAACGAGATTCTGTTCATGCACCGAACGAACCATCACTCGTTGCTGTCGCGTGAGACGTTGAAGCGCCGCGATCCTGTCACGCACTTCCGCTGCGGCTTCGTATTCCAGGGATTGAGAATGGGTGGTCATCTTCGAGCGCAATCCATCGAGGACCTTGTCATGCTGACCGAGCAGAAACAACCTTACGGCTTCAACTTCCTGCCCGTATGTTTCCTCCGTTTGCAGAAGCGCGCACGGAGCCGCGCATCGCTTGATGTCATAGTACATGCATGGCGATTGAGACGCGCTCGGTTTCAAACGACCATCGCATTCACGGATGAGAAAAAGTCGCTGGATGACGCCAAGCGCATCCTCCACGGCAAAGCGACTTCCGTAAGGGCCGAAATATTCCGCTTCGTCTTCTTCGAGATCGTACGTCCACGTCAGTGTTGGAAATGGATCCGATGTATCGATCCGGATGAACGGGTATTTGCGCTCATGCTTCAGCATCGTGTTGAATCGCGGTTGATGGAGCCGGATGTTTCGCGCTTCAAGCAACAGAGCGGACAGTTCCGTATCCGTCGTTTCCCACGTTATCGCATGAACGGATTTCACAAGCTTTCCGACCTTCTCCGTGTGCCCCGATCCACTGGAGAAGTATGAATGCACTCGGTCTCTCAGATCCTTGGCCTTCCCCACATAGATGATGTGACCGCGCCTGTCGTGGAAGAAATAGACGCCCGGTTCATGCGGCACATTCGCAAGCGTATCCTTCAAACGCGTGAAGTAGCGAGGCGCCCCAGTGATACGATACACCGGCCTGTTCTGGAACGAGAGTAAATCTGCGACCTGCGCAATGCCAAATTCCTCTTGCAGAAGAGTGAGGAAATGTATGAAGATGCGCGCCGTCGCTTCTGCATCTCCTGCTGCGCGATGCCGGCCTTTGATGACGATTCCGAGGTACCGCGCGATACTGCTGAGCGATTTTCTACCAAGCGCCGGCATCAGTCGCCGGGACAAGCGCGCCGTGCACAACGCGGGTGATTCGAGTGGAGCGCAGCCGACACGCAAACACTCAGCATTCACGAAGCCTCTATCGAACTGCACGTTGTGCCCGATGAAGATCGCATCACCGATGAACCGTCGAACCTCCGGGATCACTTCGCCCGCGTCGGGCGCGCCATAGACCATCGCGTTGGTTATACCGGTCAGCGATTCGATTTCGCGCGGAATGAACTGCCTCGGATTGATCAGAGATGAAAACCGTTCGGTGATCGCACAATTGACGACGCGAACGAGTGCGATTTCCGTCACACGATTCTTCTGTGGAGAAAAGCCCGTCGTTTCCACGTCGCACACGACGAACTCCGCATCAGGAACCTGCAAATGGTAAATGTCAGGGCGCGATTGCATTACACGACGTCGTAAAACGACCGCTGATGGATTTTTATCACTCGCCCCGGACGCTGCGCGATGAGATTGTAATCGTGCGTCGCAACGATACAGGCCGTGCCGCGACGATTCACGCGATCGAAGATGGAGAGGATTTCCCGGGATGATACCGGGTCTAAGTTGCCGGTAGGTTCGTCGGCGATGAGAATGACGGGATCGTTCACGAGCGCACGCGCAATCGCGACGCGCTGCTTCTCGCCACCGGAAAGATCGGACGGCATTGACGATTCCTTTGAAAGCAGTCCAACCTCCGAAAGAACGCGATTCACCTTCGTCGGGACCACCTGCTTGCGTGCACCGGTCACATGCAGCGCGAAGCTGACGTTCTCGGAAACTGTCCGGTCTTCGAGCAGACGGAAGTCTTGAAAAATGACACCGAGCGTTCGCCGAAGATACGGGATGTGAGCCTTCGTAATAGCCGATGAATCGTATCCGCCGATGCGCACGCGTCCGTAAGTCGGTAAGAGGTCCATGTAGATCATTCGGAGAAAGGAGCTTTTTCCTATGCCCGTTTCGCCGATGACGTACACGAATTCTCCCTCTGCGATGTGGAGATTCGCACGATCGAAAATGACTTGCTTGCCGAAGTTGAGACGCACGTTGTGGAATTCAATCATCGTTGTTCACTACGGCGATGATGAATGTCCACGGCAGCATGAATCGCCCGGCAGAGACTCACTTCCGATGCGATGCCTTTGCCTGCGAGAGAAAATGCTGTCCCGTGATCCGGCGATGTCCTCGCGATCGGTAGTCCTGCGGTGATATTGATACCAGCGCCGGCAGCTTGCAACTTGAACGGCGCAAGACCCTGATCGTGATACATCGCCAGCACGATGTCATGCCGTTCCAAAGTGTATTGGCTGAAATATCCATCAGCCGCGAAAGGCCCTTCAGTCTGAATCCCTTCATGTCGTGCTTCATCTATGGCGGGGCGAATCACTTCCTCTTCTTCCATTCCAAGAACGCCACCATCACCAGCGTGAGGATTCAAGCCCAATAGTGCGATACGAGGCGATGGTATTCCGAAATCCTGCTTCAGCGCTTTTTCCGCAGAGTGAATTTTCTTTTTGAGAAGTTCTTTCGTGATTGCACGGGCAACATCGCGCAACGGAATGTGGTCGGTGACGAGTGCAACGCGCAGACTCTCGGAGGCAAGTATCATCAGCACGGTGTCTTTACCGTCGCAAAGATGGGCGAGCATGTCGGTGTGTCCTTTGAACGGGCTTCCCGCAAGATGAACCGCCTCTTTGGAAATCGGCGCCGTCACTAACGCGCCGGCTTCTCCTTTCACGACGACATCAACAGCACGCTCGATTGCCCGAAGACTTATCGCACCGGAAGTCTTCGTCACTTTACCTATTTCTTCGGGGTTGAATTCCCCATCGACGGCGATAATATTGACACATTCTTCATCGATATCGTGAAGCGACGTGATCGGTCGTATCGGCAACACGAAATCCATTTCGTTGGCGTACCACGAAAGAACTTCGACCGGACTGAAGATCACCGGTGAACACAGTTCACGAACAGCGGGATTGCGAAGTGCTTTGAGAATGATCTCCGGTCCAATCCCGTTCGGGTCGCCGATGGTGATGGCAATGACCGGTTTCATTGAACTCATCGATAAGGTGAAATCACTGTGTCGTATCGTCTGAAGGGAGAAGTTTCATCGTTCCGTTCTGATCCTCGAAAACGAATGTACGATTCAACGATGGGTAATGCCACGTCTCTCGCGTGTTGCCGCGCTCGAGCGATCTGCGAACAAACTCCGGCTTCCCATGCAGGATGTGGATCTTCCCCTGATCGGACAACGCGCCAAAGGGATTCTCCAAAGTTTCGTACAGTTTGTTCGCTTCGTCGGCCCGACGATAGAATTCCGCGAGGTGCTCGTTGTAAACCGTTCCCGGCGAAGGATCGCGCTGCTTCCAGAACTGCTCGAATTTTCCCCATCGTTCTTCCAATGAACCGCTGCCGATCCAATCGATTTCGTCTTCCGTCATGATGTAATTCAGCAGGCGCAATGCTAGCTCGTGGATCCGAAGCGACCGCGGTTGTTCCAACCAGAGAACATGCAGCTTCTCAACGCTCGAATCCTTTCCTGCTTCACTCGATGCTCTGACCGATAAGGAGTACACCCCATAAGAGAGCGTATCGAACGGAAGCTTGAAGATGTACAGAGATTGCCCGTTGCCATCCGTGCGCTTGAATGCGAAGCCGCTCTTTCCTTCGGTCAACGCAAAGCCCGGGAAAATGTGTGACGGTTGCATCGTCCCTTCAATGACTGTGATCCATGCATCTTTTCTTTGTGTACGAAGCTCGAATGACCACGTCGTCCTCTCCGGAACGCGCGCCGGAATCGCGATAGCGCTTTCCGTACTGAAGAGTAATGCACCACCGTAGCAGAGTACGTTCACTGCGTTCGCATCTGCTGAAGGTGCATGAACAGGAACGAACATCCCTACCGCGTGTTCGTTGACCTGCTCCTTCACGGTAACGTTACCCCGCAGCATCGACTCGCGGGATGATTCCCGGTCCTTGATGATCAGTGTTACTTCATATTGACCGTGTGGCAGAGAAAACGTTCGGGTAAGAAACAGGTCATGTTGCGAGCCGCCTTCATCTTTCGCGTACTGACCGCCTTTTGCGAAATGGGTCGCGACAAGTTTGCCGTCTTTGCTTCGGGCTTCGATCGTCGCTTCAGCACCTGCATGAAATGCGGAATCGGAGTTCGGGTTATTCGAGCGAGTGAACACCATGAAGTCGTGACCCACGCGAATGATGACCGCGACGGAATCACCTGCACTTCCGATACCGGTCAATACCTCGGCGTGAATGGCGTCGTGGTACGACCCAAAAAAGCTGCGTTCGCTGCGCGGTTGAGAATGAAGCTCGTTGATTGAAACTGCAAGCAACACACAGAGTGCAAATGAAGAAATGGTGTTACAGCGTTCCAGCGGCGATGCTTTCATCTACGCTCACACGTCGAGGTTCTTTACGTACTTGGCATTCTTCTCGATGAATTGCCGTCGCGGTTCTACTTCATCACCCATGAGAATGGTGAAGAGACGATCGGCTTCCGCGCCATTCTCGTTCGTCACCTGAACGAGGGTTCGTGAATCCGGATTCATGGTCGTTGACCAAAGCTGTTCGGGGTTCATTTCTCCAAGCCCCTTGAACCGTGATAGAACGATGCCGTCCTTCCGCGTCGATATCGTCTCCGTCGAATCGACTTCCTCCACCGGCTCGTCTTTGTTGCCGCGAAGAACTTTGATCACCTCGTCGCGTTCGAAATCATCGAACGCATAACGTTCAATCTTCCCTTTCTTGATTTTATAGAGCGGCGGTTGCGCGATATAGACATGCCCGGCTTCGATCAATTCCTTCATGTATCGGAAAAAAAACGTCAGCAGTAGCGTGCGGATGTGGCTTCCATCCACGTCGGCGTCTGTCATGATGATGACTTTTCCGTAACGCACCTGTGAAATGTCGAAGTCCTCTCCCGTCCCGATACCGGCACCGATCGCAGAGACGATCGCGTTGATTTCGCCGTTCTCCAAAATCTTATGCAAACGCGCTTTCTCCACGTTGAGAATTTTCCCCTTCAGAGGAAGGATTGCCTGGAAGCGCCTGTCGCGTCCTTGTTTCGCTGAACCACCGGCCGAGTCACCCTCGACAAGGTAGAGTTCGCAGTGTTCAGGATCGGTGATTGAACAATCGGCTAACTTGCCGGGGAGGCTCAAGGAATCGAGCGCGTTCTTCCTGCGCGTGAGGTCGCGTGCTTTTCTCGCCGCTTCTCTTGCTTCCGCTGCGCGCAACGCCTTTTCGATGATGCGCTTTGCAACGGATGGATTCTGTTCGAGAAAATTAGAAAGCTGTTCGCCGACGATCGTCTCGACGATGCTCTTCGTTTCGCTGTTGCCCAACTTGGTTTTCGTCTGTCCCTCGAATTGCGGTTCGGCAACCTTCACACTCAGAACGGCGGTCAGGCCTTCACGAAAATCATCTCCGCTGATGGTGATCTTCACGCTCTTCACAAGATTGTTCTTTACAGCATAGTTGTTGAACGAACGGGTAAGTGCCGTTTTGAATCCGATGAGATGGCTGCCGCCTTCATGCGTGTTGATGTTGTTGACGTACGTATAGATGTTCTCCGTGTAGGAGTCGTTGTACTGAAACGCCAATTCAACGGGCGTACTGTCCCGTTCTCCTTCGATATAAATCGGTTCGCGCATGAACGACGGGCGATTCGCATCGATGTATTTGACGAAGTCCTTAAGCCCACCTTTGAAATGATACAGTTCCTCCTCTCCATCGCGCTCATCACGCAAGGTGATCTTGATTCCTTTGTTGAGGTACGCAAGCTCGCGTAATCGCTCTTCGAGAATATCGAAACGGTAGTCGCGATTCTTGAAGATCGACCCGTCCGGTATGAACGTCACTTTGGTTCCGGTCTTTTTCGATTTGCCGATAATTTCGATCGGTCCTGTCGGAGCGCCCAGTTCGTACCGCTGCTTGGCGATTTGTCCTTCGCGCTGAACTTCGACTTCAAGCCACTCCGAAAGCGCATTCACGACCGAAACACCGACGCCGTGCAGTCCACCCGATACTTTGTAGGTCTGCTTATCGAACTTGCCGCCAGCGTGAAGTGTGCACATGACAACTTCGAGCGTGCTGATTTTCTTTATGGGATGGGGACCGGTTGGAATACCGCGCCCGTTATCGGTCACACTGACGCTTCCGTTGGTGTGAATGACAACCTCGATCGTGTCGCAGAATCCGGCAAGCGCTTCGTCGATGGAGTTGTCCACGACTTCGCTTACGAGGTGATGCAGGCCCCTCACGCTGATGTCGCCGATGTACATCGCAGGCCGTTTCCGCACTGCTTCAAGTCCTTCGAGGACTTTGATGCTCTCTTCGGAATACTTGTTTGAGTTCTGGTTTTCTGTGGTCATAGGAATTTCGTGATAGAGATTATTTCCCAATACAAAATCGGGAGAAGATGGAATTCAGAATGTCATCGGATGTTACGGCGCCGATGATCTCGCCCATGGCATCGATTGCGGCACGTATTTCAAACGCGAGAATTTCCTCCGTCCGCTTTGCAGCGAATGCATCGAGTGCGCGATCGACCGCTGCGACTCCGCGACGAAGACACTCTGCGTGGCGAAGATTCGTCACGAGCACTCTGCTGCGCTCGGTGGTCTTCGACGAGTTCATTGCGATTCGATTGAGATGAGCGGATAACGCATCGATCCCAGTGCCGTCAAGCGCGGAAATGCAAAAGGTCGTCGAGTCAGGATTCGATCGATCAGGCGGTTTCTGCACGTCGATCTTGTTCCAGACGAACAACATTTTTCCCCTGTCTAAACCGGGGATGGACAGAAGGACTCTTTCCGCATCGACGTGCGTATCGCTTGTCGCGTCCATGAGATAGAGAACGACGTCCGATGATGTGAGCAACTCATTCGTCAGTCGAATACCTTCCCGCTCGACGATATCATCGGTCGAACGCAAGCCAGCAGTATCGATGAATCGAATGATTGAGCCGTTGAGGATGATCTGCTCTTCGAGATAGTCCCGTGTCGTGCCGGGAATATCCGTCACGATTGCGCGGGCCGTACCGAGAAAGCGATTGAGCAAACTGGACTTCCCGACGTTTGGCGCTCCGGCGATCGTAACGCGCAGTCCATCGCGAATGACACGCCCGGTGTTGTACGATTCAAGCGCTTCCATCATTCGCGCATGCGCTTGCGACAGCTCGCGATGGAGTTCTTCAGACGGGAGAAGTTCCACGTCTTCTTCTGCAAAGTCAAGGCTCAATTCGAGCAACGACGCGCAGTGCACCAGTTGCTCTCTGATGCCGGTGATGTACTTCGAGAGCGTACCATGCAACTGTTCAACCGAAGCACGTCGAGCGGATTCGGATTGCGCGTGAATGAGGTCGGCCACCGCTTCCGATTGTGCGAGGTCGATTTTCCCGTTGAGAAAAGCGCGGCGCGTAAACTCCCCCGGTTCCGCCTGACGAATTCCAAGCGAAAAGAAGCGGCGCAGGATCGCATTCGAAACGGCAATCCCGCCGTGACAGCTTACCTCCACGCTGTCCTCGCCCGTGTAGGAATGCGGTGAACGAAATAACGAAACGAGGACTTCGTCGAGAATATCGTTGTGCTCGTCGCGAATAGTTCCGTGGTGAATACTATGCGTGCGAGCGTTCCGAAGTTCGACGGCGCCGTCGAACACTTCCGCAGTGGAAGGAATCGAAGCCGTTCCGGAGACGCGGATAACGGCGATGCCGGATGTTCCGGGCGGCGTTGCAAGCGCGGCAATCGTGTCTTCATCATGCGGAGCAGAATGTGAGCCGTGAGATTGGGCGTGATTCACGAGCGCTATCGAACGATAATCCGATGAATGTAATCTCCCTCAAGTGCGTCGTTGATTTTCTTCATCAATTCGGTTCGCATAAGGCTCAATTCCTGACGCCACGCTGCATCGGGAACGTGGATCCAGAGTGTGCCGTCATTAAGGCGCTGCGGTTTGGATTGCGCCGCGATCGCTTCACCGACAATGTCCTTCCAGCATGAAAAGAGCTCACCGTGTTTGATCTTTCTCTGCAAACCGAAGCTGCGAAATGCGCCATGCAGGGCATCGTCGAGCGGCGTAATGCCTCCGAGCTTCATGCCGCCTCTTTGAGAGAGGCAATCGTGCCTCGTTCGATCATGAATACCTCACTCTCCGTGTCGGCGGCACATTGCCTTAAGACGGATGAGTGAGCGGTGGTGATGAACGTTTGCCCGAGGGACCGCACGAGCGGAACGATGCGTGCAAGGCGCTCGTCGTCGAGTTCGCCGAACACGTCGTCGAGCAAAAGAATCGGGCGCTCTTCGAGGCGGTCGGACATGTAATGGAACTCCGCAATCTTCAACGCGACAAGGAGGCTCTTATGCTGTCCTTGCGATGCATGAGAGCGCACGTCAAGGTCGTTGAAACTCATGACCAGGTCGTCCCGATGCGGGCCAACCGTCGTTGTTTTCATTTTGATATCGGTCGATCTCCGATTGAGTAGAGCCGCGTGGCACTCCTGCTCCAATGCACCGTGCTCTATGCCTTCCACCGTGCTGCGATACTCCAATCGGATCGCTTCCCTTTCAGCCGAGATGAGGTTCATCATTTCCACGACGTACGGTCTGAAGGCATCGAGAAACAGGAGCCTTTCGCGAATGATCCGCGCGGCATGTGAAGCACACGTCCGATCCCACGCATCGAGTTGCTCGAAGAGATACGACTGTGAAACATCGTTCCTCGCCAGCAGTGCATTCCTCTGCCGGAGGATTCTTCGATATTCGAGAAGGTCAACGAGATAGCGATGATGAATCTGTGCGATCGCAAAATCCATGAACGACCTACGCTCGGACGGAGCGCCGGAAGTGACCATTCGATGCTGCGGGGAAAGGATGACGATCGGGAATCGTCCGATGAGATCCGCGCTCTGTTGAAGCGGCGCAAAATCCAACTCGATCTGCTTGCGACCGGCGATGGGGTAACGAAAACCGACGGTGTGCGTCGAGCCGCCATCACTGCAGAACGTGCCTGACACTTCGAAAAAGTCGGCATCGTTGCCCAGCAGACTTTTCTCCTGTGACGTGACGAAACTCCGTGAGGAACAAAGACAGGAAATCGCTTCGAGCACCGACGTTTTTCCGGCGCCATTTTCTCCATAGAGAATGACTAATCCGGGAGGACAGTTGAGCGTGCTGTGCCTGTGGATACGAACATCTTTCAGGCGAAGAGATTGTAGAATCATATCAGGCGTTCAGCCGGAGGGGCATCACCAGCTTGAGAATCTCCATGTCTTCGATCGATGTGGATGGACGGAGCAAACCTGCGCGCGTCGCTGAACTGAAGTAAAACGACACCTCATCGCTTTCGATGTGATTGAGCGCTTCGGTGACATAGCGTGCGTTGAATCCAATCTCCAAAGTGTCACCGTCACTGAACGTCGATGCGATGACTTCCTTCGCTTCACCCCCGAAGTCGATATCCTCAGCGGAGACCCTGGTCTCCTCTTTGCCGATGGTCAATCGAATCTGATTCGTGACGGCATTGCTGAAAATGGAGCAGCGATTCACTGCGGCAAGAAGCGCATTCCGGTTTATCTCGAGCACCTTGTCGTTTTCCATTGGGATGACGCTCTCATAATTCGGATAGCGTTCATCGATAATGCGGCTGACCAATTCCAAATCGCCGAAGGTGAGCCGCACGTTGGTTTTTCCGAAAACGATCTTCACATCCCCCTCGTCAAGCGAGCGAAGGACGAGGTTCAATGCCTTTGCCGGAATGATCACTTCGCGGTCTCCCTGTGCCGCCGTCGAAAGGGCGCCCTTGTGGATGATTTGAACGAGCCGATGCCCATCGGTGGCAACTGCCCTGAACGATTCGTTCTTCCATTGGAACAACACACCCATCATGGAGGGTCGCAGGTCGTCGGAGCTAACCGCATACACGGTTTTCGAAATGATCGTTCGAAGCAAGGAACTGTCGAGTTCGAGAGAGAAGTCCTCCTCGACTCGCTCGGTCTCGGGATAATTCCCCGCCGGCTCGCCGGTCATTTTATATTCACCCTGATCAGTTTTGAGCGTGATGCGATTGCTTCCGGAGTCGGTCGAAATCGTAACGTCCTTCGATGGGAGGGCGCGGAGCGTTTCGTTGAGCTTCTTCGCAGGCACGGCAATGCGGCCATCGCTGATCCCGCTCACCTGAAGCGTGACACTCATCGCGATTTCGAGGTCACTCGCCGTAAGGGTCAGTTGATTTCCTGACAACTCGAACAAGAGGTTTTCGAGAACCGGCAACGTGGACTTCGTCGGAACGACGTTGATGATTTTCGAAAGTGCTTTGGAAAGATCATTACTGACCACGGAAAACTTCATTGATTCCTCCGTACCGCTTCATGGAAAATTGATTGGAAATCTTGTGTGAAACTGTCTGTCGTCATGTCCTGACGGATGCAAAAACGTGGGGGTGTTCCGCGCTGGAATCACGAGGTGTTCTTGCGTTTTTTCACGACGGCAATATACTTCAAAGTCGCCGGACTGCCAAAGCGATGAAGGCTCAGAACCGCCTTATTTTACGGGCGTTTCACCGGTTTGAGTCAGTTCAAGAAACGCGTCGTAATATCCGTGTTCGTCCGCCGGGAAATGAATTGAAATTCGTCAACGGCAAGAAGAGGATTCGTCTGGATTTTTATGCGCACGAAGAACCGCATCATCAGGCGCGCGAGATGCGAAACCGCACCGCTCGTAAGGAACTCCACCATCGTTGGATGGATGTTCAATTGCAAACGAAGTTCTCTGGAACCGCCGCGAAACCGCTTGAGCCAGCGTTCGATTTCCGTGAGCAAGGAAGTCTTCGATTGGATCAGTCCGCTTCCATCGCACGTCGGACAGGTCTCGCTGACGGAGAACTGCACGCTTTCACGCACTCGCTGTCTCGTTATCTGCATCAACCCGAATTCCGAAAGCGGGAGAATGGTGAACTTCGCACGGTCTGTTCTCATCTCGCGGCGCATCTCTTCAAAAACTTTTCGCCGGTTTTCCTCATGATCCATGTCGATGAAGTCGATGACGATAATGCCGCCGAGGTCGCGCAGGCGAATCTGTCTCGCGACCTCCTTTGCGGCTTCGAGGTTTGTCCTTAGGGAGTTCAGTTCCTGTTCCTTCCGCGCGGCGTAGCGTCCGCTGTTGACGTCGATGACCTTCATCGCCTCGGTGTGCTCGATAATCAGATACCCGCCGCTTTTCAGCCAAACCTTCCGGCTCATGGATTGCTCGATCTGCTTCTCGACGCCGTATGTATCGAAGATCGGTGACTTTTCACGGTGAAGCGAAACTGCGCTGGCGCGATTCGATGCAACGAGGTTTACATACGCGCGAATTTCCCTGTACATTTTTTTCGAATCCACAGCGACGCGCACCACGTCCTCGGTGAAAAGATCTCGAATGACGGAAGATGTCGCATTCATGTCCTTGTGTACGAGGGCTGGCGGGCGTGATTTCTTCACCGTTCGTTCGATGGTTCTCCATGTATCGAGGAGAGTTTGAAGATCGTTGCGCAGGATTTCCTCATCCTTTCCTTCGGCGACGGTTCGAATGATCACGCCATATCCGTGTGGAAGAATCGATGAGACTAAACGGCGAAGGCGCCTCTTCTCTTTGAAGCTTCCGATCTTCCTCGAAACACCGATCATTTTATCGAAAGGCATGAGCACGAGAAACCGACCCGGAAGAGAAACTTCCGTCGTTACGCGAACCCCTTTTGAACCGACAGGCTCTTTGAACACCTGCACGATGATCTCCTGTCCGCGCTGAATGTTAACGCGCGACCTTCGCCTTTGCTGTCGTCCTTTCGGTTTCCCGTTCTGCGACTCCTCCTCGTCAACGTCTTCGTCGGGACCTTCAGCCGACTTCTCGATTTCGAAATCTCGAAAAGCGTCGCCAATGTCTGAGAAGTGGAGAAATGCATCCTGCTCCAATCCGATGTCGATGAATGCCGCTTGAATGCCGTGCATCACCTTGGCCACCGTTCCATAGTAGATGTCGCCGACCTGGCGTGACCTCTCATCGCTCTCGACGAAAAGCTCTGCAAGCCGGCCATCTTCCACAATGGCAATACGCTGCTGATTGGTGTCAGCGTTTATGATAATCTCTTTTGACATAGTTCCTCTGCCTCATGGGCAAGGTTAAACAATCATGATGTCGATCCGGCAAATGCTTGGATCGACGAAAAGCGCTACAGTTGCGAAAGCAACGAGAATCGCACTCCGTCGAATGGATTCAGGACGCGGCAAATTCCATTCGAGCAGACCAATCCGCCTCTCTCCCTTCCATAGCTGAGCGTCGCAGTATGCGCGCTCGAAACGCGATAGGATATCTCACCGACGCTCCAGAATTTTTTCCCCGATGGGTCGTTGTCGTCTGTTGTCGCCTCGAACCGGGCAGTCAGCGACCAGAGGCTTGAACGTGAAAGCGTCGCAGCGAAATAATCGTTGGTGTAATCGGGTTTATTACGGACGAAGGAGTCATGGTAAATCTGATGTTCGAGGCTGACCCCCACGCTGTAATCATCGGAGAGGCCGTACTCGATGCGAATGGGAATCGTCCAGCTCGATATGACGTGTGGGAGATTCCCGAACTCTTCATACGGTGCATCATAACGTCGATTGAATGCCGCGCGTACGTATGAATGGCCGCTGAAGAACCATTCGAATTCCGCATACACTTCGTAGAACGGCGAGAAGATGGAATCGGGCGACGGAAGAAACGAGTTGGACCGTTCGATCACTTTCAAACCATTCACACCATAGCTATAGGATTTCTGCCTGCTCGCCATCGATGCATTGATATTCAACGTCATTTCAGGTGCAAGAGAGTAGTACCCATCGATTTGAAATCCAACTTCATCATTGAAATCGACGATGTGCTGATTCTTTGCAAGGAAGTAGAAGAGGTGCTCTTTCATGACCGTCGGCGGATTTTGCATCGGCAGCATCCGCGTCGGACGATTGATGTCAACGCGTTCGAACGGATCGACCGGGTCGAATCGGTAATCCTTGTACTCGATCGTCACGCCGAAGCCAATCTCGCTGGCATACGAAAGACTTCCGTACAAACCTTGCCCCTCGCGCGTGAAGTGTTCGATCTGTCCGGCGCCTTTCGGTCTATCGACGGAGGCGCGTTTGTGTGCAAACGAAGCATGGAAATCGAATCCTAATGCACTCACGGAGAGCAATATTTCCGGGATCGTCGCTTCCACGCGATCGATGCCGAATGGACTGGGGAGTTCGCCGTTCGTACCGACGATGCTCGCGCCGAGCGATACTCCTTTCAGAGGCTTTATCTCGACGTTGCCGCTCTTGACGGAGTAGGTTTCGATTCTGTTCGGATTGAGAAGATCGTAGTACCGCATATTGCCGACGGCAAGAATCGCATTCACATAGTCGTGCCGGTAAATGCCGCGCAGTCCGTCGAGTCCCGTATCGTAATTGATTCCCCTGTTTTCAAACAGGTTCATGGAAAGGCCTTTCCCATACAAGGTGTAGAAATCGCCGGCTCGGATTTCGAACATATGCCGGCTGAATTCTGCGTAACGCTTCTTTAGTCCCGTGAACCGCGGACCGAATTCCGGCGGATCGTCGTGGAGATACTGAAAACCGATCGTAAAGTCGCTCCAGAACAAACGCGCGTTGGTCTGATTCTCAACGTACTCAAAGCGTTGCCCCTGCCCCGCCGAAGTTATTTCGCCATTTCCATATCGGAGGAAGTTTCCGATCGAATATTGTACCTGCGCAGAGACGCTTGTGACGAGAAGAAGAGTCGATGCAACGAGAATGAATCTCAATATCCTCATACTCACTCCAGGGTCTTCAGCATGTCGTCGGCGATTTCTTTTTCATCGCCTGCAATGAACCCTGTGCGTTTGTGTTTGAGCGCACCCTGTTCGTTGAGGATCATGGAATAGGGCATACTCTGACCATTGAGTTTCTTGAAGACTTCGCTGTTCGGATCGAGCCAGAATTGATACGGGAGGTTCTGAGCGGAGATGAACGATTTCACCTTCGCCACGCTTCGCGGATTGTCGAGATTGATCGCAAGGAAGTGCACGTTCTTGTCCTTGTTCTCTTCAAAGAATGCGCGAAGTGATTTCATCTCCTGCAGGCACGGTTGGCACCACAATGCCCAGAAGCTCAGCATGATCGCGCCCTTCTTCGGCGCCTCTTCACTTCCGCGTATTTCCGCAAGGAATTTCTGGAATGACCTCTCGTTGCCTTCGTAGTCCTTCAAGTGAAAATCCACATTGGTCAAATCCTGTGCGCAAGCGATCGAACCGAGAAGCACGAGCGCAAGAAGTGATGTTGATACCTGTTTCATAAGTGAGTCCTTTAGCTATTTATTAAAACACCTGTTCACACCGCATCACCAACTCACGTCGATGAAGGGAGTTCTATATCGTAAAGTGCGAGAATGTCCTTTATGGCTTTTACCGACGTGTACTGAAATGCGTGCATTCCAACAGCGCGGGCACCTTCCACGTGACCGGCGATGTCATCGAAGAATAGACACTCGTCAGGCAGTGTGTTGGAAAGATTCAATGCGGCGCGGTATATGCCTTCGTCCGGTTTCGTCAAACCGGTCTCATAAGAAAAGACGCAGTGATGAAACGGCGTGAAGACCTGTGGAAAACGTGTTCGTGCATATTCGATGTGCAGTTGGTTCGTGTTCGAAAGCATCACGAGTGTGTGAGATTTGGAAAGCGCAGGCAATAGCGCGATCAGTGAATCATTCGGCCAGAAGATATCACACCATGCGCGGCAAAGAATCTCACGATCCTGAATTCCGGATATGTCGTGAACATCCGAGAGAAACTGCTCAGTGCTTTTTTCTCCGCGTTCATACTCTATCATAAGTGCGTTGAAATGCTCACCGGCGCCGTTTACGAAAGGGAATGCCCGGCGAAGCAATCTATGATCGAAATGAAGAAGTACGTTGCCGAGGTCGAAGAGAAGAGTACGAATCAATGGAGAAGTCGGGATTGAATGCCGATGAGTATATTTTTCCTGCAATGCATTTCGCACCGGAAAATAGCCAAATACCGCGCAGACGCAAAGCTGACTCTGGTCTGCACGGAGTGAACTCATTCCATGAAAGGACAAACGATGAAACGTCAGTACTGGCTCTTCAAATCGGAACCCGAGGTCTTCAGCATTCATGATTTGAAGCGAAAGAAGAAAACCCGTTGGGATGGCGTGCGAAACTATCAGGCAAGAAATCTCCTCCGCGATTCGATCAAGATTGGCGACGGCGTATTGTTCTACCATAGCAATGCCGATCCGCCGGCAATCGTCGGGACGGCTGTGGTGGTTCGCGAAGGATATCCGGACCACACACAGTTCGATTCGTCGCATGGGCACTTCGATCCTTCCTCAGTGCAGGATAATCCACGCTGGTACATGGTCGATATCGCTTTCGAATCCATCTTCCCGCATCCGCTGTCGCTCGATGAACTTCGCGCCGAACCGAAGCTCGCCACAATGAACCTCCTGCGAAGAGGCAACAGACTCTCGGTGCAGCCGGTCACGGAAACTGAGTGGAAGACTATCCTTCGACTTGGATCGAAGTAAGGTCAAGAATCCATCCCATCGTAACACGGATTTCTTTTCGGGCGTAGCGCGCCACGAAATGATTTTGTGTTTCACTTACAACAGAGGATGTCTATGAAAACGGCCTTTCCCATGATACTTGGGTGTTGCCTTGTCATATTGTTCAGTGGTTCGCTTTCCGCAAACGTTGGGTCATCGTCGCCGGTCGATCAGGAGCTGATCATCAGAAACCTTCTTCATGGATTGGAAAGTCCGCTCGTCGAAATACGCGCGAATGCACTTCAGTCTTTAGCGGATTTGAAGAAGCGGAATCCGGATTGGAATTTCGATCAAAGCGTCATACCGGTCATGGATCTCCTGAAAAGCGATGATCATCCGGAGGTCCGGATCCTATCGGCGATCGCCCTCTATCACCTCGATTCGGCCAAAGGTCGTTTCGCCGTACAGCGCAGAACGATGTACGATCCTTCTCCGCGCGTTGCCGACATGTGCAGCCGGGTGATGATGGAATGGACGAATCGCGGCAAAGCCTCCAGCCCGGCGGTTGCGGTTTTGTAACCGCGACATTTCGCGCTTCGGCTCGATGCTAAGTGAGCAGCGTTAATCGTCGCAGGCAGTCGCGAACGATGAACGCCGTAGCACCCCAGATTTTTTCGTCGAAGTAATCGTAAAAATAGACCGTTCTCGTAAAGCCGTTTACGTGAACGCGCTGTAACCGCGTATGTGAGTCATCTGCGAAAAAACGGAGCGGGACGCGAATGATCTTCGCGACTTCATCCGGTGACGGCGCCAGACCTTCCACAGAGGAAATCACGCCGACAACAGGTGTGATGATGTAATAGCTGGGAGTCCAGATGTCGTCAAGACGTGCGATGATCTCCACGGATGATTGAGGCAAACCGATCTCTTCGAATGCTTCACGCAGTGCGGCTTCCTCAGGAGATTCGCCTTCGTCCAATGCCCCGCCGGGGAACGAAACCTGTCCTTTGTGATGCTCGAGATCTTCCGTTCGCTTTGTGAAAAGGAGATGCCATTCATCCGCTTCAAAGTAGAACGGCACCAGGACGGCTGCACGTCGGAATCCATCCTTCACCATCGTTTCAGACGGTTGCCCCTTCAAAAGCGTTCGCAACGATTCGGTCGTCAGGTTTGGAGTCGCAGGGCTACTCACGGCAGTCACTCTCGCGCGAGAATATCGAAGCTGATATCCAATGCCTGAACGGAATGAGTCAAAGCCCCGACAGAGATCCGGTTGACTCCCGTCTCGGCAATGTCGCGAACGGAGTGTTCGGACACGTTGCCTGAATACTCCAGTGAGATTTCCGGTCTTCGTGCACGAGCAAGCCTGACGGCGATCGCGAGGTCATCGAGCGAAAAGTTATCGAAGAGAATGAAGTCCACGCCGTCACATTCGAGCAGAGAGCCGAGTTGTGCAAGCGTATCCACTTCGACTTCCACTTTCATTTGATTCCGTGATGCAAGCCGCGCGCGCACAAGCTCCACCGCTTCGCGAACTCCTCCGCACACGGCGACGTGGTTGTCCTTGATCAACACCATATCGTCAAGTCCGAAACGGTGATTCTTCCCCCCTCCGTGTCGCACAGCCATGCGGTCGAAGACACGCAGTCCGGGTACCGTCTTTCGCGTATCCATGATATCGACCGGAAGGCCTTCGACTTGTTTGACGAACGCCGATGTTCGGGTCGCAATCCCACTCATCCTCTGGAGAAAGTTCAGTGCAACCCGTTCACCGGTGAGCATCGATGAGACGTGACCGGTGACGGTCGCAAGCTGCATTCCACGCATGACGGACATGCCGTCTTTTACATGGAAGGCAAAGTGCAACTCAGGATCGACGTGCTGGAAAACCGCCTGAGCGATCTCCAATCCAGAGATCACCCCCGCAGCTTTCGCTATGAACACACCCTGCCCCTGTAAATCCGTTGGGATCGTACACTCCGTCGTGATATCACCCATACCGACGTCCTCACGAAGAGCAGCAGAGATGATTTCCATGATGCGGTTGTCCGACTCAAGCATCGTCAAACCTTTTGTGCGTAGCGTTCGAGATATTTTTCGAAACTCAACCCACGTTCCATGTCGAGATGTTCTCGGTACTGACTGACGTAATAGAGATAGTTCTTCGACGACTGCACGATGCCGGCTCGTTCCTCATCCGACAACATGCGAACGACCTTGCCGGGCACGCCTGCGACGAGCGCTCCTTCCGGGACGCGCGTACGTTCTAATACGACGGCACCGGCGGCGATCAACGATTCACTGCCGACCACGGCGTGATCGAGTACGGTTGCGTTCATCCCGATCAGCACGCGATCTTCGACGGTGCATCCGTGAAGAATAGCGCCATGGCCGATGGTCACGTCCGTGCCGACGTGTAAGGGCGCTTTCTTCCATGTGACATGGAGGATGCAATTATCCTGGACGTTCGTGCGGGCACCGACTCGAATTGCTGCCACGTCGCCGCGGATAACGCTGCCGAACCATGCACTTGCCTCTTCTCCGATTTCCACGTCACCGACAATCGTCACGCGGTCGGTAATGAACGCCGTCGGATGAATGCGTGGGAAGATTCCCTGATACGGATAGATCATCCTCGTTCCTTCCATGGTGGCGGTTTCCAGCCTTTCCGTTTCCATTTCACAAGCTCCAGCCGAACGCTGCCGATAATCACGTGCATTTTGGCATACAGCGGTATCGATGCATCGTCAGCGCTGAACCATCCTTCGAAGTCGCCGGTCAATCCGAAAATGCCTGTGAACCCCGTTTCGCCATCGAGCTTCACTGCGTGAATGGGGTAATCCACTGCATCGATCTCGATATCTTCCTGCTCTACTCCGAATTGGATGGTCGTCGTCGCCTTCGTGCGATAGATCAGCACAGGCACACGATCGACAAAACGACGATGCGAGTTCGCTCGTGCATAGTAAAGCAGGGATAAGCCATCCTGCCATCGCTTCCCGTCCAGACTGAGCGTGTCGTAATTCTCAGGAACGGGTTTATTGCCGATTCGCTCCGAGATATGGACGACGTTTTTCTTTCGTGGAAAGGAGTAGTGAATGTACTTATTCAGAGTATCCGAAATATGTTCACGCGTCGAAAACGACTGCGATGCAAGTGAATCTGAAAGCGTACTCTGAAAGATCGTATGGAGAGTTACGAACGGAACCCCTTTGTAGCTGCGCATGAGGCACTCGGTCTTATATGCGATGCGTCCGCTCTGCGTATCGACATCCACGACTTTCGCAATCACCGCGCCGAGTTTGATGCTGAGGTACGATACTTCGTAAACCAACTCTTCGCCTTCCTGGAACACGCTGAAGTTCGGTGAAGAGTTTTGTCGCTCGAAGGTGTGGATGAAGGTAACGTCCGCGTTCGCTTCTTCCTTTTGCATCATAAAGAACGCAAGCGCGACAAGCGGCATCAACAAAACAGCGTGACGCCATGCGGTGCCACGCCGAAAGGAATGATTCATTGCATCGAACGGAAGAGGAATTACAACCCGGCGATCTTCTTCGCTTCGGGGAAAAGCGTTCTCGCCTTCTGGAACTGCGGATCGACTTCCAACAGCGGTCGGAAATACCCTTCGTTGCCAAACAGATTCCGGCCGATCTGTGCTTTGACGAACGACTTCATGTATTCCTTATCCTTCTCGAACTGCTCCTTGTTGAACGGGACTTTCTTCGTCTCTCCGAACGAAATGAATGCCTGCAACATCTCATCATCGACGGTGAACTGCTTGCTGAATGCGATGACGTCGCCTTTGCCGTATTCCTTGCGGAGCGCTGGTCCGTGCTTGTCCATGTAGCCGGTCGTGAACTCGAAAACGTACGCGCGCATCTTTGCGGTGTACTCCTGCAAGCGTTCCGCACGAACGATGTAGTCCGGCGTCACGCCGCCACCGCCATAAACGGTTCGCCCGCTCGTCGTTTTGAATTTCGGTCGTGATGTATCGGCCTCTTGTTCGTGATTGATATTCTCTCCCTGTTCCTCGTCACGCGCCAGAGCACTTTTATAATACTCTTCATCCGACTTCCCGTCGTACGGACGTTGGATGATCCGACCGGAAGGCGTGTAATAGCGCGCCGTCGTCAGGCGGAAGGCCGATCCGTCCGCGAGATCGAACTGACGCTGCACGAGTCCTTTACCGAATGACGTTTCACCGACAACGAGTCCGCGATCATGGTCCTGCACTGCTCCGGAAACGATCTCGCTTGCCGATGCGCTGCTGTTGCTGATCAGGATGATCAACGGAAGCTGCTGGAATTCTCCCGAACCGGTTGCCACGTAATTCTCATCGAATTCCGGACGGCGCCCTTTGGTGTACACGATCTTCTGGTCTTTACGCAGGAATTCATTCGCCATGCGGAAGGATTGCTCCAGGTATCCTCCGGGATTTCCCCGCAGGTCGAGGATGAGTTTCTCCATTCCCTTTGCTCGCAGTTGGCGAAGCCCGTCGAGAAACTCCTGATGCGTCGTTGAAGAGAATCTGTTAATGCTCATGTACGCGGTGCCGTCTTCATGGAGGAAGTACGTGTCAACGCTGTAGAGGGGAATCTTATCCCGTGTAATGGTGAACGTCAACGCATTCGAAATACCGGCGCGGATAATCTCGACGGTCACTTTCGTTCCCTTCTCACCGCGAAGCCGCTTCTGCACGTCTTCATTCGTAAACTTCGTCGCCGGTTCGTCATTGATCTTCACGATTTTATCTCCGGCAAGGATTCCCACCTTCTCACTCGGCCCTCCGAAGATCGGCGCTACGACCGTGATCGTATCATGGAGAATGTTGAACTCGATTCCCACGCCTTCGAAGCTTCCCTTGAAGTCCTCCTGCACCTTCGAAAACTGCTTCTTATCGATATAGACCGAGTGCGGGTCCAAATCTTTGAGCATTCCCTGAATCGCCGATTCGACCAACTTCGAGGTGTTGACCTCATCGACGTAATGCTTCTGGATGAAACTGAGGACGTCCTGAAACTTGCTGATCTGCTGGTAGATGTTGTCTTCTGAGATTGCCCGGATCTGCGTACCGAGAAATACACCAAATACCAGAAGCACGAACACGGTGGCTACGGAAAACTTTCTACGAAACATGGTGTCTGGAACCTTCAAACGAGTGGGAGGAGGAGGGTGTCATCTATCACAACCCTAAACTAAGGAAACTGAGGTGTGCAATCAATGCGCTTTTCACTCCATGATGAAATTCTGTGTGTTGCGCAATGTTCGCGGTTCATCGCACTGGCTCCCACGTGTCGGAGGCCGAGCGATGGTAACGCATAACGGAGTACGCATTTCGAATCCAACTCCAGAGAATGTGTGTGTATCCGTATTTGCGAAAACGCCTCGGACTTTCGTAAACCACGACGCCCTTCAACATCATGATGCGACCTTTCCGTTTTGCTCTCCTGAAAAGATCGTAGTCTTCTCCGGCAACGAGGTCGCCGCTGTAGCCGCCCAGCGCGTCGAACACTTCCTTGCGAATGAGCTGACATTCACCACGCCCCATTCCTTCGCCTGCAAGGTTGAGAAGCCGGATGTATCGATTGTACACGCCGTGAAAGAGCTTATCGACAAGCGTTTCTTCGTTTGGGAAAATGCGAATGGAACACGTTGCTGCAACCGCTCCCGACCGCACGAAACGATTTACTTCCTGAAAAAAGTTTTCAGGACTGCCCAAAAGAACGTCTCCATTGAGAAATAAAAGAACTCCACCTCGGGCAATCGCTGCACCTGCATTTCTCCCCTCTGCAATCGTCTGCTTCGTGGCATTGAGATGTCGTACAACGCGCGCTCCATATTCTTCTGCCGCTGCGACCGTCGCGTCGGTACTTCCCCCATCGCTGACGATGATTTCGATGGTGAATTCAGAACATAACTCCGGTGTGAACTGACGGAGGAGACCCGGCAGAAGCTTTTCCTCGTTGAGGACGGGAATGACGACACTGATCATGGAGCAGCTATGGAATACGTTACTTGAAATACAATCCGTAGCTCACGAAGCCGGGGGAAATTCTGATAGCCGGCGATGGGAAGTGAAGGAAGTTCAGCGCCTGTTTCAGCGTGTGAAGCCACCAACTCTCGCCGGGAATAATCTTGCTCATATCGTAGTCGAGAGCGAGGATGACATTGCGCTGCGTCGCTTCCCTGTTCTCGATCTCCCGCACGGACACTCCGAGGGCAATGCCGAGCCAGTCCGGCCAGTAGGGCTTCCATGATTTCGGAAGAAGACCATGGACGTGCACGGCCACCCAGTATGTCTGCCCTTCGTAGTCGTCGATGATATTCCCGCCGTGGTGCTTTCCTTCAAGAAGACGCGTCGAAGGCCAGTAGGTGAACTTCGGCTGAATGTGCTCGGCATAAGGAACGTAATACTGAACGATCGGCCATGCAGCACCGATAAGGTTCGCATACGCATCTCCCCTGCTGAATCCCCAGTTGCCGGCATAGCCATCCTCAAGCTCAACGTATGTTTGAAACAGCGCACCGATAGCAAAACCTCCCCACACGGACGCTTCCTTTGAGAAGCCGCTCCACTCGAAGGCTTTCTGTCCGAGGAACGAGTTGAATGCACCCGCTGCATAGTGCCCGGCTTTGTCCACGTTGAGAGCGTATTCGTTGTCATCGACGAAGTGGAAATCCGTGCGTTGATCTTTCCACCATGCATTCCGCTGGTAGATGTGGATCGCCGTCACCGTCCCCGCGAGTGCAGCGCTGACGATAGCCGCGTGATCCCAGCGAATCGACGTTTCGTTGGGATTGTATCCTTCGAACGGTACCGGAGCGGCATGAGGCTTTGCAACAGAAGTATCGACCATCGATGAATCCGGCCTCGCACTCTGCGACGAAATCGTATCAACGCTGCCTGACTGAGCAACTGCACTCAGGTGCATGAGAAGAAAAAGAAGGCAGAGAGTTCGCATTAAAAATACAGGCCGTACCAAATCACACCCGGCGTCAAACGGATAGCCGGTGCAGGAAATTTGACATAGTTGAGATAGTGCTTCACGCCTTCCCAAAAGCTGTTGTTCGAAGGGAGAATTTTCGTGACATCGACGTCGAACGCGAGATAGATTTCGTGACTCCCTCCGGTGCGGTCGGGATATTTCGGGTCGTACCCGACGATTTTATCATCGAGGCTCAAACCGATGGCAATCGCCAGCCAGTCCGGCCAGAATGGTTCCCAATCTCGCGGGACAAGCTCGTTGACTTTGAAAGACGCCCAGTACGTTTGGTTCACGTAGTCGTCGTTCCAGCGGCCGGTTTCTTTCAGGTGGAAATAGTGGTCCGATCGATGCCAATAGCTGAACTTCACGTCGATTGCTTTGATGATCGGCGAATAGTGCTTCGCAAGAAAAAAGAAACTCCCGATGCTTCCGCTCACAACGTCCCAGACACTGAAACCCCATCGAGGCGCATAAGCGTCTTTCAGTTCAATTGCGAACTGAACGAAAATGCCGAGACCGGTTCCATACCAAGCCGCAGTCTTATCAGGTACGTAAGCCCACCGCAAAGCACCCGTAAAAAGATCGGCGGCAATATGACCTCCATATAAGTGCGCCACCTTATCGAGGTTGAGCGCATACTTCATGTCACCTCCCTGATCGAAGTGAAACGAAGAACCCGTTTCTTTCCACCACGTGTCCTTTAGATAAAGATAGGACGCACCGAGCGTCGAAACGGCGGCACCACCCACGGCGGCAACACGCCAGTAATCCACGGGCTTCACCTCTGCGAAGGGACGATCGAGACGCAAAGTATCGTAACGCAAGCCATTCGAACCGGAGGTGACGACAACGCTGTCCGCATGTTGAGCGGTTATCGGTTCGCAGCACATCAGGAAAACGAGAAGAGCCAAGACTGCGTGTTTCATCAGTCAAAAGTACAAGTTTTTCGCATAGCGCTTCTTTCTTCATGCTGTGTGAAAAAGCTGATTCTACCACATAGAACGCAGAGATCACAAAGATTCCTTGTGTTCTTTGTGCTCTTTGTGGTTCCATATAAGCTCATCAAGGTGAAGCTTGCCGACTTCCTTTGTCATCCTCATACCGCATAGAACGCAGAGATCACAAAGATTCTTTGTGTTCTTTGTGCTCTTTGTGGTTCCATATAAGCTCATCAAGGTGAAGCTTGCCGACTTCCTTCTGTCATGCTTTCATACCGCATAGAACGCAGAGATCACAAAGATTCTTTGTGTTCTTTGTGTTCTTTGTGGTTCCATATAAGCTCATCAAGGTGAAGCTTGCAGACTTCCTTCTGTCATGCTTTCATACCGCATAGAACGCAGAGATCACAAAGATTCTTTGTGTTCTTTGTGTTCTTTGTGGTTCCATATATACTTCCGTATCTCAAACCTAAATGAACCGAAGTTGATCAGCAGTCCATGCTGTAACCGGGTTGCCTTCAGGTATCCGAGTATCTGCGCTTCGTGTTCTCTTGCGATTGACTTTGCAGTCTTCACTTCTACAATCAATTCTCTTCTCACAAGGATGTCAGCGATATAATGACCAATCTGAGTCCCGTCTTCATCAAACACATCGATTGGAAATTGTTGCTGCACGGCCATACCGATTTTCCTCAGTCGATGAACGAGCGCATTCTCATATACCTTCTCAAGATGCCCCTGACCGAGATAGGCATGAATCTCAAACGCCGTTTGCCTTATCGTATCGCACAGTTCTTTCATGTTCTTCATTTTTTTTCAACAGGAAAGAGCACAGAGATCACAAAGGTTTTTTGTGCCCTTTCCGCTCTTTGCGGTCCAATATTTCGAATGATAGTGAGTGAGCAACGTCTGTTGGATGATCGCATTTCTTGGTGAAGAACTTACCAATCTGCACCTATCCGTGCAATCTCCGGGCTCCTCTCTCTTCAAACATCTCAACGGGTCAAGGGAATGTTCGCCTGCTGAATCGGCGCTTTGGAATCCGATGCGCGGAAAATAGATTGCCCCTATGACTCGGACGAACATCTTCGGAAAAACACTGGACGAACTCCGCGAGGAATTCCGTTCCATCGGCCTTGAGCGTTTCCGTGCCGTACAGGTGTTTTACTGGCTCTACAACCGCGGCGCCGAATCATTCGACGAGATGACGAATCTTCCGAAGACGCTGCGAAAAGAGTTGGCGTCTCATTTCGACGTCGCACATCCGCAGATGGAAATCGAACAGGAGAGCGAAGACGGGACGCGGAAGTTCCTCTTCGCGCTGAACGACGAAAGGAAGATCGAATCCGTTCTCATTCCCTCGGAGAGTGCTGATGACGCCGCGCCGAAACGCCTGACGCTCTGCATTTCCACGCAAGTCGGATGCCCGCTGAACTGCGCGTTTTGTGCCACGGCATCGATGAAGCTCAAGCGCAATCTCACGGTCGGCGAAATCCTCGGCCAGTACATTGCCGTTCGGAAGCGTTCGCCGAAACGCATCACCAATCTCGTGTACATGGGGATGGGTGAACCGATGCTCAACTACGATGCGACGATGGATTCTATCGACCTCATAACGCACGAAACTACGTGCGGCGTCGGAGCGCAGCATATCACCGTTTCGACGGCGGGCGTGGTCGATGGGATCAGGCGGATGGCTGATGAGGGACGAAAGGGAAAGCTGGCAATCTCCCTTCACGCAACGACGGATGAATTTCGCAACAAGCTCATGCCGATCAACAGAAAGCATCCGTTGCAGGAGCTTGTCGGTGCGGCTGAGTACTACTATCGGAAAACGAGACGGCGCGTCACCTACGAGTACATCCTGTTCGACGGCCTGAACGATACGCTTGAAGACGCACGACGACTTGCGAAGCTCTGCAAAAGAGTCCCGAGCAAAGTGAACATCATCCCCTTTCACTCCATCGCATCTGCGTTTCCGGAAGGCTTGCCGATGGACCTGCGACCTTCGCCCGCCGATCGCATCGAGCGATTCGCAAAACATCTGCGAGAGCAAAACATCACTGTCATGCTCCGCAGCAGTTCCGGTCAGGATATCGACGCGGCATGTGGACAGCTTGCGGTAAAGCAGGGTCATTCCCGACATTTTTCTCCCAAAAAACGCATAGAGACATCCGGCGCTCTTGTGGACGTGGAATCAAAATCCTTACCTTAGCCGACGGCATTCGGACAACGCCGCTAATCAACACCATTCAAGCTCAAGTCATTATGCGTCTCATCATTTTCGGCCCTCCTGGAGCCGGGAAAGGAACCCAGGCATTATTCATCGCGCAGCACTTCGATATTCCCCACATATCGACGGGTAACATCTTTCGTGAGAATATCACGCTCGGTACGCCGCTCGGCCTGAAAGCGCGCGAATATCTCGATGCAGGCAACCTCGTCCCGGATGATCTGACGAACGAACTCGTCGCGGACTATCTCCGGCGACCGGAGAATCTCAATGGCTTCCTGCTTGACGGATACCCGCGAACGACTTCGCAGGTCGCCTTTCTCGACGAAACACTCGAGGCGCACTCAACCACGCTCGATGGCGTCATCACGCTCATCGTTCCGGATGATGAGATCATCGAGCGGCTTCTGAAGCGCGGCCGTTCGGACGATGCCATCGATACGATTCGCCATCGTCTCGTGATTTACCACGAAACCACGCAGCCCTTGCTCGAAGAGTATCGAAGGAGAAGGAAATTGTATCAGGTGAACGGCGTCGGGCCGATCGATGAAATCACATCGCGCATCCTCGAACAAATCAACCACAGGGCATGAGTGCGAGAATGCGACGCCTGCGCTCAGTCCATGCCATCGTGTTGATCGGAGTGATGCATTGCGTAGCGCCCGCCCAGTCGCTGAATGACCGCGCGCGCGAACTCGGAGTCGAAACTCTCGTGCGCGATTTCATGCGCCCCGCCGCCGATGCGATCGGCAACGGATTGAACAGCGGCCTCTATCACACCGCGCGCGTAAGACAAGGTTTTCATTTCTGGCTCGGTCTCCAAGGAATTTGGTCCATCGTCCCGGAAAAGGATTTGCAGTTCGTCGCAAAGCTTCCGGAAAGCATGACCGCCCTCGGTTATCCGGCCACGGTCGCGACCGCAACGATATTCGGTGACAAGGGAGCAGTTCTGAGATCATCACAACTCGACCCGTCAGGCAAGCCGTACCCGGACGTTCCCCTTCCCGATGGAACGAATGTGAGAGCAACGTTCCTCGTCGTTCCCCAGCTCAATGTCGGGACGTTCTTTTCCAGCGAACTGATGATTCGCGCAATCCCTTCGGTCACGTACGACTCGGAGATCGGCAAAGTCCGATTTCTCGGATTCGGCTTGAAGCACAGCATCTCACAAACGCTGAACCTCCCTTTGGATATCGCCGCGATGGTCGCATATCAGGATGTTCGCATCGGTGAGATCCTGCACGTGCGCGGATGGTCCGGCAACGTTCACGTGAGCGCACCGTTCCTCATCTTCACTGTCCTTGCGGGCATCGGCTACGACAGCTACAACGTCAAGGCTTCGTATTACTACACGCCGCCCGTAAGCGATTTACCCGGCGAGTTGAACGAGGCGCAGCAGCTTTCCCTCGAGTTCGAGCGACCGAACATCCGCATGACGGCTGGGCTGACGTTGACGATAGCAGTCGTGGACGTTACCGCTTCTTACAGTATCGGATATCAGCATCACATCACCTTTGGAGCAGGAATAACTTTTTAGGTCTTGTATGAGAGTAACACGTTCCATCCTTCTTGCATCAGCGTTCCTGTCCGTCGCAACCGCGACTTACGGCCAGCAGATAAACACAAAAAAATTGCTTGAAGACTACTCGCTGCAGCTCTTCCAGGAGAATGCGACCGGATACATGGGACCGCTCGTGATCGTCTCCAACGTCGGCGCGAACCACGGTTTCTTCAATTCCGCAACCATCTCGAAGCGCGACGAGTGGACGTTCCGGTTCTCCCTGCAAACGATGATGGCATGGGTGCGGGACGACCAGCGCTCCTACACTGCGTACCTTCCGCTCGATGACCGCAAATCGGACGGAGCCGAAGTTGCCGTCTTCAAACAGATCATGCGAGGAGCGGTTGCCACCGGCGAACTGAAGCAGACCGTACGTTCGTCAACGGTGTTCGGTAGCGAGGGGGAAAACTTTCCGATTCCGAAGGATTATATCCGGCGAAACTTCCCATGGATCGACAGCGCCACGCTCGCAACTCTTCCGGATGAATTCACGCTCACAGCCGGGACGAACAAGGATTTCGTCTTTGCAGGCGTGCCGCAGTTTGAAATCGGAACGTGGAAGAACACCGAGGGACTGATCCGCTACATCCCGCCGATCGAATACGATACCACCATCGGGAAATTCTCCTTCTTCGGAATCGCGCTCCGTCACAGCATCTCGAACTGGCTCGAGGATCCTCCCGTCGAGCTTGCCGCACAGTTCGGATATCAGTATTCGACGCTCGATAACTTCGTCGGAGCTACACAAGCCCGCCTGCGCGCGTGGACGAACATGCTCACGTTCAACATCCATGCAAGCCGGCGATTCGGTTGGATCGAACCGTACCTCGGTCTCTCCATCGAGCACCTGACTTCGAAAGGCTCCTATCGCTTCACTCTCCCGAAAAGCATGGTCGATCAAATCGGATACGACATAGACCCGCAGACGGCGCACATCTCTCTTGACGACACGGCATTTAAAGCGACCGTCGGCGCGCTGATGAGTTACGGGAAGTTCGAAGGCTATATCAGCGCAGGAATCAGCAAGCACTTCATACTTGGCATCGGCTTAGGATACAAAGTCATTTCTGGCTCTGAATAAGGGCGTCGTCCCTTCGAGCGTTTGCATTGTCGATTGGATTGAACGAAGACACCGTCAACCCAATGTTTCGACAAAAATGCTTGACTTTGTCCTCTCGATGTTCTCTGTTTCACACAGAACGTAGCACCAACACCCTCACGTGCGAAGGCAAATGATTGAAAAAACATAATCAGAAGCATTTACTACCACAATATTGCTCAATGCTACGCAGTTCACACTTTGCACGGAGATTCTTCTCCAGATCATTTCGCAGAGTTTTCCTTTCGTTGCTTCGGAGAACAACAAAAACAGACAACCGAAACAAAATCTCATCACACGATTTCGAGGCGTAATGAAAAATCACGACTCAGGAAAGACATGAGATTAAAACCAACACTAATGGAGGTACTTATGTCAAACCTAAAGCACATCGCTCAGGGGATACTTCCCTCATTCCTCTTAGCCGGATCTTGTTTTGCACACCGACGACCTTTGGATTACGCATCCCTTGTAAATAATTCGAAGCGTAAATCAAAAGACTTTTTGTTTCGGGACGGGTTGCCCATGTAATGCCGTGACAGTTACCATTTCTGAGGTAGCCCAATGCGATTGCGGTGGGAGCGGTAGCGGAGGTTGTCAAGTACTATCGTTGATGACCAGAACCACACAGTCTTTTTCTCAATCATTCGACTGTGAGGATGAGACTCAAAGTATTTGAGGTGTTTGCCTCGATGCTACTAAAACCTACACCGCAACAGTCACATGGCGTACATCACAGCCAGAATCAGGAGGGCAAATAAACATCGATCGCACAGTTTGCTGTAAACCGTGATACAGTGAACCAATGCTAGAGAAAATGATCATTTAGCTTTTCGAGGTAGAGTAAGCCGTATTGACTATCATCGTAACGTCGATAACATAAATACCATGATAAATATGAAACGGAGGCAACTCACAACAAATATCTGTATCGCTCATCTTGCATCAACCTTGATAATTCTTATTGGCTGTTCATCGAGAACTTCCATGAGTGAAATCCTTGAAGCACCCATCGGCGTTATCTCGACGTCGTGGGGCGGCGCTTCTTATCACGGGACGGGTTTCTTCATTTCGCTTTCGGACAGGGATTCCATCGTCTATTTCGTTACGGCGAAGCATTCCTTTATCAACCTTTCCTTCAATTGCTGTAAGAAGGTCATTCTTCTTTTAGCTCCTGAACCGACCTCCGATCTCCGACCTCTGATTTCCGACCTCTGACTTCCGACTTCACGTTCCTTTGCGTAACTTCTGGTGCGATGAAGATGTCATTTCCTCGCGACTATGCGTCGTACAGCTTTTAATAACCACATAAGGAGATTGTATGAAGAAAATCATCACAGGAATTCTGCTTGCACCGGCCTTGATTATCGGGGCTTGTGATTCGCAAGGAACGGTGGAGCCGGCTTCCGACACGCAGACCGTCGCGCTGCTGAAAGCGGACGACGCCTCTGTCCAGGATGGCCGGTTGGATGCGCGAGACCGTTACGGACTCGATCTTGAAGCATTCCAATATTACCGCCTGATCCTTGCCGCCAATCCGGATTTATCCGAGCGCGTGAAAGCTGCTCTGCTCAAGCTGATTCGTGAGTCCCAGCAGAAGCGCCAGCGCGTGTTGACCGCATCGCTCTTCGACAGCCGGGAGCGATTGGCGAAATGGCTGCAAGCCGAGCATGAAGCTTTGATTGCCGCCATGAACGCGCTCCTGACGCGCGAGCAAATCGCAAAGACGCTACTCCTGAAGCAACGTCTCGACCGACGCCGCGACATCAGGACCGACCGGGGATAATTCAACCGGATACCCGAACACCAACGTCCCTTCGATACTCATTGAAGGGACGTTTTTTATTGAACCGAAACACCGTTAGGAACAAAGGAAAAGCTTACATGAAATTCATGAAGAATTTTTTTCAACGTGTTTGACCAAAGTCATTGTCGACATTTCCACGCTTTGCTAACATGCAGCGACTATTCAGAGGGACTCACCATCACCACCATCACTTACCGCCTATAGTCAAATAGTGTCCGATTTCTTTTCCCAAATCAGAACGTCAACGATAGCAGTTGGCCGAAGAAAAATTTCGTTGCGATTTCTCTTGCTCCACGCACTCTGGGTCGCAATCACGCTGACCGTGCTTCACTTATGGGGGCGTGAAACGGAAGTACTGTTGGACTTCGCCGCCAGTCTGAGCGTTATCGTCATGGCATCCGTGCTTGTCTTTCTCTTTGTTCGAAGAGGAGTCTCCATACGTGATAACTCCGTCAATATCTACCAGCAGATGATCGAGTCGATGGGGATGGGAATTCTCCAGGTGGATACGGATGAGCGCGTCGTCTATGCCAACCCCGTGTTTTGCGCCATGACGGGATATATGCTTCACGAACTACGCGGACAAGTCGCATCGTCCATCCTGCTCGATACTCATGAGCAACCGGTCATGCAGAAGCGTGGAAAAGAGCGGGCACGGGGAAGAAGCGAATCCTACGAACTGCCGGTTCGCACGAAGGAAGGCCTGCTGAAATACTTCCGCGTCTATGGAACACCCCTCTACAACGCTTCAGGGAAATTTATCGGTTCGCTTGGTGTACACTATGACATCACGGATAAGAAGGAAGCTCTGGCTTCTTTGATGCAATCCGAGCTGAGGTACAGGAACTTAGCCGAAAGCACGAAGGCACTGTTCTTCAACTCCGACCTCCGGGGGCTTTTCACGTTCGTCAACGAGGCAGGTGCGCGCACGTTGGGATATCGCGTCGATGAGTTGTTGGGGAGATTCTATTTGCAGTTCGTCTATCCTGAAGACCGTGAACGTGTGCATCGCATTTTTTGGGATCAGCTTCGTTCTGCAAAACACAACGTCACGGTGGACGTGCGTTTCTTAGGCAAGAAGGACGGATGG
This sequence comes from uncultured Chromatiales bacterium, assembly GCA_964448285.1. Taxonomy (GTDB): domain Bacteria; phylum Bacteroidota; class Ignavibacteria; order SZUA-365; family SZUA-365; genus CAYUWG01. The sequence goes on from CAYUWG010000030.1 coordinate 39,781, forward strand.
GTGCGATTGATCGTCAATCCGATCATCGAGGATGGAGTAATGACAGGCCTGGCAGGTATCGGCATTGATATCACCGAGCAGAAGCGCGTCGAACAGCAGCGGGAAGACGCGATCAATCAACTGACGACTCTGTATAGCAATCTCCCTGTCGCGGTATTCGCTCTCGACATGGTGAGAAACAGAATGCTCGTCGCTTCACCGGCACACTTGGACGTCTTTGGATATCCGCCGGAGGCATTCTTTGAGAATCCGAATCTCTGGTATCAACTCGCTCTTCCGGAAGATCGACCGAGGATCGATGCCGGGTATCCGATTCTCAACGCAGGTCAAAAACTCCTCGGCCAATTCAGGATCAACCATCCCTCCGGCGAGGTCCGATGGATCGAAGCCCGGATACAGCCCACCATGGATTCACAAGGCAGGCTCGTGCGCTTAGACGGTATTGCAAGCGACATCACCGCGGTAAAACGGGCACAAGAACAACTTCAGAAGGCGAAGGAAGCCGCCGAGGCCTCGAGCAAACTCAAGGATAGCTTCATCGCGATGATCTCCCATGAAATCCGCACGCCGCTCAACGTCATCTTCGGCTTTCTCGAATTATTAAGCCCCGAATACTCCACAACCTTATCGGACGAGGAATGGAGCGAATACTATTCGAACATCAAGGAGAACGGCACGCGACTCATGCGCACGATCGATGAGATTCTCAATCTCTCGACGCTTCGAGCCGGGACCTACGCGCCGATGCATACGACCTTCGACCTCTATGATGAAGTCCGGCAGTTGGTAAAATCCTTCGAGTGCAAAGCTGCCGAGAAGCAAATCGCATTGCAGCTTTTAGACGAACCGCGACTAATCCCCGTGCATCTCGATAAATACTCCGTAGGCCAGGCCATCTCCAACCTGTTGGATAACGCGTTGAAGTACACGCTTGAAGGCAGCGTTACCGTTCGCTTCATCGCTGACGCCGATGCGCAGTACGTCGAAATACGCGACACGGGCATCGGGATCGCACCGGAGTTTCTCCCCTTTCTCTTCGATGAATTCACACAGGAAGGAGCCGGTTACTCAAGGCCGTATGACGGCGTTGGATTGGGTTTGTCCTTGGTGAAAA
>CAYUWG010000031.1:0-40103 GCA_964448285.1 uncultured Chromatiales bacterium
CTCTATATGCTGCGAGTCGATGAGATCCGCGAGGACGTTTCCCGGCGCTACGGACGGAAGCTGATCCACGTCGCCGACGAGAACAAGCCGCACGCCATCCGGAACCGCCTGGAGGAGATACGCCATCAGTTGGACGTCAACCATGGACATCTCATCCACGATGAGCATATCGGTTTCGAGCGGCCTGTCCATCGTCCGCTGAAAGACATTTTCCTTCGGATTGTATTCGAGCAATCGATGAATCGTCCGCGCGTCTGCGCCCGCGAGTTCGGAAAGCCTCTTCGCTGCTCTGCCGGTTGGAGCGCAAAGCTCAACGCTCATTTCCAGCGCATCGGCAACGGCGAGAATTCCTGCGATTGCAGTCGTTTTTCCCGTACCAGGACCACCGGTAAGCACGATTACCGGATGAGCGAATACTTTTTGAATCGCTTCCGCCTGAATGGGTGAAAACGTTATACCGAGTTCCTCTTCACATGCGCGAATGGATGCCGCTACTTGGATCTGATCCTCCGCGGCAAGCTCCGCATTGAACAGCCGTTCGACGGATTGTGTGACGCTCGTTTCCGCATAGTAATACTCCGGGAGAAAAACGCGCTCGTTTTCAAGCACTACGCGGCGATGCTCGGCGATGCGATGAAGAATGAACTGTACCTCCGTCGATTCGACTTTGATGAGCCTGCTCGCCGCATTGATGCATTCGTTCACCGGGAGAAAACAATGACCGCCGGAATTCGCGGCATCGGCGAGGCAATACACGATCGCGGCGCTGATTCGCTCGGGATGGTCGGGTGAGAATTGCATCGAACGCGCAACCGTGTCGGCGGTGATGAAGCCAACGCCATCGACCTCGCTGATAAGCCTGTAGGGATTATCACGGATCGTATCGATGGTCTGATTCCCGTACACGCGATAGATACGCGCAGCGTAGCCGGCGCCGACGCCGTGTTCCTGAAGAAACGTCATCACTACCTGTAAACCTTTGTGCGCTTCCCACGACTCCCGAATATCTTCGAGCGTTTTTTCACCGATCCCATCGACTTCGAGCAAGCGTTCGATATCATCGTTAAGAATATCGATCGTTCCGGCGCCGAACCGCTTCACGATGCGTTTCGCGATCGTCTTCCCAATGCCCTTTATCCAACCCGATGCGAGAAAGCGTTCGATGCCATCGGCAGTGTATGGGTTACGAATCTGATAGGACGTCCAACGGAATTGCTTGCCATACTTCGGATGCTGCACCCATGCACCACGAAGTATGTACGACTCTCCTGCGACGGGACCGACCATATCGCCGTTCGCCACCACCGGGAAAAGTTCGTTTGCGACTTCGAATCGACCGACCACATACGATGATGCGTTGCTCTGATAAATGATGCTGATCAACGTCGCATCGAGTTGCTCCTCCTCTTGCTCGCGAAGCGCAGGAGTGCTATCATCATCTCGGTTATATTCTGAATTCTTCATGGAGGAATGAATGCAGTTTCATACGGAATATCTGAGCTTCCACACAAAAAAGAAACGGGAATACATCAATATCACCAGTGAGGTCGAGGAAATTCTTCGCAAAAGCGGAATCGCAGAGGGTATGGTTCTCATCTCGGCAATGCACATCACCGCAGGGGTTTACGTCAATGATGCTGAGGACGGATTGATAGCCGATATCGACGAATGGATTGAGAAGCTCGCCCCGTTTCGCGCTGATTACCGGCACCACCGGACGGGAGAAACCAACGGTGACGCGCATCTGAAAAACCTTCTCGTGCATCATCAGGTTATCGTTCCTGTTACAATAGGCAGGTTGGACTTCGGTCCCTGGCAGCAGATTTACTATGCGGAATTCGACGGCCAGCGCCGAAAGCGCGTCATCGTGAAAGTGATGGGTGAGTGATTACTTCTGCGTAATGATGATTTCGGTGCGCCGGTTCAAGCGCCTGCCGAGCTCAGTATCGTTGCTTGCGATCGGTTGAGATTTCCCCATTCCACGCGTGGTGATGCGATGGCTGGAAATCCCACGATCGGTCAGATATTTTTTGATTGAACGCGCTCGGGCATCCGAGAGCGCGATGTTGTATTCGTCGCTTCCGATCATGTCGGTATGGCCACGCACCTCGACATGCATGGCGGGATATTGTTTCAGCATTTCATAGATGCTCTGAAGTTCTTCGACGTATGCACGATTGAACGTGGCTTGATTGAAATCGAAGAGGATGTTTTCCAGAACGAACTTTTTATCGACTTCGAGCACCGGCACGTCTTCGTTGAGCACGACCTCGTCACGCGAGTTGCGGATCTCCAGAATGACTTTTTCAGGAGGCACGGTTTCCGACATCCTGTAGCGCACGGCGTAGAGGTTCGTCAGTGACGCCGTAAAGTCATCGAGAAGAGAACTGAAGCTCTCGATGATGTTGAACCGTTTCCCGCGCGTGACTTCCGTGAGCCGTTCGTAGGACTCGAATTGCGGCGGCGTGATCGCGAAGAGGCGGACAGCTTGCTTCTCGAGCAGTGTCACCATGGACTCCGTCGTAAATTCCGTTCGTCCATCGCCCTTATCCCCTTTTTGATGATACATCGCGTCCGTAATGAGAATGAGAATTTTCTGTGCCGATTGTCGGAATCGAAGCGTCGTCGCTTCATACAATCCTTCGAGCGCGTTTTCGTTATCATCTCCGCCACCGCCGATCGTCAGACCATCGATCCATGAAATGAAGGTGTTCACGTCTTCCGCGAACTCCCGTCGCCGTTCGATGCGGTCCGAGAAAGAAATCAATCCGAGGCGGTAATCGACTCCTTTATGCGCAAGGCGCTGCGCGAACTCGGCGATATTGTTCTTGACTTCATTCACCTTCGGACGCATGCTGCCCGTCTGATCGATAACGAAGACGATATCTATCGGCAGCGTATTCGATGAGGATATCTGTTCAAGCGCCGTGATGATCACGGGGCGATTGTCCTGCAGGATGAACAGATCGTTCTTTTTCAAATCTCCGAAATATGCGCCCGATGAATCACGCGCATCGAGAATGACGCTGACTTCCGGGAAGCGGCTGATATCGACGGAACGAAGTACTACGCTCACTCGCTCCGGATACGCACTGCGAGCAGAGATGATCATCGGGCGATCCAGTGGGTCGGTACCGCGTGAGGATTGAGCCATTGCGGAATCACACCACCGCCATAAGACGATAAGGAGCAAGAGTACTATGGAGCCTTTGCGGCGAGTCATATCAGTTCTTCAGTTCACTCGTTCTCTGATTGACATTTCATTAGCACAGGGAAGGAGATAAAATGACAGAGGCGATGGTTATCCCACCGCCTGCTGTAGAAATCTCCCGCACAGGGCGGGTCAGGGCTTTTAGAATGAAAACCCGAGTCGTAAACCGGGGACGATCATTTCCTGGTGTTCCCATTTCTCCGGATCGCGGAAAACGATTCGTGAATAGCGTACTTCCGCCCTCATCCAACTGAAAATGTTGAGATACAATTCGCCCATCAATCCGCCGTTGAAGTACTGCAACGATGCGCCGTATGTGGTTCTCCCGCGGTGATTGTATGCTAACTTCGCATACAGGTCAAGCGTGCCATCGCCGGACATCACGTGCACCGTATCGGATACGAGCACGGGGTCGGAACCGCCATCGACGGACTGGTATCGTCTGCGGGCATGATTCACTTTCTGATAGCCGATACCGGCATGGATGCGCAGGCCGCTCATGAGGAAATTCAAATCACGCCAGTAATACGCAGTCGCTGTTGCGGGCATGTAATAGAACCCGACCTTATCCTCTAAGTACGCTTTCCGTTCTTTCGGATCGGTTGGGGGTTGTTCCCAAGGCAGCGGAACGAGGATGTTCTTGTTCTCTTGATTGAGAATCAGTCCGTTTGCGTTGGTGATCTTCTTGTTACCGAGTGTCGGAAGTCCGAAGGATACGTAGGCAGCGGCGCCGATACCATCGCCATCGTCGAATGCCGTTACCGGGATGGACAATTGTTTGAAGTATTCACCTGCAGCGCCCCAGGTGCCATTGAGCTTTCGCGCTTTGAAAAGCGGGAAATCATCGTGAATACTCATGTCGCCCCACGTGAACGGAATGGAAGGACCGAGCTTGATGTACTCCGTCCTCGATGGTTCATAGACGAACAATGCATTCCACTGTGGCCCATAGAGGAACGGAAGGTTGACCCACTCATTTCCGATCTTCAATTCGAATCCGGCGCGGATTCTCGTCACCTGAATCTCGACTCCGGAGGTTCTTTCGTCGGACTCGAGGGTCCACATGAAGCCGCCGCCGAACGGAATTCCGATTGTCGCTTCCGCAACGTACGGTTCAGGTTTGATCACGCCGGTTTCCATGAGGTGTGCATACTCCCAACGTGAAACGACACGCTCATAGAGATCCTGTGTGAGCACATCACGAAGGTTCTTCCGCCCGACGATTCTATAGTCATCGAATTCCGAGCTTTCGACATTGGTGATGAATCCCGCGGATTCGGGATTGCCGGCGTTCTTCGAACGCGCTTTCTCGATGATGATACCGATGAGATTCTCTTGATCCTTCGGGCTTTGAACGACGCGAAGCCGCGCCTTTCCCGTGAGGACCCGGTCGGCGATTTCGACCGCTTCCGCATCGCGGAGGTCATCGCGATTGTCGCGAATCTTTCTCATGATCTCCAGGATCATGGCTTCGTCCTGCACGACCCACTGCGGGAAGTACCGTTGCACGAGAGGATCGAGCGTCGTTACCGCACGAAGGAGGACGCGGAGACGGATGTTCTCATCCTGGAAGTGATTCACGGCAAGATCGAGCAGCCGCATGTAGTTCTGGCGATCGTCATCCGATGGCCTGTAATTTACCATCTCGCTGACAAGTTTATCCGTCCAGGCAAGACGGCGAACCATGTCGTCTTCCGAGTAATTCGCGCTTCTCATGAACCGCAGCGCCTGATCGACGGACATGATCAATCCGTCGGGGCTTTGCGCGAGAGCGTTCTGAGAAAACACGCCGATAGTGCAGAGTGTAAGAGTCCAAATGAGAAGGCTTCGAATCATGAGGCGAGAAGTTGTTGAGTGGGTGGTAGTGATGTTCATGCTGTCGATTCCCCTCAGTTGAAGATGGAAGGTAAGCCGAGACGAAATCGGGGTGTGAGCATGAAGTTGCTCGAATCCATTTCCCAAATTTCTTTGTCACGAAGAAGAAACGTGTATTTCATCTCGACGCGGAGCCAATTGGTGAGTTCGAGCCACGCGTCGGACATCATTCTGCCGTTGAAGTACTGAACACCGATACCGTAGGTGTTCTTGGCTGACAGGTTGATAAATGAAATACGGAAGTAAATGTCGAACACGTCCTTCTCACGTCCGAGGGTAAACATCTTTCCTTCATCTGCTGCCGTGAAGGTGCGACCATCTTTTTGTGTTACCCCTGGCTCTACGACATAGGCGCGTTGAACCTGCATGAACGCACCACCGATATGAAGCCGGAATGCGACATTCGGATTCTCAGGACGATCCTTGAACATGATCGGATAGTACAACTGAGCTATCGTGGAAATGTGGAAGAACGTGTTGTTGTAATCCGTTTGGTCAGGGATAACAGGCTGGCTTGTGAGAAGGCGGATGTGTTTGTACTGATCGTCGCCGTCGAACTTGTTCGACACTACGAGATTCCCTCCCAGAGCGAAGGGGAAACCGAACGTGAAGTCGAAGTTGACGCTATACCCTGTAGGGGATGAGAGGTATCCCTTTTGAAAAGCGAGAGGGCTTGGAAGATCGGCAGCGTATAAGTTCATCGGAAGAACAAGCCCGATGCTCATGTCGTGCTTGTAGCCGACGGAAAGAGACGAAATCCCTGAAGTCCATCGCGGAAGTCCTACCTCATCGTTCCCCATCGAATACGTGAGTTTCCAGTCGGGAGCGAAATCGGAACGGGCTGGTGACCGAAGTTCGATGCGGTGGAGAGAGGCATCGACGATCGCGAAATCGGATGGGAACCGTCCGGGGTTCGCAACGATGTCCACGATCTGTTGAAGCCGTGCCTCTTTGCTTTCGACAAGTACCTGCGTCTTCACCTCATGAGGCGACGTTCCGATATAGTCGAAAATGATATCGACTTTGTCTTCGCCGCCGCCCTTTCCATCGAGCATCTTCGGTAACTTCGTTTTTATGATGAACTGCGAAGCATTCTCACCGAGAAACGTCGCGTCCGAAAGCTTTATGGGATTAGGGTTCGGATTACGGACGCGAATTTTATTCTCCTCCGGATAGAGAATAGGGATGAGAGCAGTGGTAAAAGGCCCTGCTGCTTCAGAAGTTTGAGGCAACAATGCAGTGGTAAGGGTATCCTTATAGTACCAGAAATCTGCGAAACGGCTCGTGCTCGTTTCCAACTCATGATCGGTCATGACTATGAACGGTCCTCGCTTATCGGGAAGAAAGAGATCAGGCGGCAGAGCGATCGGAGATTCCTGAGACCGGCGGGCAAGGATGTCCTCCCATAAGGCTTCATCTTCCAATTTGATGAGCGTACGAAGGTCAGCCCCGGCAAGCGAGAATCCTTTTGCCACTTGATCACCACCCGAACCACCTATACCGAGCGCGAAATTCGTTTCATCGCCTCCCTCGGTTCCTGTTTCCGCCGGGGGTAAGGTTTCGAGTTTCTCGATTCTGATCTCAAGAATGTCGTGCGGATCCAAACCGAACTGTTCCTGTTCCTCCGGAGTCGCTTCAACGTAATAGATTTCGATGCGGCGCGTCTGGGAACTCCCAAGCCCTTTTCTGCCCGGCACCGGGAATGTTCCATTCGGTCTGAACTCGTCATCATACAACCCGAGATCGTTGCCGCGCGTAAAGAGTTTATCGACACGCTCTTCGAAGCCGCGAAGCTGGAAACCCTTCACTTGTGAGTAATCATAACCGGTCGTTGCGGAAGTGCGTCGGCGTCCGGTGCTCGGACGCGGTTTGTCCTGGGCAGCGACGCGTATGATCTGGTTCTTTTCCTGAATGTCGGTGTATTCCTTTTTCAGTTCCGACTGTTTCGTTTTAATCTCACGGTCACTCTGTGCATATAGTACCATGCTGTGAGCGCCGAGCAATAAGGCGATAAGAAGCGTCGCGAGGACGTTTTTTTCATTCATGGGCAAACCTCATGATTCAAGGTGAGGAAAATAATCGTTGGTATCATCAAGGCACGACTCATTTTTCAGAGTACAAGGTAACATCGTACTTCTCGTTGACCGTGCCATATCGAATTCGAATCGATGCTTCGGTTCCGTCCCGACTGACCTTTCCTTTCAAATAGAACTTTACCATCGTTCCATTGTCGTTGCCGGTTGTCGGGTCCTTTCGAGGGTCAACATCGAAACCGTCAAGCAAGTCCTGCCCGTCGGCGGTCTCCACTTCGATTCGGATATCTGTTCGTGGGACGTTCTTTATGTTTCCACTGATACAGCGACCACATCGCGCTGCGAGAAACTGAAAGACGTTGTTGATCGGATAGTCACCGCCTCGCTGGAAGGATGCTGAGGCGATGCGGTCTATCGGTGAGGTAACGGTGAACGGGAATTCCGAACTGGTCATCGTTTTGGCCGCAGAGTCAGGGAGTACCTGGTAGATCCGATTGCGATACCATGCTTTGACTGTCATGGTCTGTCCTATAGCATCTTCCGGAACTTTATACTTTACGATCGTTCCAGAACCGCTGGTTACTTCTTTCCCATCGAGATCTATAGCCCAACGATATGAACCGGCTTCTTCAAGCCCGTGCACGTTGATGTTCATTTCAAAAAGCTCTCCGGCAAAGGCGCCGCCTGGCTTCGGACGAACAAAGAACGGTTCCTTGACCGTGACGTTGAACTGAATTGGGCGCGAGCGACTCAACGCTCCTGCGCCTCTTCGATCGTATGCATCGATACTGATTGCCTTTTGTCCGGGATCGGAAAATGTATGGCTCCATACCCATTTCCCGCGAACAGGATCAGGATTACTGAAGGGATTGCGTTGATCAGTCGGGCCGAGCGTCGAACCGCCACCGATAACATTCATCCCAGCCACTTTATCCGCTGTCGTTCCTCGGACTTTGACTTCGTTGAACGTTGGAAATCCGACTGCTGTAATCAGTTCATCTGCCTGAATTTGCAACTGGTCATATGCCTCGGAAATCACCTCGACGACGAACTTTGCAGGATCGAGGCTTTCACTTCTCCGGATGAAAGCATCCAGCGGAGTTCCTTTAAGAACAGGATCGTAATCGATCGCTTTTTGAATTTCTTCACGTTTGAATGTGAGCGAGCCGACTTTTACAAGAGCCTCACGTCCAAGCTCCGGTTGAAGCTCGATACGGTTCGTCCCTGCTTCGACCCAGAATTCGAATCGGCCCGGGCCCTGGTCCGCCTTCCAATTGAAGCGATAGACACGTTCACCCGTCGTGGATTGCAAAGTGCTGTCGCGAATGTCTGTCGGATACCGCAAGGTTTGGATTTCATTTCCCTCCTTGTACACGTGAACGAGCGGTGGAGTCGTCACGTCATCTTCTTCACCGAGACCTTTGACTCGAACGGTGAAGTACCGCGACTCGTTAACCTTCAACTGGTTGTCACCGGCGGCAGCGACGGCGGGCATATTCTTCAGCAACTCAAGAATGATGCGCCGATTCTGCTCTTCGAGCAGTCGTTGCTTTTTCAGAAGGTCTGCTTCTGCCTCGTCGCGTTCAACGATGATGATGAGCAACTCACAGATGACCGCGAGATAGAGAAAGAAATAGACTTGATATTTACGATAATGATCGGCTGATGCCATGCTCTGTTATCCTCCTGGGTTGATATCGTTCGAAGCGTAGTGTGTTTTACTGGCGAAGGGAGGTTTCGGTACTGACCGATGCCTCCAATTCACGCTTCAGTTCGTCGAGTTTCGCTTCGACCTGTGCAAGGGTCAGTTGTTTGCCCGGCAATCCCGTCGCTTCACCGCCTTCGACCTCTTCCTCTTTTTCGTACCACGTCGTGAGACCGAGAAGGGTCAATACCGTCACTTCGATGATAATTGCGATCATGATCCAGATAGGTTCGTGGGCTACCATGAACTTGATGCCGCGCAGACCGATCATACAGATCAGGAATGCGGTACCGAGAAATGCGATGGCGGTAATGTTGTTTTTGTACTCCTGAATGAATTCGTTGTGCATGTACAGAGCGAAAGCATCTCGGACGCTTTTTTCCTTCTTCAACCATCGCTTCGGTTCCTTCATCAGGTGTTCGCCGAATCGCTTTGCAATACCGGAGCCTTTCAACACTGCCCCGATGAATGCATGGAGATTCCCGCGGAAGAGGAATAAGCCGACAGGCGTGAAGAACATAACGATAACGAAGAAGGAGACGCCAACCATGACATAGACGAACGCCATATTGATGACGAACGTCGAGATGCCGATCTTGATCACCCGTTCAGTGAGGGGGCCGCCGGGGAGAATTTTTTCCAATTCCTCATGCGTGGCCTGACTCAAGTCGCGACCTTTCCCTTCTTCGCGCAAGTAATTCTTAAACTGCTCGAGTGTCATCATTTCGCCGCTTTGTTCCTGGGCAAGAGCGACATCGGAAAAAACGCCGGCTGCAGCCGTCAGAACGAAGCCAAGGAAAAAGACTCGAAGCATGCGGGTGATGTTCATATGAACCTCCTGAATAAAACGGGTGACGATTCCATAGTTCGGGGAATCTGATATTGTTAGTAATCTGTGGTTAGAATTCATGCCCGGAAGGGCTGACTCAAGGAAAGCACGTACGCGATACGTAGCGTCACTTTCAATCGACTGAATTTGGGGAATCCCATTCTTCAAACCAAACATCTCTTCATCTTCCTGTTATAAAAATCTGTTGAGTCAGGGATGCTTCATTGATTCCTATATGGAGCGTCAGGCGCTCACCATTCGGTTCGATAAGGGTTTTATCCGCAATCGAAAGCTGGAAACGACCGCGGCCAAGCATCGTCAACACTGTGCGCACCGGTCGGCCGTTAACTCGTGTCAATCGCGCGTTGATGGATTTGAAATCCGTCAGCGGCTGTTCACCTTCGAATCGTGGATCATTGAAAAGTGACGCAGAGAAGAACAGCGGTGTCGTCGCGGTGACTCTTTGGGGCAAAGCAAGTCGTATGCGGGTCGGTGGTTTCACAACCGGAAAATGAAAGAGCGATTCCTGTGAGACGTAACTCACCGGGTCGATGCTCTGATATCTACGACCCTCATAGAACGCAAGCAACTGTAATCTCTTCCCCTCATAATTGAATGGGATACGAAATCGCATTAGAGGGCCACGACCGGAATCCTTGGTAACCGTTTCGCCGGTTGTGAGAATTTCTCGAAGCTCCCATCGATAGAGTTCGGGATTGTTCAATCCGGTGACGGAGAGATCGCAATTCAATTCTTCGCCTGCATATCCCACGCGAGGAATTTGATGGTTCTGGAGTGGAAGGACGCCACGTAACGGAATGGTCACCCGCGCGAATTTCATGACGTTGTCGCTCATCGATACGGAAGATTCTACGGATATTGAATCGAGAGCGTGTTCAACTATCCCATGCCAGAGATACACCGTTGACGCGGGATTTGATTTCTCTAACGTTAACGTTCCGCTCCCGATGAGACGAACCGATGGCTTCATTTTCCCATGGGTAACAGTTATGCGATTTCTTTCCTCATAGCCAACGGCAGATGAGATCTCGGTTCGCTCTGCCTCAATAGCGAGTGATGCTATCGAGGATCGTTCCCAGGAAGTATCGATAACGCGAACCGTGAGCGTCTTATATCCCCGTTCGGCTGCAGACAACGCTTTATGCGGGATGACTGATTCGTCAAGAACACGATCACCGTAGCGGACTATGTTGTTTTCACCTTGGTGAACTCTATCCGAACGCATCTCAAATTGAAAACGATAGATCCCCGTTGATGGAAACCGGCAGGTCACCGGAAAGGATACGCGTCGGTCATCGATTGCGCCACTCCCGGTTCGATGGCCGACGGAAGCGATATCCGTCGATACGAGAACGTTGTTATGGGTCAATGCGGTGAGTGTCACCGAAATGGAATCATCCGGTCCAATATCGTCGCACACACCGATGACGGTGAATGGCCCGGAAACGGGCAACACGGTTCCCACTGAGTCTGCATCCACCGGAACGATGATCGTGTCCGCGGAAAAACGCATGGAGATTTTCGGGATGATATGTTGGACGATCTCTTCCATTTTCAATTGGAGTCCTTCATCGATACGAGAGTGTTCCCTGATCGTGACCACGTACGCAGCAATTGAGCAAAGGAAGAGAATGAAGAAGACATCGATTTTCTTTCGTCGAACCACACGATCACGCCGTCAATCGAAATCATGGGACAAAGTTTCTTTTTCACGATCAGCAGGTTCCGTATTCAACACGTTTCTCAGTAAGCGATTGGTCTCATCGAGCTTGCTCGTAAAGGATCGAACGGTTTCTGCATTCGACTTGGATATGTATTCCGTCAATCGAGTCAAGAGCACGTCCTGCCGAATATCCGATTGGGATGTCAGTCGCAAAAGGTCTGAGACTGCATTGGTCATCTCACGCACTGAACCGTTCACTGAGGCGAGAACATGATCGGATAGGGCGCCTTGGTTCGATGGTGTCGTTTCTTCCGGAGGGGAATACGCTGTGACGATGGCAAGAAGCAAGAGGAAGAGCGCTTCGAGAGTAAAACCTGTTACCGGGATCCAGAGTTCGAAACCCACCATGTATAGTCCAACGCTGACAAGCACGAACATGGCACCGGCATAGACAAGTCCGACGATCGAGTTGTAATGAAATCGACTGACGATCTCTTCGAAGAAGACTCTCGTCCCAAGTCGCATTCCTAAGTTCGTTTCGAACCGAACTCTCCGCCCATCGGAGAACTGCAGGTCACGCCCATTTCGACAAATCCTCCAGCAATCCATGATGGTCACCATCTCAAGAGGGTTTCGCATTCTCCTGTCGTGATAGAAATCGCGTAGAAGTCTTCGGCCTTCTGGTGAATCAAGGTCCTTTATGGTTTCGGAATTATTCAGCAAGTGGAGTGATGTACGCCGGTTGGAGGATCATGTAGCCCCAGCAAGAGTTTCATGAATCATGCCAGATATGAAAGTGAAATATTCGACAACTCTGAAAAAAAACGACATCAATTGTTGGATTAAGCTGTGAATGATCTTCACTGAAAGTGCATTCAATTCACGGAGCGATTCAGTTCATGCATAGCTGTGTTTTTGTTTGAAGAACTCTGCTGTCCGAACTAAGCCATCGTTAATGCTCACCGACGGACTCCATCCAAGTGCCGCATTGATTTTCTCAAAAGTGCCCACACTCCTCTTCTGTTCTCCCGGCTTTGCCGGGCCATGTTTTTCTACGGCGCGTTCGTCCATCGCACTATTGAGCATTCGGAAAATGTCATTGACTGTAGTCTCGACACCGGTACAAACGTTGAATACATCGACGCCTTCCATTCCGAGCGCGGCGATGTTTGCGCGAACAACGTCTTCGACGAAAACATAATCGCGCGTTTGAAGTCCGTCTCCATGGATAATGGGTTGTTCATCGGCAAGAAGCTTTTCGATAAAGATCGCGACGACTCCGGCTTCTCCGTGAGGATTTTGTCTCGGTCCGTACACATTCGTGTAACGAAGGATCGAGTACTTCAACTGCTTTTCGATGAAATAGTAATTCAGGTACTTCTCTACCGTCAGTTTCGTAATTCCATAAGGAGAACATGGAGCAGTCGGATGTTTTTCATCAGCGGGATAATACTCTTGCTCGCCGTAAATCGCGCCTCCCGTCGAGGCAAAGATGAAACGCTCGATGCCGTGTTTTACCGCTGCACTGAGAAGATTCAAGGAACCGAGAACGTTCACCGACAGATCGTATTTCGGATCCTCGACGGAACGTCGCACATCGATCTGCGCAGCGTGGTGATTGATTACGTCGATTCTGTGTTCCCTCAGGATATCCTCGATGCCGTCGTCTCGAATATCCATTTGATAGAAGACCGTACCCTTCGGTACGTTTTCGAGATAACCCGTCGAGAGATTGTCGATGATCACGATTTCATGGCCGAGGTCTTTGTACGCATCTGCGATGTTCGAACCGATAAACCCGGCGCCGCCGGTGATGAGAATATTCATGTGCCCTTGTCTTGATGAAGCTTGATCTCTTTTCTCGCAAGATCAAAAATGCGATTGAACATTTCACGGGTCAGTTTACCCGTAAAGGTGTTCTGCTGACTTGGATGATACGAAGCGACGAGGAGAATTCCAGAATCCAGGCGCAGGTGAACTCCGTGACCGAATGGCGGCAATCGCAATGCGGATTCATCAAGCAGAATTTTTCCGACGGAACGATACGCGAGTTGTCCGAGCGTAATTACGACACGAAGCCTTTGCATCCGTTCGATTTCACGAACGAGAAATACGGAACAGGCCTCGACCTCTTCCGGGAGTAATTTGTTCTGCGGCGGTGCACAGTGAGCAACCGCGGTAATCCGGCAATCGCGCAGAATCAATCCATCTCCGACGTGATGCGACGCCGGTTGATTACAGAATCCGAATCGATGCATCGTTTGAAAAAGCCAATCACCACTGCGATCACCGGTAAACATACGCCCGGTTCTGTTCGCACCATGCGCGGCAGGAGCAAGCCCGACGATCAGGATGCGTGCACTCCATTCTCCGAATGATGGAACCGGCTTTCCCCAGTATTCTTCACCAGCGAAGCGTCGTACTTTTTGGAGCGCGATTTTTTCTCTCCATTCCACAAGCCGCGGACAACGGTTGCACGCGATAACTTGCTCGCCGAATGATTGTTCAGTCACAGGAGGCAAATCGATGGACTCGCGTTTCACACGGTGCATGAATAAACTGAGGGGAGATATGCTATTTTCGACGCTGTGAGA
The DNA here is from genome assembly GCA_964448285.1 of uncultured Chromatiales bacterium. Classification (GTDB taxonomy): domain Bacteria; phylum Bacteroidota; class Ignavibacteria; order SZUA-365; family SZUA-365; genus CAYUWG01. The sequence goes on from CAYUWG010000031.1 coordinate 13,932, forward strand.
ATGAGAAACATCCGGTACAAGATATTTCATTTCGCTTCACGGAGACAATTCACGGAAGCGACCGTCGTCTCATTTCTTCTTCCTTTGCTGATCGGGATAGTTGTGGCCGGTTGTTCAACGAAGCAGAATCACATTCGTCTTTGCGAATCATTCACCGACGAACACGAGCTTATCGGTGAGGATCGCGTTTTTTCACCCGGTACACTGAGCCTTCTCCTTGTAACAGGACAACCCATCGAACATCGGATCGTGCGGATAAAAGTGTTTCGATTGCGTGACTCAGAACGAAGCGCATACGGAAGGGAAGTGTTCTATTCCGTAAGTCCCTCGCTCTACACAATACGTTTCGATGACGCGGTTTCGATTGCGGATCCGGGCAAGTACGTCGTACAGATCAGTGCAAAGAACAACTATCCGATAGCCGAAGCCATACTGGATATCGTCGCTGACGCACCGACTCGATGAAAGCCCAGTTGAAAAAGCTGACTTCCGAAAGCATCGTCTATGGCGTCAGCAGCATCGTCGGACGTTTCATCAATTTCCTGCTCGTTCCGTTTTACACGAATTACCTTCCCGCAGCGGATTATGGGATCGTCATTGTCGTTTACTCGTATCTCGCGTTTCTCAACGTCATATGCGCGCTCGGATTGGACACGGCGTATATGCGCTTCGCCGCTGACGCTGCATCGGACGACGAAAGAGGAACGACCTTCACGAATGCATTTCTTCTTGCAGGCGCTACCGGTGTCATTGCATGTATCGTCGTGATCGCCTTTCAATCGCCAATCACATCCCTTGCCGCCATACCCTCTTCTCTTTCGTTGATCGTACCACTTGCTGCGGGGACCCTGATGATCGATACGATCAACATCGTTCCCTTCGCGGCACTGAGGATGGCCAACCGAGCGCGCACTTTTGCCGGAATCAAGCTCGGTTCGATCCTGCTCAATGTTGTCCTGAACGTGTACTTCATTGCCGTTCTTGAGCTTTCCATCGTCGCAATCTTTCTTGCCGGACTTGCCGCTTCGGCTCTCTCAGCAGTTCTGCTTCTGCCATCTATCGTGCGATGGTTGCGATGGCGAAAGCAATGGATGCTTGCACGTTCCCTCCTTGTGCTCGGTCTGCCAACGGTTCCATCTGGTATCGCTGCGATCGTCATTCAAGTTGTGGACAAACCGCTCATGCGTTATCTCACGGACGAAGCGACGACAGGCATCTACGGTGCGAACTACAAGCTGGGTATCTTCATGATGCTCGTCGTATCCATGTTTCAGTATGCGTGGCAGCCATTCTACCTGCAAAACGCTTCCGATCCCCAGGCGCCAAGGCTTTATGCCCGCGTGTTGACGTATTTCCTTTTCGTCTCTGCAAGCATTTGCCTCTCACTCGCATTCTTTGTCGATGATGTTGCGATGCATCATTGGTTCAACCGGTTTTATTTGATTCACCCTTCTTATTGGTCCGGGCTTGGGATCGTCCCGATCGTGCTGTTCAGTTATGTTTTCACTGGTATCAGCGTCATCTACAATGCCGGATTGCTTATTCGCAATCGCACGACACTCCTGCCAATCATCACAGGTGCGGGAGCTGTCGCGAACATCGCGCTGAATTTCTGGCTGATCCCCATCCACGGAATTCTTGGAGGCGCTTATGCCACGCTCGGCGCCTACTTCCTCATGACCGTTGTAAGCTTCGTATTGACGCGTTCAATCTATCCGGTTCCGTACGAGTGGACACGCATCGGAAAAATTATCGTCGCCACAATCATCGTGCTCGTGCTTTGGCAGATGATCAATCCCTTGAGCGACACTTCATCAATTGTATGGGAGTTGATCCTTTTCGCAGGATACTTCGTTCTCCTTTTCCTTTTGCGATTCTTCTCGACGACAGAGTTGCGTGAGATTCGGAATCTTCTGCAGCGATTTTCTCTGTCTGGTCATTGATTTATTGCTGCATTGCATTTGAATCCACTCCTGCATAAGTTTTCACCCGGCTTTTGAATCTTTCACTGGAGGCCGCCTTCGAATTTGGAGACACGAACAAACCTAAAGCTATAAGCGGACGAGTTCTGATCCTCAACCAGAGCTATGAGCCGATTACGGTCTGCAGTGTCCAAAAGGCTGTCATCCTTCTGTATCTCGACAAAGCGGAAATCGTCGCAGAAACAGAGGGAAGGTGGATCCGATCCGTCTCACAGCGCCTCCCCTTTCCGAGCGTTATCCGCCTTAGGCGGTACAAGCGCGTTCCTTACAAGCAGATAATGCTTTCACGAAAAAATATCCTTCGGCGCGACGGGCATCGCTGCCAGTATTGCGGAACATCTGCTTCACCGCTGACCGTCGATCATATCGTTCCCCGCTCTCATGGCGGCAGGGATACGTGGGAGAACCTCGTTACCGCATGCGTTCGATGCAACAACATCAAGAGCAACCGGACGCCGGAACACGCCGGAATGTATTTACGCTCCATTCCTCGCAAACCTTCGCACGTTACATTCATCGTGCATTCGGTCGGACACGTCGATACACATTGGCGCCCGTATCTTTTCATGGCCTGAACGCACCCTCCTTTTTCTCCCGCTTCCTCATTTCCTATCTTGCTGGCCGCGCAAGTGCGCAACGCCAACTCCATGACAATCTCAAGCAACACCAAACGAATTCTCAGCGGGATGCGTCCGACCGGAAAACTGCATATCGGTCATTGGACCGGTGCGCTCGAGAATTGGGTTTCGCTTCAGGAAGAATACGAGAACTTCCACCTTGTCGCGGACTACCACGCTCTCACAACCGACCTCGATACGTCACACCTCTACGAGAACACGATCGATATGGTGATCGATTGGCTCGCAGGAGGTATCGATCCGGAGAAGAGTCCCATCTTTCGCCAATCGAAGATCAAACAGCACGCGGAGCTATTCCTGCTCTTTACGATGTTGATCACGAAAAGCCGACTGGAAAGAAATCCATCGATCAAAGAGCAAGTACGCGATCTTGAAATAGAGAACATCGTGTACGGGCATCTCGGCTATCCCGTTCTTCAAGCTGCCGATATCCTCCTCTATCGTGCGAACCTCGTCCCCGTCGGCGAGGATCAGCTTTCGCACGTGGAGATCACTCGGGAAATCGCGCGGCGCTTCAACGCGAACTACGGCGACGTTTTCCCTGAACCTGACGCAAAGTTGACGGCATTCGCACGACTTCCCGGCACCGACGGCATCGACAGAAAAATGAGCAAGTCGCTCGGGAACTCAATCCTGCTGAGCGAAGCACCGGATGATGTTGTTTCGAAACTGCGGAAGGCCGTTACCGATCCCTTGAAGATTCGCAGAAACGATCCCGGTCGCCCGGATATCTGCTTGATCTTTACGTACCACAGGAAATTCAATCCGGATGAAGAAGCGGAGATTCGTTCAGGCTGTGAATCCGGCGCGTTGGGATGCGTGGACTGCAAACTCCGGTGTGCCGCACGCATCAACGAGTTCCTTGCACCATTCCGTGAACGCCGCAGCGTTTACGAATCCAATAGAGTGCGTGTCGAAGAAATCCTCGTCGAAGGGGAACGACGCGCGCGTGCGGAAGCAGAACGGACGATGACCCTGGTTCATGAAGCGATGGGAATAGGATGAACGGCTTCAAAGTCAGCCTTCCGGATTTTCAAGGACCGCTCGACCTCTTGCTTTTTTTTATCCGGCGCGATGAGCTGGATATCTACAACATCCCCATCGCGCACATCACGAAGGAATTCCTCGACTACATCCACTTGATGCAGATGCTCGACCTTGAACTTGCGGGCGAATTCATCGTGATGGCCGCAACGCTCATGCAGATCAAAGCGCGGATGCTTCTCCCACGCATCAGCGAAGAAGAAAGCGACGATGAAATAGACCCACGCGCGGAGTTGACGCGCCGCCTTATCGAGTACAAACGGTACAAGGAAGCTTCCGAAGGTTTGATGGAACGCGAGCTTGAGCAACGACAGCGCTACTTCAGAGCTCTGTTCAAGTACGACGTCCGCTCGCACGACCCGGATGAGGATGATCCGTCATTGCGGGACCTCACGCTTTTCCATCTCATCAAAGCGTTCCAACATGCTTTGGAAAACATTCCGAAAAAGGTCACGCACGAGATCGTGGAATTTCCCTACACGATCGAGCATCAGGGTCTGCATCTCATGAACTTTTTCGGAACGAGAAATCAGTATAACTTTCTCGAAGTCGCAGCCGGCATGGAGGATAAGATGCAGATGGTCGTGACATTCATCGCCTTGCTAGAACTCATCCGCGCCCACCGCGTCGGAATCATCATCAACAGCCAATTCAACGATTTCACCATTGTGAAGAAACATCCGATAGACGTTCCGCATGAAGAAGAGAGGGTACCATCCTCGTGAGTACGGAAACGGACATAGCAGAACCGATCATTGACGGTGGAAGCATCCCTGTTGAGCAGCCGCAGGAGGAGAACGCCTCACTACTTTCCGATGTCACGGAGTATAAATCCATCATCGAGGCGCTCGTCTTCGCATCGGATGAACCGATCACGTTCCGGCAATTGAAGGAAGTGCTCATTCCTTCCTCGCAAGCCCCTGCAACGGAAGCCGTCGAACAAGAGGGCGAGGAATCCGACGCGCCGATAGAGGCCGTTGAAGCAGCTCCGAGAAGCCGCAAACGCGCCAACAGATTCACCGTGAATCTCGTCAGGCAATGCGTCGAGGAGATCAACCGAGAGTACGAACAAACGGCACGACCTTTTCGCATTGTCGAAGTCGCAGGCGGTTTCTCCTTTCAAACGACGAAAGAGTATGGCGTCTTCATCGGACGGATGTTCTCCGAACGATCGAAACGGCGCCTGACACAATCCGCACTGGAAACGCTCGCTATCATCGCATACAAGCAGCCTGTCAGCAAGCCCGCGATAGAAGCGATACGCGGCGTGAACGCGGATTATGTTCTCAAGTCGCTGCTGGAAAAAGACCTTATCGCGATCGTTGGTCGCGATGATTCCGTGGGGCGACCGTTGCTCTACGGTACGACCTCGTATTTCCTGAAACATTTCGGACTGCGCAGTCTCGAAGACCTCCCGAAACCACGCGAGATACAAGACCTCCTTTCCGAAGAAGCCGAAGCCGCCGCCCTGTTGGAAGACCGCACGCGGGAGTCCGATGATTTCGCAGAAGCCTCCTCGGAAAGCGAGCATCTTTTCGATACCGTGGAAGACGCGCCGGTCTTGCATTCTGACAACAGCGCGTCATCTCTTTATCATCACCAAGAAAATACCATGAACCCCGAATCAATAGTGGAGCTTGACATGAACGACACGACCGACACGCACAGTTCTTCCGATGAAGACGTCCATGCCATCAACGCATCGATCGAAGATCTCGATACCGAGGACTCCTTCGACGATGACGACGATTTCGATGACGAGGACGACTTCGACGAAGAGCTTGACGAGGAGGAATTGGACGAAGAATTCGAGGACGATTCCGACTTCGACGAAGACATGGACGACCTCGAAGAAGATTTAGACGAGGAAGACGAAGACGACTTGTGAAGCAGTACGCACGGATTGTCGAATCGCGCAGCGACAGGAACGTATGAAGCATTCATCGCGCAATCGCACTCCGACGCGTAAGCAGACCACGCGGCAATCGGGCTCTCCGCCGAAGCAATCTTCACGGCGCCGTTCCGACGTTCAGCAAAAACAGACCAAGCGAACCACAAGTACTCCGCGAGCGAAAGGACCTCAGCAATCTCATACCGTTGCGATCAGACCCGACGCCGGGGAATTGAGACTCAACAGATTTCTTGCGGAAGCGGGAGTCGCGTCGCGGAGAAAAGCCGATGAGCTTATCACTTCCGGCGTGGTAGCCGTGAATGGCAATACCGTCCGGGTGTTGGGAACGCGGGTCAATCCGCAGACCGACGTCGTCACAGTCAAAGGCAGAGCCGTCACCATCGATTCTCAACTCGTGTACATCCTCCTCAACAAACCGAAGGATTACATCACGACGAATTCCGACGAACGCGGGAGACACACGGTGATGGAGCTTGTTCCGTCACAGCATCGCCTCTATCCCGTCGGTCGTCTCGATAGAAATACGACCGGCGCACTGCTGCTTACGAACGACGGCGACCTGACGCATAAGCTCATGCATCCAAGATTTCACGTGCGGAAATCATATCTCGTGCGTCTCGGGAAAAAACTCATGAGCAAGGATCTGCTCGCGCTGAAGAAAGGCGTTCGCCTTGAAGATGGAGTCGCGACTCCGGAAGATGTCACCGTGTTCGATCCACCGACGAATCTCAACATCGGAATCATCCTCACGGAAGGACGCAACCGGCAGGTACGCCGAATGTTCGAAGCGCTGGGATACGACGTTAAGAAGCTCGACCGGGTCGAGTATGCGGGATTGACCACGGACAATCTGAGACGCGGGCAATGGCGCTATCTCGATGAAGGCGAAGTGAAGCGACTGCGAAAACTCACGGGCAGCATTCCGGGCTGATATGCCGAAACGAACCGATATCGAATCCATTCTCATTCTGGGGAGCGGTCCGATCGTTATCGGGCAAGCGTGCGAGTTCGATTACTCCGGAACGCAAGCCGTGCGCGTCCTGAAGCAGGAAGGGTATCGCGTCATACTCATCAATAGCAATCCCGCGACGATCATGACCGACCCGGAATTTTCCGATGCGACGTACATCGAACCCATCACATTGGACTTCGTGGAAAAAGTCATTCGAAAAGAGCGACCGGACGCGCTTCTTCCGACGATGGGCGGACAGACTGCACTCAACACTGCCGTCGGGCTGGCCGAACGCGGTACACTCGAAGAATACGACGTTGAGATGATCGGCGCAACACTCGCGGCGATTCGCAAGGCGGAGGACAGGCAAGAGTTTCTCGCCTGCATGAAGAACATCGGATTGGAAATGCCGAAAGGTGTCTTCGTCCGCACGTTGGAAGAAGCGACGGCCGCAGCGGAAGGTATCGGATTCCCGATCATCATCCGCCCGTCGTTCACGCTTGGAGGAAGCGGCGGGGGCATCGCGTACAACTTCGAGGAATTTCTCAGCAAGGTCGCTCACGGCTTGAATCTCAGTCCGATCAACCAGGTCCTGCTCGAAGAGTCCATTCTCGGATGGAAGGAATACGAACTCGAGGTGATGCGCGATAAGAAGAACAACGTCGTCATCGTCTGCTCTATCGAGAACCTCGACCCGATCGGCGTTCACACGGGCGACTCCATTACGGTCGCTCCCGCACAAACGCTGACGGATAAGGAGTACCAACGCCTGCGCGATGCTTCCATTCAGATCATGCGTGAGATCGGAGTCGAGACCGGTGGTTCGAACGTGCAGTTCGCCGTTCATCCAAAGACGGGACGCATGACAGTCATCGAGATGAATCCGCGGGTTTCCCGGAGTTCCGCCCTTGCATCGAAAGCAACCGGTTTCCCCATCGCGAAGATTGCCGCGAAGCTCGCGGTCGGCTACACACTCGACGAGATCCCGAACGACATAACGAGACTCACCCCCTCATGCTTCGAACCGAGCATCGACTACGTCGTGACGAAAATTCCACGCTGGGATTTCGCCAAGTTCTCCGGCGCTGATTCTACACTCGGCGTTCAGATGAAATCCGTCGGAGAAGTGATGGCCATCGGCCGGACGTTCAAGGAATCGTTTCAAAAAGCGATTCGCTCTCTCGAAACAGGCAGAGCCGGACTCGGTGCCGACGGAAAGGACAAATACGATTTCCGCAACATGGATGAAGCGCTGAAGGAGCAAGCGTGCGCTGAGCTTCGAATGAAATTGGGCGTGTCGCGTGATGACCGCGTATTCGACCTGCGCAACGCTCTCATGCTCGGTATGTCGCCCGACGAAATCTCCGACATCACGGGAATCGATCCGTGGTTCATTCACCAGATTCGTGAGATCACGGAATTCGAACGCACGCTCCAATCTTTATCCATACCGGAGGTGCCGTGCTGACACTCATCCGCTACGAGCTTATCAAAACGTATCGCAAACTGCGCACGTACATCGGTTTCGGGTTGATCTCCATTCTCACCCCGATCGTGTATTGGGGGTTGTCGCAGGGCGGCGAAGACATGGTTCGCGGGATGACGCGCGGACTTCAAAACGACTTTCTCTTTGTCGGCACGTTGTTCAACGGCTGGTTCGTCGCACACTTAGTGATGAACGCGTTGATGATTCACGTTCCGTTTCTCATCGTCCTCGTGTCCGGCGACATCTTTGCTGGCGAGGCAACCGGCGGTACGTTTCGCATGATTCTCACACGACCGCCTTCACGAACACGCATCTTCCTCGTGAAGCTCAAGAGCACGATGATCTACACGTACTCGCTCGTGTTCTTCCTTGCGCTTGTGAGCATCGGACTTGGGCTTATTCTCTTTGGCAGCGGCGACCTGCTCGCACTCTATGATGGAATCACCATACTGCCGGGAAACGAACTCTGGTGGCGCTTCATCCTCGCCTATTTACTCGCCGGCTGGTCGATGTGCATCGTCGCATCACTGGGATTGCTTTTTTCGACGATCGTGGAAAACGCGATTGGCCCTATCGTCGGCGCAATGGCTGTCGTGATCCTCTTCTTCATTTTGGGAAATCTTCCTTTCGACTTTTTTGAAAGCATCAAGCCGTTTCTCTTCACGACGTATATGGACGTATGGCGACAGGCCTTTACGGAACCCGTCGATTGGCAATCGATCGTGCGGTCATGCTTTTACCTCGCGCTCTTTTTCGTCGTGTTTATCGTTTCCTCGTGGGTAATCTTTACGCGCAAGGATGTTCTCTCATAAAGTCACGCTGATGCATCAACCTCGCTCTCCCATACGCTTCATTCTGCCGGCAATCCTCTTTGCTTTACAAGCTCCGATTTCAGTGAAGGCGCAAGGCAGCGTCGAGCTAACTGCAGGAACCGTCCTGAAGAACATGGCTGCGCAGTTCGAGAAGATTCGTGACTACAGCGCCGAGATCACCGCTTCCGTAAATGTGCCCAACGTGAAGCTGCCGACGATGCAGGCGAAAGTCTTTTTCAAGAAACCCGATAAGCTCCACGTCGAAGCGGATGGATTCGCAATGCTTCCGAGGGACGTAGTCGGTTTCAATCCTGCGTCGTTGAATGAAGAGCACTTCGACGCAGTGATTCAAGGTTCAGAGAAAGTCGGCAGCATCGACTGCATCAAAGTCAAACTTTTGGCAAAGTCGGACACGATGAGACTTCAACGCGTGATGTTGTTCATCGATGCGGACCTCTGGCTCATTCGGAAAATGTCCACCGATCCGTCACGCGGCGAATCGGCTGAAGTTCTTTTCGAGTACATGCTCGTCGATGGGCGATACCACATGCCGTCAAAGATTACTTTGGAAATGCAAACACCGCGTCGGCTTCGTGAGCAAGGGAAAAAGTCCGAGGATGGAAACGGAATGAAAGCTGCCGCTACCGTCACATACCGCAACTACAAAGTCAACAAAGGTCTGTTCGACGATTTATTCAAGGAGAAGAAATGAACCGTTTGTCATTGTATTCCGGCTTGTTCGTAATCGCGCTGTTTTGTTCAACGGCCTTCGCACAACTCGATGTGACGCATTACAAGGGCGAGATTTCATTCGAACCGGCGGCGAAAACTCTTACCGGAAAGGTCGAACTCTCGATTCGAAACGCCGGCGACCAACCTCTCACAACCATTACGTTGCATTTGCGAGACCTGACCGTTTCGAAGGTAGAGCAGCGCGGTCAATCGGTTTCATTCAGCCAGAGCAACGGTGAACTGATAATCACGCTTGCACAGGAGATTCCGGGGCGTGATTCAACCGTCGTGGAAATTGCGTACGGCGGGAGCGCGACGAACGAAGGCGGCAGCTTCGCATGGGGCGGTTGCTTCTGGGGCGAAACGAGCTTCGTTCTCGGCGTGGGTTTCTCTGCACCGTACGTTTCGATGATGCGCCACTGGATACCGAGCAACGATATCCCTTCGGATAAAGCCACTTTCGACCTGACATACAGCGTCCCCGAACCACTCGTAGCCGCAGGTACCGGATCGCTCACCGAGATGAAATCGCGCAACGGGCGAAACGAGTTTCGATGGGTTGAGCAACATCCGACAGCCACATATCTCGTGACGTATGCGATTCGCAATTACGCCATGATCGACCGAATGTGGAATGGAATTCCCCTTCAGTATTTCGTTGCGAAGAACGACTCGACGAAAGCGGTGAACTACTTCTCCACGGTTCCACAAATGCTTGAGGCATTCACCGGAAAGTACGGCGACTACCCCTTCGATAAAGTCGGTTACTGCATAACACCGATCGGAGCAATGGAACACCAAACGATGATTTCCTACCCTCAGTCGTTGCTCAGCAATCAATCGCAGGCAGGCTCGACTGCAGCACATGAACTTGCGCATCAATGGTGGGGCAACTGGGTGACGCCGAAAGATTTTCGCGAAGCCTGGTTGAGCGAAGGATTCGCGACGTTCAGCGAAGCAGTTTACGCAGAGCACTTGCAAGGGAAAGAAGCATACTTCCAGACCGTGCGTCAATTCGTCTCGAACTATCGCGGCCAGGTCGAACCTTCGGAGGGACTCTTCCCACTGTTCGATTTTCCACGAACACCGCCATCCTCGAACTATCCTCAGACGATCTATCAGAAAGGCGCATCCGTTCTTGCAATGCTTCGACACATCGTAGGCGATAGTGCGTTCTTCGCAGGTTTGAAGACGTATGGGCAGCGATTCGCATTTGGTAACGCAACGACGGATGACTTCGCGAAAGCAATGGAAGACCACCATGGAAAATCTCTCGCCTGGTTCTTCGATCAATGGGTCTATAAGAAAGGGTACCCGAACTATACCGTGCAGCGATTGATCGCATCGGACTCGGATCCGTTTCGCCTGCGTCTTCTTCAATTGCAGGACACGACACAGATTCCTCTGTTTCGCACGCCGCTCGACTATGCAATCATTCTCACCAGTGGCGATACGGTTCGCGGTATCATCGACACGGAAGCGCTCACATCTCAGGAGTTTTCGTTTCCTTCGATCCCCTCCGGTTCCGTTGCAACGTATCTGATCGATCCGCTTGGCGTCGTCCTGAAGCGAATGACATACAGAACAGTCGGCGTCGATCCGACCCCGTTGCCTGACAGTGAAGGGATGCGGTTGGATTCCGTGTTTCCACACCCGGTTTCAGGAATGCACGATGAGGCCGTTGTTCCTTTTTTTCTTTCGCAATCGCAGCGCGTGCGACTTGAGGTCGTGGATTTTTTCGGAAGAAGCGTGTTGTCATTGGCCAACGGGAACTATGAACAGGGCTTGCATCATGCGAAAATAGACGCGCTGCCGGCTGGTGTCTATGCCGTACGGATCTTTGGAGAACGGGACGTTCTTACACGTGTTTTCATCGTTCAGTGACTTTTTTTGTAACCCATCCGGCGTTTCGGTTATCTTTCAACTGTGAATTGACCGGAGTTCTCCAATTTCCTTGACATGTTGGCAAAGTTTCGGTAAGTTCATTTCAGAGATAACCTATTCGACGCAGATAACAATTTTCATGATAATTTTTTCTTTCACTTCGGAGGCTTTACAATGAAGAAAGCTTTACTGTACATGTTGGGCACGCTGATGCTCGGCGTCATTTTCCCTTCACAATACGTTCTCGCACAAGGCAACATCGCTTGGGAGGAGTTGTGGGTCCTCCCGCATCCCCTATCCACAAACGGAACCTTTGGATGGATGGCAGGGCAAAGGCAGTACACCGGCTTGGCCTATGACCATGTCCGCGACGTTGTGTATATCGTTAACCCGGCAGTGTGCCAGTTGGGTCAATCTGCATGGGCATGTCCAAAAATCTGGGTGCTCGATGCGATGTCGGGGCAGATAAAAACCAGCGTCGGACGTGATGCCACGGGTCAGGGAGGTCAACTTTCCGTTCCTGCCGATACCATTCACGGATTTCCTACGCTTGGCTGGCCGAATGGATCTTTCGGAAGTTTTAGCCAGGGAATCTTCCCGATCTACAAGATCGACGTCGATGATGAGGGTAGAATTTTCGTCGGAAATCTCGTCGCCCCGATATGGGGCATCTGCTTCCCCGGGCCACCGCCGAATTGCGACCCAATCTACCTTGCACAAGGTCCTTACCGCATCTTTCGTTATGAACACCCAAGCGCAGCGCCGAAGCGGGTTTATGCTACACTCAATCCGACCGCAACAGGGATTGGTTCTTACGGCAACAGTGAGATGGCGTGGAGTCGCTGGGGTGACGTGCTGACCGTTGTCGGGAGACGGGGCGTCTATGATACACCGGAAGGGCCGAAAGTCGTGGACAGCGCTAGAATCTTCACTTCAGGTGGAGTTTTCAACGGACAAACCGTAACGAACCGTGATATCGCAGTTATTCTTGGTGATACACGACCTGATAATCAACGCATCTCGAATGGTATGGGTGGATTGCTTGAGTATCGCTTAGCTATCAATTTGGTCTCATCAATTGAAGGTTTGGCGTCGCATGGTATTGCACCGACGGGCACTTCCGCAATCTCGGAAATCTGGATGGACAATAACGCGCGTGTCACAACGCTGAATAATCAGGGCCAAACCAACGACCCCTGGCCACAAACGATAGCCATGACCAGAATGCACGCTCTTTCCGGCAATAAACTAACCGGCACAGGAGATTCCGGGCCGCTTGCATTCTTCAGAATCCCTGCAAGTGGGAATCAGTATCTCATTTGCGCCGATGGCCTTCCGGAAAATCCGAATGACCCTCAGGCGCCGAACAACAACACTCGCGCCCGTATCATGGATGTGACTATTACGGGTAAGGAATTACGCGATACGGCTTGCTGCGGTTATGACACACCGCTTTTAGGAAATAAAACTCTTCAGAGCAATTCCGGAGTGAATAACTACATCGCTGATGTCGATTTTAAGATCGATCCGGATCCCGTGAATGGACGCCCGCATGTCATCCTCTACGTGCTTATGTCCAACAATGGCATCGGTGCATTTCGATCGCGTGATCCGATTTATCGGCCCGTTGAGCTTTCAACTTTCAATGGCACACTGAAGAACTCCATCATCGATCTGCGTTGGGAAGTGACGAGCGAATCCAATAACTACGGTTTCGAAATCGAAAGAAGCTTCAACAATGGAGGATCATGGGAGATGATCGGTTTCGTTCAGGGTCGAGGTACAACCAATCTTCCGAAGCAATACACGTTCGAGGATCCCGTTACTTCGGTGCATCTCAGCCTTCCTTCCGTCAAGTATCGTCTCCGACAAATCGATACTGATGGTACTTCGACACACTCTCCCATAGTTGAAGTCCGCATGGATGCAAATCCAACGAACATCTACCTTTCACAGAACTACCCGAATCCATTCAACCCGACAACCTCCATCCAGTACTACCTGCCGAAGGCCGGATACGTCACGCTGAAAATCTTCAACCCATTAGGTGAAGAAGTCGCGACGCTGATCAAGGGGTATCAGGATGCTGGTCCGAACACCGTTCATTTCAAGTCTGGAACGATGCCTTCCGGTACGTACGTCTATCAACTCTCCGTTGATGGCGAAACACTCCAGAAGAAAATGGTTCTGGCAAAGTAACAGTCACACTACAAGGCAAACCGATCCCCGTCCATCTTCAGGACGGGGATTTTTTTTATCGTCTCAGAAGACCTCTCCGTTTCGAGACTAACCGAATGAATGTTTAGCGGGTGTTCATGACTATATACGGAATCCGCTAGTGGTGCATTTTACACGAGGAAGAATGAGTGAAATGACACCCGATCCATTTAAACCTTTAGTCCTTATAACGCGAAGAATTCCCGATGCTGGGATAGACCTGCTTCAAGATCGCTGTCGCGTCAGCGTGTATGAGGGGTCCAATCCGATACCCAAAGATGAATTGATGAAAGGCGTTGCCGAAGCAGAAGCCCTCCTCTGTCTCCTGACCGACCGTATCGATGAGGAAGTCATGGTCAACGCCCCTAAACTCAAAGTCATCTCCAATTTTGCCGCAGGTGTCGATAACATCGCATTGGATGCAGCTCGAAGCCGCAGGATCGTGGTTACCAACACACCCTACGTCCTGACGGAAGCAACCGCGGACATTGCTTTCGCTCTGATGATCGGGTGTGCAAGGCGCCTCGTCGAAGCGGATCGATGGATGCGAGCGCACACCTTCAATGGCTGGTCTCCGATGCAGTTTCTTGGTTTAGACCTGGAGGAAAAAACGCTCGGCATCATCGGCGCGGGGCGAATCGGTTCCGCGCTTGCACGCAAAGCACGAAGGGCATTCAACATGCATATCGTCTATCACAGTCGCAGGCAATCGTCCCGGTTCGAATCCGAATTCCACGCGAAGTACCTTCCGATTCATGAACTCCTCCGGAAGTCCGACGTGATTTCCATCCATGCTCCTCTCACAGCAGAGACACGGCACCTGATCGGAGCGCAGGAGTTCGACCTTATGAAACCAACCGCGATACTCATCAATACGGCGCGCGGTCCGGTTGTCGATGAACGAGCGCTCATCGGTGCGCTGAAGTCCCACAGACTCTTTGCGGCCGGCCTTGACGTTTATGAGAACGAACCGAGCGTGTCAGATGAATTGCGCTCGCTCGAAAACGTCATCCTTTTGCCGCATATCGGAAGCGCATCCGTAGAAACGCGGTCCCGCATGGCTGTCGTCGCAGCCGAGAATATTATCGCGGTGCTGAATGGAGTGGAGCCGAAATATCGCTGTGCTTAACGAATCGGTGAATTCGAACTTTCGCTACTTGTTGTCGGCGTAGAATTTTTCCATGAACCTTGCGAGTGCCTCGGCGGACTCGAGCGGACAAGCATTATAGAGCGATGCCCGTATACCCCCGACTGAGCGGTGTCCCTTCAACCCAAGCATGCGCTGCGCTTTCGCTTCCGCAACGAACTTCGCTTCAAGCTCTTCGCTCGGGAGGTTCCATGTGAGGTTCATCAGTGAGCGATCCTGCTTGTCCGTGACGGTACCTTTGTAGAACTCCGGACAAGCATCGATGACGTCGTAAATGAGTTTGGCTTTCCGTTCATTCTTCGATTGCACAGCATCCAAACCACCCTGGTCAATGATCCATTTCAGCGTTCGCCCGACGACATAGACGGGAAGCACCGGCGGCGTGTTGAACATCGAGCCTTTCTCGGCGTGCGTCTTATACTTCAACATCGTTGGAATCTGGATCTTCGCTCTTTCCTCCATCCACGCTTTTTTCAGGACGACCATCGTGACGCCCGCCGGGCCGAGATTCTTTTGCGCACCCGCATAGATCAGGCTGTACTTCGCGAAGTCGTACCGCCTGCCGAGCATATTCGAAGACATGTCTGCGATCAAAGGGACATTCCCAACCTCCGGCGTGGTCTTCCATTCAGTGCCGTAGATCGTATTGTTCGTCGTGATGTGTGCATAGTCGGCATCGTGTTGCCAGTTGACTTGCTTTGGGATGTAGTTGAAATTGGCGTCAGCCGATGAGCCTGCTTCGTTCACGTTCCCAAAGAGACGTGCTTCCTTCGCTGCTTTCTTCGCCCACTCGCCTGTAACGACATAGTCGGCTTTCGCATGAAGGAAGTTCATCGGAACCATTGCGAACTGCGTGCTCGCGCCGCCTCCTATGAAAATCACCGAGTAGTCTTGTTCCGACAGACCCATAATCGCAAGTGTGTCCCGTTGCGCTTCGGTAATGACGCTTTCGAATTCCTTCGAGCGGTGGCTGACCTCCATGATCGAAGTTCCCAACCCCGCAAAATCATCGAGCGCTGCTTTCGTTTCCTGAACCACGGAGTAGGGCAACACTGCGGGGCCTGCATAAAAATTATGAATGCGTGACATGTCTAATGATCCTTTGTTTGCTTTGTATGATTGCGTTTCAATCGATTTCGCGAGAACAAAACTACGGAAAATCGACGGCAGTCCTATGACATTCATCAAATCGGGAAATGCAATTCGCATAGGATCACGAGCGATAGCGCTTGGTATTCTTGGGCAGCCTTCATCGAATCAGTATTTTTGGCTCTGAGAGATAAAAACGGGAAATCCTCTCTCGAAAATCATACACTGGAGATTAACATGAACATACTTATCACCGACGGTCTATCGACCGAGGGAATTGCGATACTGAAAAGCCATGGCCTCACTGTCGACGTTGTGAAATTCTCACCGGATGAATTGCTCGGAGCGATTGCGAATTACGATGCACTGATTGTCCGTTCGGCAACGAAAGCAACGAAGGAAGTGATCGCTGCGGGAAAGAATCTGAAAGTCATCGGCAGGGCGGGCGTTGGCGTTGACAACATCGACGTTACATACGCGAGAGAGAAGGGAATTCAGGTCTTGAATACGCCCGGGGCATCGGCGATCTCGGTTGCCGAATTGGCGATTGCGCACATGTTCGCGCTGAGCCGGTTCCTGCACGTGAGCACGAACGAAATGCGGAACGGCAATTGGCCCAAGAAGGAGTACTCAAAAGGCATAGAGCTGTCCAATAAGAAGCTCGGCATCATGGGCTTTGGAAGCATCGGACGTGAAGTTGCTCGACGCGGCATCGGATTAGGGATGAGCGTGCTCGCTTACGATCCGCTCTTCTCACACATGGATTTCTATGTCGAACTGACATCGAAAGAGCGTGTCCTTGCCGAAAGCGATTTCCTCACGCTGCATTTGCCTTTCGATCCGGCAGGTCCACCGATTGGGAAAAACGAAATCGCCATGATGAAGGAAGGCGTTGTCATCATCAACTGTGCGCGGGGGGGCGTCATCGATGAAGAAGCGTTGCTCGAAGCGTTGGAAAGCGGAAAGGTTCGCGGAGCCGGCTTTGATGTGTTTTCGAAGGAGCCGCCGGGTGAATCACTCCGGAAGCTCATCACGCATCCTCGTGTCAGCCTTTCGCCGCATATCGGCGGTTCGACGATCGAAGCACAGGACCGAGTGGGAGTGGAAATCGCGCACAAAGTGGCGCAAGCATTAATCGATGAAAGGCGCTGAGCATGGCCACACTACGACCGTTCAAAGCATTTCGACCAAAACCTGAGTTTGCTTTCGAAGTCGCCGCAAAGCCGTACGATGTTCTCAATTCTGATGAAGCGCGAGAGGAAGTGGCGGGACATCCGCATTCATTTCTCCACGTTGGGAAACCGGAAGTCGATCTCGATCCTTCGATCCCGTTGTACGATCCGCTCGTCTATGAAACAGGAAAACGGAATCTTCATCGATTGATACAGGATGGAATCCTCGTTGAGGATGCCAGTCCTTCTTTCTATCTCTACGCGCAGACCATGAACGGCCATTCACAATACGGCATCGTCGGGTGTGCTTCGGTAGATGAGTATTGGAACGACACAATCAAGAAACACGAATTGACGAGAAAGGACAAAGAGGAGGATCGATGTAACCATGTGCGCGTCACAAACGCACATACAGGCCCGATCTTTCTCACCTATCGCGACTCTGATGCCATCTCAGAGATCACACGACGTATTGCGGAAACACACCCGGACAATGATCACATCGCATCGGATGGAGTTCGCCATCGATCGTGGGTTATCGATAATCCTGATCTCATCAGCCGCCTCTCGGAAGCATTCATGAATGTTCCAATCCTCTACGTTGCGGACGGTCATCACCGTTCGGCAGCGGCTGCAATTGTTGGGCGCGAGCGGAAGGAAGCCAATCCGGCACATACGGGATTGGAGGAGTATAATTTCTTTCTCGCCGTCTGCTTTCCAGCGAGTCAATTGCGTATCATGGACTACAACAGAGTCGTTCGTGATTTGAATGGATTGTCGGTAGAAGAATTTCTTGACCGTGTGAGAGAGAGCTTCACGATAACGCGGGCCACGGGTGAAGTTCATCCTTCGCGGAAAGGAGAGTTCGGTATGTTCCTCGATGAAGTGTGGTATTCCCTTCGCATTCACGAAACTCGTGTTCCGACTGATGATCCCGTGGAGCGTTTAGATGTTTCGCTTTTACAGAATCATTTGCTTGCGCCAATTCTCGGAATCACCGATCCGCGAACGGACAAACGGATTGATTTTGTCGGAGGGATTCGCGGGCTTGGGGAATTAGAGCGACGCGTTCGCTCAGGCGAAATGGCCGTCGCGTTGAGTCTCCACCCGACATCCATCGATGAACTGATGGCAATAGCAGATGTAGGAAAGATCATGCCGCCGAAATCCACGTGGTTCGAACCGAAGCTTCGCGACGGGCTGTTCGTGCATTTCCTCGATTGACAAGAGGCACAACAAGACGAGGGACGTCTATTTTCTAATCGTGTAGCGGATTCTCTGAGGCGACATACGGAGGAGGGTGACGTTTTCCGGAAGTTGAATCACCGGTATCACAGAATCTGTCGTGTCCTGAATAATCGTTTTATAGTCGATCGCTCCGAAAAAATCGTTGGCAGTCAACATCGAAAGGGTACTTACGCCGCCTCGAACGAAGATATCGACTGTCGAGTTTGCGAGAAGGACTTCCTTCTTCGCCGGAACATTGAGAACGACAACGCGAACTTGCTCGAACATGACGTCAGCAAGCTCTTCCACAGGTATGTTGATCTTCACTTTGTTCTTCGATAATCGAACGACACCAAGGAGCGAATCGGCCAGCGCAATTTCCTCTTCAACCGGTTCTGACAATTCCGGATACTGGAGAAATTCGGTCGGCCATGAGTCGATCTGATTGACTACCCCTGCCGCACCGCTGATAACGATCGAGTCCGGCTCGATTCGAATGGAGTTCGTCAAACCATAGTGATCGCGAAAAACGAACGGTGCAGCATTGAGCCGAACGGGAATCTTCTTTTTGATGTGATGATCAGTCTTTATGTACAACGTATCCGGTATAACTCTCGTCACCGTGATACCCTGTGGGAGTTTCATCAATTCGTTGATCATACGCTGGTTCAGCACGAGTTTGTCGTTTCGCAACCGGTCCCCGGTCAATTCAATGGTCAACGGCGATCCGATGGAAAGAAACAAGAGTTGCCAGCCCGTTCCCTGTACGGTCAGATCGATGTCTTCGGGTAATGTTGCCGAGAGTGCGACCTCGGGTGGAATTTCACCGACATTGATATGCGCCTGATATCTCATGACGTGCGATTCGCCCATAGTAACCGAAAGCCAGAACGCGACCGCTGCGAGAAACGAGCCAAGAGCTGCGGAGATGATATAACGAGTACTTACCATGAATAAAAAACTCCGGAGCATTCGCTTCCGGAGGAATTGCTCTCAACGGTTCAATCAGATGGTGAGGTATATCCTGAATTCATTCAGTAATTGTTCTTTGTTCGCAAACGAGATCTGTCTTCCATAAATCGAAAGAGCACTCACGCCTCTGGCAACGCGTCGCAGTTTCGCGACAGGAAGTGTTTCAAGTTCCTTCATAAAGGCCAGACGCATATCCAGAGGATCATTCGGGTCGGGGACATGCGGGAGTTCTTCTTCTTCGCTTTCGGATTGGTCTGATGAGAAGATCGCATCTCCGGCATCCTCTTTCATGTCTATTGCGACGTGTGGCAGTTCTTCCGGCGCCGGTGTGGTCGTTACTTGCTGCGGAGGTTCTTGAGCAGGTGGTTCTTCTTCGATCGCATTTTTTGTGGGAGGAGCATCCTGCGCTGTTCGAGCGGCGCTTCGAGAACCTGCTGTACGCGCTTGCCTGCTGCTGCTTTTCGGCAGAATGAAGATTTCCATCCCCTCTGCCGGCCTCGGGATGACGTGTTGCGAAACGAGTTCGCCAACACGTGAGGCTGCGCTTGCTCCGGCATCAACCGCAGCTTGAACAGCGGCGACTTCACCGATCACCTTCACCGTTACCAGTGCACCTTTCGTGACCTCCTTTCCAACCAAGGTTACATTGGCTGCCTTCACGGCTGCATCGGCAGCTTCGATAGCGCCAATGAGGCCTTTGGTTTCGATCAACCCAAGGGCATATTCGAGCATGCGGCTTACGGCCTACGCTGAGGGACGTTTAGGAAGAATCAATTCGACGTCTGCATGTGGGCGCGGGATCACGTGCACCGACACAAGCTCGCCAACGCGTTGTGCTGCTGCTGCTCCGGCATCCGTGGCGGCCTTGACGGCACCGACATCACCGCGCACCATTACCGTGACATATCCGCCACCGATAGTTTCTTTGCCGATCAATTCCACTTTTGCCGCCTTTACCATCGCATCGGCCGCTTCAATGGAACCGATCAATCCTTTGGTCTCGACCATCCCGAGTGCGTCAAGTGCCATATATTCATGCTCCTGTTAAGTGTGTTGGAATTTCTTTGAAGGTCTCAAAACAAGCCGCGAGCAATATACCTCTCCCCTCCCTACTTTGTCAAACGAATCATGCGTTCCTTCGCGGGCTTGCAGCATGACCATCGAACACACCTCACTCATGATAAAGACGCTCCCTCATCAGCATGAATTTATTTTCGTACGTTTGTCACCGAACCATGAATGAACACGCACCCAGAACCTTCACGTCGATATTCATCACGACTGTTTTTATCATCTTCAATGGTTGCGGAAAAACAGCGGTAACGGATAGCGCTCCATCGATCGCGGTGAGCATCGCACCTCTTGCTTCTCTCGTAAAACATATTACCGGAAGTGACATTCCCATCCAGATCATAATGCCGTCAGGAAGCAACGTGCATACATTCGACCTGACGCCGGATGTGGTTCAACGCGTTTCGCAATGCAAGCTGTTCGTTTTTATCGGTGCCGGATTGGAGTATTGGGATACAAGCCTTTTGGAACAGATCGAAGGGACGGTATCCGTTCTTCGTATTGCCGATTCGGTGCAGCTTCTTTCCGGTCACGGCCATGAAGACCATCACCATGAATCGAATCCTCACGTGTGGCTCGATCCGATGCTTCTCATTTCAGTCGTCCCAACGATTACACAATCCCTCAATGCACTCGATCCTTCGCGGCGTGACCTCTACAACAGAAACGCCGCGGAACTGATCGATTCCCTTTCGTCACTCGACGCATGGATACGCGACGAAGTGCATACGTGGAAATCGCGTTCATTCGTTTCTCATCACGCATCATGGGATTACTTCGCCCGGAGGTACGGACTCGAACAGATTGCCGTATTGGAGCAGAATCCCGGTCGCGAACTTTCGGCACGCGAGTTAGCACGGCTTGTCGATTTCATGAAGACAGAACAGACGCGTCAGATCTTTGCAGAGCAACAATCTCCGACGAAAGCTGCGGAAACGCTCGCATCAGAAATTGAAGGTAAGCTCGTCGTACTCGATCCATTGGGTGATTCGAGGACGAGCTATTTCTCATTCATCCGCGAAAACGTAAAACGGATGTCGGAGATCATGCGATGACGACGTCAACGATACACGCGGTAGAGTGTCGTTCTCTATCGGTTGCCTACGATGAGCGGTACGCCCTGGAAAATGTCTCATTCACGATCGAGTCGGGTTCTTTCTGGGGAATCATTGGGCCGAACGGTTCCGGCAAATCGACTTTGATAAAAACGATCGTGGGATTGTTGCAACCGACGAAAGGAACTGTCACGGTCCTCGGCTCGCCGGTAGATCAGCTTGGCGCCGTGCGGTCAGACATCGGCTATGTCCCGCAGTTCGCACAGATCGATCCTTCCTTCCCGGCGCTCGTGCATGAAGTCGTTACGATGGGCTTGTACGGAAAGATCGGATTGTTTCGCAGGCTGAAGCAGCATCACAGGGACATGGTTCATCGTGCACTGATGAAAGTAGAACTCACCGATATCGCGAACGAATCGTTCGGCGAGCTGTCCGGTGGGCAGAAGCAGCGGATTCTCATCGCACGAGCTTTGGTCTTACAGCCACGCCTCCTCATCCTCGATGAACCGACTACTGCGCTCGACCATACTGCAAGCGAAGGTTTATACGAATGGCTTCACCGTCTGAACCGCGAAGAGGGAATGACGATACTCCTCGTCTCACACGATATCGGCGTGGTCAGCCGCTACGTGGATTCGGTCGCGTGTCTCAATAAAAGACTCGTTGCGCATGGCCGTCCGTCCGATGTCTTCACAGAATCGACTATGGAAGAAATGTACGGCTGCGGGGCAATGCTCTTCGAGCACGGATCCATCCCGCACATGGTAGTCGGCCATAGTCATCACCCTCATCGGGCGGGATGATATGGACGTCCTTCAATACACCTTCATGCAGCGTGCATTTCTTGAAGCGATCTTAGTCGGTGGCATTTGCGCAATCATCGGAGTGTACGTCGTTCTCAACAGCCTCTCCTTCATCGGTGCGGGAATATCGCATTCGACTTTCGGTGGAGTTGCGCTTGGTTTCGTCCTCGGTGTCGATCCGGTGCTGAGTGCGATCGTGTTCAGTACGGGCGTCGCGCTCAGTATCGGCGCAATCAGCAGAAGGACTGAGGTGAAGCACGATACCGCCGTCGGAATCTTCTTCGCCGCAACGATGGCGCTCGGCGTTCTCCTGATCAGTCTGTTGAAGGGATACTACCAGGATATCTTCTCCTATCTCTTCGGAAATATTCTTGCCGTTACGACATCGGATATCATTCTCAGCGCCGTGATGGCATGCATCATTCTGGTTACAGTGTTCCTGTTTTACAAGGAACTCCTCGCAATGAGCTTCGATGCGGAAATGGCATCCGTAATCGGTTTGCCCGTTCGTTTCCTTTACTATCTCCTTCTCACGCTCATTGCCCTGACGGTGGTAGTCTCCGTAAAGGCCGTTGGAGTCGTTCTCGTTTCTGCCTTGTTAGTCACACCTGCTGCAGCGGCTTTTCAGTGGACCAAGCAATTCCGAAGGATGATGATACTCTCTATCATATTCGGTGTCGGAGGGTCTGTCGGCGGCCTGTTCATCTCGTACTGGTTGAATACGCCGTCGGGGGCAACGATCGTCCTGTTGACGACGATTGTGTTTTTCGTTTCGTGGCTTTTTTCACCGCGCAAGTCCAAGACCGGCGCTTTGTCCTGACTCAATACGGGATAACAAGCGGCAGCGCAATCATAACGGCGCCGATAAGGAGCTTCCTTTTACCGCTCTTGCGATAGTCTGCATCCGTTTTCTTCTGCAGTGTGGAAACCATTTTCGACCGAAAGACAGCTTGGAAATGAAACGGCATCGCGATGACGAAGAGAGCTACCTGGCCGTAGAGAATAGCCTCGGACAACCGCGGGATTTCAAAAATCAGATGAAGAAGAACGACGGGAAACGCTGCAAGGGCAGGGATGAAAACCAAGAGTTCCTGCCATCCAGGCTTACCGGACCGGTAAAAATCAATCTCCGAATTCCGATACCGGTCAGGAGCGATAATCGCGTACGACCCCGAAAACGAATACGAAAGTAAAAAGAGAATGAGAGCGGTAGTTTCAAGTGGTTGCATAGGCAAGCGCTATGATGATGGAGGCGCTTAAACAACAGGAGAATATACTCCCAACCTTTCGTGTCGTCCTAATTTAAACTGACTTGCGGTATTGTGCCCGGTCACAAAAAAAATTGTTCCGGACATTTCTATATTGTAACCGAATCAGCCGTTCGGTAGTCATCCCCTCGGCTTGATTGAGTCCAATCCGGCTTCTGCGTTCAAATCACATCAACTCTTTCGAGGTATTCTTATGAAGCTGTTACTCTTTTCATCGCGGATCCTCCTTTTCATGGTTCCGCTCTTTCTGCTTGGCTGCAAGAAGGAATCTACCGTCGCTCCACCAGTAACACAGGAGATAACGGGTCTTGCTGTTGACGAACAGGGATACATCGTCCCAAATGCAAACATCGAAGCGCTCTCGCAGGCGAATAAAGTCATGGCGTCGGACGTGACGAATGATTTTGGGCAGTTCTCATTGAAGAATCTCCCCGGAGACCTTTCTGCGATGAAGTTGAGAATCACACACAGCGACTTCAAGGAATTCGTCGGCGATCTGAACTCCTTGAAAGGAACGAATCCGACGATCGTTGTCCCGATCACACATACCGACAGCGCTTGCGGAAGGCTTTCCCTCCTTGTCAGAGACGTGACCAATCTCAATCCCATCGCGGATGCGCAGGTGAAGTTGATGCGCAACGGCTTGCATGTCACGACGGTGCCTACGGATTCGACAGGCCGCGTCGCTTTCAACTACCTCATCGCAGGCCAGTATGCATTACGCATAACGAAACAAGGTTACCAGACTATCGAGCGAAGCGCCACGATTCAGTTCTGCGACAGCTCGAGTATGGATCTGCGAATGATTCCCGTGAGCGGTGGCTCGGATACTTGCTGCGACGGAAGTCTCAAAGTGCTCGTGAAGAATGCATCGACGAACGAGATTCTTATCGGCGCAACAGTCAAGCTAACCCGGAGTGGGATCGAACCGCGTATTCTCACATCGGGACAAACCGGCGTCGAGTTCAATGACCT
This sequence comes from uncultured Chromatiales bacterium, assembly GCA_964448285.1. Lineage (GTDB taxonomy): Bacteria > Bacteroidota > Ignavibacteria > SZUA-365 > SZUA-365 > CAYUWG01. Next base: position 38,370 of record CAYUWG010000031.1, read on the forward strand.
CTGCGTGGGTGAGTACGGAGTACGCATCTCGAAATCCGGTTTCCAGGTGATGGAATTTGGCGTCAACATTCCCTGCAATCAGACTGTGGAGCTTGTGAAACTCCTACAGCCCGAAACTCCGGATTCCTGTTGCAACGGCACCGTCCAGATAACGGTGCGCGATTCGGCAACGAGCAACACGCTTTCGAACGCAACGGTGAAGCTCTGGAAGAACGGAAAAATTCATGCGACGACTTCGACGAATTCCAGCGGTCTTGCGCTCTTCAGTTCTTTGTGTCCCGGTTCATATGGCGTCAGCATTTTCCGCGATGGCTATAAAGCACGGGAAGGTGATTTCACCCTCGGTTGCAATGAGCAACTCGAACGAACGTTCTCCCTGCTTCCGAGCACATCCGATAGTTGCTGTACAGCGAAACTCAAGTTCCGCGTTGTCGATTCGACTGCGTCGCAAGGCGGTTGGCTGCAAGGGGTTGCCGTCACGATCAGACACTTAGGCAACGTCGTTGCATCCGGTACGACTGATGTCGAAGGTTGGTACTTCCGTGAAAATCTCTGCTCGCCAGCAACCTACAATGTTACATTCGAGAAGACCGGTTTCCAGACCAAGGTTATCGATGTGACATTCAACGAATGCAAGATTATCTCCGAGACAATCAAGCTTTCGCCGTAAGGTCTTCAGCGATGAAGAAGAAAGAGGCTGTTCCTCATGGGGACAGCCTCTTCTCTTTTTCCGGAAATCGAAAACTAAGAGGGTTGTTTCCAGCGAATCCAAACTTCCACGCGTCGATTTCTCTCGCGGCCGTATTGCGTATCATTCCCCGCGATCGGAAGTGAAGATCCCATACTGAGTACCGAAGTCACGTTCACTCCCTTCTCCGCAAGGCGGCTCTGAACTTTTTCTGCGAGTGTTTTGCTGACGAGTTCTTCCGTCATCGCGTTGTTCATCCGGTCGCTGAATCCGATCAGGATTATTTCAAAATTCCTTCCACGGTCATTCAGATATTTTGTGATTCGATCAACGTCACGATGTGAACGAGAATCCAGGTCCGTACTGCCGCTGCGCAATCGAATGTTGAGCGAGAGTTTTTTCGCACCTCTAATGGCCGTGAGATATGAAGAGGGTACTCCTCGCGGCAACGACGGCTCGTACTCCATCACTGTTTGATCATACAGATGGTTTTTCGCTACGATATCCTGGCCCTGTTCAGAAAGGGCAAACTCGACGAAACTCTTTATGTGATCGTTTTTCGAATCCGGGCGAGTGTACAGATAGATCTGACGCGTCAGCGGATACACTCCGTCCAAAATGGATTGTTTATCTGGGCGAAAGGTCGTTTGAATATCCTCGCCAACCGCGAGAACCTTCGCATCCCCAATTGACGAAATGCTCAAAATCGTGAGACCGTTCGGATCATTCCTGAAAGCTTCCATCAATTCCCTATCGCTGCGAAACCACCTGACATTCGCCGAAACGGTCCTTTCATTCAGCAGAGCATCCTGGACAAAAGCGAATGTCCCCGATCCCTGCTCTCGCAGATAGAGATTGATATCCCCCCGGACTCCCGCTTCCTTCGGCCACGATTTCGTTTCGCCGGTGAGGATGCGCGCGAGTTGTGAGAGTGTGATGACATTGAGTCTATTCTGGTGAGAAACGGTCGCGCACAGCGCATCGAGTGCGATGACGTGTTCCGACTCGTATGAGGTCAGATTTCCGATCGCTCGATAGACCTCCCG
>CAYUWG010000032.1:0-39369 GCA_964448285.1 uncultured Chromatiales bacterium
CCGAAATCACGTCGATATTTTTCGAGTACATATCTTTGTACGCTAAGTTCTCGGTACCATTGAAACCGATTGTGATCGTTCTTCCTCCATTATCGAGTACGCGTCTGTTTGTCACATAGATAAACTCCGTCGTGTCATTGGGATTGCGCAGCCACCCGACCTCGACGTAACTGTTGAAATACTTATCCATCCTTCCTTGCTGATCGTAGGTTCGTAGTCGGTTAATTTTCAACGTATCGAGAAGCTTGAACTGCGGTTCGAAATTCCCATACTGCGGTGGAGTGTTGGGGAAATCCTCGTCTTCCTTATGTCGGGAAAAAGCATCCTGCCAACGAAGGTTGACGAGATGCGGACCGAGGATGCTGAGTTTTTGATTTATGGCGGTGATACCGGCGTATTTGTTTTCACCATAGGAATTACATGTCCGAGGTGTGCCATTTCTATTCAGAAGCCAAAACGCTGAGTCCGATCCCATGAACTCCGGACCGTGTATTGCAAAATAGTAGATCGTTTTAGCACCATAACACAAACTCATGTTTACGAGTGCTCGAATCTCATCATTAGCGGGTTCGCGAATATCATCCCAACTATGAATTTGGGGTGTGTACCAGAGGGGCTGATTTGGGAATCTTGTCTTTATTATGCTTGCAGCTGAATCAAGCGTTTGCGACATATACACATCGAGATTCCATTGCAGCGAATCCATCTTTGCTTGATTCGAAAGACTCGCTCTCGTAGGGAAACGGAAAACGGGATAGATATCCACATTGTGTTGTGGCTGCCCTGTCTCCAGCATTGCGCGAAACTGCATCATCTTCCAGGAATGCATTATCCAGCTTATGGAGTTTTTTTGATTGTTCGTCTTATGTGCGACTCTTTTCTGATAGTACCCAACCAGAAGCCATTGATAGCGCCTCGGTTCATCCATGGATTTGAATCTTCCTATTCTTGAGCCACTGTTCACTTGCATAAGTGAATCGATCTCATGGTCGATGTGCCAGGGATCGTAATTGCCGCTAAACAACTCATTGGCCTCGTCGTTATCGATTGCCACATAGTCAAGAATGCAACTCACTTCACCAAGCCATTCCACCTCGATATTTACGATGGCAGTTGTATCATATCGATAGAAATCGCCAACGTAAACTTCTCCATACTGATTATTACTCGCTAAGGAAATACCCACACCGTCTGTAATTGGCGTTCTTTTCAAATGACCCCCAGTAACAATCAAATCGAATTTCAGGGAATCATGATCGTAAACCTTCACACGAACAACTTGGAGACTTGTATCTAACGGTGCATCTGGAAGCCTCAATTTCAACCTGACATGGTATCTTCCTGTCGTGTCAATGTCCTGGGGTATCAGTCCTCGACAGAGGTAACCCTGTGAATGCGTGTTGATGAGTGCTTCCACTGAATTGAAGTCATCATCATATCCATCTGCGTCCTTTTCCGCATTTGCATCATCCTTTAACCGGCCGGTTTCGACAATGCTGGTAAAATGACCAGAATATTCAGGATGGTATCTCCAGCGATAGCCATTCGCTACCAATTCGTTACCACTAAACGTGTGGCCCGGGATTACGGTCATCTGGAGATCGTTTGCCATACCGAGTTCCCGAGCCATCAGATCTCGTCTCACCGTGTCCGTGTATACACTGACCCATCGTATTCCTGCGTCTTTGACTCTCTGCCACCATTGGAGTGGGATTGAGTCCAACAGCTGTTGACCAGGCGGCTGCTTCATCCAATCGCCGCCAATGACGAACTCAGTTTGCTGGCTGTAGAGGTGCTGTGCCATCGGATCACTCAGTAACACGACGAACACGGAACAAATAAGTAGTGCGCTTTTCATGGCGTCCTCCATTGGTTGTGGTTGTTATTGGTTAATCTGACTCAGTGATTTCGTAAAAGGTGGATTATCCTTGTGTGGATACTTTCTTTCGTTGTCGCGGTGAAGAAGTAAACTCCGTTCTTCGCTTGTGTACCACTCTTCGTCTTTCCATCCCAGACGATCGGGTGCGTTCCTGATTCTAAAAAGCCGTCGTAGAGCATAGCGACTTCGCGACCAAGGATGTCTTTGATCGTAAGATACGTGTGTGTCCTGTCAACGGTTCGGATTTCGACCGTCGTCATGCTGTTGAATGGATTCGGCCAACTGTTCTCGATCAAAAGCGCTTCAATCTTTGGCGCTTGGAGGTTTTCAATCCCAACGAGATTTCTGTCTCCTGCTAGGATATGGAAATATCCGGAATAGAAGAATCTGGGTTCTTTCGGTGATGAAACGATAATGTCAGACATCCCATCGCGGTTGATATCCCCGACACTCGAGAGGTTCTCGCCGTATTGGCCATACTCGTCAGTCCCACCACTGCTTATCGCAAAAGAATAACTATGAAAACCCTGCGGCGAGCCGGGATGATAGAGCACGTACACCTGTGGGAATGTTCCGACTCTAAGAGCGTAGTCGTTAAAACCATTTCCGTTGATATCACCTGACGTTTGAATCGGTCTTACTCCCATAAAACCTGTATAGAGGCTTGGGTTAGGATTCTGAATTTGTTTCGAGGGTATATTCGAAATCGTGCCTTTCGTGCCGTAAAAGACATACAATGGCTTGCGCTCACCGTCAACTGATCTATGCCAGGCGACGACGTCTGAAATACCATCTCCATCAATATCGACGATGCGTGGAGATTCAAAGTTAAGCTTGGAACTGTCAACACCTGGAATAAACCTTGAATCAAGAAACTGTGAAGGGTTCTGATGATCGAATGTCCAATTAGGCGATCCATGATAGATGTGACATCGATACCACCACCCGTCCATGCCATAGTGTGACAACCCAAATGCTAAATCCTTAATACCGTCTCCGTTTACATCAACTATCTGAATTTCTGTACCATAACCACCGTACGCAGAATCAATCGTTCCTGTAAAATCCGGCACTCCATCGAAGTCATGTTTACCCATGAAAATGTACACCACCCCTCTTCCATTCGAAGGTTCGCTGATTGCGAGATCATCGATCCCATCACGGTTGAGGTCGCCCACAGCCATGTACCGGCCGAATTCGCCTGAACGGTTCCCGCTAGGAATCTTGTAGGCGGGAATCGTATCGAGCATCAATCCAGGGCCTGACTTTCCCAGATAGACATACGCCGTGTCAAAGTTAGCGACATCTGAAAGGATGGGTTTCACCGAAATCAAGTCTGGATAACCATCCCCATTGAAATCTCCAATGGCTGCATTACGTCCTCCAACCAAGATAGCATCCACCTTGTCATCCAGTATCCCCGGCCCTCCATAGTAAATCCAGAACTGCCTGCGTCCACCCACACTCACTCCAAAGTCCGGCCATCCGTCACCGTTAATATCCCCGAGCGCAAGTACGCTCATGCCAAGTGCGTCATCGTAGCGTTCTCCGGTTACTTCCAACAGCGCCTTGAGGAATGGCTGGCAGGTTGCTTCCTGTGCTGTAATCAGAGTGAAGAGTGAAACGAGTATCAGGTTGTATCTCATGGTGGCTTTCTTTCTTTTCTCAAATGACAATGTTCTCTGCGTTTGGGTTACCGCGCCTCAATCCTTCTCCAAAGGTTTGAGATGAACTTAGGCAAAGATTGAATTAGAGGCAATGAGAATTTGGGTTCGTGAAATCTATTATCGAAGCTCGAACAGAAAGACAAGCTGTTTGACTTGCGACCGCTGTGAAATGGAATGAGCAAGGACACAGTCATATTCCGTTTGACAAGTTCCTTCCACGGCTTTCCAGTCGTCCAATCTCCGTGCGTTCGAATATCTCCTTTCCCTTTTCGTAGATTCCTATGCATGATGAGACGATATGAAAACCACCGCAGCACTTGAGGACATCCTTCGCATCATTTATACCGAGCACCACGATCCATACACGGTGTTGGGTATCCATCTTGTCAGTGTCGGAAAAGAGACGAGCGTTGCCGTGCGTGCCTTCCTTCCAAATGCGGCATCCGTCGCGGTACAGCGAACAGATGAAACGGCAAAGGAACACGAGTATCCGATGTTCGTCGTGCATGAGGATGGATTCTTCGAATATGTCTTCGATGAGGAACAGGTCTTCCCATACCGGTTGAAGCAGGTCGATCACGATGGAAACGCAAGCGTCTTCCACGATCCGTATGCGTTCCTACCCCAGCTCACCGACTACGACTTGTACCTGTTCGGTGAGGGGAATCACTACAAGGTTCACGAGCGGCTCGGCTCACGCGTGATCTCCATCGACGGTACGGATGGCGTCGAGTTTTCCGTTTGGGCTCCCGGTGCGCGCAGCGTCAGCGTCATCGGCTCTTTCAACGACTGGGACAGAAGGCGCCATGCTATGCGCGCGCTGAACGATTCCGGAGTCTGGGAGATTTTCATCCCGGACGTCGATGCGGGTGCGCTGTACAAGTTCGAGATCAAAACGCGGCAGGGGTACATCCTCGATAAGACCGATCCGTTTGCGCGGGCAATGGAAGTGCGGCCGCGAACCGCATCGGTTGTCGTTCGTTCGAGCGCGCATGTGTGGCAGGACGCCGATTGGATGAAAGCGCGTGCACGGCAGGACATCCACGCGAAACCACTCGCGATCTACGAAGTCCACCTCGGATCGTGGAAACGCAAAGGGAACGATGCGAAGGAGCATCTTTCCTACGTCGAGCTTGCAAACGAACTCGCCCCCTACGTCGCGGATCTCGGTTTCACTCACGTCGAATTGATGCCCGTTATGGAATATCCCTACGACGGATCGTGGGGGTATCAGGTCACCGGCTACTACGCACCGACGAGCCGCTTCGGGACGCCCGATGACTTTCGCGCGTTCGTGGACATCATGCACCGGCGCAACATCGGCGTGATCCTCGATTGGGTGCCCGCGCATTTTCCAAAGGACATGCATGCGCTCGCGCGCTTCAACGGCTATCCGCTCTACGAGCACGGCGATCCCCGCAAGGGCGAGCACATGGATTGGGGAACGTACATTTTCGATTTCGGAAAAAGCCAGGTGCGCAATTTCCTCATCGCCAACGCTCTCTACTGGCTCGAAGAGTTTCACATCGACGGACTGCGCATCGATGCCGTGGCGTCCATGCTCTATCTCGATTACTCACGCAAGGAAGGCGAGTGGATTCCGAATCGCTATGGCGGCCGCGATAACCTCGAGGCCATCGATTTCCTTCGTCAGTTGAACTGGGCTGTGCACACGTACCAGCCCGGAGCGTTCATCGTTGCAGAGGAATCGACCGCATTCCCCGGCGTCACGCACGCACAGGATGCGAACGGTCTCGGTTTCGACTTCAAATGGAACATGGGTTGGATGAACGACCTGCTGGAGTATTTCCAGATGGATCCGTTCTTTCGCCGCGACCACCACGACAAACTGACGTTCGGTTTGACGTATGCCTTCAGCGAGAAATTCCTCCTTCCGATTTCACATGATGAAGTCGTGCACGGCAAACGGTCGCTCATCAGCAAGATGTTCGGCGACTACTGGCAGCAATTCGCCGGTATTCGTCTCTTCCTCGGATTCATGTGGATGCATCCCGGAAAGAAGCTCCTTTTCATGGGACAGGAGTTCGGTCAGTGGATCGAGTGGAACCACGATGCGCAACTCGACTGGGCACTGCTCTTGTACGACGCACACCGACAACTCCGCGATTGGGTGCGCGACCTCAACGCACTCTACCGATCGAACCCTTCAATGCATGAGGTCGATTACTCGTGGGAAGGTTTTCGTTGGATCGATTTGCACGATGCGCAACGAAGCCTGCTCTCTTTTGAACGCATCTCCGCGGATGGAACGCAGCGGTTGATTTGCGTCTGCAATTTCACTCCCGTCGTGTACGAGGGGTATCGCCTTGGCGTCCCTCAATCCGGCGTGTATCGGGAGATCTTAAACAGCGATGATTTCCGTTATGGCGGAAGCGGCGTTGTCAATTCCGATGACCTGCATACGGAAGAAACTCCGATGCATGATAGAGAGCAGTCGATCGTCACGCGCATCCCACCGCTCGGAATTTCGGTTCTTTCTATTAAAGCGCAGTAGCGTTTCTCGAATTCATTCCTTTTCTCTTTTCGCAACGAGCAAAACGCCGGTCGATGGCGGCACGATGAATCGATCCGTGCTTTGCGTCTCGCGCAGTTCAATGCCGGCGGTTCTTCCATCGACGAGCACGCTCCACGTTGCGGAAAGAAGGCTGTACTCCGCTTCCTGCGTACGATGGGCATTCGCCAAAACGGCAATGAGCGAATCACAATCCGGATCGTCGAGGATGAAGCCGCTCGCTATCGGAGTCTTCGTTTCAAGAAACGAATAGCGATCGGCCTGTGCCCATCGAAGTGAGCGGTACTCGTTTCGCACGGCAATCATGCCTCGGTAATAATCCATGAGTTCCCTATTCCTCTCCATCGCGTCGTAGTCGAGCCAGTTCGTTGCGTCATCTTTCTCGTAGCTGTTCGCATCGAGTATCCCCGGGCTTGTGTGCGGGATGTTTGAAGACGCGATGACCTTGCTCCGCGCAAACTCCTGGCCTTCATGCATCATCACCGTGCCCTGGCACGTGAAGAGAAGGAATGCAGCGAGCTTGTTCAACTGCAATGCCGCAGGAGTAAGGTGACTCATACGCACCGCTTCTGAAACGGGCTGGTGTTCCTGCGCTTCATCGAGCGCCATGCGAATGAAATCACCGAGCGTGAAACCGTCGTGCGAGGCGAGGTAATTCACCGAATGTGCCGCGTCGAGAAACGGTCCATTCTTTTTCCTGATGCTTCCTAACACCCACTTCCCGTAAGCATCGGGAGGATTGGATCCCCATGTTCCAAAGAGAAATCCCTGCGACAACTGTGGATGAGTGCCCTTGATCCCGTCCCGAAACACGTCGTTCCATGCACCCATTCCGAATTCGGAGAATCGCTCGATGTCCCGTTGACCGCCACCCCACGGCTCAGCGATCAGTACGACGTGCGGATTGATCTTGCGCGCTTCGCTCCGGATCTGCTCGAACGTTTCCTGATCGATCATCGTCGCAAGGTCGAATCGAAATCCATCGACATGATATTCCCGCATCCAGTGCGCGATGCTATCGACAATCACGCGCCTGCTCATCGGTCGGCTCGTGTGAAAATCGTTTCCGCATCCGCTGAGTGCAGTGAACGTCCCGTCCGCATTCGTGTGATAGTAATACAGCGGATCGATGAGCTTGAACGGTTGGAGGTCGTACTCCGACGTGTGATTGTACACGACGTCCATGATGACTGCAATGCCTTTGCCGTGAAGTGCTTTCACGACGTTCTTGAACTCGGTCACTTCACGACCGCCCGTATTGCACCAACTTCCCTTTCTCAAATCCGCATTCGATGCATAGCGCGGTTCAGGTGTGAAATAACTTGCCGGCATGTATCCCCAATGGTTGCGCTCGTATGGATTCCATGCGTTGTACCAACCTTCTTTCGTCTTTGTCTGAAACGGCGGCTCCACGGACGCGAAGTGCTGGAGCGGGAGAAACTCGACGGCATTGACCCCGAGCGATGCGATGTGATTCAAACCCCCACGCGCCTCGGTTTCGATGAAGCCTGCATAGCTTCCGGGAGCTTTCGCGCCACTCGAAGAATGCGCGGTGAGATCGCGAAGATGCGTCTCATAGATCATCAGATCACGCGGGTGTATCACTACCGGCTTGTCGTCTCCCCAATCGAATGGTTCTTCGCTCTTCATGATGACCGCGCGTGCCTCGCGGAGATACGAGTTCTTCGCTTCGATGTGCGTCGCATACGGATCAGGCACAGCCGGCGGCAACTCGCCTCTCTCTTCACCGAGTTTCGGCCCAAAGACGCGGTAGCAGTAATACCGGTCGGTGATGTCTTTCGACAGTGCAATCTCCCAGACGCCTTCGTCATCCCGCGTCATTTCATAAGTGTCGCCATAGTCGGTGTCGAGCGACTCGTACATGCAGAGTTCGACTCGCGTCGCGCGCGGAGCGAATACCCGGAACGCAATCGATCCGGCTACAGCCGTGCATCCTAACTTTTTCCTTGAATGGAACTCTTCGAAGATTTTATCGGGGAGAACGGGAAGATGCCCGATCCCCTTGACGAACACGGAAAGGGGAGAGGAAATATCGACGGGGTCCGTGAGCAGGACGATGATGTTCTCCAACTGTTCGTATGCGACAATGCGTACCTTCGGTGCGAAGGAAAACTTCGTGACGGGGACGTTCCCGGGATTGCGGTCGAAGGTCAGGACAACCCTATTCGATGCTTGGAGTTTTGCCGAGAGAAGCTTCATTGTCGAGAGCAAAATACATATTGTGCCTGATCATAACATTGATCGAACCGATGCCGCAATGTTATGTTGAAGCATGAAGTTGACCGATCCCCGGCTCCATTATCAAACAGACGCAGAGTTATTCGATTATTTCGCACCGCAGTCAGGACCCGACCTCGATTCGACGAAACGGTTGCGACAATCTGTTCTTTCGCGTCTTACGAAAGTTCGAGGGCTTCTTCTCGATGCGGGCAGCGGAGACGGCTGGCTCATCGACGCAAATCCGAAGGCCCATTTCGTTTCGATCGACCTCGGTATGAAGAACCTGCGAGCTCTCCGTGAAAAATTTCCTCGTGCCTTGCTGGTGTGCACTGATGTCACTCAGCTTCCGTTTCGGGAAGGATCGCTCGACGGCGTCGTCGCTTCTGAAGTCCTGGAACATCTGAACGAGCCAGAAGCCGCAGCGCGTGAGTTCGCTCGTGTCTGCAAATCCGGCGCACCGGTTGTCTTGAGCACTCCATACAAAGAAACATTGCGTTATTATCTCTGCGTCCATTGTAACAGGCCGACGCCCGCGAATGCACACATACAGACCTTCGATGAAAAGCGTCATTTCCGGCTTCTGAGCGACATAGGCTTTGAGGGCATCCGCTCTGTGATCGTACTGAATAAACTCTTCATAGGATTGCGCCTGTCCTACGCGTTGCGATTCCTCCCGTACAGCGTTTGGGCAGTAATCGACCGGCTTTTTATGTTTGTTTACCGGAAGGCCCACACGATCATCGTATCCGGGGCGAGACCTTCCACACGAAAACTTTCTTGAGCGCCTTCTTGCACACTTTCTTCATCTTTTTTCTTTTCTTCCTTTCGATTGCAAACGGCTTCGGCCAATCACTTTGCGGGACTGCCGCATCACCTTCCGTTCAGGATATTCAAGGCATCGGACAACACACAGGCTGTCATCTCCCTGCGGCAGGTGAAGTGCGCGGACTCGTTCTCTTCATCCAAACCCAGAACGATACGATGGAAGATGCTGCCTGGCCTCTGAGTAAACTCCCCGTATGGGCTGACACCTATAAAACTGAGTTACAGGATTATTTCGACGCGATGTCCAATGGCGCTCAGAAACTCACGCTCGATGTCCATCCTGAGCTTCTGGTTACGATGGGAACGGAATGGGATTATCTGAACCAAGGACGGAACTGTGGTGCAGCAGTAAAGGACCTCCTGACGAAATTGGATGAGACGATAGACTTTACACAATACGACAACTGGAACGCGGAGAGCAGAGCGTATAACGTTATCGCAGGAAAAGACGGTCGAGTCGATTTGATCATCGCCATCTACCGAAGGACCGAGAGCGTCGCATTCGTTCCCTACGCCGGGTTCTCCGATCTCGGATTCAACGGCTATATGTTCGTCGATTCGATGAAAGCGTATATCTTCGGCGGTTCCGATTTCAACGATGCGGGCGCTTCGGGTATCACGGTCGGTCATTATCCTGCCACGGATGAGGTAACGCCGTACGAGCTTACGTACATGATTTCCATTCATGAGCTTATGCATAAATTCCTCGGCGAAGGTCACCCAACGCCTATCTATGGTTCACTGGGCGTTATGGGAAACTCCGGAAACGGTATCGCGCTGAACAGCTTCGAGCGGCACTTGTTAGGGTACATACAATATCATATCATTTCTCCGTCCACCGATACTGTCATCGTGTTGAAGGATTATTTGAGAACGAACCAGGCGTATCTCATCCCGATTCCGGAAGCCGACCGGTGGTATTATTCGATAGAATTTAGGAATCACGAATCTCCATACGATACGGCGCCTTCGAAAGGTGTGTACTTTTTCCGTATCTATGATTCCTATGGCCGCAACCAGAAGGTCGTTCATGTGATCAGCGCCGACGGAAACTATCAATGGGCTTTGGATTCTTTGGGAAAACCTTACAAAGCATCACCCGATCCTCTCGGTGGGTTCAATGTTTATCAAAAAATTCCGATTGGCGGACTTCCTTACTGGGCGGATGGATGGCGGGGAGATCCAAACTCTGCATTCACGAAGAAACGCAATGAGTTTTCGATCCACCGCAATCCGACGCCGGATTTCATCAACGGACGCGATACCATTCGAACGAACCTCCATTTCCGGATACTTCGTATGGACGATACATCGGCCGTGATGATTGTTGCTCATACTTCTCCGGCAATTTTGAGGATTGAAGCGCCAATTTCACGGGACATTGTTTTGCAGAGCAATTATCCAAATCCCGTGACGAGCGGTTCGCCGACGACAATTCAGTTCTCGATCCCAACTCCGCAACGCGTATTGCTTGAACTCTATAACTCTCTCGGTGTGAATGTCAAGGAACTTCACAATGACTGGGTGGAGGAAGGATTGCACGCCGTTCTCCTTCCCACGGAGGATTTACCTTCTGGTCGTTACTGGTATCAACTTCGTTCTACAACGAAAGTGCTCCGCAAATCTTTTATCATTACTCGATAGCGATTCAACCGCGATGCGTGTCCTTTCACCAAAGAAGAATTTCCTCGCCATAGCGAAGGAATATTCCAAGTATGATTCATCGGGCATCGTCATCCTATCTGCGCCATATGAACATTCGGTATCGTACGGCGGCGGGACAGCCAAAGGACCTTCAGCGATAATCGAAGCATCACATTACGTCGAGTTCTGGGATGAGGAATTCAAACGCGAACTCTGTTTCGATATCGGGATTGCGACGCTGGCACCTCTTTCCTTTTCGAAGCAAAAAAATAGAAAGGCGCTCAACCGAATCGAGCAAGCTGTCACGACTTGCCTGCATGACGGTAAATTCGTTGTAACGCTTGGCGGTGAGCATACCATCTCAGCGGCCCCTATCCGTGCGCATTTTGAGAAGTATCCGAGCATGAGCGTCCTGCAATTCGATGCCCATTCCGATTTGAGGGATTCCTATCAGGGAAGCAAGTACAGTCATGCAAGCGTCATGGCGCGCGTTGCCGAGTTCGTTCCCGCCGATCGCATCGTCCAAATCGGCATTCGTGCACAATGCATCGAGGAGTATCAAATGATCGTGGGACGCGGTATCCGCACGTGTTTCGCATCGGATATTCATAGGCATGCTTTCTCAGAGGCGTGGCAGAATAGTGTTCTCGATATGTTGAACGAAGACGTCTATATCACATTCGATGTCGATTATTTCGATCCTTCTCTTATGCCAGCCACCGGGACGACGGAACCGGGCGGTTTCCAATGGGCTGAGACGGTCGAGTTTATCAAGTTCATTGGAGCCAACAAACGTATAATCGGTTTCGACGTCGTCGAATTGGCGCCGTCACCGTATCACCCTTCGTCCGCATTTACCACGGCTAAACTTGTCTATAAAATGTTGAATGCCGCGTTTCAGCATCGGCAATGAACCTATCGAACTTTTCAGGGACCCTCGCGTCCCTCTTCTTCATAGTCATCGTTCCGTGCACGTCGCAAGTCGATTCTTTAAGCTTTCCACAAAAAGGCGCGACCGCTAACCGCCTATCGCAGGAAGAAAAATTACTCTATCTCTTCGGAGCGAGCGTCGTCTATGCCGGTTTCGACTATGTCGGATTCAATATCACCAAATCGAATCCCACGGCACTGACGATCTATCGCGTTCTCCAGGTCGCAACACAGGCAGCGATCTCATGGCTCTTGTATGATCAGGTCGGACTCACGACGGCAATCAGTTTCAATGTTATCTGGTGGACGTTCGGTGATGATATCCTGTATTACGGCTATGCAGAATTATTCAATCCGGGCGGCGGTTGGGAAAGTCGAGGTGCGTTTCGAAACAGCATCATCGGGAACCAATGCACGTGGGCATACTGGACGCCGATCGGCATTACGCGGGGAATAGATCGAAAGAAGGTGATTGCGGGAGACACCCTCATCGCTCAATCGCTCATCGGTGCGATTCTCGCCGTCTCCCTGACGCTTTCGTTTTAACCGCCTTAGCCGAAATACTTATCCATTTCGTCGATGAGTGTTTTCATATCTTCCGGAAGTTTACTTTGAAACACCATCTTCTGCTTCGTGACGGGATGAATGAATTCCAGTGATCGCGCGTGAAGAGCTTGTCTTTTCATGATGGTGAGAAGGGAATTGATCAAAGCTTTATACGATTGAGTGATATTCCCATAGAGTATCCTTCTCCCTCCATAAGTGGGATCGCCGAACACCGGATGATGAATATGTGCGAGGTGCACCCGGATCTGGTGTGTCCTTCCCGTTTGCAGCTTCAGGGCGACCAGGCTGAGCGGGCCATAATCCTTGATCACCCGATAAGTGGTAATTGCCTGTTTGCCGCCTTCGATGACAGCCATTTTTTTCCTATCACTTTTATGCCGGGCAAGCGGCGCTTCTATCACACCTGTTGAATTCTTCAAGCTCCCCCAGACAATGGCGTGATATTCTCGTCCAATACTGCGGTCGGCGAATTGCCTCGCGAGAAATGCATGGGCGCGTTCGTTTTTCGCAACGCAGATCAATCCTGATGTATCCTTGTCCAGGCGATGGAGAATACCGGCACGCTCTCGGCCTCTTTCGAGTGAGAGATTTTCTGTGTAATGCAAAAGAGCGTTGACCAATGTCCCCGTGTAGTTTCCATGCGCTGGATGCGATACCATGCCCGCCGGCTTATTGACGACAAGCACTTCTTCATCTTCATACACGACGTCAAGCGGAATATCCTCGGCGACAACGTCCGGCGGGGGTGGTTTCGGAACTCGACAGATAACGACGTCTCCCGCGGCAACAAGCCTCCCGGATTTCATAACGACTTCGCTGTTTACCGTGACGCCGCCGGATTCGATGAGCTGTTGCACCTTCGAACGTGATGCATTCTGGACGCTTCGCGTGATGAATTGATCTAAGCGCACTTTCGCAGCATTCGGAGCTGCTCGCAATGTGTAAACCGTTTCCGCCCCACCGTTCATCGGGTCCACGTTTTTATTTCAAAAAGGGTGATCATCGTATCAGTATGAGTGCATCAGCATTCTGACACGTGTTGTGGATGTTACTGAAGTGATTTCTATGACGGTGGGATGCCGCTCAATCCGCACTGGAAGCAGTCTGCAATGGGCTATTCAATTTTTCTGAACTGCTTTCTACAGTATCACGAGCGGGCGCTTTTGCAACCCGGCTTACGAAGAGCAGGATGACGACGCCGATCGTGACGGCAGAGTCCGCGACGTTGAAAATCGGCCAGAATTTGAATGCCCCCTCTCCGAAGTGAATGAGAAACAAATCGAAGTCGATGAAATCCACGACGTTTCCATGAAGCAGAGGAGCGTAGCCATAAATGACGCCGTAAAAAACTCTGTCCATCAGATTGCCTAACGCACCTGCTAAAATCAGCGCAAGCGATAACCGCATCGGGAAGGATTCATTCCGGTGATAGTACAGGTAGATCACGATCCCGACTGAGGCGACGAGAGCGAAGACGGTCAGGAACAATTTGCCGCCGAACTCCAATCCGAACGCCATGTTTGGATTCTCGATGAAGGTGAACTTCAGCCAATCACCGATCAGCGGGATACTGCTTCCATACGGCATTCCGGAAAGCTCAAGCCCCAACCAGGGTATGGCAATGCCTTTCACCAGCATTTTCGTCACCTGATCGAGGACAAATACCCCGAGTGTGTAATAGAGGACTTTCATTCCGTCACTTCGAAAGGTTCTTGCAGTTCACGCACATTCGCGCATGAGGAACCGCTTCGAGCCGGCCTTTATCGATCAGGTTTCCGCAGATGATACAGATCCCATAGTTCCCGCTCTTGATCCTTTGCAGTGCATCACTGAGATGCGAGATGAATTTCCGCTCGCGCTGTGCGAAGAGGAACGCCTTTTCCCTCTCCATTGCGTCGGTGCCCTGATCTGCCATGTGGAGTGAATACGTTGCATCGTCGTCGTGGTACTCGCCCGTAGCCTGGTTGATGAGGCGCTCTTCGATGCTGAGCAGTTCCTCGTTCGCGTCCTGAATCTTTTCGACGATCAGTTTGCGGAAATACTCCAAATCCCTTGCGCTGTATTGAACCCGCTTCTTTCCTTTCTTCGCTACGACGACGGGTTCCGGTTCAGCTCTTCTGGCAACGGGAATACCCTGCTTCCCTTGGTACTTCGGAAGAACGATCGGCGCGGCGGGCTTCTTCACACGTCGCGTATATTTCCTTTTCGGTTTGACTTCTGCTTGAGGTGCGTTTGGCTCCTGAGCCATTTCAGAAATCTCTTTCTGCACCTTCTCTTTCGATGGTTTACGGCCTCGTTTCTTCGGCAGTGCGGTAACTTCCTGACGCTCAGACGACGGCTTTCGTCCGCGTTTTTTTGGCTGAGCGGTTATCTCTGTCTGTTCACTCATGGCGTTTTTTCTTTTGCTCACTGACTCTTTCTGCGTTTTCGTTTTCGTTTCTTGTTCTGCTTTTTTCGATTTCCTGGTTGCAACAGCGGAAACAGATTTCATCGTTTTCTTCTTCTGCTTTGCTTTCGCTTCCTTCTTTATCGGACGCTTTTGTTTAACCTGTACAGGCTTCTTCTGGGTTGCACTTTTCGTTTTCCCGGTCTTCGCTTTCTCTTTCACAGTTGAAGCCTTGGCTTGTGCACTTTTCGCCCCTGTTCTTTTTGCGGCTGTGTTTTTCACGGTCGCACGTGTCGTTCTTCCCTTCTTCGCCGGAAGTTTTTTCCTGACTGTTTTCTTCGCTGCCGGCTTCTTCACGGCTGATTTTTTCAACGGAGATTTTTTTGCGGCTGCGTTCTTTGCTGAAGCCTTCTTGGTGGCCGAAGTTTTTCCCGTGGATTTTCCGGCGGTTGTTTTCCTCGCGGGTGCTTGCTTCGTTTTTGCGATAGTCTTATCGGGCACCGATTTCTTCGCCGCTGGTTTCTTTGTTGCTTCTCTCTTTGCCTTCACTGTTTTTGCGACTGCTTTCTTCGTTGCAGTTTTCTTCGCCGCTGGCTTCTTCGCCGCTGGCATCTTCGCCGCTGGTCTCTTTGCCGCTGGCTTCTTTGCCGCTGATTTCTTCGCCGCTGGTCTTTTTGCCGCTGGCTTCTTTGCCGCTGGTTTCTTCGAGGTAACTCCCTTTGCCTTCGCCTTTTTCGCGACTGCTTTCTTCACCGTCTTATTCGTTGATTTCTTTTTTACAGCCATGGTGTTTCCTCCTTGTAAATCAGATTCTCCCGATCAAGAAGCGGATGCAAGTGTAATGTATATCCGGCATTGAAATTCATTTATCGAGACCGCCACTGCATCGTTATCGGGGATTTCAGCGAAGAGGAGTTTCTCCGCAAGAGTTTCACTGCGAATATACGATTCTGTGCTTTGTATTGCCCTATTCAGAAGCGCATCCTGTGTTTCATAGAGGACAGTAATGCGGTCAATGACATCGAAGCCTTGATCCTTCCGGAGGTTCTGAATTCGATTCACGAATTCCCGCGCAAGCCCTTCATTGATCAGTTCCTCAGTCAGCGTCGTGTCCAACGCGACAACCAAATCGTCATCCGTTCCAATCGTCCATCCCTCGATGTCCTCATGAAGGATTTCGATGTCGTCAATGGATAATTCGAACGCCACTTCGCCGATCATGATGGGATACTTCCCTGCTTCCTCGAACCGTTCGATGTCTTCATTGCTGAATGCGCGGATTTGCTCTGCAATCTGTTTGACCGCTTTACCGTACTTCGGTCCGATCACTTTGAAATTCGGACGTGCTTTCCTCCGAACGATCTCCGAATCGGTGCCGATGAATTCGATCATGCGGATGTTCGTTTCTTCGAGAATCACGTCCTTCATGGATTCGATATCGCTCACGGTATGATCCGAATGCGTCGCGATGAGAATGCGTGACAAAGGCTGTCGCGTTTTCAGCTTCGTTTGTTCGCGAAGGTTGCGCGTGATCGAAACGACACGTTGAGCGTTATGCATGCGCGATCGAAGTTTCCCATCGACTTCACCTCGATCGGGGAAATCGGAAAGATGAACCGAAGCCGGTGCTGTGCTGTTTTCGCCTGTCAATCTCCGATACAGTGCGTCGGAGAGGAACGGCGCAAACGGCGACATGAGCTGTGCAACGACGAGAAGGCAGCGATGTAACGTTTGGTACGCAGCAAGTTTGTCCGACGTGCTTTCTCCCTTCCAGAAGCGTCTCCGGTTTCGTCGCACGTACCAGTTTGAAAGCTGATCGATGGTGAAATCCGACACGGCACGAGCAGCGGCGGTGACGTCGTACGCTTGCATGTCCTCGTAGTGCGATGCGATGAGCGCGTTCAGCTCCGTCAGAATCCAGCGGTCGATCTCAGGTCGGTCTTGCAGTGGAATCGGGGACTCACTTCCCGTAAAGCCGTCGATGTTCGCATAGAGCGTGAAGAACTGATAGGTGTTGGTCAATGCGCGAAAGAAATTCTTCTGCACGCCCTCGATGTCCGCTTCGTTGAACATCGTTTGCCGCCAGGGTGGACTGTTCGTCACCAAGTACCATCGCGTCGCGTCTGCGCCATACTTCTCGATGATCTGAAATGGATCGACGACGTTCCCTTTCGACTTGGACATCTTTTGTCCGCTTTTATCGAGGATCAGTTCGTTGACGATGAGATTGAGAAATGCCGGTTTCCCGAACAGCGCAGAGCTGATTGCATGAAGCGTGTAGAACCAACCACGCGTTTGATCGATGCCTTCACAAATGAAATCCGCCGGGAAGTTTCGTTCGAAAAGCTCCCGGTTCTCGAATGGGTAGTGGAACTGCGCGAATGGCATTGCACCGGAATCGAACCACACGTCGATTAGCTCCGGTGTCCTGCGGTAGGTTTTACCGTTGCGCTCGAAGAAGATCCCATCGACGAAAGGTTTGTGCAGATCGAGATCGCTCTTCGATGGATGCACTTTATCGCCGTTTACCATCATCCATCCTTCATACAATTGCTCGATCGATCCGACGCAAAAATGATCTTCGCCGTCGTCGCTGACCCAGATCGGTAGTGGAGTTCCCCAATAGCGATCGCGTGAAAGCGACCAGTCCTTGTTCTCGTCAAGCCAGTTGCCGAATCGCCCTGTCCCGACTTCCGGAGGGCACCAGTTGATTCGTTTGTTCAGCGCGATCATCTCATCGACGTAGGCCGTCGTGCGGATGTACCAGCTATCGCGCGCATAGTAGATGAGCGGATTGTCGCACCGCCAGCAGTGAGGATACGAGTGCAGGTAATCCTTCGATGAACGATAGATCCTTCCCTGCTTTTTCAGATGCATGATGATTTCAGGATCGACGCCTTCTTCGCTGTGTGTCGCGAAGTTGATCGTCTTTACCGTGCGACCGGCAAAGTCTGTCACCTGATCACTGAACCGCCCTCCGGGTGAGACGGGCAGAAGGAAGGGTAGGTCGTACTCTTTCAGCATGTCGTAATCATCCACGCCAAAGGCAGGTGCAATGTGGACGATACCTGATCCATCTTCCGTCGTGACGAAGTCTCCTTCAACGACGTAGTATGCTTTCCGATCGACCGGGACGTAGGCAAAGAGGGGTTCGTATTCCATGCCGGCCAGTGCTTTTCCATTCATGCTCTCAATCTCTTCGTACTGTTCCGTGATAACGGAGAGCCGTGCGCTCGCGAGGATAAGGACTCCATGTTCGGCCGTTCGGATTTTCACGTACTCGACATCAGGATGAACTGCCAACGCAACGTTCGATATCAATGTCCATGGCGTCGTTGTCCAGACGAGAAACGCGGCAGCGTCATCCTTTATCCGAAACTTCACATAGACGTTCGGGTCACGCACTTCGCGATAGCCAAGAGCGAGTTCGTGCGACGACAAGGGTGTTTCGCAGTGCGGACATTGCGGAACGATCTTGAATCCTTTGTAGATCAAGCCCTTCTCGTAAAACCTGCTCAAGGCCCACCATACTGACTCGATATATTCGTTCGTACATGTGATGTAGGCGTCATCGAGATCGATCCAATACCCCATGCGCTCCGTCAATGAACGCCAGCCTTGCTTCATCTCGATGTGTTTGTACACCAACTCTTTCGCCTTCTGGTTGAAGCGGTCAACACCGAACTTCTCGATATCCGACTTCTGGGCGAATTCGAGTTCTTTCTCCAAAGCGATTTCCACCGGAAGGCCGTGCGTGTCCCATCCCGCTTTGCGCTGCACCTGATATCCGGTGAGTGTTTTGTATCGACAGATGAGGTCCTTCAGCGTCCTCGACATGACGTGATGAATGCCAGGTTTCCCATTCACTGTCGGCGGCCCTTCGTAGAAAGTGAATCGCTCAGCACCTTCACGCAAGGATATGCTCTTACGGAAAATTTCTTCCTCGCGCCAATGAGAAAGGATTTCTTGCTCGAGTGCTGGATAGGATATCTGGTCTGGAAAAGGCTTGAACATGTGTTAATGGTTTTTCGAATGGAAAAGCTGATCAGTGAAAATGGCCACGGCAACGAGTACGATGCTCATGAGAATACAGGTCGTGATGGGAAAGAACAGTTCCCTGCCGCCGATGAAATAATGCAGGTCGCCGGGCAGTGACCCTAAGAATGGAATCGCGCCGTCGAGGAATACCCATAACGATCCAGCCACTGAAATTGTCAGCAGCATCATGATGAGGATGGGTAATGCGCGGGCGTCGGTTTCCATGGTCTTATGACAGGCGTGAGATGACCCCTTTCATTATCGTCCGGAGTTTCGGTTCTGCACCGTTCGCGATGCGAATGATTTCCGGAACGTCAACCGGTGCGAGCGCATCAGGGAAGCACTCATCGGTGATGATGGAAAAGCCAAGCACCTTCATGCTCATGTGGATAGCGACGATATTCTCCGGCACGGTGGACATCCCAACGGCGTCGGCTCCGATGGTGCGAAGGAAACGATACTCCGCTCTCGTTTCAAGATTCGGCCCTGCGACCGCAACGAACACACCTTTGCGAAGATGAATCCTTTCGTCGAGCGCAACCTGTTCAGCAAGCACGATCAATTCCTCGGAATAGGGTTCACTCATGTCGGGGAATCGCGGACCGAGCGATTCGTCATTCGGTCCGATCAAAGGATTGTCGCCGATGAGGTTTATGTGGTCTGCGATCAGCATGATGTCGCCTCGGCGATAGTGTGGATTCATTCCGCCCGCAGCATTCGAAATGAGCAGCGTACGCACACCGAGCGCGTGCATGACACGAACAGGAAAGGTCACCTGTTGCAAGGAGTACCCTTCATAGTAGTGAAAGCGTCCCTGCATGACGACAACATGCTTCCCGGACAGCGTTCCGAAAATCAACCGCCCTTTGTGTGACTCTACGGTCGAAAGCGGAAATCGTGGGATGTCACCGTACTCGATGACCGTCTGGTCGTGAATTTCAGATACCAAGCCGCCAAGTCCCGTCCCCAAGATGATTCCGATAGAAGGCTCTGCACTCGTGCGTGTACGAATCAGCTCTACGGCGTCTTGAATGTGTTTCCGCAGTTCCGTCATGAATGAGTGTCCTGTAAAGTGTCTAACTGTTGAATGATCACGCGCAAATCCTCGATTCCCAATCCATCGCCCGGTTGAGCAGTCGTTTGCGGTGTTTCGTCGAAAGGCTCGCGTACATGTTCTTGCAAGGATTCGAGAAAGTCGATCTGCGAGAGAAGCAAACCCTTGAAGCGTGCGATCAACGCCACGCGTCGCGAATGCAACAAGCCGATCTGGTCGAAAAGGCTTTGAACCTTTTGCATGGATTCAGCGATGATGCGCTCTGCTTTTTTCTCAGCGTCATGGATAACGACAGCGGCTTCTTCTTTTGCGTTTTGAAGGAGAATCTTCCGTTCGAACTCCGACTGTGACGCAATGCTTGCTGCATTCGAGCGGGACTGTTCGATTATCTTCGACGAAGTCGCTTCCATCTCGGCAAGCATGCGTTTCATCTTTTCCTCCAACTCTCCGGAAGCCTTCAGGCGTGTTTCGAGCTTCGCAGCGTAAGCTTTGAGTTTGTTGTTCTCTTCGACCAATGCATTGATCCGATTGAGAGCATTCTCACGAAGCTGCTCAACGTCGCGGGGGTCGATGCCACGAAATTTTTTCCGAAGGACGATAGCGTTCCAATTGTCGTTTGTCGTGTTCTGGTTTTGATCCATGCTCGCCTCTAATTCATTCGTTCACCGAACAGGCCAGTCCCTATTCTGAGGATTGTCGCTCCTTCTTCGATAGCCACTTCAAAATCTCCGGTCATGCCCATGGAGAGTTGTGTCATCGGCGGATTGAGATTGAAAGCGATGTTCATCGAATGGAGTAATTCTTTCATTCTCCTGAATGCTGGTCGAACCATCTCCGGATCAGGTAACCATTCTGCGACAGTCATCAATCCCCTGACCCGGACATTCGAAAGCGAGAAAATCGGTGCGGCGACATCGAGAAGAGTTTCAGGAGAGAATCCGTATTTCGAGGCCTCGTCGCTGATGTTGATTTCAAGAAGGATATCCGTTTGCTTTTCCATCTCTTGTGAACGCTTGTCGATTTCCTGAGCGATGGCAACCGAGTCCACCGAGTGGATGAGATGACAGTACGGAAGAATGTGCTTGACTTTATTCCTCTGAAGATGACCTACGAGGTGAAACCTATGTGGACGGAGAGCATCCCGCTTTCCCAAATACTCCTGCACCCTGTTCTCACCTATATCGGTCAATCCAAGCGCAATCGCCTCATTGATCCGGTCAGGTGAGATGGTTTTCGTCACCGCCACGAGCAATACGCTTTCACGCGGTCTGTTGGCACGTTTGCAGGCAGCATCGATTCGATATTCTATGTCGGAAACCCACTGGTTCAACATAACTTTCGAATATACCCGTCGATTCTCATTTGATACAAAACTCCTCACCTCGGTATGCATGAGCAGAGCATCGTTTCATCCGATGACATGAAGATGATTCACCTGACCGACGAGAGTGCCTTGCCGATTGAATTGCTTTATCCAACTTTTCTTTGACTCTGATCCATGGGATGTGATTCCTTGAACGGCGACAAAGATTTTTCATAATCTTGGGACCGACTATTTGATTTCTGATTTCTCGCATTGTAGTTTGGAGCGCATAGGTTAGACACCCGTTTTTTCGGGTGATCGCAATGAGAAAATCAACCCAAGGCACCTCCCGCCAGAAAGATTCTCGACCATCGAACCTTCGCAACACGTACGTCAAACACATGATTCCAGGGCAAGTAGAGTCGGGGATGCCTATGCTCCGTCTCAAGGCACTATTCAACACCGGGGGCTTGTTTCAGGGATCACAGAACGGAAAGTCTGACTTTCTTCTCAACCACGATACTCTTCAATTCATAAAACAACGTTTCAAAGGAGCTTAGAGCGGCATGAGTGATTATTTTATTCAGCCAACGATCATGTACGATGTGACCACGATCGGCGATGCGTATGTGGAACTTCGTGCAGGGGAAGCATCGCTGCCGGAGGCGAAGCATTTCGAACGTCATATCGCCGGATCGGCAGCTCAGATCGCCATCTACACGAGTATGCTCGGCGGAAAGGCGAACTGCATTGCATCCGTTGGGGCTGATGCATTAGGGACCTTTGTTCAAAATTATCTTCGCCAGTTCAAAGTCAACGTCACCGGTCTTCAGTTCTCGCGCGAGCATCCGACTTCCCTGCTCTTTGCAGCGAGGGCTGGTCGCATTTTACAAACGACATACTACCGGTTGTCGGATTGGCAATTGCACAATACGAAAGAGCACGTGTTGCTGGCGCAAAGCTCTCGCATCGTTCATGGAACGGGATTCTGTCTCTGGAAGCATCCTGCGCGGCACAGCGTGTTCGAGATTCTCAGGCTCACGAAGAAGTTCAACAGCACGACAGTGCTTCAGCCGTTTTATGAACCCGCGTTGTGGCGTGATCGAAACGATGCGATGAACACAATAAAGAAGACGCTACAGTTCGCGGATATTGCCACGCCTACGGTCGATGACGCCGAACATCTTTTCGGCAAAGCCACGCGCGAGGATTACGTGAAGAAGTATCAGGACCTCGGGGCAGAAATCGTGATTCTCACGATGGGAAAAGACGGAAGCTTGATGTCGGATGGTGCGAATACGATTCGTATCCCTTCAGTCGATGCGAAAATCGTTGATCCATCCGGCGTGAACGATGCGTGGCATGCCGGACTGTATCACGCAATGGTTGAAGGCAAAGAGCTGCCGAATGCCATTCTCTTCGCAAACGCTGTCGCTGCATACGCCCTACAACAGCCGGGAACGCTCGTTCCGCTTCCTCCTGCGCAAGAGATTTCAGAGTCGATGCTTCAGAAATCGTTTAGCGATATCTGATCTTAACCGAACAACTTCGTCTCGATTTTCAACGCCTGCTGTAAGCGCCTGAGATAATCAGATCTGGGGATCAGTACCCCACCGTGCCTCGCGAGATTCTCGGTGAGGTATTGTGTGTCGAGGAGAACCATTCCATTGCTTCGCATCGAATGGATGAGAAACGCGAGTGCGACTTTCGACGCGTCCGTCTCCGTGTGAAACATCGACTCGCCGAAAAATGCCCCGCCGAGAGCGACGCCATAAAGTCCGCCGACAAGACTGCCTTCCCGCCAGGATTCGACGCTATGGGCAAATCCTAACGAATGAAGTTCACAATAACTTTCCACGATCACTTCATTGATCCATGTCTCATCACGATCGGCGCACCGGCGAATGACTTCTTCAAATGCCGTGTTCACTCGAATCTCGAAACGATTGGAACGAATGACCCTTCGAAGCGAGCGTGAAGGCGTGAAGCGGCTCAACTCAATGATTGCACGTGGGTCGGGACTGTAGAGGGAAATTGTCCCATCCGTGTCCGCCATCGGAAAGAGTCCATTCCGGTACCACGACAGCAGCTCATCCACTGGTATTCGCATAGCGCGAAAGGCCTCAAAGAGATTGGCCTTGCTCCTTGAGCTTCTCGACCACTTTCTGAAGATTACGCACGGAAGAGACACCCAGCATCCGTGAAAGAGCCTCCTGTGAATCGCCATTGAGAAGCGCATGAACGGCAAAAGTGTTGCGAAGAATCGTCGGATTCACGTTCGGCATTCCAACTTCACGTCCGGTTCTTTTCACGATCGTATCGATGCTCATTTGCGTCAATTCGCTTCCATCCATTTGAATGAACAGCGTCTCTTCCCGTCGCATCCTCGCAAGAATGTTGATCCCTCGTCGTTTGAAATACTGTTTCAGTGCAGCCTGCGTCCGCGTCGTGAGATATACGAAACGCGTCATCCGCCCGCGCTGCCCACGAATAAAAATCTTCCCTTCCCTTGGCGTGAGGTGAAGGTCGCCGCACGTGAGTGAGCAAATCTCAGCACTGCGTAATCCCCCGTGCAGCAAAAGAAGGATTACGCAACTATCCAAGGGATAGCGTTTACTTTCCGCTGTCCGGATTAAAAGAAGAGCATCCTTCCGTGTGAGTAACACGGGAGCAGAGGGTTCCATCGGCAATCCCGAAATATCGTGTGCTGGATTGGCGAGGATAATCCCTTCCGTGTGACAGAATTCGAAAAACTGACGCACCGCCGTTATGCGTCTGTTCACGGAGGTCGGCGATGCCTTCCGCGTCAGCAGAAATCCACGAAAGTCGGTGATGTCCGCTTTCGTTATTTCCGAAAGATGGAATCCCTCGCCGATCGTACTCCTCATCCATCGCAAAAATTTTCCCGCGTCGTTCGTGTACGAACGGACGGTGTTCTCATGCTTCCCGTTTTTCTCGAGATACTTTTGGAAGGTAGAAAGGAGTTTATCGATTTGCAGGGTTGTCATAGTGAGGCAACGGAATTCAAACACATCACAACATTCTTTGAAGATAGGTTTGGGTCTCCCTAAATACAAGTAGTCGGGCAGAACCGATGTCGGTGAAGAGTTCGCAAGTCCCTGTCAATAAAGAAGATTCTCGCCGTCATGCCCGCCTCTGCCGCTTTCCCAAGTGCCCTCGTTGTCGTATCTTGTGCTTGGATTTTACACCAATTCTCCCTCTCCACTCTATGTCAACCACGCCTGAAAAAATCATCCCACTGAGTATCGAAGAAGAACTCAAGAGTTCATATATCGATTACTCGATGTCCGTTATCGTGTCGCGCGCACTTCCGGACGTTCGAGATGGACTCAAACCCGTTCATCGGCGCATTCTCTTTGGAATGAACGAACTGGGACTCGCACCGAATCGGGCGTTCAAGAAATCTGCCCGTATCGTCGGTGAGGTCTTGGGGAAGTATCATCCTCACGGTGACTCCGCCGTGTATGATACCATGGTTCGCATGGTGCAGGATTTCTCGCTTCGGTATCCACTCGTACAGGGTCAGGGTAATTACGGCTCGGTCGATGGCGATTCCGCAGCGGCAATGCGATATACAGAGGCACGTCTTTCGCCGATTGCGCTCGAGATGCTTCGTGATCTTGAGAAGGATACGGTGGACTTCGTTCCGAACTTCGACGAATCACTCCAGGAGCCGACGGTCCTTCCCGCCCTGCTTCCAAATCTCCTTATCAATGGTTCGAACGGGATTGCCGTTGGAATGGCGACGAACATCCCGCCCCACAACATCGGCGAAGTCGTTGACGGTTTGCTCACGCTGATCGAGAATCCAGACACCCCGATCGAAGTCCTGATGAAGCATGTCACCGCACCGGACTTCCCGACGGGTGGAATCATCTACGGATATCAAGGAGTGCACGATGCCTATCTTACGGGGCGCGGTAGAATTATCGTTCGTGCACGCGCAACCATCGAAACGCAGAAGAATGGGCGCGAATCGATTATCGTCTCCGAGATTCCTTATCAAGTCAACAAAGCAAACCTGATCGAAAAGATTGCGGACCTCGTGAAAGAGGGTAAGGTCGATGGCATTTCGAACATTCGCGATGAATCGGATCGCGATGGAATGCGGATCGTCATTGAAATAAAGCGTGACGGTAGTCCGGAAATCGTTCTGAACAATCTCTTCAAGCACACACAAATGCAGACGACGTTCGGCGCCATCATGCTCGCGCTCGTCGATGGGCGCCCGAAGGTTTTGACGCTCAAGGAAATGATTGCGCACTTCCTCGATTTCCGACACGAAGTTGTCGTTCGAAGAACGAAATTCGAGCTTGCCGAAGCCGAAAAGCGCGCACACATTCTCGAAGGGTATCTCATCGCACTCGATAACATCGATGAGGTGATAGAAACGATCAAGAAATCGAAGGACGTCGATACGGCGCGCGCGAACTTGATGCGGAAATTCAAACTCAGCGAAGTTCAGGCAAAAGCGATCCTCGATATGCGGTTGCAGCGTCTGACAGGCCTCGAGCGAAAGAAAATCGAAGACGAATACAAGGAAACGATTCAACTCATCTCGCGCCTTAAGGGAATTCTGGAAAACACGACCCTGCGCTGGAAGGTGATCTCGGATGAACTTCGCGCTCTGAAGGAGAAGTATGCCGATCCCCGTCGAACGGAGATCGTGTACGATTACACGGAATTCACGATCGAGGATATGATCGCCGAGGAAGATGTTGTCATTACGATCACGCACCAGGGATTCATTAAGCGGACTCCCGTTTCAACGTACCGGCGTCAGGGAAGAGGGGGACGCGGCGTAACGGGTGCGCTTACACGTGAAGATGATTTCGTCGAACACATGTTCATCGCTTCGACGCATCATTACATCCTGTTCTTTACCGACAAGGGTCGATGCTATTGGCTGAAGGTATTCGAAATTCCCGAAGCAGGTCGGGCGACGCGCGGACGTTCGATCGTTAACCTCATCGCCAAACAGAAAGATGAGAACGTTGCCGCATTCGTCACGGTGAAGGAATTCGATGACGAGCATTTCATTCTCATGGTCACATCGAAAGGCGTCGTGAAGAAAACCGTCCTGAGTGCTTACGGTAATCCCCGTTCGACCGGAATCATCGCAATCAATCTCACCAAAGATGACGACCTCGTCGAAGCGCGAATCACGGACGGACAAAGCGATATCCTCATTGCAACGCGCGAGGGACTGGCAATCCGGTTCAGCGAATCCGACGTGCGGGACATGGGAAGAACAGCGACGGGAGTTCGTGGAATCAGATTAGGCAAAGGCGACAAAGTTATCGGGATGATTGTCGCAAGGCCGAACAGCAATGTACTCGTCGTCAGCGATCGCGGTTATGGGAAGAGAAGCGAAGTCGGATCTTACCGCCTCACGAAGCGCGGCGGCAAGGGTGTTATCAACATGAACGTCACAGAAAAAACCGGCAGGGTTCTTTCAATAAAAGAAGTGACCGATCAGGAAGATCTCGTCATCATGTCCGTCTCGGGAATGGTTATCCGGCAGCACATGAAGGATATCCGGGTGATGGGAAGGAACACGCAGGGTGTGCGCCTGATCAATCTGAAAGAGGACGATATCATTGCGGACATCGCAAAAGCCGCTCCTGAAGAAGACGAAGAAAAGGTCTTAGAGTAACGGAGTAACTCGAACGCTATAACCTTGTGGAGTACATGATAAAATTGAAATCTTCTCCAGAATTGTCAGAGGTTTTTAGGCAAAGACCTTGACTTTTAGTCAGTTCCTGCCTACGTTCGCAATGGAGAAAACAAGAGAATCATCACAGACAGCTATTTGAAACCCCATTTTTTTGAATACCCGATCCGCCACAGTGGGAATATGCGATGCAAATCGCAGGCTGTCTTCGTCCCAGTCATCAATATGAGTGCATCATGAGAGACATCCTTGTTTCCACGATAGTTTTATTCTTCATCATACACTTCACTGCATCATCGCAACGACGGGACGATACCATTGAAGCATCATGGGATCGAGCGCCGAAGTCTGATATACCGGTAAAGCCGAAAGTCGCTGAAACGCGAAAGGCGCCGGTAACAGATGCCTACAATCCTCCATGGAACCGCGAACGACCCCTTGAGAGCCGTCCATGGCCTGTGTTGCCTGCAAATCCAACGGCAGACCAGGTGTACCAGGCGAATAAATCGTTGATCGATTCCCTTTCGAATTTGTACTGCCTCTCGAACAACTACATCCGCACGCTCACGAACAGAAATGAAGCTGCGTACGCAACACATCCCGCCTCACCGAAGCGGGATTTCCATTACAGCGATCCCTCCGCAACGAAATCGCCGCACACGCGGGAATCCCTTGAAGCGGTTTACAAAGAGTTAAACGGTCTGCTCGAACAATGTCTCTACGGCAGACAATAATCAACCGGAATTTTTCTGAGTCTATCCATCAGGCAATCACTATCAGGAGTCACACTATGAAATGGCGCGTTCTCCCAATCCTTCTGGCAATTGTTTTCGTGCCCCTGTTCCACGGCTGCCAGCCAATTCTCACCGAGCCGACCAATAACTGGATCACCTATGAAGTCCGCGAGGGATTGAGCTACAACGAAGCCTGGATGATCGTAGTCGATGCGTTGCTCACACGCGGCTATCAGTTCGAGCAACTCTCGAAGGACGACGGCTACATGAAAACCGAATTCTATCACGAAGCCGTCGAATCCATGGGCCTCGAAGTGCGAACCCGCATTTCCGTGAAGCTCACCTATGGGCGTCGGACGGTTCGCGTCAAAGTCGATGAGGATTACATCGTCGGCTACAAACAGCCCGGCGTCGATATCCCGCGCGTTGCAGACTTGAAGGTGGAACTTCGCGATCGTCTGCTCTAATCAGTTCCTTTCGTGATCCGGCGTTTCGCACAATCATCAAGGAGGATTTCATGAGCCATCCACATCATCACCGTCCAGGTTCGCACTGCATTCGGATCTCAATTGCGTTTGTCCTCGGAATCAGTTTTTGCATCGGGCAGGGCTTCGCACAAAGCCGACCTGTCATCGATATCGCACGGCAAGCAATCGTTCAGATCCCGGCAGGGATGAACAGCCAGAACATGGCGATCTATGGCGTAACACTTGGGATGCCCTGGGGTGAAGCACGGAATGTCCTCGATAGGGCGAACGTACCGTACATCTTCCAAAAGGGAACAAGCCCCGTCGTCTATGTGCCGCCGCAAAATTCTTCGTATTACTTCGTGCTCAATCCAAGTTCGTATGACGTGATCGAAATGGGCATTATCGGCACAGCCGACCTCCCTCTCGACAATCAATACATCTTCGATGCACAGCGTTGGAGATTGACGACGGCCCGAACGCAATTCTTTGGCAACGAAGGAGAATTCATCATCAACGAAGAAGGCGAATCCTACAACTTCCCGTACCTCGGCTTCGTTCTGAAATACCTCACGCCCGGTTCATTCCGCTTCGTCATGGTCAATCCGACAAATAAACCTTTGACGACCTACGGACAAACCATTCACACGGGGACGCCACCTCCACCCGCCGTGAAAACGACGCCGAAGGTAGCTCCGCCACCGCCGCCACCTCCTCCGCCACCGCCCCCTCCTTCCGATTTGGATAAGTGGTTGGCGGACTTTCAAAATGCGCGCGATGCATTCGAAGCAAAGAAATACAGTTCCGCACTTTCAGCGTTCAAACAGATTGCGGACAACACGCCCGATCCGCTCTTGAAGATTCGCAGCGTCTATTGGATGGGAGAGTCCTACTACGGGCTAAGGCAATATCGAAACGCAAAGAAGATGTTCGAGCGGGTCATTCAGGAAACGGACATCGAGGCGCTTCGTGAACCCGCGCGCTTGATGATTCGAAATTGCAATAAGCATTTGCGATGAATTGGAATCCGGGTTCGCCCGGATTTTTTTCCTGCCTCACGTTCCGTTCGCTCGACGCCTTCCTCCTGCTGATAAAAAACCTCCTCCATCCACATCATGATCAAACGAATCGCACATATCGGCATTGCTGTCGAAGATATCGAGCAGGCACGACGACTTTACGAGCTGCTCCTGAGTATGACGCCTTCAAACATCCAGCATGTCGAAGACCAACAGGTAAACGTGAGCAGTTTTCATGTCGAACATACGAACATAGAATTGACGGCGGCGGCCAACGACGACTCTCCCATCGCCCGTTTCATCGGAAAGCGTGGTGAAGGAATTCACCATATCGCATTCGAGGTCGATGACATCCACGCAGAATTATCCCGTCTCAAATCTGCGGGCTTCCAACTGATCGATGAAGAACCGCGTCTTGGCGCCGATAACTATTGGGTTGCGTTCATCCATCCGAGATCGACCGGCGGCGTTCTCATCGAGCTGAGCCAGCCCGTTGAAAGCGCCATATGAATCCATGCATAAATTCCTGTCTTGAGAAAGAGTCGAGAAATTCCGTTTCTTAGTCTTGTTGAAATCCATGCTCACATGGATTTCGTTGTGTTGTGACGGAGATGAATCCAAATACCGAAGAACGACGGGACCTGCCTGCACCGCTTCAGTCGAAGCTCGAAACACTTCCCAAATCGAGCGGCGTGTATCAGTTTCGCAGCGGTGAGGGCGCCATCCTCTACGTCGGAAAAGCGAAGAACCTGAGAAGCCGCGTTCGCTCCTACTTTCAGGACAAGGGCAACATCGATCCAAAGCGGGACATTCTCGTTTCAAAGATCGCCGATGTTGAAATCGTCGTCACGGATTCCGAGGTCGAAGCTCTCCTTCTGGAAAACAATCTCATCAAAGAGCACTCTCCCCGTTACAACGTCCGCTTGAAGGATGACAAGAGCTATCCGTATCTCGTCGTGACGAATGAACCTTATCCGCGCGTTTTTCCGACACGACGCGTCTTGCGCGATGGCAGTCGGTACTACGGACCGTACACCGACGTGAAGGCAATGCACCTTATGCTTCACACCATCCGCAACATCTTTTCCCTTCGCAGTTGCGATTACCATATCACGGAAGAAACTATCGCGAAGCGGCGATACAAAGTCTGCCTCGATTATCACATCAAGAAATGCAAAGGTCCGTGCGAAGGTCTCATCTCCGCCGACGAATACAAGGATACGATCGCGCAAGTGGAGCAACTGCTCAAAGGAAAGACCCGCGACCTTCAGCACGCACTTGAAGAGGAAATGAACGAAGCGGCGCGAACGCTCGCCTTCGAGCGCGCAGCAGAAATTCGCGACCGGCTCAGCGCCTTGCTCAAGTATGCCTCGAAGCAAAAAGTCGTCTCATCGGATTTCGGTGATCGCGATTTCGTTGCTCTCGCAAAATCGGAAACCGAAGCGGTCGGCGTCGTCTTTCGTGTTCGCGACGGAAAGATTGTCGGCAAGCACCACACGGTTTTCACCGGAGCGGACTTCGAACGCGAAGACGAAATCCTCGAACATTTCATCCACCGATACTATACCGGAACGCTCGATATCCCCGCAGAAATCCTCCTGCCGTTCGAACCCGATGACATCGATGCACTGACGGCGTGGCTCGAACAGCGAAGCAATCAACGCATAACGTTTACGATTCCGAAGATCGGTGATAAAGCGAAGCTCATGAAGATGTGTTTGGCCAATGCGCGTTTCGTTCTCGACGAAATGTTGATGCAACGAATGAAAGCCGAGGACTTCATTCCGAAATCCGTCCAAGCGCTTCAACGGGATTTGCGACTCGCAAAGCCGCCGCGTCGCATCGAGTGCTTCGATATCTCGCATTTTCAAGGCGCTGAAACCGTCGCGTCCATGGTGTCCTTTCTCGACGGCAAACCCCGAAAGAGCGAATACCGCAAATACAAAATTGAAAGAGTCGATGGAGTCGATGATTTCGCAAGCATGAGGGAAGTGGTTCACAGACGCTACACACGCGTTCTCGATGAGAAACTCGAGCTCCCGGACCTCATCGTCATCGACGGCGGCAAAGGACAGCTCTCGTCTGCGGTGGCTGTGTTGCACGAACTCGGCCTGGTGAACCAACCGGTTATCGGACTTGCGAAGCGGCTCGAAGAAGTATTCCTTCCGGGAGAAAGCTACCCGCAGTCCATCCCGAAAACGTCATCCGGTCTCAAGCTTCTTCAACGCATCCGAGATGAAGCGCATCGTTTCGCCATCACCTTCCATCGCGAGCGACGTTCCAAGGCGACACTGCAAACCGAGCTTGAGGAAATCGACGGCGTCGGGCCAAAGCGTGCGTCGGAGCTACTGAAAACATTCGGCTCCGTCAAAGCCGTGCGGGACGCCTCCACGGAAGCTCTTGCCGGAGTCGTCGGATGGAGTGCTGCACACAACGTCCATGAGTACTTCCATGCCGATGTGACGGAAGAGCAGGAATCCACCGTATGAAGCGTTTACTCAACTCGATTGCCATCTTCATGCTGGTTGCTTTCGTCGATGTCAGCGGCCAACGCATCGAGCATCCGGATTTACACGAAATGATTCGGCAGAGCATTGACCTTGCCGGTCGGCAGATTTATTCCGAAGCGCAATCCATCCTCGATGACGCCATCAAAGCCTTTCCGCAACATCCCGCACCGTACCTTCACAAAGCGATTCTTCTCGAAGTCATTTCGCTCGATTTTGAAACGCCTCTCCCGCAGAAGGAATACTATGACCTGTTGGAAAAGGTCATCACGATTGCAGAGCGTACGATGGCGAGAGACGAGTCTGCGCCTGAAGCGCGGTATTATTTAGGCATGGCGCATAGCTACATCGCGTATGAAAAATATCGTGAAGGACAGAACTGGCTCAGCGGGCTGACGCATGGCTACAAAGCATACGGGTATTTGAAGGAGTGCATCGACCTCGATCCCGAAGCCTACGATGCGATGACGGGAGTCGGAACGTTCAAATACTGGAAGAGCAAAAAAACGCAGTTTCTCTCTTGGCTTCCCTTCGTCGGTGATGACCGCTTTGCGGGGATCAATCTCTTGAAGATGGCTGAAGTGAAAGGGAACTACACGTGCGCACAGGCGACCAACTCCTTAGTTTGGATTTACATTGAAGAGGAGCGTTACAACGACGCAATCAAAGCCGCCCAATCCGTTCTCCGGCGCTATCCCAATCACCGGTTGTTCCTTTGGGGATTAGCAACTGCTGCGGAGCGTAAGCAGGATTGGGCGACCGCTCGTGATGCTTACATGCATATCCTCACCACGCTGAACGAAGAAGTAACCGAGCGCCGATACATTGAAATTCAGGCGAGGGCAAAGGTCGCGCGTATGTCATGGTACCTCAAGGATTATGAACTCGCGGAGAGGGAATGCCAGTGGGTTCTCGCGAACAGCAAGATCAATCTCGACCAGTTCACATCCGACGGAGCCTCACGCATCCTGCGAAGAGTCGAGGATATGGAGTTGCTTCGAAAGCAACTCAGAAAGCTCAACAACAACTCCGTCACAAAGCCTGCAAAACACTGACATGGTTTCCATGAAATGCTTCCCTATCTTGCGTTTCGCTTGAAGGGATTCTGACCCGACAACGCACTCACATTTTATCAACAGGAGATCAATCTCAATGAAATACACAGCACTCCTGCTCGTTGCTACGCTGTTTACGGCGTGCTCGCAGGACACGAAAGTCACCAAGCTCGATAACCAGAAGGACAAGGTCAGCTACAGCATCGGACTTGACATTGGAAAGAATTTGAAGTCGCAGGCCATCGAGATAAACAACGCGGCATTCCTTCAAGGTCTCAAAGACGGGGTTGCAGGCGACAGTACATTACTCACCGAAGCACAGGTGCAGGAAGTGATGACCGCCTTCCAGCAGGAATTGACGGCCAAGCAACAGGAGAAGGCAAAGAAGCAAGGCGAAGAAAACAAGAAGATCGGCGACAAATTTCTTGCGGAAAATAAGACCAAGTCCGGTGTCGTCACGATGCCGAGCGGTCTTCAGTACAAGGTGATCAAGGAAGGAACGGGCGTCATGCCGAAAGCGACGGACATGGTGACCGTTCACTACCGCGGCACAACCATCGACGGAAAGGAATTCGACAGTTCCATCAAACGGGGGCAGCCTGCGACTTTCCCCGTCAACGGCGTCATCTCCGGCTGGACGGAAGCGCTCCAGCTCATGAAAGTCGGTTCCAAGTGGGAGCTTTACATCCCGTCAGCGCTTGCGTACGGTGAACGCGGCGCCGGGCATGACATCGGACCGAACTCGGTTCTCATCTTCGAGGTTGAGCTTCTCGAAGCAAAACCCGCGCAGTAAGGAATTCATACATTTCCTCATCACAGCGAGAGTAGCACTCGAGTTGCCGCGATTTCATTCCAAAATATTTTCCGGTGATTAGAGACTACCACACCATCGTAAACACCTCTCAATAGCATGACTCGAAGAAATGGAATCTTTTTTATCACGCGTTCCTGAATCATCGAGCACAATGGTGAATACGATTCATGGAGTACGATTGTCACACGATAAATCCTATACTTTCCATATAGCATTCTTGTCCATGTGGTTCATCATGGTTGCGGCATCAGTGCATACATCCTATGCACAGGGTTCAAGCGGTGTAAAGTCTGCATCGCTTGAATCCGGTGATGATGCGCCATCTATCGCATTATCCGATTTCAACAGAAACCGGTTCGTTCTTTCCGAAGTCGTTCGTGATAAGACCGTGCTGCTCTGGTTCACGAACTTGTGTTCGGGATGTCGTTCGCGAATTCCGGACGTACAGAAACTCCATGAGATGTTCGAAAAGGATGATGTTGAAATCGTCGCGGTGAGCGAATTGGGCAAGGATCGGAAAACCGTTGAGGATGTGATCAAGAGCATGAACATCACGTTTCGTTTTCTTTACGACCCTGACGGGAAAGCAACCAAACGCTTCAGCGGGAAATACATCGAGGGCACCTGTCCCTTGAAAAACCTCTATGTCATCGAGCGTGGCGGGAAGATCGTCCTTGCAAGCCATCTTGCCCGCATCGACATCGAGGAACTGATTGAAATTCTCGATACATCGAAAGTTGGAAAGCATGAATAAGGAGTGTGGCTTTCGGACTGCCGGATGCTTCGTATGCGTTCGGTGATTCCATAAATCGCAAAGTCAAGACCATATACTACTCACTCCTCCACAACGAATCCTTCAAGCAGCGCCTCCACCTTTTGGAAGTTCCTTAAGGTATCGAGATAGTCGCGCGTGCGACGTGCAAAGTCTCGCACAAGGCTTTGATAGTACACAATCCATCTGCTGACGTTCTTGCTTTCTTGTGCCTTGCAGTCTCTGTACGTTCATCACTTACGCTACTATGAATCTGCTTTAACGCATCTTTGGAGGTGGTACTTTGAGATGCGGACGATTCAACGCTCAATTAAGAGTTGTGTGGTAGTCGACGATATAACACTGTAACTTCTTCTCGTAGCTAACCGTTTGCAGAATTTTATCCGCTGCCCCAATAAGAGCGCCTCAATTAGAACCAGGTCTCCGCAGTTAAAAGAATGAAGCCATTGCAGTCGCCGGAGATAGTTTAATATTAAGTCATATACATAATATTCTACTCAACGTATGCTTGAAGAAGTAAACGGATGGTATATTTCAGCCTAACGCGCCCTCGGATCAAATGCAGTCCGCCATCTGCTTTCCTGCTGCTTTCATTTATTCTTTTCTTTTAACAGACTTTCTACTTTCCTTAACATTATTGATTTCACTAACGTTTCTGGATTTTTCTATTACACAAACTTTTTACTCGCCTTTTCCTTTATGTCACTGCAAAGGTTTATACAATCGCCAACATATTTCTTCGCATCCTCTGGTGATAGTACTGTGTTTATTTTCTGTTTGTGAGCATACGCGCCTCTCTCTTTAGCCAACTGTTTTAATGAATTCAGCAACAACGCATCATCCGTTATATCGATTGCCACAGGGATCATCAGCTTTCTTATGTATTTTATAGAGATTCCATTGTTTTCGTATATATCTTTCGAGAGTTTCTCTTTTGCATCTTTAAACGCTCCCTTCAAATAGTCGAAAACTCTCTTCTCGCGAGAATTCTCATCTGCGCTGATATTAATTTGCGAACCATATGTGCAAAGCAAAGTCGCTAATGTATCTGTATATCTGCGTTTAAACAACCAATCGTCTATGCTCCTTTTCATCACTCTCATTGAAACAGTCTCAAGGTATTCCTCAATAGCAGCATGAGATAAGATGCAATACGCCTTAACTAATTGTTCGTACTCAGATGGTTTGGTTGAGGGGTCTGCCGGTATGAACTTAGCTATAAATTGACTTTCAAGATTTGCTAAGTGTCTCTTGAGCCCAGAATATAGTTTATCAAACTCGTTCATACATTCCGATACTGCCTAACTGCGAGCATTCCTTTTTAGAGCGTAATCGGGATTTCTTTAATATGCTTTCTGAAGACTTGATTAATCATAGAACGATATTCTCTGTATCTGCTCTGATATCTGTCTAAATTGCTAGTAGCGATTTCTATCGATTCTCTAAATTCGGAATTGTTTGTGCATAAATCCTTAAAAGCATTTTTGAATTTTTCTTTGTTCGGTTCGACTACCTGTTTTGTCAAATGCATAAAATAGAATGCTTCAACCTCAAACAGTGCTTTGTTAAAGCTGCTTTCCCATTTCCCATTGATTACTTTTCTCCCAACCTTACCAGTCCCAAGGGCTTGTTCTAGTAACTTGACTGAGTTGTTAAATCGCCAATATGTCTTTTCGACTCTAGACTTATATTGATCCCATTCTTTAGTAATCCTTCTCATTGAAGAATCCAAGAAGTTCTTGAGGTTGCCTTTATACTCCTTGCCGAACAAAGTAAAAGCGATAAATCGCAATATGATCTCAACATCTTTGAGCCTTGCGTCTGGCTCTTCAAGCCCTAAGATACTATGCACTGGTTGAAGTTTATTCGTAATCTGCATAAGGTAATCTGCGAAAGCTCCTTTATTAAGTACTTGGCGGAGTTCTTGACTGCTAAGTGGGACTGATCCAGTATTCAAACGATAAAAGATATCGTATAAAATATCGTCAGAAGAGAAATTTGAGATTATCGTACATCTTATATCAGCGTTGAGAAAAGCTCTTAATTCGTTGCCAAAAGAAGGATCAGCTTTCATCGTGTTATAGTCGATGCCATTTAAGTCTTCTCTAACGGCCAGCTTACTCAACTTAGGCTTTCCCCAGTACTGAAAGTTCTCATGATTCATGAAGCCAGCGATAGCTAACAGCCGCTGCTTTCCATCGATTACGATGAATGAGCGCTTGATCATAGGATCTTCTGCGAGAACAATTTCCGGAACAGGTATGCCTACTATCAATGATTCTATTAATCTGCTTCGCTTATCATCTTTCCAGGCATTTCTCCTTTGAAACTTTGGATTGAGATCAATATTCTTCTGCTCAATCTGGTTTACTATAGTTTCTATGGTCCAATCTCGAGAGTAAACTACAAGAGAACTTAAACCAGTGGGATGAATACTCTCTAAGATATCGTCGTTCCATGTCTCTTCATTAATGTAGTTTGTCATGATTTTCCGTTAAGTAGTGTTGATCTCGAAGTCTAAGATACTATCCGAACTTAAGCTTTTATGTCAAAGTCTCGATTAGAAAACGGATATGGCATCCGCACTTTTCTATCGTGTCGAATAGGAATGCGGAAACCTTTGACAGGATGCCCACCTCGTGAAGACCGCTTTTCAACTGCTCACTCGAATGCTTTTTGGAGTATAAATTCAGCGATGGAGACCTTCCTCACGCATCGTCGGGTTTTTCCATCGGTTTTCCTGTTAACGGTTCCGTTCATCCCTGTAAATCGAAATGATTCTGTAGATCCCCTATCGCGCCACACAATCGAGGTCTGCTGGCAGTAGCCTTTAGCTTGTGCACCAAGCCAATGCTCGTACGGTTCTGTCTTGATAGTCACGAAATGCGTCCATTCGGCTATGCCATCCTCTGACGTGAGCAGAAACTCGCCGCACAGCATGTACCTTGTGGTACCGTTCGGTGCGACTAAGTACCCAATGTGTACCAGGCGGAAGCGGGAGGGATACGGTGATCGGTGTTTGTTGAAGTCGCTAACGGCAGTTGTCACAAGGAACTCGACAGGAGTATCTGTTGATATCGCCTGCGGCTTGGACTTATCGACAGTGCCAAGGCCTGCGCTGCTGCACCCAACGAGAACTGCGAATGCGAGGAACGTCGTGAGATGCTTTATGCTGTTTCCTTTCGAACCTTGAACTGTGGGCAATATCTTGACCGCTTCGAACATCTGATACACGGGGCAATGATAGCCAAGTCAAGACATGTAAGTCAAGTACGTTTCAAGAGAAATCGTGAAGCGAACTCTCTCCGTCCCATCGCATCACCGCAGCATCGTTGTCGTGAGTCGGTATCACTACTCACTCCTCCACAACGAATCCCTCAAGCAATGCCTCCGGAATCCCGTCTAAGAAGCGCGAGGGTTTGCTGAGGATAACGCCCGTTGACCGATCGTAGATGTTCGTCGGGCATGTGAGGTAGAGCCGCTGTTTAGCGCGTGTGCACGCAACGTAGAACAGACGCCGCTCTTCTTCCATCGACTCGAACGTTTCCGCAGCGGCAGTTACGGGAAAGCGTCCATCGACAAGGTACATGACGAAGACGGTGTTCCACTCCAAGCCCTTCGCGGAGTGCACCGTGGAGAGCGTAAGCCGCTCGTCTTCGTTCCCGTCAGGGATCAGTCCTTCGACGCTTTCATTCGGCGGTTCGAGCGCCATATCCGTCAGCATCGTCGAAAGCGAACGATAGCGCTCGGCGATGGACTGGAACATCTCGAGGTCCTTCGTGCGCTTAGGATAATCATCGTAATGGAGTTTGAGTATGGGCAGGTAATACGCGAGAAGCCGCTCCACCTTGTCGCCCACGCTCATGCCCTCGGACACGATACTTCTCAACATCCCGATCAATTCATCCACACCTTCGCCCCGCACGAGTTGCTTGATTCGGTCTGCTGCGGCAGCGCTCAGTGGATTCAGGCCACGAAGGATCTCGTCGGTAATCCGCTCCGCTGAGGTCGTGCCGATCCCTTCCACTAAAAGCAGGATGCGCGTCCATGAGATGATGTCCTTCGGATTTTCGATCACGCGAAGATGCGCGAGCACGTCCTTGATGTGCGCCGTTTCCATGAGCTTCAAGCCGCCATATTTCACGTAGGGAATGTTGTGCTTCGCAAGCTCGATTTCGAGATCGAAAGAATGATAGCCCGCACGGAAAAGCACGGCTATTTCACCCAACGGTACTCCCTCTTCGCGCAATTCCAGAATCGTCTGAGCGATGAAGCGCGACTGCGTGTTCTCGCCCTCGACCATCACTAACGCCGGAGATTCACCGCCGCCGCGCCGTGTGAAGAGATGCTTCTCATACTTCTCCGCCGATTGCAGGATGATTTCGTTCGTGAGATCGAGTATCGGTTGCGTGCTGCGGAAGTTTTCTTCCAACGTGATGATCTCACATTCGGGAAATGCCTTCGGGAAATCCATGATGTTGCGGAAGTTCGCCCCGCGAAATGAGTAGATGCTCTGCGAATCGTCGCCGACCACCATGACGTTTTCGTGCTCGCCGCCGAGTTGCATTACGATCCGCGCCTGCAATGCGTTCGTGTCCTGATACTCATCCACCATCACATAGCGATACTGCTGCGAAAGCTTCGCGCGAATGTCCGGATGGCGTTCCATCAATTGCACGAGATTGACGAGCAGGTCGTCATAGTCCATCGTGTTGTTTTTCTTTTTATACGACACATACGCCTGTGCCAGCACGATGATATCGTCGATGTTCTCTGCGAACTGTGGAAAGTCGCGCGCGATGATGGTATCCAACGGCGTCACGGTGTTGACCGACATGCTGTACATCTTCCAGAGCGTCTGCTTCTTCGGGAAGCGTTTCTTCTTTTCCGCGAAACCGAGTCGCGTGCGCAGAACATTCACGACGTCTTCCGCGTCGCCCTGATCGAGGATCGTGAAGTTGGAGTCGTAGCCAAGCTCATGAGCATGTTTTCTCAACGTCATGTTGGCAAAGGAATGAAACGTCCCGCCGGAGACGTGCTCCGTTCGTTCATCGAGGAGGATAGCCGCGCGCCTCAGCATTTCTCGTGCGGCTTTACGCGTGAATGTGAGCAGCAAAATGCTCTGCGGACGTACGCCCAGTTCGATCAACCGCGCCACACGGTAGGTGAGCGTTCTCGTCTTCCCGGTTCCGGCGCCTGCGATCACGAGCATCGGTCCTTCGGTTTTCGCGACGGCTTG
>CAYUWG010000033.1:0-4887 GCA_964448285.1 uncultured Chromatiales bacterium
TGACCAGCGCCATGCCGAGACCGACGCCTTCATAGGGCCGCGTGTAGCCGCCAATCTCCTGTGAGAATGCCTGATAGAGCGACGGCAGATATTCCTCCGCGATACCGATCCCCGTATCTCGAATCGAGACCTTCACCGCATCTTGTTCTTCGAACACATGGACAAACACGCCGCCGGTTTTCGTGAACTTGATCGCGTTATCGAGCAAGTTGGAAACCGTCTGAATGAAGGAGTATAAATCCCCATCGATTCGCGGGTGACTCTCCGCTGCCAATTCGAGGTAGAGATTCTTTCCATGCGCAAGCGGTTGGAGATCGACCACGAGCGCTTCGAGCTGTCCGGCGACGTCGATGGTTTCATAATGCGATTTGTAAGCACCCGTCGTGAGCAGGGAAATGCTCAGGATTTCATCCACCGTGCGCATGAGCCGGTGGCCGCTGCGCCGGATGCTGTCATGAAATTCTTCGATCTCGTTTGGTGGGAAGAAGGCTTCGCCTTGACGCAGCAATTCAAGGAAGCCGAACATCACGTTCAACGGTGTGCGGATTTCATGCGAGATATTCGCGATGAATGCATCCTTGAGCTTGTCCGCTTGCTCGGCTTGTTCCTTGGCGCTCAGCAGTTCCTGCTCCGCTCTCTTTCGCTCGGAAATGTCTTCCTTGATCGAAATGAAATGAGTGATCTCGCCATGCTCGTTTTTTATCGGCGTAATGGTCTGTTCTTCGTGATAGAGCGTTCCGTCCTTGCGTTTATTGATCTGTGTTCCTTTCCACACTTTCCCGTGTGTGATCGTTTGCCAGAGATCTTCGTAAAACTCTGCGTTCTGATGGTTTGATTTCAGTATCCGGGGATTCTTATTCCTGATTTGTGCGAAAGTATATCCGGTGAGACGCGTGAAGGCAGGATTGATGGATTGAATCTCACCTTCCCGATCAGTAATGAGGATTGCGTTCGCGGCAGCATTGAAGGCTGAGGAGAGCAACCGGAGATTCTCGTCCGCGTGCTTTTTCTCCGTGATGTCTTCGAAGAATCCTTCGTAGTACAGGATGCGCCCTTGTGTATCGCGCACAGGGCGTGCGCTCTCCCTGACACTGACGATGCTCTTGTCTTTGCGATACACCTCATACTCGAAATCCTTCACTCCGCCGTCCTCCTCCATCAATCGCTGAAACTCAACACGCTTTCGCGGATCGACGTACCCTTCGCTCTGGATATCCGTTCGTTCTTCTATGAGATGTCGAGGTGAATCGTACCCCAACATTTTCGCCATAACCTGATTCACCATGATGAACTTGCCGTCGGGCGTCGTTTGGAAAATTCCCAGCGTCGCATTCTCGACGATGCCCCGGAAGTTTTCCTCCGCCTGTTTCAGTTGATCCTCGGCGATCTTCCGCTTGGTGATGTCGCGGGCAATAACTCTGAATCCTTTGATCCGGTCGTCCTCGATTATCAATTGAGTATTTTGCCCGACCCACACGAGTTTTCCTGATTTCGTCAGGAACGGAAATTCCAAATACCCAATCTCTCGTCGGGACACTACCTGTCGATAGAGGATTATCGAAGCACGCTTCCGGTGCGATTCGACAATGATATCACTGAAACGAAGTGAACGCAACTCCTCCAATGAGTACCCGGAGAGCTTCAGGCCGGCGGGATTGCAGTACCTGAAATATCCCTTCTCGTCTGTTGTGAATATCACATCCGTCGCGGTCTCGACGACTTCTCGATAGCGTCGCTCGGACTCACGTAATGCTTCTTCCGTTTGCATCCGGTTCGTGATGTCGCGGGAGACGACGAGGACGGAATCGGGAATGCCACTGGCTTCATTCCTGATCGGGACGAGCCACGTACCAAGCCAGAGAGTTTTATCGGGAAAAACCGTCGAGGCCTCGATATAGAGAGGCTGGGCTGTATCGAGGACTTTCCGGAGGTTTGTCGTTTGACGTTGAGCGATTTCCGGTGGAAAAATTTCCGAGAGATTCTTCCCGACTAAGTCAGCCGGTGAAACGCCGAAATGATTTGCAGCGAACTGGTTCGTGTATTCGATCACCCACCGGCGGTTGACAACGGTGATGAGGTCATGCGCGGCGTCGGAAATGAGATTGAGGCGTTTCTCGTTTTCACGAAGCATCCTCTCCGACTCGCGATGCTTCCTTCGCACATCAGCGTCGTTGATTTCCCGTACGATGGCAGGCGCGAGACGTGAGAGCTTATCCTTCATCACATAATCCTGAATTCCGGCCTTCATTGCTGCGACCGCAAGCTCCTCACCGATTGTCGCAGAGACGAGAATGAAGGGAATATCCTTCCCGGTTCGTTTCAGAATCTCGTGTGCTTGCAATCCGGTGAAATTGTGAAGC
Source organism: uncultured Chromatiales bacterium (assembly GCA_964448285.1). Classification (GTDB taxonomy): domain Bacteria; phylum Bacteroidota; class Ignavibacteria; order SZUA-365; family SZUA-365; genus CAYUWG01. The sequence goes on from CAYUWG010000033.1 coordinate 2,361, forward strand.
TTGTAATCGGCAAGAATGATATCCCAGTCGGATTCCGACAGCGCCTTTTCCATTTCATGCGCGGTTTCAATGATCGTGATTGCGACGTCGAGCTCACTCCGCTTCAACAACCGTTCGATAAGTGCGGCGTCGTCCGGCGAGTCTTCGATATAGAGAACGCGTATGGCGGCTTGCATCTGCTGATTCCCTATGAAATCGATTCCACCAACGGCGGCGATTCATTGAGCACCAGCCAATAAACACCGATCTCGCGGGCAGCAGAAACAAACTTCTCGAAGTCCACGGGCTTCCTGATGAAACTGTTCGCGCGCAGTTTGTAGCTGTCAAACACGTCCCGCTCTTCTTTTGAGGAAGTGAGCACGACCACCGGCAGCAGCGACGTCCGCTCCACTTCCCGAATGCGGCGGAGGACATCGATACCTCCGATGAACGGGAGCTTCAGATCCAGCAGAACGAGCGAAGGCAACTCGGAAACCGTTGACAGATACTCGATTGCTTCTTTGCCGTCACGGGCAACGACAATCTCGTTGAGGATTTTGTTTTTCTTGAACGCTCTCAGTGTGAGTGCGATATCGTCTTCGTTGTCTTCGATCAATAAGATCGGTCCGTTTGTCATTCATCAATCCTTTCCTGATAGCGTGAAAAAAAACGTTGCTCCACGTTCGACGTCTCCTTCAGCCCAAACCGTTCCTCCGTGGCGATGAACGATTCGCTGTACCGTTGCGAGGCCGATACCGGTGCCGGGAAATTCCGTGGACTTGTGCAACCGTTGAAAAGCCCGGAACAACTGATCGGTGAACTGCGGATCGAAGCCTGCGCCGTCATCCTGAACGTAAAACGCCGTGCCGCTATCCTGTCCGGTCACTCCGAATGCAATCCTCGCCGAAGGATGCTTCGAGGTGAACTTCCATGCGTTGTCGATGAGATTGGTGAGGAGGATGCGCGCGAGCGTAGGATCGGCTGAAGCAGTGACCGAGGGCGCGATGTCGAAGAAAACCTCCCGGTCGGGGTGAAGCTGCTTGTACTCTTCGGCAATCTCGGTTGCCATGTTGCTGAGGTCGAGCCGTTGAAAACGAATTTCGCTTCGTGTCACGCGCGAAAGCGTGAGCATTTCATCGATCATCGATTCCATGCGCTGCGCGGCCGAGCGCACACGACGAAGGTTGGCTTTTCCTTCATGATCGAGTTTGTGGTCGTAGTCCTCCAGCAGAGCGAGACTGAATCCGTCAATGCCTCGCAACGGGGCGCGAAGGTCGTGCGATACCGAATAGGCAAACGCTTCAAGTTCCTTGTTTGCGGCTTCCAACTGCGCCGTGCGCAGTTTGACACGATGGTCCAATTCCGCATTGAGCCGAACGATTTCTTCATGAGCCGCTTTTCTGCTCGTGATTTCCTCAACGGTCGCAATGAAATAATCCGGTTGCCCGTCCGCAGTTCGGACGAGTGATGCCGTAAGATTGATCCACACCAGAGACTTGTCTTTGCGGATGTAACGCTTCTCGAGCGTGTAGGAATTGATTTCGCCGGCAAGCAGCTTCCGGACAAGATTCAGGTCCGTCTCCAGATCATCCGGATGGGTAATGTCCTGAAAGGTCAAGTTCATGAGTTCATCTTCGGTGTACCCCACGATCGAACACAGCCGGGGATTGACTCGCAACCATTCGCCATCAAGAGAAACGAGGGCTACACCGATTGCTGCCGTTTCGAACGTGACACGGAATCGCTCCTCGCTTCCACGAAGCCGCTCGTGTGCCTCTCTGCGCTCAGTGATATCCTGAACCGTCCCGGCGAAGTACAACGGCTTGTTCTGATTATCCAGGATCATCTTGCCCCGACCGTTCAAATAGCGGATTGTATCGTCGGGGAGAAGAATACGATACTTTAAGTCGCGTGATTGCTTTCCCGACATACATTCCTGAATCCATGCCTGCATGACTGCTCGGTCTTCGGGAATGATCAATTCTATCAGTGATTCAATGGTGGGTGTGAATGTATCGGGATCGACGCCGTAAATGCGATAGGTCTCCTCGGTCCATGTGACGGTTCCGTTTACGTCAGCGTACCAGCTTCCGATATGCGCGATGCTCTGGGATTCGGTCAGCAGTCGCTCCTTTTCCAAGAGATCTTTCTCCGCGCGTTTTCGCTCGGTGATGTTTCTCCAGACCGATCTGCTCTCGATGATGCGTCCATCGTTATCGCGCACTGACGTCGCGCTCAGGCTTACATCGATCGCCGTTCCTTCCTTCGTGCGAATCCTCATTTCCATATCCTTTACTTCGCCGGTTGAGCGGAAAGCAGCCAGAGCCTGTTTGACCTGCAGGTGTGATGCCGGATCGTAGATCTCGAAGATCGATTTGCCAAGCATTTCACTTCTCTCATAGCCCGTTTCTTCGAGAAGCGTTCGATTGCATTTCAGAATCGATCCCGTCTGGACGTCGATGGAGAGATGCATGTCCGGTGCGTTTTCGTAGAGATCGTGATACCGCTGTTCGCTCGCCAGAAGTTCATCCTCCGCCTTCTTTCGCTC
>CAYUWG010000033.1:4987-39025 GCA_964448285.1 uncultured Chromatiales bacterium
TCCTCCGCCTTCTTTCGCTCTGTGATATCCTGAAACACTTCCAGCATCGCTTTCTTCCCCTGATAGAGAATCCCGACGTGGTTGATCTCATAGACGCGGCCTCCAAAAGCGCCGTGCGTTTCAACTGTCTTCACTCCATTGATGGCTATTCCTTGCTTCAACGGACAGTCGTCGCATTGCGTGAGATCGTCCTTGTAAACTTCCCAGCATCGTCTTCCGAGGATTTCATCGTTCGCCAGTTCCTTCATGAAACTGTTCGTGAAAAGAATGTTTCCCTCCTCATCGACGATGGAGAGTCCCAAACGGGCGGTTGAAAGGAGCGAGTCTTTCAGCGCATCGCTTTCGCTGAGGTCGCTCGCTAACTTCTTCCGCTTCGCATCCGCCAGATTGAGTGAGCGGGATGTCAGGAAGATGAATGCAATGAACAGCGTAATGGTGCTGACCACTAACAGAGCGATTCCGAATGTTTCCTCATACAGCTCTGATTGCTCTCCTTTCAAACGCAGCCAACCAAGGCCAAATGGTATGAGAACCGCAGCAGGGAGGATACGCCGGGCGATATAACTTCCCACATGGTTACCGACGAGAATCTTCGTGACGCCGATGTCAGGCCGCGCAGCGAGGATTCCAACAGCAAGGATCAGGAACGTGAGCGCTGTGTGAAGCGCGATGGGAGTATGTCGCATCACTCTGTACAACGATTCCACTCCGTAAGTGTATCCCGCAATGACGAGCATGACATCGAAAGCAACGACCAAAGCGATGACGTGCGCCGCTTTCTCAAGAGAAGGTCTGATTGTCATCATAACGAGGGCAGAGCCGAGAAACAGAAAGTTTATTGCAGTGTGCGGCGCCATGCGACCGGGAAAGGATGTATGCAACGTGCTCTTGTCGGCGAAAAGAATCTGGTCGATGCCGAAGTCGAAGCTCCAGATGTATTCGATCAGTGTCAGCGAACTAATGACGATGACGAGCGCGGAACCGGTGCGAGCGATTATCATCCGGTTCTTGTTCTCCCTTCGGTCGAGAAACCACAGCGCAAATCCGGAAAGGATGAATCCAACCGCCGTGTTGGCCTTCATCGCTACCCATCCCGGGGCGAGGCTTTTTATCAATTCATTTTCAGTCATCCATCCGAAAAGCACGAGAAGGCCTATCGCAATCGCGACGAAACTGGAAAGACGCTGTACGATCAGCGCATGCGGGGATGAAGGCGGGAGCATCATTTCATTCCGTGGCCACGATGCTGGTATTGATCGAATGGGTTTCGAAATACGAATCGATGTACGTCATCAAATGCTCACCCAGGTCTGTCTTCAAAATGAAGCCGTCGGCTCCGGCTTCCATCGCTGCGTGCTTGTACTCGCTACTGTTGTGTATCGTGATGATGAACACTACTGCCGTCGGTGCAAGTCGCTTGATCATGCGGGTCGCAGCGAGACCGTTCATCTCCGGCATGGCGATGTCCATGAGGATGATGTCCGGCTTCAGCGCTTTTGTTTTTTCAATCGCTTCTTTCCCGTTGAGCGCTATTCCGATAACGTTCAACTCATCGATGGATTCGAGAAACTTGATGAGCGACAGGATGAAATCTTTATTGTCGTCAACGAGGAGAACTTTCTTTATGTGCATGAATAACTCTTCATTGTTCCATCGACATTGTAACGACGATGCGCAACACAGCCTATAGGGTGAAGACCCTACAAGTGAAGGAAAAGCACTTGAAGGACGGGGGCGCTATGCGCCGGGGAAACCTTCAAATGACAACGAGGAATGGTTGTCCTACTGTCTATTCGGAGGAGATAAGGCCGATACGGATCGCGTAACGCACAAGTCCGGTGACGTCGTGAATATCGAGGCGCTTCATCAGTTCGGTGCGGTGGGATTCGACGGTCTTGACGCTCAGATCGAGTTTACGCGCGATGTCTTTCGTGGTATTCCCCTCTGCGATAAGCTGGAGGATTTCCCTTTGACGCGAAGTAAGCTGGTAGAAATCGGGAAAAGGTTGCTCGGACCGAACCATCCCCGTCCTGCTGACATACTCATCCAGCACCTGCTTGGAAATTCCTGAGGAGAGATACCTCTTGCCGGTCGCCGCGACTTTGATCGCAACCTCGAGTTCGAGCCGGTCGGCATCTTTCAGCACGTAGCCGCTGACGCCTGCTTTGAACGTACGGATGATATACTCTTCGTTTGCATAAACGGAAAGCACGATCACGCGCACTTCCGGTTGGTCTTTCGAGAGTCGTTCGATCGCTTCAAGACCGTTCAACTCGGGCATGGAAATATCCATCAATACGACGTCGGGATTGAGAGCGGCGATCTTCTCCAATGCTTCGCGTCCGTTGCCCGCTTCACCGACGACCTCCATGTTTTCGATTTTCTCGATGAGTGAGCAGAGGCCTGCACGAACGAGCGCGTGGTCGTCGGCGACAAAGACGCGGAAGGGTTTCATGTTTCTTTGCTCCGAGGAATGCACACGGTCACTGTCGTTCCGCCATCCGAGGAGATGAGATCGAACGTCGCGCCGATATCGTTTGCGCGCTCCTGCATGCTCAACATGCCTAAACTCTTACCGCGCAAGACATCTTCCCAGGCGCGAAGAACGGGAAATCCTGATCCGTCGTCCCGTATCGTCATCGTCACGGTGTCGTCGGCCATCGCAAGGTCAGCCCAGATGTTGCGGGCGTGTGCATGGCGCAGGATGTTCGTGCACGCTTCCTGGAAAATGCGAAAGCATGCGACTTCCGCCTCGGCCGGCAGGCGTGTGACGAACGATTCATTCGTGACATGTGCAGCGATGGATTGTCCGCGGGTTTGCCGATCGAGATACCATCGCATTGCGGGAATAAGCCCGAGGTCATCGAGAATAGAGGGATGGAGATCGAGAGAAACATTCCGTACGGCGTTCATCACTTGTTCGATCAAGTCGTAGGTGTCGCCAAACTTCGTTGTCATCTGCCTGATGTCCGATGTATTCAGCGCCGCTTGTATTGTGAGCTTTGCTGCGGTCAGCAATTGCCCGACGTTGTCATGCAGATTGATCGCGATGGCTCTTCGTTCGGCTTCCTGTGCGTGCATCAGTCGCTGCGAGAGTTTCTTCAGTCGCATCCCTGCGACACGCAGCTCTTTCTCCGCTCTTTTCCGTTCGTCGATATCGCGAAGGATGTTCGTTCCTTTTACGAACCGACCGTTCACGTCGAACTCGAAGTGCGTCGATTGCTCCACCCAGAATTTGCGTCCGGTCTTCGTCGAGACCCTGAACTCAATTTCCATGTCGGTGCGTTTTTCTTCGAGCCACTGCTTGTATGCGGCCATCACTCTGGCGCGGTCTTCTTCTGCAACGAGCCGGAAAGAAGCGAGTCCGAGTAATTCGTTTTCGCTGTATCCGCTGATCAGGACAATTCCCGGATTACAGTAGGTAAATACGGACCACCGATCTGCTTCATAATACGCCTGGTTGAGATTCTCGACGATGTTTCGATAGCGCTCTTCGCTCACTCTCAGCATTTGCTCTGTCAGTATGCGTTCGGTGATCTCTTGCATCGTGTTCAGTATGTATTTCCGTTCGCCGATTTCGATGACATCAACATTGACCGCGAAGAATTTCTCCTCTCCCGACATCGTATGCAGTCGAAGTTCCAGATTGCGAACAGAATTTTTCTTTTTCAATTCTTCCAAAACTCGGGAGCGTCCCTCAGCATCCGGATTGATTCCTAACGCGAGTGATGTCTTCCCTAACGCGTCCTCTCTCGCAAACCCAAACACCCGCTCGAATGCCTCATTGACGGCAACCAAAACGCCATCAGGCAACGAGGATAACACGCTGACAAAGGCGCTCTTTTCGAAGATGGTAGAAAACAGTACTTCGCTCTTGCTGAGTTCTTCCTTGATCCTTTTGAACTCGGAAATCTCTTTTGAAACTCGTGCTTTTGTTTTCATGGTGTGATTTTGAACCACTAAGGACACGAAGGACACTCAGTGTCACTTAGTGCTCCTTGTGTTCTTAGTGTTTTTCTTTTCATAAATGTGATTTGAACCACGAAGGACACGAAAGACACCTAGTGTCACTTAGTGCTCCTTGTGTTCTTAGTGTTTTTGTTTTCATGTGTGATTTTGAACCACGAAGGACACGAAGGACACGAAGGACACGAAAGACACTCAGTGTCACTTCGTGCTCCTTGTGTTCTTAGTGTTTTTGTTTCTGAGTTTTCATTCCTTAGGCAGCCTCGCGAAATCCTCTGTTACCAAAGGAACCACGTGTTTGACGATGTTCTCGCAATTGAAATTGATAAGCAAGCCCTTCGGCTTTCCTGCAAGCTTCAGGTACGTCAGAAGCTGCGCCGTGTAGAGCGGTATCATCTGCTCAACTGCCTTGTTCTCGACAATGATCAGCTCCTCGACAAGCAAATCGAGCTTGAGGTCGTCCCCAAGCTGTTTTCCTTTGTAGAGGATCGGAACATACAGTTGGCTTCGTACTCTCAAACCTGCCGTCATCAGCTCTTCCATCAGGCATTTCTCGTACACTGATTCCAGCAGGCCTGGCCCAAGTTGCTTATGAACTTCAATCGCACAGCCAACGATTCTGTACGCGATGTCGTTGATATATTTCTGTGTGATCATCGTTTGCAACGTCGTAAAATTGGGGCGCAAACACTAAGGACACGAAGAACACTTAGTGTCACTTAGTGTTCTTAGTGTCCTTAGTGTTTTTCCTCCGGAATGACGATCGGAAACGTCAGCACGAACTCCGTTCCTTTGTTCTTCTCCGAATGCACTTCGATGTGTCCCTTGTTCACATCCATGTAGCGCTTGACCAGCGCCATGCCGAGACCGACGCCTTCATAGGGCCGCGTGTAGCCGCCAATCTCCTGTGAGAATGCCTGATAGAGCGACGGCAGATAGTTTTCCGAGATGCCGATGCCGGTATCACGGATCGAGACTTTCACCGCGCCTTGCTCCTCGAATACACGGACAAACACGCCGCCGGTTTTCGTGAACTTGATCGCGTTATCGAGCAGGTTAGAAGCCGTCTGAATGAAAGAGTACAAATCCCGATCGATTCGCGGGTGACTCTCCGCTACCAATTCAAGGTGGAGATTCTTTTCCTGCGCAAGCGGTTGGAGATCGATAACGAGAGCTTCGAGCTGTCCGACAACGTCGATGGTTTCATAATACGATTTGTACGCACCCGTCGTGAGCAGGGAGATGCTCAGGATTTCATCGACGGTGCGCATGAGCCGGTGGCCGCTGCGCCGGATGCTGTCATGAAATTCTTCGATCTCGCTTTGCGGGAAGGAAGCATCGCCGCTACGAAGCAATTCAAGGAAGCCGAACATTACGTTCAACGGTGTGCGGATTTCATGCGAGATGTTCGCGATGAATGCGTCCTTGAGTTTGTCCGCTTGCTCGGCTTGTTCCTTGGCACGCAGCAATTCCTGTTCATAGAGGATCTTCTCCGTGATATCGCGGGAGTTTATAACGATCCCGTTCAATTGCGGATCATTGAGAAGATTCTTTCCGATGCTCTGCATGATACGCCAGCTTCCGTTTTTATGGAGAAACCGGTATTCCGCTGTCACGGTAGTGTTTTCCTCTGAAAGATGTCGCTCGATCAACTTTAGTATGATTCCGCGGTCTTCAGGATGAATGAACCCAATGGCATTCTTCCCGATCAACTCTTCGGGTGTATAACCAAGCACGCGTTCGATGGCGGGGCTTTGGTAATTGATCTTCCCGGAAGGATCCATGACCGCGATGATATCGGAGCTATTCTCGATGAGCGTTCGGAGTTTTCGTTCACTCGCGGCAATCATGTCGGTCGCAAGCTTCCGGTCTGTGATGTCGCGGAAAATCATACTCGTGCGTTGATTCCCTTCGCCGTCTTCAAAGAGAGCCGTACTCACTTCGGCAGGGAATGGCGTTCCATCTCGACGAAGGAGCGTAAGCTCTCCGAAAGCCTTTCCCGTTCGTGCGCGTTCTTCTAACAACTCAGGGAGTTTCGGATCGCTACTATCAACCAAACCTTTTCGGCTCGCTGCGATGATCTCTTCTTCGGAGCGTTCAAACATTTTACACGCGGCGGGATTGGCAGCGTGAATGCTTCCGTCGGGTGATGTCAGTAGGATTGCATCGAGGCTGTTCTCGAAAAAGGAGCGATACTTTCGCTCGCTCGCTTCCAATGCATGCTCGGCTTGAATGCGCTCGGTGATATCGAACTTGATGCCGATGAAGTGATGGATCGTTCCATTCGAGTCCGTGACCGGCGTGATCGTCTGGACTTCGTGATAAAATGTCCCATCCTTTCGTTTATTGAGCATCGTTCCGTGCCAGACCTCCCCGCGCTTTATCGTCTGCCAGAGATTCTCATAGAAATCGGGACTTTGATAGCCCGATTTCAAAATGCGGGGATTCTCACGATGAACTTCATCGAAAGTATATCCCGTAAGGTTCGTGAATGCGGGATTGACCCATTCAACGCAACCATCGGCATCCGTCACGATGATGGCGTTCGCCGCTGCTTCCATCACGGCGCTTTGCAAGTGGAGTTGCCGCTCATCTTTCTTCCGCTCGGTGATATCGCGTACAATACCTATGCTTCCCTGAACAATCCCATCGTGCAAGAGAGGAGCCGCTACGACTTCACCGCAGATGAGCCTTCCCTCTTTGTCGATGAATCGATATTCACGCACCGGCGGTTTTTCATTGGCTTTGATCATTGCGACGGAATCGAGTGCAAGCGTATGATCGTCGGCATGAATCATCGGCAGGAATGGTTTGCCGATCCACTCCTCCCGCGTCCATCCGGTCAATCGCTCGAAGGACGAATTCAGCGACGTGATATAGCCGTCAGGCGATAGCGTGTAAATGACGTCCTGCGCGGTTTCGAATACGTCGCGGAGCCGTTCTTCCGATGTGCGCAACAACGTCTCGGCGAGGAGTCGTTCGGTGACGTCGCTTGCCATGACCAGGCGCGCAGGTGTTCCGAGAAACGTCAGCTTGTGCGAAGCGATTTCGACGGAAAAGACGTTGCCGTCCTTGTCGCGATGCCTCCAGGCTCCGGAGTTCGAAAGCTCGGCATCGTCGTGCGAAATGTTTTCCATCAGCGCCGGTACGTCCTCTTCAGGACGGATGTCCGCAACGGTCATTTTGAGAAATTCCGATTTCGAAAAACCGTATTTCTTGATCGCTGCGTAGTTCACCGCAAGAAATCGGAGCGTGGCCGGATCGTAAACCCACATCGGCTCCGGATGCGATTCGAAGAGGTTGCGATACTGCGCCTCGTGGATAGCGCGTTCATGTTCGAGACGCTTGCGCACGGTGATGTCCAGAGCGGTACCGAGAACGCGAACCGTTCCATTCATGTGAAACACGCGCGCGGCAAAATCGACCCATCGCTCTTCACCGTTCTTGCGGATGATTTTGAACTCATAGTGATTCGGGACGTCCTTTCCCTCTTGACGTTCTTTCCCTCTTTGGCGAACCAGTTCCCGATGGTCCGGATGCACGATATCCCAGAAGTGCATCGCGTACAGTTCATCGCGAGTGTAACCCGTCAATTCCTGCGAAGCGTCGTTGACATAGACAAAGCGCTCCTTTTCATAAATGAATACCGACGACGGTGCGATGTCGGTGAGCGTTTGAAATTTCCTTTCCGTGTCTCGGAGTGATCCCTCGAGTTCCTTGCGAGTGGTTATATCACGGGCGATGCCTTCTATCGCAACGATCCCCCCATCTTCATCACGGATGAAATGGTTGATCTGCTCCGTCCAGACTGTCCTTCCGTTCTTGTGTTTCCATCGCAGTTCCATTCGCGGTTGCGGACGTTCAAGCATCCAGAGGTCGTCAGCGTGGACGATCTTCATCTTCAACTCTGGATCGGCATAATGTTCTTCCGGAGTATAACCGACGATCGAAGCGACCGAGGGACTGACGTACTCACATCTCTGTTCCGGAAATACGCTGTACCGGTAAAAAATATCCGGCGAGTTTTCCGCCAGGGATTGAAACCACGCGCTCGAACCCTCATGCGAGTGAGCCGATGTTCTCGACGGCATTGTTGTTTTAGCGTGCCTGCGGAGAGCACGCCTCCATATCCGTTTCAAAGTCTCCAAACTTCTATCCTTTATGCTTGTTCGCTTGGGGCGGCGTAAAACTTGAGCGCGAGTGATGTGATCGTGTCGATCGCTTCTTCAAACTCCGTGGACTTGTCGAAGAAATAACGCGCACCCATGCGCAGGCAAGCGCCGCGAAGCGCCTGATAGGCATAGTTCGTCAGGACCATAATGGTGAGTCTCGGCAAATACACTTGCGCTCGCTGCAACACGTCCACACCGCTTCCTTTTGCGAGCGCAAGGTCAAGCAAGAGCAAATCCGGCTGTTGCATCGCGATAGATTGCAATGCACTATCCGAGCTATCCACGAGACCGACAACTTCGACGTTCTCGATGGACGAAAGGATTTTTTCAATACGCTCCCGAAGCAACCGGGAGTCTTCAACGATCAGGACTTTCATAGACGTCTCTTTTTTTGGTGAATTCATATCGAACGCAAACTACTTCGTGAGCGAAAGGGATGTTGTAGAGTGCAGGATGATATCACTGTCATTCATTACATGACAACCGGTCAACTTAAGCGGACTCCTCGTGGAGATTACTTATCCGGGCAGCCGTTCGGCGAGTGGGATTTTGCCAAATCGAAAATCGTGTCCATTGCCTGCTCGAATTCGATGGATTTGTCGAAGAAGTAATCCGCTCCCAACGCAATGCACTTTTGCCGAATCGGTTCGGCGCTGTCATTGGTGAGAACGAGAAAAATCGTCTTTGAAAGCTTGTAGCGGTATGCGCGGAGAATGTCCATTCCGGATTCTTCTCCAAGAGAGAGATCAAGAATGATGAGCGACGGGGTGCCGTATCGCAACGTCTGGTCTGAGGCGGAAAGCGAGCCGGCCTCTCCATGAATCTGGATACAGTCCGACAGCTCCAGAGCATGACGAATACGTCCTCTGATCAGAGGAGAATCGTCAATGATGAGTATGGAGTAGTGTGCAGTCTGCATTCCGGGCAGCCGCAAAGTAGAGGAGGGAGCGTCGCGCGCGTGTCGCGTATCTGCCCATTTTCGTGTCGCGTTTATTACGACACGCTGTCGGGGGGAGTCAGTGCATCAGTCCCTTGCGCCAGGCATAGGCGATCAAGTCGGCGTTCGATTGGAAGCTCATCTTCTCCATGATCCGCGTCCGGTAGGTCTGCACGGTGCTTATTCCGATGAGGAGTTTCTCCGCGATCTGTCGCATGGATTTTCCTTCGGCAAGGAGGAGGAAGACTTCATACTCGCGGTCGGAGAGTGCTTGGTGCGGTTCGGATTCTCCCGGTTCGCCTGCGATTTGCGTGGCGAGTAATTGCGCGATGCCCGTCGTGATGTAGCGCTGGCCTGCGGCAATTCTTCGTATCGCGGTGAGTAACTCCTCCGGCGCCATTTCCTTCGTGAGATATCCATGAGCGCCGGCACGCATGACGCGAACGGCGAATTGTTCTTCCGGGTACATGCTGAGCATCAGCACGCGGATGTGCGGATAGGATTCCCTGACGTCCTTCAACACTTCAAGTCCGCTTCTGTCCTGCAGGGAGATATCGAGTATCAGTACGTCGCATGGCGTTTCGTGCAGAAGGGTCATCAGTTCGGCTGCGCTGCCGGCTTCTCCCATGACGCGCATATCGACTTCCCCGTTGATGATGCGCTTCAATCCTTCGCGAAGAAATGGGTGGTCGTCAGTGAGGATCAGATGGATCATCGGTTTCTCAAGGACAAATTACATTTTTCGTCACTCAGCAAATCATGACACCGGAAGGCGGAAGTCGCTTACCGTTCATGAATGACACCCGGCTCCAAAACACCTTCGCTGCTCGCCACGACCATCGCGGCGGTCGCATCGCCGGAGATATTCGTCACCGTCCTGCACATGTCGAGAAGGCGATCCACACCGAAGATGAGCGCGATGCCGGTCTCAGGAATCCCGACGGAGCGAAGCACGATGATCAGCATGATGATCCCGACGCCGGGCACTGGCGCAGTCCCGATCGATGCGAGCGTTGCCGTGAGTATCACGGTGAGCTGCTGCGTGAGCGAGAGGTCCATTCCATACACCTGCGCGATGAAGATTGCCGCCACTCCCTGATAGAGCGCCGTTCCATCCATGTTGACCGTTGCGCCGAGCGGAAGCACGAAACTCGTGATGGATTTCGGAGCGCCAAGGTTTTCACAACACTCGAACGTCACCGGAAGCGTTGCGGCGGAACTGCTCGTCGTGAAGCCCACGATTTGTGCGGGTCGCATTCCGCGCAGGAAATCTCTCACGCGCATCCCTTTCGCGAGGAGAAGAATGAAGAGCGGATAAACCACGAACGTCTGGACGATAAGTCCGAGAAGCACGGCACTCATGTACCAGATGAGCGTTTGCAGAATGCCGAACCCGAACTCGCTCACCGTCGCGGCGATGATCGCGAACACCGCATAGGGTGCGATCTTCATGACGAAATCGACCATGCGGATCATCGTGTCGCTCACCGCATCGAAGAAGCCCACCACCTTGTCGGATTTCTCATTCGGGATCATGAGCAGGGCGATGCCGAACAGGAGCGCGAAGAAAATGATTTGCAGCATGTCCGCTTCGGCAAGCGCGCGCACCGGATTCTTCGGCACTAAGTTCACGAGAAAATCCACGACGTCGATGGACATATTCTGCTCGATCTTCGATGCGGCGTCTTCGCTGTACGCCGCGAGCAGGCGCTCTTTCGAATTCGCATCCATCTGTTTGCCCGGCTGGATCACGTTCCCGAACGCAACGCCGATGGTTATCGCGAGTGCCGTCGTGAAGAGATAGTACGAGATGGTCTTGCCGCCGATGCGGGCCATGCGACCGACGTCGTGCAGGCTCGATACGCCCACCACGAGCGATGCGAACACCAGCGGGATCGCGATCATCATGAGCAGGCGAATGAAGATATCGCCGAGCGGCTTGATGGCTGACGCGACCGTCGTTTCCTTGCGCAGCTCACGCACGTCTTCGAACACATGGACGTTTCCGTTCTCCTTCGCTTCGAGCGCGACCTTCGCGCTTTTCTTTTTCTGCTGATGGAAAACATGAATCACTTGCAGCTGATCGGAAGGACCGAAATCGAAAGAGCGCTCGCCCGCGCGGAGTTGAAGCGAAGTCCAGTTCGATATATGTCGATCGACGGGCGCACCGTTCTCCCATGCCGTGACGATGAGAAGCTGCTGGTCAACGTGGAAGACCGTCCCGAACAGAGCGCCGAGGATGAGGCCGAGAAGAATTTGAACGTGGAGTTTGATGCGGGGAAGTTTCATGGCGCGAACATTACGGAAATCTTCCATGCGAACGCAAGGCGAAGCGGGAAAAAATAAAGGCGCCCGAAGGCGCCCTTGCATTCACTGTCGAAGTTGCGATGCTACTTCATCAGTGTCATCGTGCGTGTCTTTGACTAAGGTCTTTCACAGTACATAATGGTAGAAACCAAAATGTCAGTATTACTCTCAGGACAGGGTCCGAGAAAATCAATCCTACCTGCTTCGTTCTGTATGACTATCGAATAGTTACCAGCAGGAACATGGCTAAAAAAGTAGGTTGTGGACACCTGACTATTACATGGGTCTTCGCATAGTGGTTGAAGAAAACCCTGTTGGTAAACTGTTCCAGGACCACTCCCATCTGGGTCATACTCCATAAGTCGTATGGACCAGAAGTCGCTATATTGACCAGGAGTATATGGATCGATACATCCCCAAACCTTGACTGTAATGTCATAGTATGCACGACATGGTGGTGTACAGTTGTTAGGAAGATTAAATGTCGGCCACAAGTAGCAAAACTGAACGACATCAAATCCTGCAAAGTCACAGTAGTAACTCGGACCTTGCGATGGCGGCGAACACGATTCTTGAGAGTAACTCTCTGTTAAGAGAACTGTAAGGAGTACTACTGCTATATAAGCGATTCTCATGGCTTTCTCTCCGATAACTCACTTCATCAATGTCATCGTGCGTGTCTGCAGGAAGTTTCCTGCGCGCAGGGTGAGGAAATACGTCCCGGAAGGAAGAGTATTAGCGTTAAAGGCCATGGTATGCCTGCCTACTTCATGTACACCGTCGGCGAGACGGGCGACTTCGCGACCCATTGCATCCGTCACCACGAGGGTCACCAGACCTTTCGAAGGAAGATCGAAGCTGACCATGGTGGAGGGATTGAATGGGTTGGGATAGTTCTGATGCAGTTGGAACGTTGCATTGATCGGCAGCGGTTCAACATCGGTGATGAATTGCGAAAGTGCGATTTCTTCCGACTGAAGGATTTCTCCAAACGTCGTCCCGTTGGAAACGTGCGCGAAGAGAATAAACCGGCTTGTTTCAATAGTTGAATCGACGGAAGTAAAGGAGAAATCCTTTACGATACTTGTTTGTGAGGCGATGTTTGAACCCGGAGCAATCTCCTCACCCGCGTTGGATGGGATCACTTGCCGAAGCACATGATTGTGGAAGTAAGGATACAGTAGTGTCGATCCCCCTGTTGGAGGATAGAAAACTTGCCCATAGTTCATTTGGTCTTGGACCTGTGCAATATTCAAGCGAATGGGGACATTCATATCGCGATGGAAGAAAACTTCCACGCTCATATCAATCCGTTTAGTTTGCGGATTGTAGGTCTTCGATTTCACGGTGATGCTGATAGGGCTTCTGCGTGTCTCTATGACTTCCTTGATTTTTGCATTCCAAAATCCTCTACTAAGTGCGGCTGCTGATTCACCATCAAAAACAATGCGGTTGACCGATCCTTGTGGCCAGCCTGTCAACTTGATGACCCCTGTCCAGAAGTTTGTCGCGGGAGTTTGCATAGGTTCCGTAACATGACCTCCATGATAGGATATTCCATTGACTCGTCCCGGATATCGAGCAATAACTGCAGTGAGACTATCAGCACCGTACGGGCAATATCCGCACCATGTGCCTGTACCCTCTTCCATCAGGACGTTGACTTCGGTATCGACTTCTTCGTTTTGTGCTTTTATCTGGACCGCAATGACGTAACTACTGTTATCCGGATCGTTGCTTGTCAGCGTAAGATTTGCCGAATGCGCGCCTCCTGTCAATTTGCTTCCATCGACGGTGACTGCTATTGCGTTTTCTTTTCCAACTTCGATCGTTCCAGAGTTTGGCATGAGAGAAAGCCACGATTGATCTGAGGTTGCGGACCATTGAAGCGGAGCACCTCCAAGACTTTTAATCGTGAATGTCAGCCGAGCGCTTCCACCAACCTTCACCCATTCGGAGAGAATGTTTGTCGATACTGTCATACGGGGTTTACCTTCGACGGCGGGTGTAAACTTCTCGCATTTTGCCGTGAATGAATTTGGTGTATCGTTGCCTCCTAACACATAGAAGTTGCCTTGTCCATCATAGACCATCGGGCTTGCAAGGTACACGCCAAGCGGTTTCAACTCGTATGTAGTCCATGAATTGGAGGTGAGATCATAGCTGAAGGTTTTACCTGAAGGAGGCCCGTTATTCTGGCTTCCAGCATCGTAACCACCCGCGAAATAGATTTTCTGACCATCGGTACCGCAGCTATGGCGCATGATGGAACCACCTGGATAATCCTGAATTTGTGTCCACGTAATATCGTCTCCATTGACGATACCCTTGTAAGCCCACGGGCCGAAGGTTCCGCTTCCTGAGACGTATCGGACGCCACCGACGTACAGAACTTGATCACCTATTGCGGCAACGCCCATCGCCCAAGCGGCATACGGAGTAAGACTTGCTGAAAAAGTCCACTTATCCTGAGCAGGATCGTAAATCTGTATGGAATTATTCGAGGTGCTGAAACCAGATGACCCACCTCCAAGGATGAATATCCGCCCCTGATGAACGAACGAACCAGCGCCAAAGACACCCATCGGAATAGTGGCCTTTGTCGCATACGTGTTCGTGGCTGGATCGTATTCCAACACCGCTCTTTCAGTGGTAAAGGGACTTGTCGCACTGTAGCCGCCGATGATATAGATCTTGCCATTGACAACTTGCGCCGACGCAACTCCGCGTTTGTTCGGAAGCGATGCGATCGTTGACCATGTGCTGGTTGCGATATCGTACTTGTACGATTTCAGGTCCAGCAACCTGTCTGAACCGATGCCACCGAAGGTATAAACCGCGCCATTGTAATAGACTGCCGCGTTATACCCCTTCCCACCGGGCATATCTGCGATAGATGACCATTGGGCTTGGATCGAGTTCGGATGACCTTTTGCGAGGGCAGGGAGCAACTCGGTTGGTGAGGATACAAACCGTTCATTCACTGGTACGGTCTGCTGTGATATCGCTATTGTCGTTATGCAGACAAGAGCAAGAACGGAAAAACAACGTGTCATTTACGACTCCTTCTGTGTTGTGAAAAGCGTTTCAAGGAAAACTTCATGGTTAGATGATCCGACTTTCTGATGGCGACCTGTTCCTAAATGTCAGAACTGATCTTAATAACTGTTGGATGCATTCCTTTCGATGAAAACGGACGAGTAAAAAACAGAGAGATGAAACGAGGTGCGAACAACGCAAAATGCGTGAGTGAACATAGGAATTCCGATTGATTAGTTCAAGCGCTCAACTAACAATTTTCGATGTACTTCATGATATCCTCCCGCGCAGTGAGATGGATAAGCCAGTCGTGGCTCTGCATCTCTGCGACGGTCGCTTTGCCCTTACTCAACGGGATGCCGTATTTGTAGCAGAAATGCCAGATATCGATGGGGTTCGACAGCAGTTCGAACATCAGCGCCTCCGCAACGGAAAGCTCGCTTCCTTTTTGCACCTTGTCGAGGATCCCGTGCAATGCATCGACTCCATCGGGCTTGATGTGTCGTTGTGTGAAGTAGTAGTTGTCCGTCGTCTCTAATTCACAAATCGGAAAACCATTGCCGTGCTTTCTGAGGTTGTTCAAAAACGCAAGCGTGACGAGCATCTCTTCATCGTCACCCCAGAGGTCGGTCCACACGTCCGGGTCTTCTTCCTTCACCCAATCGAAGAACTTCCGCTCTCGGCTGCTCAAATGCATCAGCACGGTTGAACCGTGACGATCGATCAGTGCATCGATGTCGCCTTCACTCAGTGCGTCGATCTCCGCATCGCTCAACGTGAGCGAGTGCGGTGACGAAATGATGCGTCGTTCGATGTCTTCGAGGAGCGTCATGTGTTGTCTTCAAACTAACTCAGGCATGAGAGAATGTCAATCCAGAAAACGAAGGCAGCCCTTGAACGATCACGTTCTCGGTTGAGAAGCCAAGTTCAAAGTTCTTCCTGAACGTCATGGCGGCTGATCGTCATCGGTCCATGCCTTCGGTTTGGATTTGGATGAAAATCCGGGAACTTGTGACGGGTTCTATGCCGCTCTTCTTCAAGACTCTCGATGGTATCATTTTCCTTTCAATCGGTCCGTACATCTACTGCATCGCAACGGTCTATCTTTCGCTTTCGTGGATGAAAGCGTCGTATCGCGTTTCAACATGGAGACCGGCAAGCATTCTCAGCATCGTCCTCCTTCATGGCATTCCCCTGTTCGTGTCCTTCAGCGGATGGCTCAACAACACACTGCTTCAAACGTCGTCGAATGACGAAAGCGAGTTTCTGACGTTCCTCTTTGGCGGCGGGGCGCTCGTTGCCGCACAGAGCGGCGTGTATCTCCTGCCCGTTCACGTCCTCTCTTTTCTCTATGGGAAAGTTCGCCCTGACAGAACCGGAGGAAGACGCATCGCCACCGCGTGGATTTCCATTTCCATTCTCATTGCGATGTCCTTCTATGTTCCGTTGCGAATGCAGTACGATAAAACGAATGTCGTCGTCGAGCGCACGGATTGGAGCGTGAAAAGCCTGCCTCGTTCGCTGAACGGATTCCGCGTCGCGGTTCTTGGCGATACGCAATTGGGTGAATGGACATCGCGTGAACTCATGCACAATTATATCCACGCCGTCAATGCGGAACGGCCGGATATGATTCTCTTCACCGGCGATCTTCTCACGTCGCCGAAGGACTCCGCGCGTCTTGCGACCGCGGCCTCGCTCATGGGAGAGCTTCAGGCGCCTTACGGCGTGTACGCTGCGATCGGAGATCACGATCACTGGTACGGTCGAAGCGACGTCGTCGAGGCGCTTCGTGCGAACGGCATCGCGGCGTTCACCGATACGACCCGGGTCCAGCGCACCGGTGCGTTGACGATGGGATTGACCTTCCTCGTCAATGTCTTCGACGAGCGTGCATCGGAACGAACGCTCGATTCACTCCTCGCTGCGGGGCGATCGGCACAGCTTCGTGTTCTTGTCACGCACATTGCCGAAGAACCCGTCGTTCGGGTCGCAGAGGCACACGATGCGCATCTCGTCGTTGCGGGTCACACGCACGGCGGCCAGATCGGATTGAACCTTCTCTGGATGCGTTTCACCAGCTCGATGCTGGACTCACGATACGTCTGCGGATTCTATGAAGAAGGGAATACGCTCGTCTATGTCAACAGCGGACTGGGCATGTCGGTCATTCCCATTCGGTACAATTCGACTCCGTCTATCGGCATCATCACGTTGCGCGCACCACACTGAGCGTCACTCGGCAATGCGAAATTCCACACGCCTGTTGAGCGCGCGGTTTTCTTCCGTGTCGTTCGGCACTTCGGGACGCAATTCCCCGTGGCCGACGGGGACGAGCCGCTCGTTAGTCAATCCCTTCGAGATCAGGTAATCCACGACCGCGCGTGCGCGCTTCATCGACAGGTCGAGATTGAATGCGTCGGAGCCGATATCGTCAGTGTGCGCCTCTATCTTCACCCGGATGTCCGGATTCTGTTCGAGAAAGCGATAGAGCCGCTCAAGTTCGAAGAAAGACTCCTTCTTCAGTTCGTATTTGTTGAAGTCGAAGAAGATGTTGTTCACACGTTGCGAAAGAAGTTCTCCGTATTTATCCCGCATCGTCTTGAGCGCTTCGAGCGATTTCATGTTGAAGTTGAACGCGAAATCATCGTCGCCATCGCCGGTGGGATTGTATCCGCGCAGGTCGAGGTTCTTCGCGTCGGGGTAGTAGCCTTCGCGTTCGAGGTAGATCCCTAAGTTCTTTCCCGTAGGAACCGTGAAAAGAATTTTTCCCGTTTGCGGATCGCTCCGCAGTTCACCGATGATATCACCCGTCTCCAAATCCTGAACCATGATGTTCGCGCCGATCGGGTTGCCGTTCTCATCGAGAACGGTTCCCGTGATCGTGACTGCTTTACTTTCAGGCTGTGCTGCAACGGGGAGCGACGTCATGTAGATGTCGTTCATCCCGGAACCGCCCGGCCTGTCGGAAGCTGAAAAGACGGCGAACTTTCCATCCGTCGTGATCTTGTACGCCCAATCGTCGTCGGAAGTGTTGATCTCTTTTCCGAGATTCACCGGTTCGCTCCACTCGTTCCACGTCCGTTCATTGAGTCTCACCGACTTGAACACGTCGAGCTTTCCAAGGCCGGGATGTCCATCGGAAGAGAAGTAGAGCGTCTTCCCATCCGGATGAAGAAAGGGTGAGCGCTCGCAATACGGTGTGTTGATCACCGGTCCGAGATTTATCGGCGGACTCCAGGTATTTCCTCTGCGGAATGAAATCCATATGTCGGAGTTTCCTGCCTCACTTCCATGAAACGCCGTGCCTTTGGGAACGCGCTTGCCTTGCACGCCTTCGCGGTCCGATGTGATGAGGACAGCTTTACCATCCGCGGTAAAGAATGCGTCCGAGTCCCACGCTTTGCTGTTGACCATCGGTGGAAAGTGCTTGATCGTGCTCCATCCCTTCTCCGTTTTCTCGAAAAAGAAATTGTCGCCGTTGCCCATGTGACCGGGAAATCCGCCGTAAAGGAGTATCGATGTCCCATCGAACGAAATGCTGTTGATCGTCTCATGCTCGGAGGTGTTGATGCGGTCACCGAGATTCATTGCCGGGCTCCATTTGCCGTCCTCGAACTGTGCGAGGTAGATGTCCAATTCTCCTTTGCCGCCCGGCCTGTCGCTCGCAAAGTAGAGGCGCTTCCCGTCGGGTGTGAGGGATGGTTTGATCTCATTGAATCCTGTGTTGACTCCCGATCCGAGATTGGTCACATCCAATTGTGATTCACGGGCTTTGAGAATCGCGATGATTTCGCTGAAGCGTTTCTGCATCGAAGGGAATTTCGGTTGGAAGCGTTCGAACACTGCTGCGGCTTTCTCCCATTGCCGCGCATCGATTGCCGGTTTGGCAACACGCTGGACGGCCACGAACGCATCTTCCGATGGCGCCCATTTCATCGCGTAGGCTTCGAAATCCTCGGTGTCATCCATTTTCATGACGTCGCTTGAGAGCGAACAACCGTTGATGAGAAGAATGGACGCGAGAGCGCAAAGCACGAAAACGGAATCCTTCATAGTGCGATTCTGATGTATTTTGGTTGAGAGGATTATCATCGAATGAAACAAAAGTACGCTCACCGGTCACTGCGAAACAATGCTTTGTGGAAAGGATACCGTCGAATTACCACATGAACGACGCGTCGGTGTTTGAAAAGAAAGGGATGAACGGTGCACGCGGGAGCTATTCCGTCACGGGTACTGCGATCTTCTTTGCGCTGATCGGAGTGCTTCTCCTCATCGCGAATCTCGATATCGTCACGCCGGGAATGTTCATCAAACTCGTCGTTACGTACTGGCCGATGGCCTTCGTCGGCGCCGGACTATACCGCATGATTTCCGCCAATGGCATCGCGCGCTGGAGCGGACTCGTGCCAATGAGTTTCGGAACTCTGTTACAGATGATGCTTCTCGGCTGGCTTCCGGGCGACCCACTTGAGTATTGGCCTATCATGTTCCTGCTCTGGGGTGCGTGGCTCCTGTTCGACCGGCCTGCGATAAGGAAGGGTGCGGTCGAAGAACTTGAGAGCGCACGGATAGAACTCGACGAAATGATGAACCTCCGGAAAGTGAAATGGATCGACCAGACCTTTTCGGCTGGACGCATCGAGTGCACTTTATCCCTTCTCACGCTTGACCTCAGCCGCGTTCGCTTTCCGGAAAGTGAATCGTCCCTGACGATCGATGGCTTTTTGAGCCGCATCATCATCGAGCTTTCGCCGGACGTTCGTGTTGTCGATGAAACGAGAGGGTTCTTCAGTCGGGTGCGGAATGCAAGTGTCGAAGGTGAAAAAGTTTTACGGATAGGTGGATCGATGATGTTCGGAGTAGTCGTCATTCAAAGAAAATCCCATGACGCCGGATGATCGTCGGATGGCGCGAATCGCCGAGCAGAATTTGACAGATTTGGTCGGTGATGAAGTCGCAACGGTGAAGGCGCAGGCATGGCACTCGTGGTTCGAACAGCGTATCGCATGGATGATCGAGAATCGCTTCGAAAAGCTGATGAGCATCCTTTACCGAATAGACGTGGACGAGGAAGCAGCGAAAGACGCGCTCGCGGAAAAACAGACCTCTGATGCTGCAAAGCGAATCGCGTCGCTGTTACTTGAACGCGAAAGAGAAAAGGTAACGACACGCTTTAGACATAAAGGCATTGAACGAAATTCCGAGGGATGAAGAGGAATAAAAAGAGGCCCACCGCGTTGACGATGAGCCTCTTGAACGGGTTGCCGGATCGGTTATGATGCGCCGCCGACGCTGCCCATGATGTTCGTTGCCGGATCTACCGTATCGACCGGATTATCGGTCTGAACGGGACCTGCTGCGTCCACAGCACCGCCGCTATCTTCCGGCTTGAATCCGGGCGTGAATGGCTTCGACAGAGGATCGCTGCTGTCATCGTCAAATGACGTACCGAGGCCTCCGCCTGCTACTTTTTCGAGATCCTTGTCGGAAAGCTCTTGGGTGTTTTTTGTATCGGACATGGGAAACTCCTTTATGTATGGTGATGGATTAATTCAGGTGCTTTATGGGCTAAGTACACCCTCTAAAAGGAGAAGTTGGTTTACCCGTTGAGAGGATGGTTAACCAATCAAGGTATCCATCCCTTCGTGTTTTATCCCTGAACCGTACCCGCTTCGAAAGCGCCAACGACGGATTCCTGCTTCATTCGCAATCGCTTATACACTTCGAATGCGACGATAAACCCAAGAAGCATGAGAACAAAAGATATCACCGCAAGATGCCAGACCGCTTGCGGGATATAGAGCCAGAAGGTCTGATAGATGAGCGCGGATTCCGTTGCGAGCAGCATGAATATTCCCGGGGCGAGCGTGTACCACTTTGGCCGTTTGAATCCGAACCAGTACGCCGTGACAACGAAAAGAGCGAGCGCTGCGATGAGCTGATTCGAAGCGCCGAAAACAGGCCAGAGCGCTTTATACCCATCGCCGAGACAAAGCCCGTAGGCGAGAATAAGACTTGCGGCAGCGGCGAAGTACTTGTTTGCAAAGAGGCCGCCATAGCGCACGCCAAGCGTCTCTTGCACGATGTACCGGCTCAATCGCACGGTCGTGTCAAGTGTCGTGAGGATGAACGCATTCAGCATCAGCACGCCGAAGGCAATGCCGGCGGCGAGCGGAATGCCGAGCGAAGAAATCGTTTGACCGAGCGCTGTCCCGAAGACGATGTTTGCGCTTTGCTTCAACAAGTCCTGAAATACGAAACCGCTTACGGCGCCGCCGTTCGGGTTCCAGACAAGGACGCTTGCAATCATCATCACGACAAGAAGAGCGAGCGCACCTTCGGTGAGCATTCCACCATACGCGACGCGCATCCCGTCGCTCTCTCGCCGCAGTTGTTTCGAAGATGTCCCGCTCGAAACGAGTGAATGGAATCCCGATACTGCGCCGCAGGCAACCGTAATGAAGAGAATAGGGAAGAGCGGGCCGTTCGTACTGTCGAAACTGATAAAAGCAGGTCCGGTGATCGTCGGTTGCAGCACCATGATACCGATGAATCCCATCACAAGTCCGATGACGAGGATGTACATGGAAATGTAGTCGCGGGGTTGAAGCAATACCCAGACTGGGATAACGGCAGCGATGAACGAATAGAGAATCATGACTGCCAACCAAACATGGTAGCTTGCTATAAGTGGGTACGCGTTTCCAAGTTCGATCATCCCGTAGAGAATCGCGAGCGCAACGATCGTTCCGGCAACGAGGTTGAATCCCTTGCGATACACTGCCCATCCAAAGGCGACGGCGAGAAAAATGACGCTGACTGTCGGAATCGCTATCTCCGGTTTTTCCACTATGGTCTTCGCCGTGAGATCGGCAAACACGGCCTGCACTAATGCAAGAGCGAGCCATACGAACAACGCAAAAATCGTTCGCGCACTTTTCGAGACCGCACGCTCCGTGATCTCGACGATGGAAACACCACGATTTCGGACAGACGCCATAAGAGATGTGTAATCATGCACTGCGCCCATGAAGACGGTGCCAAGCAAAATCCATATGACGGCAGGGAGCCATCCGAACAATGCGAAGGCAAGGATCGGTCCGATTATCGGACCTGCGCCGGCGATCGAAGAAAAATGGTGTCCGAAAAGAATCGGCGTTTTTGTCGGGACGTAGTCGATGCCGTCGTTCACTGTTTGTGAGGGTGTCGGGATAGCATCGTTCGGTTGCACGACCCGGCGACGAATGATTCCTCCATACCAGACATAAGCAAATGCAAGCCAGAGGATTCCGAAAAGAGTGAGTATAGCTGCGTTCATTGAATTCGAAAGTGAGTGAATGAACTTTGTACCCGCGATGAGAAAATCATTTCACGAGAACGAAGGACTTGATGAATTGTGATTGGGAATTCATGAGAAGAACCGAGTACTGCCCGGATGGGGATTGCTCCATTCGCAATGGCAACTGATGCTTACCGGTGGAAAGCGGAACGTGTGAGAGAACCTGCACGACCTTTCCCCCCGCATCGATAAGATACGCCGTTACGTCTTCAACAGCGTCTGGAATATCTACAAAGAGCGTTGAAGAGACCCCCTGCCGCACAGGGTGAGGAATGATTCTCATCGCGGCCTGATTCTTTTTACTGACGACTGCCTGGCAGATCCCGTCGCTCACGAAATGGAACTCCGGAAGCACGTCATCCAACGGACAGCAGCGTTGCCAGAACTGAATATCCTGAATAGAAAGCGTGAAGGTTCGCGCAGAATCGGAAATCCATGGGCGTAAGACGAGCGTGACGAACACACCCGCTGTGTCCTTTGGAACCACGCCATCTCTCAACGTGATCGTCAGCGTTCGTCCTGAAAGCGACCAATCGAAAGAATTGGAAGGAAGGAGCGACCCGTCTTCTACGCCAAGGAGATCGACAAACTCCGGAAGCGTGATGCGCATCTCACCGAGCAATGTCACGGAGGAAGAAAGACCACTGCCGATGCTCACGGGCAGACGCAGACTTTCGTTCGGTGTGAGCGACGCAGCCGGCGGCATCCGGACGTCTGCGGCAAGCATACACTGGCATACGACCGTGCTGTCGGGGATGACTCCAAAGATGCTCGGACAGCCTTCCAGTGCGATGTCCTTTATACCGAATGGTACCTTCCTGCTGCTATCCGCCAACAGCGCTTGAATCGGAAAACCGATCAAGCGATTCGTTTGCAATGCAGGCTTGATTCCGCTCAGCGTGAACCGCAACTCGCCCGGCGCAACTTTGACCATACTGACCACCTGGTTTTGAACGACGGTCCCAAGTGTGAACGGCAACGTCGGAAGAATATCCACCAGTTGCGGATCGTAAGTCAGCGTGAACGAAAGGTTCAGTTGCAGCAGCAACGACGGCGATGGAGTCATGGTGATGAATCCCATCCCGCTGGCAAGCGGCGATAAACTCGGCGGAACGTCGAGTTCCAGCGTGATGAACGCGGCGCGCGATGGGGATGTGAACGATTGAACGTCACTCGCAAAAAGTCCGGAATCAACGACGGCAAGGAACAGCGTGCGAAGCGTATCGACACAGGAAGTGGATTCGTATTCGAGGATGCAGCACTTCTCGGTAATCTGTGCGGCAATGCGTTCATAGACTGCGTTCAATTCGCTTGGCCGTTCGACGACGAAGAACGAACCGCCCGTCTCGATCGCCATGCGCTCCATGATGCGTTGGTTCTGAACCTCTATGTTGAACGCAATGGTGTAAAGCTTCACGGAGTACACGAGTGCCAGTGCTATGACTTCATCGACAGTTTTCGTACTCGTGTTGTCCTCCCCATCGGTGATGATCACGGCATGCCGGTTGCCCGTTCGGAGAGAAAGGGCATTGACCGCTTCGTAGGATGCGTCGAAGAGCGGCGTTCCTCCCGACGCCGTCAGAGTTTGGAGTGCAGCGTTGAGCGATACTTTGTCCGTCGAGAAGTCGTGTACCATTGCGACGGTTCTTCCGAAAACGAGGATCGCGCACTCGTCATTTGCACCGAGGCTATCGACAAGCCTTCCAGCGGCTTCGATGAGCTTGGACATGACGGGGAACATCGAACCGCTGTTATCGAGAACGAGAACGACCGAGTTGATTTGATTCGGATCGGGGCACCGTGCGCGGATCTGCTGTGGAGTATTGTTCTCCAACAGGGTGAAGCTCGTCGTTTTCAAACCGGAAACGAGCGCTCCGTTTTTCTGAACGCAGGCTTTCAATGTGACCGTCGGCAAACCGGAGAAATCCACGTCACGCATCGAGACCGACAGTGACTGTGCTTCAAGTACTCTATGGAGAGATAGGACACTCAGGAGAAGGATGATGAAAGATTTTATTGTCATGGCGTGTGTCCTTCGAAATCAATTGGATGCATACTACTGGAATTAGACAATTCAGTCAAGGGGAAAGTCACAGGTGTCCGAAAAACACTTGAGGGGGAGATGATTCTGAAAAGGATTACGATGTTCTCTCGGTTCGTTCGTAACGCTTTTGAACGTGGAGAAAAAACCGATAGCTTGCTCGCGAGAAAATCAACCAGCCAAGGAGCACCCCGTCATGATAAAAAAACTTTCCTCACTCCTGTTTCTGCTTTTCCCCTTCATGCTCAGTGCACAGGATATCGTCGATGACTTCAACAGCTTAGTGCTTGACCCGAACTGGAGCTGGGTACGCGAAGACCGCTCGCACTGGACACTGACCGGTGAGGCGATGCAGATCACAACGCAGCCGGGGGCCTTGAACGGAATCGACTACAACAATGTGAAGAACCTGCTCCTGCGACCCGCTCCGACCGGAACGATGATTCTTGAAACGAAGGTGACGTTCAATCCGGACTCGTCGTATCACAATGCCGGGCTGGTGTACTACATCGATGACGACAACTACATACGCGTTTCGCGAGGTATGGATGGATGGATCAACGGCGTATGGATGGAATGGGAAAAGGACGGCGCAACGACATTCTTCTACGTGGATTCCGTTGCCGCAACAACGGTGTACCTTCGCCTCTCGCGAACGAATGACACATTTTTCTACTCCAGCTATAGCTTGAACGGCACGGAATGGTATTACATCGGGAGTGAAACACTCACATACTCCGGGACTCCCCGCGTTGGACTGCAGGCGGCTAACGGAGCCGGAATCATCGCAACGACGACACGCATTCCTGCTTCGTTCGATTACTTCACATCGAAACTCGTGACGAGTATGGAAAGCCCCCAACGGAACAACGGCTTCTCGATTCGGTCGCTCTATCCGAATCCCGCTTCAAACACCACCGACGTTACGATTCAACTCTCAGGCTCACGTCGCGAACTTGTTTCCCTGCGCTTGCTCGATCTCAACGGACGGGTGAAACGATCACACGTGATCCCGCTTTATGAAGGTGTCGATGCAACTTCCGCTATCGAAACGACGGGATTGCCTTCGGGCAGATATATCATTGACGCGCGTTCCGGAAGCGAGCGCATCGTTCGTTCGCTTGTGATACACAAGTAGAGAAGAGTATTCATACACGTGCAGCCTCTTTCCGTGACTGCAATGATCACATCAATCCAGCTCTCGGTGGACGACCATCCATGATGATGTCACCGAAAAGCGACGACGTTAATTGAGACTGTTTCCGTCGTCTTTTATGCAATCGAGCGGACATACCTGAATCGCTTCACGGATGTCATCTTCTTCGCGTTCGTCAGCCGGTTGCTGATAGATGTAGTAGTACGATGCATCGTTGCTGTACATGAAATTCTGAATAGCCATGGAAAAGCAAATCCCACAACCATCGCATGCATCCGTGACGTAGTATTTTCCGGGTGCGTTTTCGACGAGACGTTTTCCTTGCGGGATAACCATATGAACTCCTGTTCTTTGAATCAGTGATGTTGGCAGGGTACGGTGCGCACCCAACAGCCAAAATGTTTTAACTCTTCTAACCGGCAGGACCAGGCCAGTTCCCCATTCCAGATCGTCATGTCCGGACAGCCGTCGCACATGCTTTGCAAGCCGTTCGGGAGGAAGTCCACCGGCTGAATGATCATGATCGATTGATAGTGCAAGCCGTGGAAGAAGCGCGCGGGATTCGTGAGTGAAGAACGGACAAACCTTCCGGCGATGCGACGAACACCTTTATCCACAGGTGAAAGCATCATCATCGACCGCCCTTTTTTCAATAACTCCGGACGCACGTAAGCGAGCCAGCGGTTCGTCCAGAGATGATGGACGGATTGCATGACCTCCATGAATTTCGGACCGACGTAGCCGTAAATTTTTTCCTTCGAACCGATTCGTCCGGTCAAGAGCCACTTGAATGAATCCGGTTGCTCGGTGCCGTTGAGATATGCACACGGCGTCAATTCGGGAAAGCGTTCGCGGAGTATGCCGATCACGTCCGGTGCTCTCAAATCCACTTTGCGATCCTTCACCTCGGAATAGACGAGTGCGTTCATATCGATCTTGCGGCCTCCGGCATACCATTCGAACGGTAATTGAGGCACCGCAGCGCGGAAGAGAATGAACACCATCACGTGCACCTTATCGATGTGCCTGGCAGCCCATTCGACAAGCTCGGGAGTGTACTGTAACGTGTCCTCATACACCGTCGAGTTGAACGCGCACGAAAGCCCGCCGACTTCCGCAAGCATCTCGGCGAAATGGAGCCGCAATTCGTTCAGCTCAACCTCGTTCTTGTTCTTCCAATGCGGTCGTCCCTGCTTGCTGTCGATGTGAAACGTGAAACCATACACGCCCGCTTTCTTCAACTCGACGAGGAGTTCTTTCGTGAGCATTCCGCCGTTCGTATTGATGATCGGCTTCTGCCCCTGCTCTTTCACCATGCGCACGATCTCGACGATGTCCGGGTGCATCAACGGGTCGCCGCCCGCAATCGAAACACCGTCCGCCTTTCGTAACCGATTGAAAGTGTTCAGTTCTTCTTCAACCGTCTCGAGGGGCTTATGGCTTTTTGAGACGTTCTCACGATAGCACCCATCGCAGGAGAGATTGCACGCAGACGTCGGCTCGAGCCACGAGATCGCATTGTCAGGAAGCGTCCACGGCAGACGATAAAGAGAGCGGTGATCTATGACTGCTGGTTGTGGCATGGTGTGTTCGTATTTCGTTGTATGGACATGATTCCTCGTCGTGAAGGATTGCACAAAACTGCTTAGCCGCAGGCCGGATAAACAATGATGTACATCAGAGCATCGAAGCCGCGATATTCAGCCGACAAGAAGCGCAGCACACGTTGCAAGGAAATTCACTTCGTGCCCTTCGTGCCTTCGTGCGAGACGGGACTTCACGGACACATCGCTCTATTGATCTAGGGCTTGAATGATCTCCAGCGCTTTTCGGTATTCATCTCTATTGTTCCGAATCTCAAGAGCGAGAAAGAGTGTCACGAGGTCTTTAGCCATTCTCAATTTTGATTTATCAGTGACACCCGTTGTTCGGGAATACCACTCAAGCACGTTCGATACATCCCAGTACAGCCGTTTCTCCGATGACATCACTGGCCCGGGAAATTCTCCACTACCACGTTGCCCCGATGCAAGAAGCCGTACATACTCCCTGGAGATATCCATTCTTTCTGCCAACTCACTTTGTGTTAAAAAAGGGCTTGGCTTTATTCCCGATACCCTTGCCTTTGGAATCGCTCTCTCTATCTGCATTATCGCGGAAGTCACTGCATCGAGAAATGATGGCGATTCACGGGAAAAATCCATGAACAGTGCTCCGTTCTGTTTTCCAAGGATTCCATCAGAACAGCCTGCCTCGAATAGAGCACTTTCCATTTCCTCGGTGATTCTGGTCGGGCCATCGATGAATAAGATGAACTCATCCGTCGTGTGCTTCATGGCTTTCTTTTTCTGCCGTTGACAAATGTCAACCCAATATCATCCTCACTTCTTCTTTCCTTCTTTTCGCCAGGCTGTAACCAGTATGAACGCGAATCCTCCCCACACGATACCGAGAACGATGACCATCATCATGAGCGCTGCATCATTCATAGAAGCTTCCCTCTGTCCGATCTGCGGTTCCACCAGATGAAGAGCGCAAGAGCGATTCCCCATTGCACCAACACTGTCCCCAGACTCCATGACGAAAAAGGATTGAGCGAGGCGAGAATATCCCCGCCATAAATCGTCTGACCGAGCCACCAGACCAGCAGGACTATCGCTTCGAGAAGGACGAAGTACATGAGGATATCCCATCCGCGTCCGACTTTGATATCGCTGAACTCATTGTTCATGAAGGCAATGCGGAATTTCTTCGCACCGAAACGCACGACGGCAAACGCAAAGAAAAAGCCGGACAGCATCAATCCGATCCCCCAGACGCCGTCCTGATTGTTGAAGATGTCAGGACTCAACGCGGAAGGCAATCCGAATACGATACCCGATATACCGACAAACACGATTGCACGCTCGCGCGGAATCCGCCAGTCCACGAGGACTCGTGTTGTCAATTCAACCATTGAGACGAGGCTCGTGAAGCCGGCAAACAACAGGGCAATGAAGAAGAGAGCCATGAAGAATTGCCCCGCGGGCATATGCGAAAAAAGCTGGGGAATCCAGATGAAGGTCAAGCCGTTGTTTCCCGCACCGACGATCTCACTCGCTGCGCCGGGGTTTATCGAAAAGATGGTGCACAAGACCATGATTCCCGCGGCGAGCGATACGGAGTTGTTACCGAATCCGAGCATGAAGGCATTGAGCGTCGTATCCTCCTTCGCCCGCGCATAGACGGCGTAAGCGAGAATGAGGCCCCATCCCGCGCCGGTATCCCACGCATTCTGCGTCAATGCCTGCAGCCAGATTTCCGCGTCGGTCAGGGATGCCCATTTCGGCGTGAAGAGAAAATCCAACCCAAGGTGGGCATTGGGAAGTGTGATCGCGCGGATCATGAGAATGAGAACGAGGATCAGCAGCGTCGGCATGAGAACCTTCGCCATGCGCTCAATCCCACGAACACCGTAATAGACGAGCGCCACTGACGCACCCATCATCAGAACATGCATGAATACGGCGGTTCCGCTTCCCTCGAACGACGCCCACAACGTCCCCGATTCTGCACCGGACAATTCTCCGGTTACGGCGGCAACCGCGAAGCGCAAGCACCAGCCCGTCACGACGGAATAGTAAAACATGATTGCCGTCGCCGTCCATGCGACCCACAGACCCATCCACCGAAACCGCGAACCGATCAGCTTGCCGAATGCATTCACCGGACCGGCACGCATCGCTTTTCCGATGGTGAACTCCGTCATGATCAGCGGAACGGACCAGATGAAGAGAAAGACGACCCACGGGATGAGGAACGCGCCGCCGTCGTTCGTCGCCACGATGCGTGGGAAGCGCCAGATGTTTCCCGTGCCGACGGCAAGGCCGAGCATCGCGAGCATCATTGCCCAGCGTGATGAAAAGGTATCGCTATTGCTCAAAGGATTTCAATCGCGGGTGGTGCGGCATAGTGGCTGCCAATGTACACGCACTTCATTCACGATGCAACGAAGGAATTGCCGTCGCTCTCCCGTTCAGAGCGCTATGCGCTATAACTCATGACGATGCAAGAGCGCGAACCGCAGGAGCGAGTTTATCCCCGTCAGTCCGAGTTTCCGGCAAATGTGCGTTCGATGATTGTCCACCGTTCGCTGGCTTATGGAAAGGATGTCGGCGATTTCCGACGAGGACTTGTCTTCCGCGACGAGTTTCAAGATGCGCCGTTCGGATGGAGAGAGTTTGAGCAATCCTGTGCGGCTCTCATTGGCCGCGAGCCCGGATGCGCGGGTCTTCTTTAGGGCGTAGTTCGAAAGGGACGGGCTGATGAAATACTCGCCGCGACAAACCTTCTGTATCGCACGCACGACGTCCATCGTCGCGCTGTCTTTCAGGATATAGCCGAGCGCTCCTTTTTCCATCGCCTCCTGGAAAAGCTCTTCTTCGTCATAGACCGTGAGGATGATTACGGATGTTTTGAGATGCTCTCGTTCCACACGCTGGGTGACGTCCAAGCCGTTCATCTGCGGCATTTCGAGATCGAGTAATGCGACTCGGGGAGTGAGCGAAGCGATAAGCTCGTAAGCCGTCTTTCCGTCTCCGGCTTCACCGACTACCGTAAAAACTTCTTCCTGCTCTATGACCTGTCGCAAGCCCATCCGCACGAGGGGATGGTCGTCCGCAATGACGATGGTGATCTCAGTGCTCATGTTCATGCGGCGAACTCGCTGCTGCAACAGGCTGTGAGCGAAGCGGGATGCTCATTCTGATGCGAGACCCGGCCCCGGTCGTCGATTCGATCGCCAGCGTTCCGCCGAGCAATGCCACGCGCTGCTGCATCCCGATCAACCCGAAGCTGTGTTCTGCTTCATCGATATCGAACCCTCGCCCGTTATCTGCGATGAGCATTTCCAGTAAATCGTCGCTGCGCACGATGCGAACGGTGGCTTCGGTCGCTTCGGCATGTCGGACAATGTTGTTCGTTCCCTCCTGAACGATTCGGAACACGTTGATCTCATCGTCATGGGGGATGCAATCATCCAGCGGATCGATCTCGATCGTGAATCGGGTTTTGCTGCTCTTGTCCATTCGTGTGATCATCGATTCGAGCGCGTTCGTGAGGCCGTAGCGCTCTAATTGCACGGGCTTCAAATCGCGCGCGATGCGACGGACGTTTTCAAGCATCGTGCTGGCAGTTTGCGCCGCATCGAGAACGTGTTCTTCGACGCGGCCCGATTTCATCGACTGGAGGAGTTGATTCCGTATGACGACGAGTTCCTGCCCGAAGGCGTCATGGAGTTCGGACGCGATGCGCGTGCGCTCACCCTCCTGCGAGCGAATCAGTTGTCGCGAAAATTCCTGCTGCACCTGCCGCTGCCGGCGTTCACTCTCCGCCTGTATGCGCAGGAGCTCCGCTTCGCTTGCCTGCGCCTGAAGCGTTGCAGCTTGTGCCTGGTACTCCGCTGCCTCCGCGCGGAGTGATGCTTCCCTCCGTTTCGCCTGCATGCGTTTAACGACAAGGAACGCGAGCGCGACTATCAGGACGACCCCGATGAGCATCGCGTCCTTCGCGACTTTCTCACGCGAGATGATCGAAGCTTGCAACTCAACTTCCTTCGCTTTCTTCTCCTTCTCCGCACGCTGGAGCAGCAGTTCCTTCGTGCGGAGTTCCAACTCAGTGGTGCGGTGATCCAGAGCGAGGAGGTTGATTTCGTTCTGCTGCGTGAGGAGGAGAGCTCTCTCTTTCATGCGAATCGCTTCCAGTTGCTGCAGTGCGAGTTCTTTTTGCTTCCGTTCAAGCTCGGAAGCCTGAAGAGCTTTGTCTTTTTCGAGCAATGCGATCTGTTGCTCCTTCTTCTCGCTCTCATACTTCGCGGTCATTTCGTTGATGGATTTGATGTTGGTTAAACTGTTCAGACTATCTTTCATTTTCATGTGCTCGACCAAATGGTTATACGCAGTCCAATAATCGCCTTGCGTACATGATATTACTGCAAGTTCCGATTCGGAATCACGAAGAACGTCAAGTAATCCAAGTTCCCTGGCAAGCTGATTTGACTTTTCATATTTAGTTTGCGCTTCTTTGAACATTTTTTGTCTGTGGAATATTACGCCCAATCTGTAATTCGTTCGAGCGATCCCTGTTTTGTCACCAACAATTGTATAGTTTTCAAGGCTGATAAGTAAGTGTTTAAGAGCCTCTATATAATCTCCCAACTCTGTTTTAATAAATCCAATGTTGTTGTGAACGAGTGCTATCTGCTTATCATCGTTAAACTCTTTGAATAAAGTGAGCCCTTGTTGATAATATTTTAATGCCTCATGATGGTTACCTAATTTCCAATAACAATTGCCAACGTTTATATAGGAAGGAGCAAGCTTCGATTTATCTCCTATCTTTTCATAGTACTGATTGTTCGATCTTGTTAGAGCAAGATGTTTATCATATTCGTCAAGATCCCAATAAAGAGAGGATAGATCATCTCTTATCATGGCTAACTCGGTAGGGTAGTTTAACTCTTCATACAATTTAAGACTTTGAAGTAGATATTCAGCCGCTTTCTCGAATCTGAATAGTTTTCTATTCGCCTCACCAAGACTTGACAGCAAAAGCGCAAGCTTCCCTTTTTCCCATCGTTCCTTAATAAGAGCAAGACTTAATTCAAGATATTTTTTTGCGTTCAAATAATCCTTTTGCTTCATATAAATATTACCCACTAGATACGAACTTGCTGCTTCTCCAGAAGTATCGCGGTTATCGTGATATATTTGCTTGCTCATGTTATAGTATGATAACGCTAGTGAGTACTGCTTCTGAAAGTCATAAATAGCACCAATGTTTTGTTCTACTAAGGCTTTTCTTCGAAGATCGTTAATCTCATCATACAGTTTCTGACTTTGCATAAAATAGGTGATTGCATCATTGAAATTCCTTTTATCGCCAGCGATAAAACCAAGGCAATGATATGACCGCGCTAGTCCCAGCTTGTATGGAATACGATCTGCAATAGCTTGTGCCTTCAAGGCGTAATCAACAGCTTTTGCTGGATTACGCTGCCTCATATTATGAGATAACTCGATGAGGACGTTTACTTTAGCTGTATCGGCTCTCTTCATACGAGATAGTTTTTTCTCTAAGCTGTCGATCTTTGATGACTGAGCCTGAATATCGGAAATAGAGAGAACGACAAACACAGACAGAATTACAATAATAACATTAACGAACCAACTCATAACCACCTTCTTATTATTCGGGGAAGAAAACAGTCATTAGGATAATACTAACGCAACGATAAGAGAAGAGCAAGATATATTTTTTAGATGATGATTCATGTAGAAGTAAAGACTGCCAACTTGCAGCCTTTATCTTCAACTTAAAGCAAAGTCATTTGATCATTGTCATCCTCCCTGTTAGCACTTTTCCACTTACATCTAATCGATAAACATAAACACCACTAGCGAGCTTGCTTCCATCAAACATCACGGAATATCTCCCGGCAGTTTTAATTTCGTTCACAAGTTCTGAAACTTGACGCCCATGAACATCGAAGACTCGCAGGCTGACCACTCCATCCTCTGGGATGTCGTAAGTGATCCTTGTTGTTGGATTGAATGGATTTGGGAAATTTTGATGTAAATGTAAGTGTGATGGTTGACTATCGATCCGACTCGATGCTTTAGGTGTACAATAAGTCCAATCGCCATACATTCCATGCAGATTCCAAGTGTTCGTGCAGCGATTCCACGAAAACATGATTTTGTATTCGAAGCAAAAAAGTGTTGTCCAGACTACCATTTTCATAATCCCACTCAGTTCTCCTTGAATGAGGCATTCATCCTCATCACAGACTATGATTTCGAGGTCTTCAGATTGCATAGTTTCGGCAACGAACTTTCCTGGCGTTTGGAAAGAAGCTTCAAGATTATGACCATTATGTTTAACGGTATAATGGACACAACCCATTTCATCTGTGTTAGACTGAACGACCATATGGATTTTGCCACTCAGTACAACATCGCGTGCTTCGAGATACATTGGTAATGTAGTACTGATCGTTCCATTCTGCGAGAAAGTAGAAGATATTTGAAAGAAAATACAGGACAAGAGAATGAGTATGCCTTTCACTGTCCCGATTGGATTTATAGCTGTTGATGTTTTCATTGAAGTATCCTTAATTGGTTAGTGTTGTTGTAATTGTTTTACTTACTTGGCAATAATCATTATTCGTGATTTACTGCTGTTGTCTGTTTCAAGTCTGTAGAGATAGGCGCCGCTAGGGATATTACTTGCATCGAACGTGACTGAATATTCTCCCGCCTCGTACCTCTCATTCACAAGCTCACTGACCCTGCGACCATGTACATCTAACACATACAATCGCACATGCATGTCTTCCGGAATGCTGTACTTGATCATCGTTGTTGGATTAAATGGATTTGGATAGTTCTGCTGGAGTGAAATGGAGGTTGGTAATTGTTCACGTTGGTGAGTTTGTTTTGAGAATAATCCATTTGAGTTGAGGGATACGATAAATGCATCCCATGATCCGGCATATGAATTTTGAAACGATGTACCATACAATGGAAAGTCCGTGCTTGTCGTTACTCCGGCAAAGAAAATATTGTCAGCAGCATCGGTACTGATGCCGTAACCGACATCCATTACACCCGTCGCACTTCCTCCATAATAGGTTGCCCAAAATCTACTCCCAGAGCTTGATAGTTTCACAATGCAAACATCTGCCCCTCCATTCAATGATGTTTGCAATGCGCCTGCACTGATAGGGAAGTTTGAACTACTGGTGGCACCGGTGAAAACAATATTGTTTTCTGAATCAGTGGTAATATCATCACCCTCGTCTGAACTGCTTCCCCCGTAATACGTCGCCCATTGTCTTGTTCCACCGTTTGTGAACTTAATAACGAAAGCATCATTTCCTCCACCATAACTTGTTTGAAAAGCGTTTAGGCTTACAGGAAAGTTCGTGCTATTCGTCCAGCCTGTTATGATGACATCACTATTACCGTCGATAGTTATTCCCTGAAATTGATCACTGCCAGTGCCTCCATAATATGTTGCCCAAACTCTTCCCCCAGA
>CAYUWG010000034.1:0-38056 GCA_964448285.1 uncultured Chromatiales bacterium
CGAAGCGTTGCGACTTTCGCTTCGACTAATCCATCGTTTGCTTTCGAATCCTTAAGCTATCGATGAGAAACGCCGAGTAGTTGAAGGACGCTTCCGTCAGCAACTCATGGGCGCGAAGAAGCGCGTGCTCTTCTTTCAGGTTCGATGCAAACTCGATGATCGCTTTCAATCCGAGCGCTTGTGCTGCCGCATCAAGCTCGCCTTCGACTTTTCCGGCGAAAGCAATGACAGGCTTTCCACACGTGTTCGCACGATAAGCAACTGCCTGCAGCGCTTTCCCCTGATATGTTTGGCTGTCGATTCTTCCTTCCCCGGTAATCACCACGTCTGCTGATTCGCATAACGTATCGAAGGAAACGATATCGAGAAGTTTCTCTGCGCCGCGCGTGAGCTTTCCGCCGCAAAGAGAAAGCGCGAATCCTAATCCGCCCGCTGCTCCCATTCCTTCCGCATCGACATCGAGTGATGGTTCGATTTTGCAAACATACAGCGCGAAAGCATCGACCGCCGATTCGAGTTGGAGAATCATCGCTTCCTCTGCGCCTTTTTGTTTTCCGAAAACATGCGTCGCTCCGCGAGCACCGGTCAGGGGATTGCGGACGTCGGCAAGGATTGTCAGGGAAACATCTTGGAATAGTTCGCTCAATCGTTGCAGATCGATGCGTGGCAGGCGTTCGAGGGCAATGCATGTATCCCATTCGTTCTCGAAAGGAGGAACGATGCCGAGCGCTTCCAACATGCCGAGGCCGCAGTCGTTCGTTGCGCTGCCTCCAAGTCCGATGATCAATTCCGTACAACCGTCATTCAGCGCTTGAAGGATTGCATCACCGAGGCCATGACTGCTCGTCCGCTGTGGATTCCGTTGCGATACTGGTACAAGCGGAAGTCCGATGCACTCAGCCGATTCGATGACCGCCGTTTTGCCGTCGTTGACTGTTCCCCATCGTGCCTCCACTTTGTCGCGCAACGGACCGCGAACGACAGCACGGCGAAGTTCAAAATCGCTGTGCACCTGAAAAACATCGAGCGTTCCTTCGCCGCCGTCTGCGATGGGACAGAGGGTTGTCGTTACATCCGAAGTGCGTTTGTGAATTCCTTCAGCGATGCACGCTGCGGCTTCGCGCGATGTGAGCGAGCCTTTGAACGATGATGGAGCGATGAGACAGTGCACAGTGAGTCGTTGGATGAACGCGGGTCTATCATAAACAGAATTCCGAAATACGCCAAGCATCAACGCGATAACGACAAGTTTTCCTATTTTCCTCAACCACGACGAGCTATGCTCGTTTCATTCATCGACCAAAAATCAATTCTCCATGACTGAGCAGCAAACGACCATAACACAGCCGCCTCGTTCGTACCGGTGGGCGGTCCTTCTCATCATCAGCATTGCGATGTTCGGAAACTACTACGTCTATGACAGCATCGCGCCGATTGCCGATATACTCAAGGCCGACCTCGGCTTCACCGACGAAAATATCGGGAGTCTTTACTCCTTCTACAGCATCGCCGCGGTGATCGTGCTTCTCATCGGGGGAATCATTATCGATAAGATCGGTACCGTGAAATCATCGCTCATCTTCGGAGCGATCTGTACGGTCGCCGCAATCATGAATGCGATGACTTCCGATCTGAGCGTCATGCTCGTATCGCGCTTCCTTCTCGGGATAGGCTCCGAACCGCTCATCGTCGCGATCACGACGGCGCTTGCGAAGTGGTTCAAAGGCAAAGAGCTGAGTTTCGCCTTCGGCATCAATCTCACGATTGCCCGGCTCGGCTCCGTCGCGGCTGATAACTCGCCGAGTTGGGCAGGATTCGCGTACACGGGATGGCATGGACCGCTCGTCGTTGCTGCGATCATCGGGGGCCTTTGTGTAGTCGGAGTTGTCGCGTATGGCATGTTGGAAACGCGAGCGATGAAGCGCTACACGCTCGGAGAAGCATCGCAAACCGATAAGCTCGTGCTTTCCGACTTGTTCAAATTCAGCCCGTCATTCTGGTTCGTCGTTGCGCTGTGCATCACGTTTTACTCCGCCATCTTCCCGTTCAGAAGTTTTGCGATCAAGTTTTTCATCGAAGCATTTGCCATGACGCGAGAAGCTGCCGGCAGCATGAACAGCATCCTTCCGCTTTCCGCGATGATCGCCACTCCGCTGTTCGGATTGCTCGTCGATAAGGTCGGCAAGCGAGCGTTGTTCATGATGTTCGGTTCGTTCCTTCTCATGCCGGTGTTCCTCATCATGGGCTATCAGCTTTTGCCGCTTGGCGTCCCTGTTGCCATGATGGGTATCGCCTTCAGTCTCATCCCCGCGGTGATGTGGCCCTCCGTTGCGTACATCGTCGAAGAGAAACGACTGGGCACGGCATACGCGGTGATGACGCTCATCCAGCAGATAGGCGTCGCAGAGATGAACTGGCTTATCGGCTGGGCGAACGATACTTCTGGCGCGAGCGCATCCAACCCGGATGGATATGTCATGGGCATGTGGATTTTCTCCGTGTTGGGTTTCGTCGGATTCTTCTTTGCGGTGATGCTTCGACGTTCCGAAACCGGACCGAATGCTCATGGACTTGAGACGATACGGGCATAGGAGAACTTTGCGCTGAAGGGAAGCTCGGTATGAGCCGTTCGAACGTTGGTGCAAAGAGATATGAACGGATGTTGAATCACAGTTGAATAGGATGTTGCGCTTCATCTCGCCATTTCAAGAGTTTCTAAAAACGCAGGCTGCATCGGGAGTCCTGCTTATCGCCGCAACGGTTCTTGCGCTGGTCGTCGCGAACTCGCCGTTGCACGATTCCTACAATCAAATACTGCATGTTCACGTTACGCTGGGTTTCGGAAATGTCCTCATCGATAAGCCTGTCCTCCTTTGGATTAACGATGGATTGATGGCGGTCTTTTTTCTGTTGATCGGTCTGGAGATCAAGCGGGAAATACTTGTCGGCGAACTTTCCACGGTTCCTTCTGCAATGCTGCCGGTGGTCGGTGCCTTCGGTGGTGCAGTCCTACCGGCGCTGATCTTTCTCTGGTTGAACGACGGAACGGACTTCGCTCGCGGATGGGCTATTCCGATGGCTACGGATATCGCTTTCGCCGTCGGCCTTTTAGCGCTCCTCGGATCGCGCATTCCCGTTTGGGCGAAAGT
The DNA here is from genome assembly GCA_964448285.1 of uncultured Chromatiales bacterium. Classification (GTDB taxonomy): domain Bacteria; phylum Bacteroidota; class Ignavibacteria; order SZUA-365; family SZUA-365; genus CAYUWG01. The sequence continues at coordinate 3,150 of CAYUWG010000034.1, forward strand.
GTTTCTCACCGCTCTTGCCGTCGTGGACGATCTTATCGCCGTGCTCGTCATCGCGTTTGCATATACGGACGAGATCAGTAGTTCGGCATTGTTGATCGCCGCGCTCTGCGTCGGTGCACTCATCCTGATTCGGATAGCCAGAATTTATCGGCTCGCACCGTACCTGATCGTTGGCTTCGTCTTTTGGATCGCCGTATTGAAGTCCGGAGTCCATGCGACGATTGCAGGCGTCATGCTTGGCCTGTTCATTCCCGCATCGCGGAAACCTGAAGCACCGGACACGATCGAACAGACGGATCAAGGGCTTGCGCTTCTCCGGCAAGCAGCGACGGAATCACCGGAACGGAAAAAAGAGCATAAAGCATCCGCATTGACGGCACTGAAGGAAGTTGTCCTTCATGCTGAATCACCATTGCATCGTCTCGAACACGCTCTGCATCCATGGGTTGCGTTCGGCATCATTCCGCTGTTTGCATTTGCCAATGCTGGCCTTGTGTTGTCCGGTGAAATGATCGGCGTCTCAATCGTATCGTCGCTTGCGTGGGGAATCATGCTTGGCCTCTTCGCCGGAAAGATGATCGGTATCGTCGGTTCCGTTTTGCTGTTGAAGGCGTTCGGTGTTTCACCGGGAAGTTCCGGTGTGAATTTTATGAAAACACTGTGGGGAATTTCTCTCCTCGCAGGGATCGGATTCACGATGTCCATCTTCATCGCCGGACTTTCCTTCGGTGAAGGACAAGCGCTGGAGATTTCGAAATTTGGAATACTGTTGGCGTCGCTGTTCAACGGAATTCTTGGATATCTCGTATTGAGGACGTTACAGAAAACATGATAACGTCCATGCGAATTGCCAAGGGAAATACTACAACACAGGAACAGCATTTTAACGATGAATAGCAATCACCGATGCCACCAAGAATAAAGATCTGTTGCATCAGCAACGTCGAAGAAGCCAAGCTTGCGATCGAGTGGGGTGCTTCGGCGCTCGGTCTTGTGTCTGAGATGCCCAGCGGCCCCGGTGTCATAGAAGAAGAACGCATTGCAGAAATCGTGAAGACGCTTCCTGAGGGAATCCGTTCGTTCTTGCTCACAAGCAAACAGGAGCCGGAAGCGATCATCGGACAGCAGCAGCGAACGGGTGTGAACACGCTTCAACTCGTCGATTCCATGACGGTGGAAGCTTACGGAAAACTTCGAGCGGCATTGCCGAACGTACATTTGGTGCAGGTGATACATGTTCGCGACGAGAGTGCGATGGAGGAAGCTCTGACCGTCGCACCGTACGTCGATGCAATCCTGCTCGACTCCGGAAATCCAACGCTTGCCGTGAAAGAGCTTGGCGGTACGGGACGCGTGCATGACTGGCGCTTGAGCAGGATGATCGTCGAAGCCGTTCCCGTACCGGTCTATCTTGCCGGCGGTCTGAATGCGCAGAATGTTCGGGAAGCGATCGAGCGCGTTCAGCCCTTCGGTCTCGATATCTGCAGCGGCGTTCGGACCGACGGTCGCCTCGATGAGACCAAACTTTCGGCCTATATCAGAAATGTTCATCAACTGAATGAAGTGTGAGCGTGATATATTCGATTGGTTGTTCTGGATTCGCACTGCTAACGAAATAATTTGAGATATCGATGTTACAAAGCACCTCACAACTCTTCACGCAGTTTCATGATTCGTTGAAGGATTTCATCCGCTGGCGTGTCTCCGATGAGGATGCCGCCCTGGACTTGCTGCAGGAAGTATTCCTTCGCATTCATTCGAACATCGGCTCGCTTAAAGACTCAACGCGCGTGCAAAGCTGGGTGTATCAAATCACACGCAACGCGATCATCGATTATTACCGCACGAAGAAACCCCGTGAAGCATTGGATGAAACACTCCTGCCATCGGAGGATCCGGACGACGATGCAGCACACCGGACACTCTTGCCGTCAATCCGCAAAATGGTGGATGTGCTTCCGGAGCCTTACCGCGAAGCCATCACGCTGACGGAGTTCGAAGGGATTTCCCAAAAGCAGCTCTCTGAGCGGCTTGGCATTTCCTTCTCCGGCGCGAAGTCACGGGTCCAGCGAGGACGCGCAATGCTCAGGAACATGCTCGAACAATGTTGTCACTTCGAGTTCGATGCTTACGGGACAATCGTCGAGTACCGGAAAGTGGGACAGTGCTGTTGTTCGATCGCGAAAAAGGATTGAGCCTTTGTGTGCTGAAGAGAATCAGCACGATGGAAATGATTATAATTCACATAGCCGATAATCGCCCGCGGTTTCATGTTGTATAGAACAAATCATTCATGAAGTCCATCAACGCCATCGATTCCATCGTTGTCGGTGCATACTTTCTTCTGATGCTTGGAATCGGATTGTATTTCATGCGTGTGAACAAGGGTGCCCGCGAATATTTCGCCGGCGGGAACCTCATCCCATGGTGGGTGTCCGGCATGACGATGTACATGGCGAACTTCAGCGCATGGACTTTCACTGGCGCGGCGGGTTTTACGTATAGTACCGGCTGGTTCGCAATTCTCTACTTCGCGATATGGCCGATTGCCTATTTGACCGGCACATACCTGACGGCGGAGAAATGGAGAAGGACGCGTTCCATTTCACCCGTGGAGTACACTCAGGAGCGCTTCAACAAAACGACGCAACAACTCTTCGGCTGGGTGATCGCCCTCAACTTCATGCTGACAGCCGGTGTACAATTGGCAGCAGTGTGCAAGCTTCTCGCACCGGTGTTGGGAATCGACCTCACCATACTCACGATTGCGACTGGAATTGCAATATTGCTCTATACGTTTCTTGGCGGTGTGTGGGCTGTCTCAATCACCGACGTCATTCAGGGCGTCATCCTGCTCAGCGTCACGTTCTTCATCATGCCGATGAGTCTTGCACTCATCGGCGGATTCGACGTGCTCATCGAGCGAATTCCATCGCTGTCGTTCGATCATATATATAACAACGTGCAGTATAACGAGCACTGGTTGCTTTCCATTTTCATCATCATGAGCATCGGAGTTGCCGCCGGGCAGGCGCAGCGATTTTATAGCGTAAAGGACGAACGTTCTGCGAAGCGCGTCGGAGTTTTTGCCGCGATCTTGTTTCTCACTGTCCCGCTCGTGTTCGGAATACCACCCCTCGTTGCCCGGATTCTCTGGCCGGACTTCACCGTCGAGAGCTTCTTTCAACCGTACATCGGCAAAAATCCGCAGGACCTCGTGTTCATCGCACTCTGTCTCAAACTGCTGCCGAATGGATTGATCGGTATGTTCATCGCTGCGATGTTTGCCGCGACGATGAGCACGCTGAGTTCGGTGTTCAACATGGTTTCCTCCATACTCGCGAAGGACGTGTATCACGGTCTGATCAACCCCGATGCTTCGGATGGACAAATTCTCAGGGCAGGCCGCCTTGCATCGGTGTCGATGGGCGTCGTCGTAACGACGCTGGGCGTGGTGTTCATTCATTCTCAGCTTGGCATCTTCAACATCATGCAAATCTTTTTCACGCTATTGAACATTCCCATCGTCGTTCCCATTGCTGCCGGCTTGCTCTTTCGCAGCGCGAACAGATGGGCTGCCATAGCGTCGATCGCCGTGGGACTGACGGTCGGAGTATTGACGCGCTACGTTCTCAATTGGGAGATTGGATACCAGGTATATGCCCAATTCCTCAGCAGTCTCGGGATGTTCATTCTGTCAGGACCATTGGGTCGTTTGTATAGGGATTCACGGAAAGTGGTATATGGCATAGGCGGTTTTGTAACTCTTCTCTATGCAAGTGTGTCGTACCTCAGTGAATTTGGTTCATCCCTGGATATAGTGATAGGTTTTTCGGTGTCGGTTCTTCTTGGTGCTGCTGTAGTCCTTTTCAGTGCACTGTTTGCGAGGACGAACGCCGACGCTGATGAACGGGTCGCACGTTTCTTCTCACGCCTCGACTTACCGGTTGACGTGCGTGCCGAAGTGATCGCAAAAGGGAAGCGCGAGCGTTCAACGATGCCTTTCGTCGGCCGGGTGATCGTGGGGATCGCGGTGTTTCTTTCTCTCCTGATTTTCACTCGGCTCAACGACAGCGAGTTGATGACGCTTCTGTTTATGGTCAGTGCGTTACTCGTGCTTGGAGGGGTGTTATGGTATGCCGGACGGCGGTCCTTATCGCCGCTGGGAGAGGAGTTGAATTCATGAGATGCAAAGTGAAAGCGCCGGTACGCATCGACTTTGCCGGTGCCTGGACCGACGTGCCGATATTCTCTGATGAGTTAGGCGGAGCGACGATCAATGCTGCGATAAACCTCTATGTCACCGGCGAGCGCGTAGATGATGAGAACATGCTTTCGGTATCGTATGCGAGCGCGATACCGACGGGCAGCGGTCTCGGGAGTTCAGGTGCGCTCAACGTTGCGTGGTTAGGACTCGTCCGAGGGAAGCAGCCTGAGACGCTTCGGGAAAGAATAGCGATTGCCGAGCAAGCATATCAGGTCGAACGCATCCTCGGGATCATTGGCGGCAAACAGGATCAGTGTGCGGCGGCAACCGGAGGAATCCATCTTTTCAAATTCACGCGCGCCGGTATTTCTGCATTTCCCATCTCGATAACCGAGTCACGCATACAAGAGTTGGAAGCGCATCTCCTTTTATGCTATACAGGCGATTCCCGCCTCTCATCAACCATACACGATAGCGTCTGGGGAAACTTCACGAGAGGGGATACACGATTGAAGGAAACCCTCCTCAGAATGCGTGACTCTGCGTACGTCTGTTGGAACGCTTTGGAGAAAGCTGACCTTGTCGGCTTTGGGAAAGTTCTTACAGAGCAATATCACGATACGTATGCACTCGATCCTTCAACGAGTAATGAACGCATCGAGCGTGCATTCACGGTCGTGAACGATGAAATTCTTGGCGGGAAACCCACTGGCGCTGGAGGCGGTGGCTGTATGGTATTTTGTTGTATCAGTGAAACTGCGAAGAGAAAAGCAGGGGAAAAGCTGAATGCCGAAGGGTATCGTGTTTTAGATTTTCGTTTCGATTTCGAAGGTTTATGTGTTGACACGATCGAGTAATCGAACGATTCGCGTTCAAAGATATTTCGATTCTCATGTTCAAAGCTTTCATGAGAAATATGAGATACTCAGTAAACCTGTAAGGCGAGTGACGAACGCACTCAGAAAGTCGATGATCCTTCGATATGAGAGGACGATGGCGCATATCGGCCCGTTGAATGGAAAGTCCGTGATGGACGTCGGTTGTGGATCGGGATTGTACGTTGTCGCACTGAAGGAGAGAGGAGCGCGAAAGATCGTTGGAATCGACCTTTCTGCAAATATGCTCGAGTCTGTTCGGCGGCGAATAGGCTCAGACACGAATGATGTTGATTTGATTCAAGGCGAATTCATTGCACTGGAGTGCGAGTCTGTCGATTTCACGATTGCGATGGGGTATTTCGACTACATTGCCGATCCGCAAATCCATCTTGAGAAAATGATTCGATTATCGCGGCAAGCCGTCTTTGCGTCCTTTCCGCGATGCGATTGGTTATGGCCGCAACGATGGTTTCGATATACCATCAATGGTTGTCCCATCCGGTCGTATTCTGCGAAGGAAATCAGAGCGATGGCGGAAGCAGCCGGCTGTACAGACTTCGAAATCAGCCTGTTGGCGCGTGATTACTATTTGGAGATCCGCAGAACGTGAGCGACTACGGGAAGGCATATTGCGTTTTTACCGTCGATGTCGAAGAGTGGTATCACCGGAACGATATGCAAATCCCGCTGTCCGCGGTCAATGGGAATCAGGGGCGAGTGATCGAGAACACGAGCCGTCTGTTGTCACTCTTTGAAGAGAGCCATTCCTATGCAACATTTTTCATCCTTGGCGAGATCGCGGAACGATATCCGGATCTTGTCCGGCAGATAAGTGAAGCAGGACACGAAGTCGCGGCTCATGGTTTCAAGCACCGAACGGTGGATTCGTTGACACCACGTGATTTCCGTGAGGACATCATTCACGTGAAGGCTTTGCTGGAAGAGTTCACAGGTCAACACGTCATCGGGTATCGTGCGCCGTGCTGGTCTATTGGAAGGGCGAATCGTTGGGCGTGGGATATTCTTCAGGAGGCCGGTTACCAATATGATTCGAGCGCAGGGGAGCGGGGATTCATGGTTCAAGATGATGAGTTACCGAAGAATACACGGAAGCATATTCAGGATGGTTTCATGGAATGTCCGCCTTCTACGATTCAATTGGGAATGTATCACCTCAATTTTGGAGGCTTCGGTTTCAGGCTGTTGCCGCTTGCATATTCCGTGCACCATACGGAGAGACTGCTGCGGATGTCACACGTGCCTACACTCTATATTCATCCCTGGGAAATTGATGAAGAATTCCGCTACCCGGCTCGTGAGTTGACGCTGAAGATGCGTTCTATCCTGCGTATGAAGAGCGTGGGGATCGCAACGTGCGCCGCGAAGATACGCTTCTACCTTAAGCGCTTCCCTTCGCGAACGATCGCTAGCACGTTAGCGCACCTTCAGCTATGAGGATTGTACAACGAGAATATACCCTGCATGCGGTCTTGGCCTGCGAACGCTCCACTCAAGCAATGCCGCATTCTTTCGTTTGGTGAAATGATCTGCAAGCTCCAAGAAAGGGTCGCGCCCGGGGTCTGCGAGGAGAATACGCTTCACTCCTGCACGCGATGCTCTCCGGATCAGGAGTTTCAGCGGTTCCTTCAACTTCGGCCAAAATGATATATCACTTCCTAAGAGCAGATCGACGTTTCGTAAATCCGACGTCTGCAATTGCCTGAAGTCTCGTTTCATCGTGTGAACGGAAACACCGTTGAGTTTCGCCTGAAGTTCGAAAAACGGAAAGACATCCGAGTCGATATCGACGCCCGTTACGAACGCCCTGAAGGTCTTCGCGCAGAAGATGCTGACCGGGCCCCATCCGCATCCGACCTCCATCACGCGAGTGTGTGAAGGATCATGATGCTTTCTTAGGTAATCCATGATCAACCAACTGGACGACCAATTCTTCGTTCCATGGACCGATGGTGAGAACATGCGCTTGAGCTTCCGAACTTCAGGATGCTTGGATAAAAGAATGCGGATGCCGTATGCTGTATAGGATGTTCGATTGCTTGACAAGGGGTTTCTCTTCAGTGAAACAAGCCGGATCGTCACAAGACGCGGATGCAAAGAAACGGAAGGTACGGCTGGGATGCAATTCTGCCACTCGAAGGAAGGGAAGCGGAGATCGGAGGACGGAGGTAGTAGTCCTTGCTCTTTCAGTTTTCTTCATTCACAATTGATCGAACGATGTCTTACATTCAGGGAGTCCATTCGATGAAGATCGGGACGGTCATGATAACAGCGAAAGAACACGCAACTCTCAAATTCCCACAATTCACAATCGTCTCAGCGTCGGCGGGGTCGGGGAAGACGTACGCACTTGCCACACGGATCGTTCGCTTCCTGCTCGATGAACGTATCCCGAACAACGGCCTCTCCAGTATTCTCGCGATGACGTTTACGAACAATGCCGCAGCCGAGATGAAACAGCGCGTGTTACGCTTTCTGAAATCTGTGGCTCTCGGTGTGGATGATGCGATGCAGAACTTCATCGAGGAGACCGGCAGCGCTCCGAGCGAATTGCAGAAAAAGGCAGAGCGATTGCTTGAAGAGATATTCGCCCGTTACGATGACTTCCAGATTCAGACCATCGACAGTTTCATGGTGCGAGTACTCCGCTCATCGGCAGTTGAGTTCGGATTCAGTCCTGCATTCGAATTGATGATCGAATCGAGGGAGATCCTCGAGGAAGCGTTCGAGCGTATGTCGAGACGCATTCGAAGTGAGAGCAGCGAGGCAGTACAGTTTCGCAAGATCATCGAGATGCTCGAAGAACAGGGAAAGGACAAGCGGTACATCTGGAATCCTTTCGCGAGTCTTGAGAAAAGTGTCATTGAATTCTACAGGACATTAGCGACACTGCCCGAAGAATTCGACTGGAGGGATTGCTCCGGTGAAATCGATAGCGTGCTTAGGCGATTCGAAAAGAAGGTCCTTGAGATGAATCGGATCGTTGTTCAGTCCGGCTGCATCGTCAGCAAGAAATTCCAGCAAACGATAGCTGAGATCGAGCGCGGACGCATTCGCGAGTCGATCATGAAATCGTTCGACGGCGCTGTCAACAAAACGGGAAGCGGATTGAAGTACAAACCGACCAAGCAATTGCTCGAGCCGCTTGAATCGGAAATTCGGGATATGCAAACGGAGTTCATCGAACTGGATGCCCGGCAGAAATTTTATCCCGTCATGCTTGCGCTGAAAATGTTAGAAGAAGAACTGGACAGCGTGAAGAAGGAAAGGAATCGGCTCGGAATCGAAGACCTCGGGAAGATGATGCATGAGTATATAAAAAAGGACATGATCCCGGCGGTCTTTATCCTGTTGGGCGACCGCATCCATCATTATCTTATCGATGAATTCCAGGACACGTCGCCGATGCAATGGGAAAGCATGAAACCGCTCTTCGATGAAGCGACGGCGAAGGCCGGAAGCCTGTTCATCGTCGGCGACATGAAGCAAAGTATCTTCGGCTTTCGTGGTGCGGATTGGCGCATCATGCACAAACTCATTCACGAGAAACACACGTTCCCTTCGACGGAGAATGAAGTCAGGAGTCTCGATATGAACTGGCGCAGCGGCGAACGCATCGTCGAATTCAACCGCATGGTGTTTCACGACGGCGTCGGGAACGATCCGGAATTCTCTGAAGCCGGAGGAATGAGCGGATTGACCCAGTACGAACAAAAGGTGCTCGATAAAAAGAAAGGCACTGGATATGTCGAAATTCGAAAGCACGGAAAGAGCGATGAACTCCCGGAGCGCGAAGACATCCTCGCGATCATCGACGACTGTGTAAAACGAGGCTATGACTATGGGGACCTGGCGGTCCTTGCGCAGAAGAACGACACGCTGATCGAAGCGAGCGAGTGGTTGAATCGCGCAGGTATTCCATTCATCTCCCACAGCAGCCTCGATATGCGCAAGCGGAAATCCACCGGTGAGATGATCGCCCTTCTGCGCTTCCTCGATTCGAACATCGACGACCTCTCATTTGCGACGTTCGTTTTTGGGGATGTGTTCGCAGCGTTCCTTCGCAGGAAAGGCAGTGTGCGCAGGGAGGATCTCGATCGCATCGCGGTTGAGGCGCAGATGAGCAACACCTACTTTTATAAAACATTTCGGGATGCCCAGCCGGAATTGTGGGAAGAATGCTTTGCACCGCTCAACCGGGCGGCGGGATATTTCCCTGCATACGATTTACTCTGCGAAGCTTACCGCATCTTTTCCGTCTATGAGTATCTCCCTGAAGAAGAAGCGACGCTGACGAAGTTGTTGGAATCGGTCATTCGCGTCGAACACGCAGGTGCTTCCACGCTGAAGGGCTTCCTCAAGATCACCGATGAACGGTACAACGACGAAGCGTTGTGGAACATCAAAGTGCCGAAGAGCGGCAATGCGGTAACGCTCATGACGTTCCATAAAGCGAAGGGATTGGACTATCCCGTCGTGATCGTGATGCTCTACGATAATCCCTTCAAACGCGGCGCTGATTACTTTATCGACCGTCGCGATGACGGTGTCCGGTTGTTGAAAATATCCAGTGGGGATACGAAATCATCCGAGCGTCTAAAAGCACTGTACGATGAAAACACAATCATCAAGCAGACGGATGAACTCAACAAGTTTTATGTCGGCCTCACGAGAGCGGAAGAAGAAATGTATGTCATAAGCATATCAGGGATAAGCAAAAGTACGAAGGAGCCTGAGTGGAGTATCCCATCTGCCTTCTTGCCTGCGAACTACGAGCCTCCGACCGATAAACCTTTCGTTCGTGTCAAACCAGAGAGAGAGGAGAACGTGATACGAGCGCTGCATCACACGAAAGGCTCTGTGCGGGCGATTCATGAAGCGGGAAAGGTCGGATTCCATGAGAAGCTGCGAGGCGAGATCATCCATGCCGTGCTGGAAGGGATCGAGTTCATCGATGAGGCGATCGAATCACGCGTACACTGTCTCATGAAAGAGCACGAAAGGAAGCTCACGATACTTGGAGACTCTCACAGCATCGAGCGCACGGTTCTCAACGCACTCGCAACACCGGAGATTGCGGAGTATTTCTCCACGCGTGAAGGAAGAGTCGTGTGGCGAGAACAGGAATTCGTCTCCGCGTCCGGCGAGATTTATCGTACAGACCGCGTGGTCATCGACACGGATTGTGTGACGATCATAGACTTCAAGACGGGAGGCGATGAAAGCGCCGAGGAATACCGCAAACAAGTACGCCGCTACATGAACCTGATCGCTCCGCTGCACGGAGACAAGCGCATCGAAGGCCGCATCGTGTACGTGGATCGAAAGAAAGTGGAGGAGGTGTGAAGTGCGTCCGTTCATTTATGGTACCGGCTTGACTGATCTCCATGCCTCGCGTACTTTGATGCAACCACGACTCCGAAAGGCTTCAGTATAAGCGCAAGGAAAAGGAGAAGAGGACATTTGAACAACGAGACCATTACCGATGCAAGCTTCTGAACTGAACTGGATCGCCAATTTCATCTGGGGTATCGCCGACGACATCCTCCGGGACCTCTATGTGCGCGGCAAGTACCGCGACGTCATTCTCCCCATGACGGTATTGCGGCGCCTCGACGCCGAGTTGGAACCGACGAAGCAAGCCGTACTCGATATGAAAGTTTGGCTCGATAAGGAGAAAATCACGAACCAGGACCAATCGCTCCGTCAGTCGGCCGGACAGGCGTTTTACAACACGTCGCGGTTCACCTTGCGCGATCTGAAATCCCGTGCCAGTCAGCAGCAATTGAAGGCCGACTTCGAAGCTTACCTCGACGGATTCTCGCCGAACGTGCAGGACATTCTCGAGAACTTCGAGTTTCGCAACCAGATTCCGCGGCTCTCCAAAGCCGACGCGCTCGGAACGCTCATCGAGAAGTTCCTTTCCCCGGAGGTCAATCTCAGTCCGAACCCGGTTCTCAACAATGACGGAACCGTGAAGCATCATGGACTCGACAACCACGCGATGGGTACGGTGTTCGAAGAACTCGTTCGTCGTTTCAACGAAGAGAATAACGAGGAAGCTGGCGAACACTGGACGCCGCGCGACGCCGTCAAGCTGATGGCGAAACTGATTTTTCTACCCGTCGCCAATGACATCGAATCCGGAACGTACCTCCTCTACGACGGCGCATGCGGGACGGGAGGAATGCTTACGGTCGCGGAAGAAACACTGCAGCAACTCGCCAAAGATCATGGCAAAGAGGTGGCCACGCACCTTTATGGGCAGGAGATCAACGCCGAAACCTATGCAATCTGCAAGGCAGACTTGCTGCTGAAGGGCGAAGGCGACGCAGCGGACAACATCATCGGCGGGCCGGAACATTCTACGCTCGCGAACGACGCCTTCCCTTCGCGCGAGTTCGACTTCATGCTTTCGAATCCTCCGTATGGCAAGAGTTGGAAGGGCGATCTCGAACGCATGGGAGGAAAGGGCGGGATAAAGGATCCGCGCTTCGTCATCGAACATGCGGACGACCCGGAGTACTCACTCCTCACGCGGTCGAGCGACGGCCAGATGTTGTTCCTCGCCAACATGCTCTCGAAGATGAAGCACGGCACGAAGTTAGGCAGCCGCATTGCCGAGGTCCACAACGGCAGTTCGCTCTTCACCGGCGACGCCGGCCAGGGCGAAAGCAACATCCGCCGGTGGATCATCGAGAACGACTGGCTCGAAGCCATCGTCGCGCTGCCGCTCAACATGTTTTACAACACCGGTATCGCGACCTACATCTGGGTGCTGACAAACCGCAAGCCCGCCCATCGCAAAAGCAAGGTGCAGCTCATCGACGCAACGCAGTGGTACAAGCCGCTGCGCAAGAACCTCGGCAAGAAGAATTGCGAGTTGTCCGATGAAGACGTTCAGCGCATCTGCGACGCGTTCCTCAGGTTCGAAGAGACCGAGCAGTCGAAGATATTCCCAAACGCTGCATTCGGCTACTGGAAGGTGACGGTCGAGCGTCCATTACGACTCGTAGGCATCGATCCAAAGCGAGCGTACTCGCCGAAGGAAATCAAAGAGCAGAAGGAAACACGCGAACGAGCGGAGGACGTGCCGCCGGTAATCAGGAAGATTCACAAGAAAGGAACGAAACCCAACCCGCTTCACGGTCTCTTTTTGCTCAGCGAGGGTGCGGTCGTAGAGTATGAACCCGACCCCGACCTCCGCGATACGGAACAGATTCCACTCATGGAAGAAGGAGGTATCGAAGCCTTCCTCCAGCGGGAAGTGCTGCCACATACACCGGACGCATGGTACTTACCAGAAAGCGTCAAGACCGGCTACGAGATCAGCTTCACACGCTACTTCTACAAGCCGCAGCCTCTGCGCACGCTGGAGGAGATTCGGGCCGACATCCTGGCGTTGGAGAAAGAGACCGAGGGGTTGCTGGGAGAGATCATAGGAGAGGTCTCACGCGAAGGCGCGAAGGAGGGGTGGAATAGGAATGCAGAAATCGGAGGTGGCGCATGAGTTGTTCAAAGCTGCCAGCAACGAAGCCCCGATTATCAGCCTTATTCAAAGCTGCCTATAATAACGAGTCGAAGGCGATCCTTGTTATAGACTGGAGAGCGCATGGAGTAGAATCGCAGCCATGTTACAGGCACGGCGATATTAAGGGAGTTGGCCTGCAATGAAGGTAAGTTCCTCCAGATCAGGCCAATACGTTCAGCAGCGAACCGGATACCGAGCGTTCATTCCCAATCCGCTACCGCCTGACCCTCCCGTTTCAATCAGCCCGGAAATGCAGGTTCTGCTTTCCCAGGCTGATCGAGAATTGGGGCGTCTGGACGGTTCCATCCAGACGCTGCCGCACCCCGATTTGTTCGTGTATATGTACGTTCGCAAAGAAGCGGTGCTCTCCAGCCAGATCGAAGGGACACAAAGTTCGCTGCAAGACGTTTTGGCGGCGGAAGCCAAAATTCTCGCTCCGGATCGACCGCAAGACGTCGACGCGGTAGTGAACTACGTTCATGCGATGAACCACGGGCTGGCCTGCTTGCCCGAGCTCCCCGTCTCCGCCCGACTGATTCGTGAAATCCATGCGAAACTACTTGTCGGCGTGCGCGGGTCGCACCTGACGCCGGGTGAAATTCGCACCAGCCAGAACTGGATCGGACCAACCGGATGCAGGCTGAGCGAAGCGACGTTTGTTCCGCCGCCGCCCCATGAAGTCGCCCAGCATCTGCGCGACCTGGAACAGTTTCTCCATTCTGAAACACTACTCCCGATGCTCATCCGCATCGGACTCGCCCACGTTCAGTTCGAGACCATTCACCCGTTTCTGGATGGTAATGGACGCGTGGGACGCCTACTCATCACGTTTCTTCTGTGTGAACAGAATATCCTGCTCAAGCCAGTATTGTATCTGTCTCACTACTTCAAACAGCATCGGCAGAAATACTACGACCAGTTGCAGGCAGTTCGCGACCAGGGGACCTGGGAAGATTGGTTGATCTTCTTCCTGCAAGGTGTTGTCGAGGTCAGCAAACAGGCAACTGAAACGGCCCGTCGCATTCTCACGCTTCGGGAAACGCATCGTTTGACTATCACTGAAAGCTTCGGTCGCGCCGCCGGCAATGGTCACCGCGTTCTGGAACATCTTTACGAGCATCCCATTGTTTCCGTGAACGAGATCCAGGACCTGATTGGCACTACGTACGCTGCTGCGAACTTACTCGTTGGCAAGTTCGTTTCCAGTGGCATTCTGAAAGAAATCACTGGCCAGGCGCGTAATCGTAAATTCATGTATCAGACGTACATTGATCTGTTCCGTGATAATGCGAATGTGGATGAAATATGAACCGAATACTTGAACGTGCCATGAGTAGCTTTGAAAAGCTAAGACGGATCACTCGACGCTTCATCCACAGTCTGTTGCTGCCTCTCGCTGAGAATGTCTGGTTCGATCAATGCCTGGTCAAGACCGGCTACGAGATTAGCTTTACCCGCTATTTTTACAAGTCTCAGCCGTTGCGGACTCTGGAAGAGATTCGGGCAGACATTCTGGCGTTGGAGAAGGAAACCGAGGGGTTGTTGGGCGAGATTATCGGGGGAAACAAAGCGTGAAGATTCTGACGATCAAAATCGAGAATTGCTATGGCATCAGGAAACTAGATGCCACGCTCGATTTCTCAGATGCAAAGGCAATCGCCATCTACGCCCCTAATGGATCGATGAAGACATCTCTGGCACAAACGTTCGAGGACGTTGCCGCCGGCGCTCCTTCAAAGGATCGCATATTTCCAAACCGGGTTTGCACACGAACCATAACAGATGAGAGCAATGCTGATCTATCGAAGGATAGCGTGCTGGTGGTCCGACCGTATGAAGAAACCTTGGGGCACTCGGCAAAGACCTCGACACTGTTAGTCAACGCGACGCTGCGGAAAGAGTACGAAAACCTTCACCAAGAAATCGATGCGGCAAAGGATGCGTTTCTCAAGGCAATGAAGGAGCAGTCCGGCTCAAAGCGCGATCTGGAGAAGGAAATCTCGCTAGCTTTTACCGCCACGGAAGGCAAGTTCTACATCGCTCTGAATCGCATCAAGGACGAAGTCGCGAGTCGATCCGATGCGCCGCTGAAGGACATTCCCTACGACCTGATTTTCGATGAGAAGGTGCAGGCCTTCTTGGGCACAAAGGACTCCAAGACGGCGATCGACGCCTACATCAAGAAGTACAACGAGTTGCTGGCGGCCTCGACCTACTTCAAAAAGGGCGTGTTCAACTACTACAACGCTTCGCAGATCGCAAAGCAGCTCGAGGAAAACGGCTTCTTTGCGGCCAAACACTCCGTAAACCTCAATGCTGGAGAGAAGAAGGAGATCACGACTCAGTGGGAATTGGAGCACCTCATCGCGAGCGAGAAAGAAGCTATCTCGAACGACAAGGAACTGCGCAAGAAATTCGCCGACATCGAGAAGCTAATCCAGAGGAATGCGACGGTACGCGAGTTTGAAGCGTTTCTCTTGGATCACGAAGACCTGTTAGCCAAATTCGCCAATATCGCTGACTTCAAACAAGAAGTGTGGAAGGCCTACATCGACACGAAATTTGATCTGTACCGAACCCTTCTCGACAAATATCAAGCCGCCGAAGCACGCCGCAAGGAAATCCAGGAGCAGGCGGCAAAGGAGCGAACGCAGTGGGAAGAGGTCATCGACATCTTCAACAGCCGTTTCGTGGTGCCCTTCAAGTTGCAGGCCGCTAATAAGGTGGACGTGATCCTTGGGCAGCAGGAAATGCTCACTCTTGGCTTCGTCTTCAGCGACGGAGCAGACGAAGCACCTGTGGACCGTGCGGCGCTCCTGCAGGTGCTTAGCACCGGAGAAAAGAAAGCACTGTATGTACTGAACATCCTGTTTGAGATCGAGGTCCGAAAGAAGGCCGCTCAAGACACTTTGATTGTTGTGGACGACATCGCGGATTCCTTCGACTACAAGAACAAGTACGCGATCATCCAGTACCTGATGGATATCTCGGAGAGCCCGCATTTTAGGCAAATCATCCTGACGCATAACTTCGACTTCTATCGGACCGTCGAGAGCCGCTTCGTCGGTTACAACAACTGCCTGATGGCGTCCAAGACCGCCACAGGCGTGGCGCTGGAGAAGGCCGCCGGTATCAAGAACATCTTCATCAATGACTGGAAGGGCGCGTTCTATGCGGATCCGAAGAAGAAGATCGCCTCAATTTCCTTCATTCGAAACCTGATCGAGTACACCCGTGGCGACGCTGATCCCGACTTCGTGAAGCTGACCTCGCTGCTGCACTGGAAGGCTGACTCGCAGCAGATTACGGTGTCGGACCTAGATGGTATCTACAACCGTCTTTTCTCCGAAACCGGCAATTCGCCCGATGGCCAGACCGCTGTCGTTGATCTGATCGCTGACGAGGCGCAGCAGTGCCTGAGTGCACCCGATGGGATCAACTTTGCGAACAAGGTGGTGCTCGCCATTGCCACCCGTCTGGTCGCAGAACAGTTCATGGTAAACCAGATCAACGATGCGGCATTCGTCGCGAGCATTGGCTCGAACCAGACGTCGCGGCTGCTGAAGAAGTTTCGGGAGTTGTACCCAGCCGAACGAGCGTCGCTTGACGTTCTGCAGCGGGTGGTTCTCATGACGCCGGAGAACATTCACCTAAACTCGTTCATGTACGAGCCAATCTTGGATATGTCCGACAATCATCTCAGAACTCTCTACACTGAGGTGAAAACGCTGCAAATGGGCGATGGGGGGCAGCCATGATCGACGGCCTCAAGCCCTATCCCTTGATGAAGGACTCCGGCGCGCCGTGCCTGGGGGAGGTGCCGGAGCATTGGGAGGTGCGAAAACTTCGACAGGCACTGACTCGCCGCACCGAACGGAACCGGCCTGATTTGCCCCTTCTATCCGTAGTTCGCGAGCGGGGAGTGATTCTCCGCGACACAACACGTGGCGATGAGAATCACAACTACATCCCTGACGACTTGACCAACTACAAGGTGGTTCGCTCAGGCCAATTCGCCATGAACAAGATGAAGGCCTGGCAGGGCTCGTATGGCGTGTCCCAGTATGATGGCATCGTCAGTCCCGCCTATTTCGTCTTCGATCTTAGCGGCATCCGTGGGTCGTTCTTCAACGCATCAATCCGCTCGCGCGCGTACGTGCCCCTCTTCACGCAGGCATCCGACGGCGTCCGAATTGGCCAGTGGGACTTGTCCGAGACTCGGATGCGCGAGATCGCGTTCGCGGTCCCACCCCTCTCCGAGCAAGCCGCCATCGTCCGCTTCCTCGACCACGTCGACCGCAGGATCCGGCAGTACATCCGCGCCAAGCAGAAGCTGATCAAGCTGCTGGAGGAGCAGAAGCAGGCCATCATCCACCGCGCCGTCACCCGCGGCCTCGACCCCAATGTCCGCCTCAAGCTCTCCGGTGTGGAGTGGTTGGGGGAGGTGCCGGAGCATTGGGAGGTCTGGCAGATCGGCCACTTCGCAACAGTCGGCAATGGCTCGACACCATCACGAGGTAACGCCTCCTACTGGACGGACGGCACATACCCATGGCTCAACAGCAGCAGCGTGAATGCCGGAACGGTTACGGATTCTGATCAGTTCGTGACCGAGGTGGCGCTGCGGGAGTGCCACTTGCCTCGTGTGCCCGCGGGTAGTGTCCTCGTAGCGATCACTGGACAGGGCAAGACCCGAGGGAAGGCTGCCGTCCTGAGGATTGAAGCCACGATCAATCAGCACATCGCTTTCATCACGCTGCGAAACCTCGGCAGCGTCGTCACGGCGGAGTACTTGCAGAAGTTCCTCGTTGCCGCGTACGCCGAACTGCGGCGAGTGAGCGACGATTCGGGAAGCACGAAAGGTGCCCTGACCTGCGAAGACCTTCGGCATTTGCGTGTCGTACTCCCACCGATACCGGATCAGAGGCGAATCCTCGAATCGATTGCCCATGATGTGGCAGAGGTCGAGCGAGCGGTGAGAGTCGCCGAAAGCGAGATCAAACTCCTCCGCGAGTACCGCACTCGCCTGATCGCCGACGTGGTCACCGGCAAACTCGACGTGCGCGACGCGGCGGCGCGGATGCCGGACGAGGTCGAGGAGCCCGAGCCGCTCGAAGAGATCGAGGCAGAAGGCGACACCGACGAGGCAGGCGTTGACGACACCGACTCTGTGCCGGAGGAGGCCGAGGCATGAGCATACCGGCGCAGCCTAAGATCTACCACATCGCCCATGTTGATCGGCTACCGTCGATCGTGGCCGACCAGTGTCTCTGGTGCGATCGAGAGGTCGTGCGGCGGGCGCCGCCAGGCACCGCGATCGGCATGAACAGCATCAAGCAGCGACGCCTCAACGAACTTCCCCTCACCAGTCACCCGGATCTTTTCGTAGGCGATTGCGTCCCCTTCTACTTCTGCCCGCGTTCAGTCATGCTGTTTCTGATCCATAAGGCCAATGACCCGGACCTGGCGTACCGAGGTGGGCAAGGGTCTATCGTCCACTTCGAAGCCGACCTGCACAACGTGGTCGCATGGGCTGACGCGCAGCGTCGCCGCTGGGCGTTCACGCTGTCGAACGCGGGAGGGCGGGACTTCGAAGATCGCAGCGACCTCGGCCGGCTGGACGAGATAGACTGGAACGCCGTACACGCACGCGACTGGCAACAGTGCAGCTATGGTAAGCAAGCTGAGTTTCTGCTGGAACTGAGTTTCCCCTGGCATCTTGTTGAACGCATAGGCGTGCAGTCGCTGGCAACCTACAAAACGGCGGTAAACGCGTTGCCGGCGTACGTACACAGTCCACCGGTCGAGATTCGGCCAGAGTGGTATTACTGAAACAATAGAGGAACCTGCTATGATTGATTACCGAAGTGGCGACATTCTGAAGAGCGAGGTGGAAGCACTCGTCAACACGGTCAATTGCGTTGGCGTGATGGGGCGCGGTATCGCGCTGCAGTTCAAGAACGCTTTCCCGGAGAACTTCAAGGCGTATGCGGCAGCGTGCAAGCGCGATGAGGTGCAGCCCGGTCGCATGTTCGTTTTCGAGACCGGTCAACTCACGCCGCCGCATTACATCATCAACTTTCCCACGAAGCGCCACTGGCGTGGTAAGAGCCGGATCGAGGACATCGACGCCGGCTTGAAGGCGCTGGTCGCCGAGATTCGTGCCCGGCACATACGCTCTGTTGCACTTCCACCCCTCGGCAGCGGATTGGGTGGTCTTGACTGGCTGGCCCAGGTGCGTCCGCTCATCGAGACGGCATTGCGCCCTATAGACGAAGTGCGAATCATCGTTTTCGAGCCCAGTGGGGCTCCGGGTACAGACACAATGCGACACCACCGCGAGGTCCCCCAGATGACCATAGGGCGGGCTGCGCTGGTGGAATTGATGTCCCGTTATCTCGGCGGTTTACTCGATCCTTTCGTGACCTTGCTGGAAGTGCACAAACTGATGTACTTCATGCAGGAGGCGGGCGAACCCTTACGGTTGCGGTACAAAGCTGCGCCATATGGCCCCTACGCCGAGAACCTGCGCCACGTGCTGTACGCGATCGAAGGGCATCTGGTCTCTGGCTACGAGGACGGTGGCGATGTACCCGACAAACCGCTGACCCTGGTGCCGGGCGCGGTTGACGAAGCCGCGGCTTTTCTGGCCAAACATAGACAGACGCGCGAACGCTTCGACCGGGTTGCCAACCTTTTGGATGGATTCGAATCGCCATTTGGTCTGGAGCTATTGTCCACCGTGCACTGGGTCATGCATCACGAAGCGGTGCGTACGGTGCAGGATGTGGTTGAACGAACCTACGATTGGAACGAGCGCAAGCGGCAGTTCACACCGCGCCAGATCGGCATCGCAGCCGATGTACTGACGAACAAGGGATGGACGCAGCGACTGGCGGAACGAGTATCGGCGTGATTGCTTCCGACACCACCGAACGCGGCCTCGAGCGTCTGATCTGTACGGATCTGACCGGTTCACCTTGCGACCCGGGTTCGGGTGATCGGGCACAAGAACGGCCATCGACGTACGGCGCCGGATGGGTCGGCGGGATACCGGAAGATTATGACCGTGAGTACTGTGTCGATGTCGCACAACTCTCCTTGTTCGTCAGCCGGACTCAACCGGACGTGGCAACGCATCTCGAACTCGATCAGGATGGTCCGATACGACGAAATTTTCTCGCGCGTTTGCAAGGAGAGATCAGCAAGCGCGGGACGATCGACGTGCTACGCCGTGGAATCAAGCACGGACCATATCATCTCGATCTGTTCTATGGGAGTCCTTCTCCGGGAAACCTCAAAGCGGCAGAGCGCTACGTCGCGAACCGTTTCAGCGTTACGCGCCAGCTTCGTTACAGCAGGGATGAGACCCAGCGCGCTCTCGATCTCGTGCTGTTCATCAACGGCCTGCCGATCGCCACATTCGAATTGAAAAACAGCCTCACGAAACAAACGGTCGAGGACGCAATCCAGCAGTATCAACGCGACAGAAACCCTCGTGAAAAACTCTTCGAACTTGGCCGCTGTGTCGTTCACTTCGCCGTGGATGATCACGAAGTGCGGTTCTGCACGCACCTCAATGGGAAGGCTTCCTGGTTCCTTCCATTCAATCTCGGATGGAACGACGGCGCGGGCAATCCCCCGAATCCCAATGGCCTGAAGACGGATTATCTCTGGAAGCGTGTTCTCACGCGTGCCGGTCTCACGGACATCCTCGAGAACTATGCGCAAGTCATCGAGACGAAGGATGAGAAAACGGGTCGGAAAAAGTCAATACAAATCTGGCCACGCTACCATCAGCTCGATGTCGTGCGTAAGCTGCTTGCCGACGCAACCGCGCACGCTGCAGGGCGGCGCTACCTGATCCAGCATTCAGCGGGCAGCGGCAAGTCGAACTCCATCGCGTGGCTCGCGCATCAGCTCATCGGGCTCAAGCGTGACGATGCTTGGGTGTTCGATTCGATCATCGTCGTCACTGACCGCAAGGTCCTCGACAAGCAGATTCGCGACACGATCAAACAGTTCGCACAAGTGGGCGCGACGGTCGGCCATGCAATGCGTGCGGGTGATTTACGAACGTTTATCGAAGCCGGAAAGAAAATCATCATCTCGACCGTCCAGAAATTTCCGTTCATCCTCGACGAGATTGGGAATGATCATCGCAGTCGAACCTTCGCCATCATCATCGACGAAGCACATTCGAGCCAAGGCGGACGCGCCTCTGCGGCCGTTTCGATGGCGCTCTCGTCTTCCGGCGCCGAAGAAGAGGACGAGACGCTCGAGGACGTGATCAACCGGTTGATGGAGTCGAAGAAGTTGTTGCCCAACGCCAGCTATTTCGCCTTCACTGCAACTCCAAAGAACAAGACACTGGAGATCTTCGGGGAACCAGCGCCCCAGCCCGACGGAACGGTGAAGCATCGTCCATTCCACAGCTACACGATGAAGCAGGCGATACAGGAAGGATTCATCCTCGACGTGCTTAGGCACTATACTCCGATAGACAGCTATTACAAACTTGTGAAGAAGATCGAAGGCGATCCGGAATTCGACACGAAACGGGCGAAGAAGAAACTCCGCCGCTATGTAGAAAGCCATGATCATGCGATCAGGCTCAAGGCTGAAATCATGGTGGATCATTTCCACGAGGCCGTACTGGCTCTGAACAAGATCGGCGGCGAGGCGCGCGCGATGGTGGTCACGAGCGGCATCGAGCGCGCGATACAATACTACCACGCTGTTCGAGGTTACCTTGCCGAACGCAAGAGTAGATACAAAGCGATCGTTGCATTCTCCGGCGAGCATGAGTACGGGGGAGTGGACGTCACGGAGGCTTCCCTCAACGGATTCCCTTCGAATCTCATTCCCGACAAGATTCGGGAAGATCCCTACCGTTTCCTGATCTGTGCCGAGAAGTTCCAGACAGGCTACGATGAGCCGCTGCTGCATACGATGTATGTGGATAAGCAGCTTTCGGGCATAAAGGCTGTGCAGACTCTTTCACGGTTGAATCGAGCGCACCCGAAAAAGTATGACGTCTTCATTCTCGACTTCATGAATGACGCCGATACGATCAGAAAGGCGTTCGAGGACTATTATCGCACGACGATTCTCGCCGAAGAGACGGATCCGAACAAGCTGCACGATCTTAAAGCGGCGCTCGACGGCTATCAGGTGTACGCAAGCACGCAAATCACAAGCCTGGTTTCGCTCTATCTCACCGGCGCCGATCGCGACAAGCTCGATCCGATCCTCGACTCATGCGTCGAGGCATACGTCGAGCAACTCGATGAAGACGGACAGGTGGATTTCAAGGGCAAAGCGAAGGCGTTTCTCCGTGCGTACGGTTTCCTTTCATCGATCCTTCCCTACACGAACGCTGAATGGGAAAAGCTCTCCATCTTTCTCACCTTCCTCGTCCCAAAACTCCCGGCGCCGGTAGAGGAGGACTTATCGAAGGGTATCCTCGACTCCATCGATATGGACAGCTACCGGGTAGAAAAGCGATCGACGATGAACATACCGCTCACGGATACGGAGGCCGAGATCGAACCGGTTCCTACTTCGGGCGGCGGGCGAAAGTCCGAACCGGAGTTGGACCATCTTTCAAATATTCTGAAAGCGTTCAATGACCAGTTCGGAAATATACCCTGGACCGATTCAGACCGCGTACACAAACTTATCACGGAGGATATCCCAAGCCGAGTCTCTGCCGATACGGCTTACCAGAATGCAAGGAAAAATTCGGACAGGCAGAACGCCCGTATCGAACACGATAAAGCCCTTGCTCGCGTGATGACGGCAGTTCTTAAAGACGACACGGAACTGTTCAAGCAATTCATGGACAATGAATCGTTCAAGCGCTGGTTGACGGATACCGTGTTCGCGTTGACATACGAGGAGAATCTGCGTGTTCATACCGCTGGTGAGTGATACGAATCGTTGTGATCCTTGTGAATCCCTAACGTATCGATGATACGATGAGCAATTACACAGTCATCCCTTCTCGCACTTCACTCATCCAGTCTGTCGCTGACGACCTTATTGTGCGTGAGCATGACTACTCCGCGAATCTTATCGTCTTCCCCGGCAAGCGACCGAGGCACTTCCTTCTCAAGGAGCTTGCTGCCCGAGCACAGCAGACGATCGTTCCTCCGACCGCGTTAGACGTCGATCGCTTCATCAATTACTGCTATCGCGAACTCCTCGGTTTGTCGGCGGAAGATTTCAACGAGATGGATGCCGCAGCGGTGTTGTTCGAAATGCACCTCAACAATGAACGCCCGTTTGGGAAGGAAGAGTTCAAAACTTTGGACCGCTTTCTCCCTCTCGCAATGCGCATGTTTTCAGAGATGGAGGAACTCCGCATCGGATGCATTCGAAGCGAGGATGTCCGTAAAGTCGTACGCAATCTCGAAGTCGTCGAGCTGCGTGAACTCGGTACGCTGTACGAAGGTTTTTACGAATCAATCGCCCGTCGCAATGCAAGCACTCGTGCCATGCGTTATGCGACCGTCGCAAGTGAGATTGCTTCGATAGCGCTGCCGTTCGAGCGCGTCGTCTTCGCTGGTTTTCACGGACTGACGAAATCCGAGGAAATCATTTTTCGCGGTCTATTGAAGCATGAGAACGTACGATTCATCTTTCAGCGCGGAGCCGGCTTGCAAAAGGCGATGCAGAAGTTAGGCGTGCGCGATGCATCCATCGACGAAGACGAAATCACCGCCGAGGTGTCGTTCCATCCCTGTCCCGATACGCATAGCCAGATATTCGGCATGAATCGCGTGCTTGAGGATCTGCTTGAGAATGACATCGCGGTCAATGAAAACACCGTCATCGTACTGCCGACAGCGGAGTCGCTTTTTCCGGTGATCCAGCATACGCTGCCGCTGTTTCCGGAGGAGAGCGCGAACATCTCGCTCGGTTATCCGATCCTTCGCACGCCGCTGAGCAGTTTTCTCACGAGCATGGCCGATGCGATCGCATCGAAGATGAATGACCGATTCCACGCACCGGAGTATTTGAACTTCGTTCTGCATCCTTACACGAAGAACATCACGCTCGGTAAGCGCGCAGATCTCACGCGCATTCTTTTCCACGCAATCGAAGAGATTTTCTTTTCCGGCGCGGCGCGGATGTTCTTCACGCTTTCGGAGCTTGAAGAGGACGAAAAGCTTTTCCGCGTGCTTGGCGAGCGCTTGAAAAGAATCGATGATTCGCTCGAAGCGGAAGCGTTGCGCGAGCACTTGCGCGGCATTCACGATAGAACGCTTCGCGCATTCGACCACGTCGAGAATCTCGGTAACTTTGCATCGAAAGTCATCGCGCTTCTCGAATACGTCAGCGAACACAGTACGGCGAAACGTCATCCCTATTTCCGGCGCTTCATCGATGAGTTCTTGGAGAGAGTGTCGTCCATACAAACGTCGCTTCTCGCAACGCACGCATTCGAACGAACGGATTCGTACTTCGCCTTTTTGCGGCACGTGCTGGCGTCCGCGAAAGTCCCCTTCCCGGGAACTCCATTGCGTGGCGTGCAGATACTCGGTCCGCTTGAAACCCGCAGTCTTCAGTTCGAGCGCGTATTCGTTCTCGATGCGAACGACGATCTCTTTCTTCCGCGCCGCAGTATCGATATGCTGCTCCCGCTCACCGTACGCCGGGAACTCGGACTTCCCACGTATCTCGATGAAAGCGAATGGCAGACCTACACGTTCGACGTGCTGTTGAAGGGTGCGAACGAAGTACACCTTTTCTTTATGAACGAAGACGGAAAGACGCCGAGCAGTTTGGTGGAGAAACTTCTCTGGGCACGACAAAAACGCGATGGCACCGCCGACATGGAGCAGTACCTCACACCGGTTCATCACGAGGTGAGTCTGATCAATTCGAAACCGGAACCGATTGCCAAGACAACGGAAGTGATCGCATACCTTCGATCGATTGCGCATTCCGCATCGGGATTGGATTCATACTTGAATTGCCAGTTGCAGTTCTATTATAAAATTGCGCTCGGACTTGGAGAGCGCGAAGAAGTGAGCGGTGAGTTGGAGGCAAAACACGTCGGCACGTTCATCCACGAGGTGCTACGGGTGTTTCACGAGCCGCACAAAGGGAAAGAGCTGAAAGCATCGGATCTCAAACCAGCGGCCATGGAAGCAGTACTCGATGCCGTTTTCGAAGCGACATTCGGCAAGTACGCTGTCGGCGCGACCTATTTCCTGAAAGAGCAGGTGCGCGAGCGGATGAAGGATTACCTTGCGGTGCAGAATGAACTGATCAAGCGCGAGCGGATAGTCATCCGGAATCTCGAACAGATGTTGGAAGGTAAGTTGAAGGGTTATTCCATCAAGGGAAGAATCGACCGGATCGAGGAGCGGACTCGCAGAGACGGCAGCGGCAAGTCCCGCATCCTCATTTCTGATTACAAGACGGGCAGCAAGCCGGTGGCAACGATTCCCTTCGATGAAATAGAACCGGAGGATCGAACGACGTGGAAGAAGCTGCCTTCCGTGCAATTACCGTTGTACGTCATGCTCTCAGAACAGAATGCGGAATCGATCTTTACATCCTCTCAAGCGCAGTACATCTGGCTTGCGGACAAGGAGTTCACTGGGAATAGCGAGATTGCGCTCTACGCTGACGAAGAGCAGCGAGAGAGGTATCAGCTTAGGCTTGCAGAAGTCGTGCGCAACGTGCTTGAGGAAATTCATAATGCGGATATTCCATTCAATCCTCCAGACGATTTCTCGCTTGCGTGCAGGTACTGTGCATTCACAACGATCTGCGGAACGGACTGGGCGGTGAAGTGAATCGTCCTTCTGTCGGTGCTCTGCATCGGTCTTTTTTCAGCGAATGATCCGACGTAGATTGAAGCGGATGAGATACTACAACATGAGTACACCAATGAAGCAATACATTCCATCACTCCTTACCGCTCTCCTCGTCAGTGTTCTGTTCACGGCATGTTCAGAGGAGTCTCCAAGCCTCCGTGTTCGCAATGATCGACAGACGAAGGCCAACATGCAGATCAAGCCGGCGGCCGGAAACACGATGAACATCAATGACGTCCAGGGCGGGCAGACCACAGGATATATTTCGATCAGCGAAGGAAATTATGTCGTTACCGCGACGATCCAGTCGGAATCTGTGTCACCGGAAATAGGCATCACTGCGAAGAACGACATGAACTATACGGTAGTCGTCGCGAACACCGCTCCACCGACACTCCGCGTCGAGTCCGAAGAAAAGTAGCCTTATCCGAATATCATTCAGGGAGAGGCTCAAGGCCAATCGTTTCGTGACCTCGTCGCAAGGGAGCGAAGTTTTCTATTCCTCACGGCAGGTGCTATTATCGCTCCATGACTATCCTGCAGGCAATCGCGTTTCTATTGGGAATTCCTGCGACGTTCTGTCTTGCAGGGATAGCGTGGTACGTCCTGTTGGTTCAATATCCGTTGTTCGTCCGTGTCGGGCGGCGAAGATTTCCATCGTACCACAGAGGTTATACCTTGCTCGCGGGTCTCATCATTGCACCGCTCATGATTGTCGAGCTTATCGCATGGACGGTGTTGTTGGTGCTCTCTTTCAGCCATGGGGGATTTTACTGGCATATAGCTGCGATGGCGTGCCTCGCCGTGATTTGGATCGTGACGATACGATTTCATCGACCGATGCACAGGCTGTTGGGACGTGGCTTCGATCCTCCGGTGTTTCGGAAAATGCTGTGCTCGCAATGGGTCAAAGCGATCTGTTGGGGTTTCCGTGCTGTGATCGGGCTTATTCTCCTTGCCTCGATGATGCGTATGCATCTCGTGTAACTCCGGCGCGGTTCAGATTATCATCCTCCCGGCGTGAATCTGATGCATAACGAATCCTCCTTTTTTCATTCGCTCTTCATCGTTCTCTTCTGTGCGACTGCTTCAGTTGCGCGCGTCGTCAACGTTTCGACGTATGTTCAGCTTCGCGATGCATGCCAGAATGCATTGCCGGGAGATACCATCGTCATCGCATCAGGGACTTACACCATCACCGGCGCATCTCGAATCATGATCACGAACAGGCAAGGTCCCGTTTTAGTAAAGGGCGCAACCGGCAATCCAACTGATGTAACCGTGCAAGGACAGGGACAGGACAACAGCGCAGTACAAATGGTTTTCAATCTGGACGATTGTCCGGCGTGGACCTTCAGGGATTTCACGGTGCGAAACAGCTATTATCATGGATTCAAGTTCGACCATAACTCAACGGACTGCGCACTCATCAACGTGATCATGCGTGATCACGGAGAGTCGGGTGTGAAAGGAACGAGTGACCCGCCTTCGGGCAAATACCCGGATCGCCTTCTCATCGATAGCTGCGACATCGGTTTCACGAGCACGAGCGGCGGCACGCGCTCTGTTGTCGAAGGCGTCGATGGCGTCGGCGTCAACGATTGGATCATTCGCAATAGCCGATTCGTCAACGTTCAGAAGGGAGGAAATCCGGCGTACGCGATTTTCACGAAGGGGAATTCATCGAACACCATCATCGAAGCGAATCGCTTCGAGAATTGCTTCATCGGCGCGTCGTTCGGCGGAGGCGGAACTGCTACGCAATACTTTCGCGATAACAACACGACATACGAGCATCGCAACGGCATCATCCGAAACAACGTGATCATGCGGTGTACCGATGCGGGCATTTACATCAACAAGGGGAACAACTGCAAGATCTATAACAACACTGTGTTCGAATGCGTGCTGACGATTCAGCTTCGATTCGTTCAATCGACGGGGTACGTTCGGAACAACCTCGTCAAGCGCGCGCTCTCGAATCCGAATGAACCGATCATCCGGCTTCGCGACGGCGCAACCATGCTCGCGAACGAATCCAATCTTTCCGCCTCGAATGCGGATTTCATAACCCCGACAGGCTCGTACTCGCAATTGGACCTGCACCTGAAAGCCGGTTCGAGTGCGATCGATGCGGGCGTGAACGTTGCGCCGGACGTCGTCGCGGATTTCGAAGGACAGCAAAGACCGAGCGGGCAGGCATACGACGTCGGCGCCGACGAACTCGGCGTGATTCCCGTCGAGCTTCAATATTTCGCTGCAGGTGCCGTGGAACTTTGCGTGACATTGGAATGGGTGACCGCCTCCGAAACCGACAATTATGGTTTCATCATTCAGCGCTCGTTCGATCTGAAAGAATGGATCGATAGGGGCTTCGTTGCCGGTGCCGGGACGACGACTCGCAGCAAGGATTACCGCTTTCTCGATTCATGCAGCGAGTGTCCCGATGGAGTGATGTGGTATCGGCTCAAGCAAATGGATTTCGACGGTCGTTTCGAGTTTTCCCCTATCGTGTCGGTCACCATAGCATCGGATCGAATATCGATCTTGGAGTTGTTTCCCAATCCCGCCGAACGGAGCAATATCATTCACATTTCAATACGAACGCAGTCACCGGCGTCCATCCTGATTTCAGATGTTCATGGACATGAAATGATCAGAGCGAATGTGCCTGCAACGGATTCAGGAGGAAGCACGATCAATATTCCGGTGCATACACTCGACGCAGGTGTGTACTTCGTGCGAATCGAATCCGATGGAGCTATTACATTCAGACGATTCATCGTGCAACGCTGATGCGATTGCAGATGGTTCGATGTTTTTTGTACCTTCAAACGGGACGGGCAGCCACTTTACCACAGTAAACAGGATCAATGAATACAACACCGATAACGGACTTCATCAAACACCACTTCCGACATTTCAACGCGGCAGCATTGGTCGATGCTGCGAACGGATACAGGACTCTGCTCGAAAGCGGAGGGAAGATGTTCATGACGATCGCAGGCGCGATGAGCACCGCAGAACTTGGATTGTCTCTCGCCGAGATGATTCGTCAGGATAAGGTTCACGCAATTACCTGCACGGGCGCGAATCTCGAAGAGGACATATTCAATCTGGTTGCGCATGATCATTACGTGCGCGTTCCGAACTACCGCGACCTCACACCGGACGATGAGCAGGCATTGCTTGAAAGTCATCTGAATCGCGTCACGGACACGTGCATCCCGGAGATGGAAGCCATGCGGCGACTGGAAAGCGCCGTGCTTGAAGAATGGGTCGAAGCCGACCGAAAAGGGGCGAGATATTTTCCGCACGAGTTCATGTACCGCGTCATTCGCAGTGGGAAGCTCGAGCAATACTACCAGATCGATCCGAAGGATAGCTGGATGGTCGCAGCGTGTGAAAGGGACTTGCCGATGTTCGTCCCCGGATGGGAAGATGCGACGTTAGGGAACATGTACGCCGGCCATTGCATGTCGGGCGACGTCCGAAACGTGCACACGGTTCGAACGGGCATCGAGTACATGATGCGTCTCGCGGATTGGTACACGGAGATCACGGCAGAATCACCGCTGGGCTTCTTTCAGATCGGGGGCGGTATCGCCGGGGATTTTCCCATCTGTGTCGTGCCGATGCTGCATCAGGATTTGCAGCGGGAGAACGTTCCGCTCTGGGCATATTTTTGCCAGATCAGTGATAGCACGACGAGCTTTGGTTCGTATTCCGGCGCTGTTCCGAACGAGAAAATTACCTGGGGCAAACTCGGAAAGGACACGCCGAAGTTCATCATCGAGTCCGACGCGAGCATCGTCGCACCTTTACTCTTTGCATATGTCCTCGGATGGTAGGAGGCCGTGTGAGTGATTTTTCACACCGCAATGACGGAGTCCTAGGGGAGAAACTTTGTCTTGTGGAGCCGGATGCCCTTTGATATATTGTGCCGCAATGATGATCCCGCTCTTCTACTTCGGTAGGAAAAAAACGACCAGCACCTCACTCTCGATGACGAATCTTCATCTGCTCATGTTCTTGTCGCTGCTCTTCTTTGCCGCTTGTACGAAATCTTCAGGCCAGGGCATCGTCTTCGATTCGGAAGTCTATGATTTTGGCAACGTCAAGCAGGGTGAAAAACAGGAGGGCGAATTCGTCTTCCGCAATACCGGCAAGGATACAGTCCTGCTGATGCCTCCCAAGGCATCGTGTGGATGTACGGCTGCGCTCCTGAGCGAGAGCAGGATTCTTCCCGGAATGCAGGGAAGGATTTCCGCGAGCTTTACGCCATTTCGTGGAATGCAGGGTCACGTCGAAAAGACGATCGAGATTTTTCAGCATCTCAATGGCGACCCCTTCCCGATTAAGAAGCTGAAGATCAAAGCGAACGTCGTCAGTGACGTGATAACGGATAGGACGATGTTGGAATTTCGTAGCGCGGTCGGGGATACTCAGAAACTTACGCTCAGGCTGAAGTCCAACACGACCGATACCGTTTCGCTGAAAAACATTTCGCTTGCGGTGCTTCAGTACGTCGATACTTCGAATGGATTGGCGTACAATCCGGACAAAGTGATTTCGAAGCCCCTGACCGATTACGACCTTAAGATCCCGCTTGAGGAATTGAAACCGGGTGAGTCAACAGAGTTACAGGTTACCTTTAAGACGGAATATCCCGGGCAATTGAACGGACACATACGCATGGCATTTCCGAATTCGGAACTCCGCATTCCGGTTGTCGGCGTCGTGTTGCGTAATCGTTCACCGGGCGATTCTTCGTCGATCGAGAAATGACGCAAGCAAGTTTATCAATGAGAAAACATAAGTTAATAACCCTTTAACAGGAGGAGTGATGAAAGGAAAAGTCTTTCTTACAATCGTCGGTGTACTGGCCCTCGCCATCTCCGGCTTTGCACAAACGGAAGAATCGAAGTGCTTCGAAGTGGTCGGTACTTCGGATTTCTATTTTGGAACGATCCATCAGGACTCGAGTGTGACGCATACTTTCGTGTTCAAGAACAACTGCGGACAGGAAATCAACATCGATAGGGCTGCTGCAAGCTGTGGATGTACCGCTGCAATCCTTTCCGAGAAAGTGATCAAGCCGGGTGGTGAAGCGAAGATCGAAGTGAAGTTTACGCCGCCGAAAGGCACTCGCGGTAAAACGACGAAGACCGTGAGCGTTTACCTCAAGGACCAAAGCCAGCCGCACACGATTCTTCGGTTCTCAGCGGACGTGAAAACGGATCTCGATATTGCGCCGCAATACGTTCAGATTCTCGGCGCGGAAGTCGGAAAACCATCCGTCAGCAAAGCGAACATCAAGAACGTGTCCGATGCTGTCATTGAAATCTCGAACATGGAACTGACGATGACGACGTACGCTGAAGCCACTGCGGGTGAAGCGGCTTCACAACCATATCCACTCAAGGACGCGACGTTCTCACCGAATAAAATCACGCTCAAGCCGGGCGACAGCCAGGAAATCACCATCACGGTAACGCCGGATCGCAAAGGCCAGGTAAACGGAACACTGCGTTTCAAAACTGCGAAGGGAGACAACTTCCTTCAGATTTTCGGTATCGTCCGCGATAAAGTCGAAGGCGAACAGCGCTCAGAAAAGTAAATGATTGCCGCATTCAGGTGCATGTGCCGCAGGTGTTTCATTTGCGGCACTTTTTTGTTGGCTCTGTTTCTCCCGTTGACGGCGCGAGTGAGCGCACAATCCGAATCCGGGTGTTTCGCAATCGTCGGCACGACGGAACGGTTTATCGGGAGTGTTACGCAAAGCGGTGAATTGAGAGACACCGCCGTCTTCATCAATCGCTGTCCGGAATCCGTAACGATTCAATCCGTGCGGTCAAGCTGTGGATGCACGGAACTGAGCGCGTCGAAGAACACGGTTGCATCAGGCGACAGTGTGAAGATTCGTTTGGTCTATCGGCCGATTCGCGGTTCGAAAGGATTCGTCTCGAAGACGATCAGCATTCTTCTCGCGAACCACCAGCAACCGGTTTTGTACAGGATCACCGCAAAGGTATTGACCGACTTCGAGCTTCAGCCGAAGCGCTTCGATATCGACAGTATCCTCTTAGGCCGCGTGACGAGTCGAAGCGTTACGGTTGAAAACATCACCGACAATTCGATCATCGTTTCTGCGAAAACCGAATCGATGTCGCTCTACCCGGAAAGCGGAAGTGCGAAGACGATTCCCTTCTCCGAGGTTTCGATCACGCCGCAATCTCTGAAGCTTGCACCGAAGGAAAGGAAAAGCGTTCGGATCGAATTGAAGCCTGAGAAGCCCGGCCGCATGATGGGATCGATACGGTTTTCCAGCGACAACGGCGAGCAGTATCTTGACCTCGCCGGATGGGCTATTCATCCACCGAGTAAAAAAGAACCCCGAAAAAAGTCCTCCCGATAATTCATGCGATTGACCGATAAGACCGTGCTGGTGGTCCTTGCACATCGACAGTTCAGCGATGCAGAGTATTCCACGGTCGCGAAAATTCTCGAGCGCGAAGGATGTCGTCTGCGGATTGCCTGCACGGCACGTCAGCCGCTTCACGGCATGGACGGTGCCATCGTGGAACCGCAAACTTTGCTCAGCGAGGTTGTCGTCAGGCGATTCGATGCCGTCGTGCTTATCGGAGGGAACGGAGCGCGTGATTACTGGTCGCATCCTCGCATGATGAATCTCTTACGCGCGTTTCATGAGTCGGGAAAAATTCTCGCAGCCATCTGTATCGCACCCGTTACGCTCGGACGTGCGGGGCTGCTGGATAAAACGCCGGCAACGTGCCATCAATCCGTGCGACGGGAGCTTGAACAAACCGGCGCCATCGTACAAGGCGATGCCGTCGTTCGTGCAAAGAACATCCTTACGGCGCGAGGTCCCGAGTCTTCGGGTGTTTTTGCAGAAGCGCTCGTGGATATGCTCTGCGAAGGTGCCGACGCGTAAGCGCGATTCACTTTTGAATTCCATCGCATCGCGGCCTACATTTGTACGGCCTTCGTTGAGAACACGAGGGTTTCTTTTTGAACGATGGAGAGATGCCGGAGTGGTTGAACGGGGCGGTCTCGAAAACCGTTGAGCCTTTCGGGGTTCCGTGAGTTCGAATCTCACTCTCTCCGCAAAACGTCCGATGAATGTCCGGGCGTTTTTCTTTTTCGGGACAATCCCCACGACACGGATGGGGAGTCCAACTCGCATCGGAGCTTCATTGATTCGCAACCGGGCGATGTCCATATTCACCCCATGAAATCGGAAACGATCTTCATCGTGTCGGATGGAAGCGGTCGAACGGCTGAGCGTTTGCTCAGGGCCGCGCTTACGCAGTTCGAAGGGAGGGAAGTCGAGCTATCCTATCACACCGAGATCCGGACGCGCGAACAAATCCATGCAGTGATTCATCAGGCGGTCGATGCGAAAGCACTCGTTGCGCACACGCTTGTCTCGAATGAGCTGCGCGAGTATATGCTGAACGAGGGACGTACCCACAACATCGGTACGATCGACCTGATGGGGCCGGTGCTTTCGCGATTGACTGAGCATCTCGCCGTGAATCCCAAAGAGAAGCCGGGCTTGTTCAGCCAACTGAATGCGGAGTATTTCCGTCGCATCGAGACGATGGATTTCGCAATCAAACACGACGACGGTCAACGGCTCGAAGGTCTTACGAAAGCGGAGATCGTTCTTGTCGGCGTTTCCCGTACGTTCAAGACCCCGCTCTCGATGTATCTCGCATTCAAAGGCTGGTTTGTGGCGAACGTCCCGATGGTTCCGGAAATCGCGCCGCCTGCGCAACTCAAACTCCTTCAGCCGGGCGTCGTGATCGGATTGACGATGCAGGCAAGGCGACTCGCGACACTTCGCTCGGCGCGGGGCGAGTTTCTCTTCCGCTTGCCGACGGGATATACCGAGCTTGACAGCGTTCGTCGTGAACTGATCGATGCGCTGCGTTATTATGAAAGCGAACCTGCCTGGCCCGTCATCGACGTGACGGGAAAACCCATCGAAGAAATTGCGGAAACGATTTTAGCCATTCGCCGAAGTGCTCTCGCGCCTTCGGATACAGACTCAGGAGTACCATGAAAACGTTATTGTTCATTCCGATATTTTTTCTCTGTGCTTACACACTCTCCGCTCAGGATGAAGGGCGGTGCGTGAAGGGCGATTGCATCAGGGGAAAAGGCACGATGGTCTGGCCTGACGGCAGGCAATACGTCGGCGACTTCTCCAAAGGATTGATGCATGGTATAGGCACATACACCTTCGCAAACGGCCGTCGCTACGAAGGCCAGTGGAAGGACGGTATGCGGCACGGCAAGGGAGTGTTCTTCTATCCGAATGGCGAGAAGTACGAGGGCGATTTCACGGATAACCGCGTCGAGGGGAAAGGAACGTATTACTATCTCATCGGCGAAGTTTATGATGGAGACTGGAAGAATGGGATGCGGCACGGGCAGGGGACGCTCGCACTGCTGAACGGAGGCATGTTCGAAGGCTCTTGGCGGGACGACAGGCGGAATGGTTTCGGAATCGAACACTATCCCGACAGCGTGCGCTATGAAGGGAATTGGAAAGACAACAGGAAAGACGGCAGCGGCTGGATGCTCTGGCCCGATGGAAAGCGCTATGACGGCAACTGGAAGAACGATAAGGAACACGGTGAAGGCATCTTGAAATTTCCGGACGGAAGCAGATACGAAGGGCCATTCCGCAACGGCCTGCAGAACGGTCGCGGGACGTGGCTCTTCTTCGACGGGCGCAAGTTTGTCGGGATGTTCAAAGACGGAAAGCGCAACGGTCCGGGCACACTCTACGATAAGGATGGCAATGTCATCCAGGTAGGGAAATGGAAGGATGATGAATTCGTCAAGCCACAAAAATGAGGGCGGCGGCGGCGGAGAGGTAACGGAGGTTAAGAGGTGAAGAGGTGAAGAAGGTGAAGAAGAGGCCAGCCGATCAATCTCGTTCCCATCGCTCCCAGCCTGTGTGAAAAGTCATTGCGAGCGTCGCGAAGCAATCTCATCCCCTCGATTTTGAATCGTATTGAGAGATTGCTTCGTCGCTTCGCTCCTCGCAATGACTCAGTAATAACCTTTTCACACAGGCTGTCCACGTGGGAATGCAGTGCCCGACGCTCCGCGTCTCTAACCACGATTGTTGGGATTACGGATTACAGATTAGCGGATTACGGATTACAGATTCGCTTTTCGCATAACTCTCGTTCCCATCGCTCCGCATCGCTAAGACGATTGTCGATTGTCGGTCTCGACCACAAGCTGAAGCACAAGGCAATGAGACGCAGCGTGCGACAACATTCATACAATCATACATTCATACGTAGAGCACACCGTTCCCCCGTCCCACCGACACACCGTTCCCCCGTCCCACCGTCCCACCGTTCCTCCGTCCCTCAGTTACTCCGACACTCCATCCC
>CAYUWG010000035.1:0-37935 GCA_964448285.1 uncultured Chromatiales bacterium
TGGAATAGCCCGAATACCGGAGCTACTAACAGCAGCGGTTTCACGGCGCTTCCGGGCGGCTACCGCTACGGCGATGGTACCTTCTTCGGCGTAGGCTTCGTCGGTAGCTGGTGGTCGTCCACGGAGTTCGGTGCGGCAAGCGCGTCGAGCCGCCGCCTGAGCTTCAACGGCGCGGATGTATACCGTCTCAACTTCTACAGCAAGGACTTCGGGTTTTCCGTGCGTTGCGTGCGGGATTAGACTTTAATCTATTTCTTTCGAAGAAAAATGCTTGAGTACATGCTATCTAAATATCGTTTACAAGGAGGAATGTAATAATGATAATATCACTGCTTTTTCTAATTGCTATCATTCTGCTCAATGGTTGCGCGAATGAAAATGGTGAACCAGTAAAGCCACCACAGAATGATGTTGGAGAAACAGTGACAATTGGCAAGCAGATCTGGATGTTGAAAAACCTTGACGTGACAACGTATCGAAACGGTGAACCAATACCGCAGGTAACAGATTCTGTCCAATGGTCAAAACTCACTACAGGCGCCTGGTGTTATTACAACAACGATCCTGCGACTGGTGCTGTCTTTGGTAAGCTTTATAACTGGTATGCAGTGAACGATCCGCGTGGATTAGCACCTACGGGATGGCACGTTCCAACGGACTCTGAATGGAAGGCGCTTGAGATACATCTTGGAATGACACAATCCCAAGCTGATTCATCCGGTTCCTTTAGAGGGTCTGGTGAAGGTGGTAAGCTTAAAGAAACGGGCACAGTTCATTGGATTAGCCCTAACACGGGTGCAACCAATTACAGCGGTTTTAAGGCTCTTCCCGGAGGCTATCGCTACGACCTAGGTATTTTCTATGATATAAGGAATCTCGGTGATTGGTGGACATCTACGGAGTTCAGTACTACAGTTGCCTGGCACCGTGTGCTGTACTATAACAGCGCGCAAATCTACCGTTACGTCAACTTCAAAACCAATGGTTGTTCTGTTCGCTGCTTGAAGGATTAGAGTAATGACTTGTACAAATGTTTTTTAATCACGTTTTATGGTGGCGTATCCCATTCTTGAATAATTCATTCCAGGAAAAGCGGTACCATGCACAATATTAACAGGAAAGCAGAATCTCACAAGGGCATTTTCCCTGTACGAGTATTGCAATTCAATATCGTCTCGGAATTGGAATCAATACTATCACAAAGTAGGGATGATATGAATAGATATATCCTGAATTCCGGAGAACTCTCTCATGGCTTAAGATATGTTCTCTCTGAGGAGTTAATTACAGAAACAGCATTTATAAACAGAGTGTACAAGTTCGACAATAACAATAGAAAGATCGAGGTGGATGTAATTACTATTCATGAAAATTATGTGCAATTCTTGTGGAGTATCGGTTATTCCATACTCCAAATAGTGAGAGATATATCACACAATGGCATCAAAGAATTTGATACTGATGATTGTTCAAAGGCAATTCAAGTTTTTAGCGTCGGCATGTCTCTGCTTACTGGTTACGACATTAACCGGATGTATAGCTTACCAAATCCTGAAAAGTACTCACACGATGTAAAAGAAAGAGTTGAACAGGCAAACGCAGTGCTTGTGTACTCCGTACTGTTCGTTCTGCTGCATGAAGTGGGACATCACTTTTATGGGCATACCGATGGTAAGGCACTACACACAGGTAAGAAAGACAATGAACTGCTGGCTGACGAATACGCGCTAAATGTAATGATGTCTCTTGAAGAAGAAGTTAAATCTACAGCGAATGTCGGAGTGGTAATAGCAATGCTAAGTTTGCTGCTTATCGATGGGAATGATGGTGGGGCCTCTCATCCTGACCCTATGATGCGTCTCGATAGACTGTTGCAAGGAATGAAGCTACAAGAAAGTTCTAACGTATGGACATATGCATTTGTCTCATGTTTTTTATGGTGCATTGATTTTGGTCTTAGGTGGAATAGGAATATGTGCTCTCCCCAGCTTAAATCTAATATACCTTTAATGCTGAATTATCAAAACATAAGAGATTATATTAATGAACTACCTAAGCCACCAGATAGTAATCGCTCCCTATGGTATGTCAGATGATGAGCATTATTTGGCTCGTTTACTCATGTATCTAAGTGGCCACCAACATTAGACAACAGAAGCGCTCGTCTTACCGTGTTCTTATTCCGTGAACCATGGTAATGCATCAGAAACACAAAACTATTTTTCGATCCTACCTGTTAGTAAGTGGGCTTTAATCTCGATCAATTGCATTTTTTGAAACATACCCTTAAGGAGACAAAATGAAACTCATTCATTTACTTTTCATTGCTATTCTTTTTGTCGGCTGTAAAGACAGCGACGAGAATCCAAATACACCCTCAATTGTCTGACAGTTGTCCGGTCGGACCCACTTCAGTTAGCTGAATTGGATAAGAGAATCGAGATTGAAATCTAAAATAAACAGAGCAAAAAAGAAGGCGATTTATGTCATATCACTCAAATTGGAATCCGTTTCCTCCTCCACCTCCAATCCGTAACACCTTCAAATATGAAGGAGATAAGACCGACAGAGTACAGGATTCTGACGTTGTGGAAGTCAGGACGAAAAACGGCGATGAGTATAGAGCAATTTATTGGCACCGAGCAGGAAGTTGGTCAGAGGAAATAAGTGGGCAGCCTATTGAGGATGTTGAATATTGGCGGAATATTGATGCCGGCGAGTAGGGAGAGATCAAGTGTTCCACCTGTTGTCCGACAGTTGTACTGTCGGGCAGAGGTTATTCATAAATGATCAAATCAAGAGGTATTGTATCATGAGTACTCTCAGGAATCACTTTCACGCTGGACCAACCGAGAATACTAATAAGCATTTTGTAATATGGACATGAAAAGATAGATAGCCGTTATAGGTATACTGTGGGACTGGTTCTTTTACCATCTCTTATTTCCTTTCAATTAATAAACAGATTCAGTGATCTGCCTTAAGAAAATGTAACTCATACCAACCATCCCAACAAGAACATCTGCATGACTTTCAATCCCTTACATCCTTGCCATCTCCACGAGAATCTTTATCCCCGCTTCCAACTCCTCATCCGGTGCACCGAAGCAGAGACGGAAGTGTGTGTCCTGCCGGGAGAAGGCAATGCCGGGCACGAGCAGAAGGCTTCTGTCAAGGCACGCTTCGATGAACTCCGTGCCACTCACGTTTCGCCAGGGTACTTCAAGATAGGCGTAGAGTGAACCGGCGGGTTTTATCAATGCATAGTGATCCTTCAAACTCTCGTACACGAAATCCCGCTTCTGCCTGAAGTGGTCGATGTACGGGTGAAGATCGATGTCGATATTTTCCGCGCAAGCCTTCTGGAATGGCGCCGGCGCACAGACGAACGTGAACTGCTGCAGCGTGATCATTTTGTCTATGACGGGCTTCGGTCCGACGGCGTAGGCGACGCGCCAACCCGCCATGCCGAACGACTTCGTGAATCCCGATACGACGACGGTGTTCGGATGCATCTCGATTGCTGAGACGTACTCGCCGTCGTAATCGAAACGCTCATAGACCTCGTCGCTCAGAATGAAGAGGTAGTGCTCCGTCGCAAGCTCCGCAATCATCCGCAGTTCTTCGCGCGAGTAG
This sequence comes from uncultured Chromatiales bacterium, assembly GCA_964448285.1. Taxonomy (GTDB): domain Bacteria; phylum Bacteroidota; class Ignavibacteria; order SZUA-365; family SZUA-365; genus CAYUWG01. Next base: position 3,637 of record CAYUWG010000035.1, read on the forward strand.
CACACGCCGGTCGGATTCTGCGGCGTGTTGATGACGATCATTTTCGTTCGCGGCGTGATGAGCGGTTCGATGTTCTCCCTTCGCAGACGAAAGTCCGGATGCGTGTCGAAGAAAACGGGAACGCCCCCGAATTGCTCCACGAGCACTTTGTGAATGATGAAATGCGGATCGGTGATGAGCACTTCATCTCCGGGGTTGATGAGAGCCATGAATGCAAGCACCAAACCACCCGACACGCCGGATGTGATCACGACGGAATCGCAGGCGACGCCGTGCTGCCGCTCGATGCGTGAGCGAATCGCTTCACGGAGCTGCGGAATTCCCGCGGACGGTGTGTAGCGGTTGAATCCCTCATCGATCGCGCGGTGCGCCGATCGTTTGATCGCGTCGGGTACGTCGAAGTCCGTGCGTCCGATGGAGAGATCGATGCAATTCTCCATGAGCGCCGCACGGCTGAAGATTTTTCGAATGCCCGAGTCTTGCAGCGACTTGACGCGTTCCGCGAGGAAGTGGTCGTATGCGAATTCCGTCGTTAGGTGGATGTGTGTGCTCACGCGATGATCCCCTGTGCGCGAAAGCTATCGATCATGCGCCGCGAGCAACCTGCTTCCGCAAGCACGCGCTCTGTGTGCTCGCCATACTTCGGTGCGAACGTCATCGTCGTATTCGCTTCATTAACATCCACTGCAATGGGAGGCATGTGGACGGTTTTGCCTGAGGGCAATGCGGTCGTGGTGAGTTTCGGCGCGAGTGCATCCATCTCACGCACCTGCGCGATCGTGTGTATCGGTGCGTGCGGGATTTTCTTTTCGACGAACTGCTTCATAAGCTCGGCTGTCGTTTGCCTTTTCGTCACTTCCGCCATCTCTCGATGGATCGCATCACGCTCTCGATGGCGGCCTGCGTTTGTCGCGCGCACGTCGTTCGACAGCGATGCGAACGTTGGCAGTTCCGTGAGCCGCTTCCATTGCACGTCGTTCCCGATCGCGATGAAGATGAAGCCGTCAAGCGTCGGATACGTGTTGACCGGAATGAACTTCCGGTGTTCGTTCCCGCAGCGCGTCACCTCGGATGGATCGCAATCGAAATCGAGGAGCGGCAGCGTCGTCAGAAGCCACGAAGCAGCAGCTTGCAGCATCGACACGTGGATCGCCTTTCCCTGTCCCGTCTCCGCACGCTCGGCAAGCGCTAAGCAAACGTTCGCATAGACCTCATCGCCGGCTTTCAAGTCGATCAGGGGAATGCCGCAAAGAGTCGGCGGACCGTCGGCAAAGCCGGTCACATCCATATAACCGACCATCGCTTGAAGCGCAGGATCATATCCCGGGACGTTCGGAAAATCGGGTCCCATCGCAGAGATGCCTGCCCAGATGATATCCGGTCGCACCGACCTGAGCGTTTCGTAATCGATGCCGAGTTGCGCATAGCGCGATGGAAGCGTATTGCAACAGAAGATATCGACGTGCAATTCGCGGATGATCATCTTGAGAAGGTCGCGCCCCACTTGTTCTTTGAGATTCAATGCGATGGCTTCCTTACCGACGTTGGGTGCAATGAAATACGATCTCCTGTCATCATCCGCAACGATCTCACCGATATAGCGATTCGGATCTCCGGGCAGTCCGCTTCCATCCGGCGTCGCTTCAAGTCGAATCACGCGCCAACCGAGCTGAGCGAAACGAAGAGTCGCATAACTCATCGAAAGCGCCTGCTCCATCGAAAGGACAGTTCTACGCTTCATGGATTGAGATATGGGATATGGGATGTGGGCAACGCTTCATGTGCAAGTGATTAGTGAAAGCTTCTGACTTCCGCCCTCCGACCTCTGACTTCCATCCTCACACATTCCTCAATCGTCTCAACACACGTTCTGGAGTAAGCGGAAGCTCGTTGAAGCGCACACCCGTTGCATTGTACACGGCGTTCGCGATCGCAGCGGAGATGCAGATCGATGGCGCTTCCCCGATTCCCTTCGCACCAGCCGGTCCCTCGGGATCGTGCGTTTCGATGAAGGTCATGTCGAGCGAAGGAATCTCCGGCGCGGTGATGAGTTTGTAATCACGGAAGCTGGGATTCTTCACGATACCGTTTTCGATGACGAGATTTTCCGTCGTTGCGTAACCGACTCCCATTGCAACGCCGCCTTCGATCTGTCCTTCGATCCCAAGCTGGTTGATGACGCGACCGACGTCGTGCGCTGCGGTAACATGAAGCACGCGAACGACGCCGGTGTCCGTATCGACTTCCACTTCGACCACCTGAGTACCGAATGCATACGATGCAGAGACGTCGCCCTTGAACTCCTTGTCCTGCATCACGCTTGGCGGCTCGTAATATTCCGTCGTCATCACGATCTCGCTCTTATCGCGGAAGTGAAGCGAGCGAATGAGCTTGCCGAGTTCGACGATCGCTTCGCCTGTCTCGGTACGAACGACGTGCCTTCCACGCAGATCGAGCGCGTTCGCATCGAGCTCGTACATCTCCGCCGCTGCGTTGAGAAGTTTCTCTCGCGCTTTTCTCGCAGCCCGTTGCGCGGAGTTGCCTGCGATGAACGTCGTGCGGCTCGCATGAACACCCACGTCCCACGGTGTGATTTCCGAATCGTTGTTGATGACGGTAATCGCGCTCATCGGAAGGCCGAGTTCCTCTGCGACGAACTGCGCAATCACGGTCTCCGCGCCTTGACCGATGTCCGTAGAGCCGGTCATCACGATCACTTTTCCGAAGTCGTCGATCTTGAGAATCGTCCCGCATCCGTCCGTGCGATAGATCTTCGCGCCGCCTCCGACGTGCAGCAGCGATGCGATACCCACGCCGCGACGAATCGCCCCGCTTTGTCCTTTCCGATAGCGCCCATGTTTCCCGACGAAGTCGCTTCGCGTTGCGGCTGTCGTGAGGCAGTTATGAAACCCGCACGTCTTGAAGTGCATTCCCTGTGGCGTTGTCTCTCCTTCCTGCTGAGCGTTGAGCAAACGAAACGCGAGCGGGTCCATGCCGACAGCTTCAGCGAGCTTGTCCATGTGCGATTCGACGGCGAACGTCGCCTGCAGATTCCCATAGCCCCGGAAGGAGCCGCTGTAGGGATTGTTCGTATAGACGACCGTCGTATGATAGCGGCAATGCGGGACACGATACAGCGAGGAGATCGTCTGCATGATGACGAACGGCGTCGTCGCGCCCCATGAAGTGTAGCCGCCGTTGTCGTGTATCGTGCGGACGTCGCGAAACGTGAGCGTGCCGTCATTCTTCACGCCACTGCGGATCGTCAACTCGACGGGCTGTCGCGTGGGCGAGGCGATGAACTCCTCCTCGCGCGTGAACACGAGCTTCACCGGTCGCTTGCTCGCGCGGGCAAGGAAGATGCAAATCGGTTCGAACGGATAGATGTCGAGCTTGCTGCCGAAGCCGCCGCCGATCGGAGGTTGGATCACGCGGATTTTTTCCGGCGGGACTCCGATAACCGGCGCAAGATCTTTCTTGTAGAGAAACGGAATTTGCGTCTGCGAATAGAGCGTGAGATTCCCTTCGCGGTCGAAGCTTGCGATAAGGCCGCTCACGCCCATGCAACAATGCGTGACGAAATGCAGCCTGTACGTGTCTTCGATGACGAGATCGGAATCTGCTTCACCTGTCGCGATATCGCCGTGGCCATAGTCGAAGTTGAACGGGATGTTGTCGGTATGTTTTTCATGGATGATGGGCGCGCCTTCCTTCAATGCATCCGCCGGGGTGAAGACGGGCGGCAGATCTTCGTACTCCACCCTGATGAGCGACAGCGCCTCCTCCGCAATCTCTTCCGTCTCCGCGGCGACGGCTGCGATTTCGTCCCGGATGCAGCGCACTTTATCTCCCTTGAGCGGAGGGTTGTCCTTGCCGTGTCCGAGAGGAACGTTGGGTGTATCCTCAGCGGTGATGACGGCGTGAACACCGCGCAGTGCTATCGCCGCACTCGTATCGATGCGCACGATGCGTGCATGCACGCGATCCGTGCGAAGGATTTTCCCATAAAGCATTCCGGGCAACGTGATATCGTGAAGGTATCGTGCCTCGCCCGTCGTCTTCTGCGGTGCATCCAACTTCGTGATGCGCTTGCCGATGAGCGTTTCTTTTTCGATCACTGTCATGCGCTCACCTCTTCGCCTTCGTGTAATGCCTCAGCTATCGCGTCGATGATCTTCGTGTATCCGGTACAGCGACAGAGATTGCCTTCGATGCCTCGTTTGATTTCTTCTCTCGTGATCGAAGGATTTCGTTTGAGAAGGTACATGCCCTGCATGATCATGCCTGGAGAACAGAACCCACACTGCACCGCCCACTGCTTGACGAATTCGCTTTGCATCGATGACAGTCCTTCGTCCATTGCAACACCCTCTATCGTGGTTATTTCACGTCCGTCGAAATCGACTGCGAACATGAGACAGGAGTTGATGGAGACGCCATCGACGAGAATAGTGCATGCGCCGCATTCACCTTCGCCGCAACCGTACTTCGTACCCGTCAAGCCGAGGGATTCTCTCAGCATCGTCAGTGCGTTCCAGTGAACCGGAATGGATACCGTCACGGGAGTGCCGTTGAGTATGAAATCAATTTCGTGCTTCACGGATGTCAATGTCGTATTCTCTCCTTCAACAAACATGTAGTATAAAACTCAACTTCCAGCATAATGTGCAGTGCTAATGGTATGAGATAGTTTTTCATAAATCCTCCAGTGAGTATTACTTGATGACAACCATAGGCCGTGATTGCACTTGCGTTCCGGATTGCAAGCGGTAAAGGTATGTCCCCGTTCTCAAATCCCTGGTATCGAAGGTCACTTCATTCGGTCCCTGCAATCGTGTTGATTCCAAAAGCGTGGCAACAGTTCGTCCAAGCAGGTCGTGTATCGTAAGAGAGGCAAACCCCGTGGTTGGAAGTGAGAATGTAATTGTCACGGACCCAACTGCGGGATTCGGTACGTTTTGATTCAATGAGAATCTGTACGTGTCGAACACCTCAGTGGTTTTTGTCGGAGAGATGCTGATCCCTATTTCACCCCGTGAACCATAGACGACATGACCATCAGGTAATTCCGTAAGCGGCCCTGAGTACACATTGCGCATACCGCCTCTCAGTTCTTCCCAAGTTGTCCCATAATCACGAGAGCGATAGACACCTGCTCCAAACGTTGTAAGAAATAACTGGTTTGCGGAAGTATTTATTAATCCGGTACCAAGATCCCCTGATGCCAACGTTGTATCCCGCCACGTGACACCTTTATTTGTCGTCCACGCAACAATCGTTCCCTGTAGGCTTGTTGCGAGTGCATATACAACATTATTTGAAGAAACCACCATCCCATTACTACGGATGCCTCTCGTTTCAAAGGGTTCGTTGAAAACCGTCCAACTCATACCATCATCAGTGGTTCGATACAGAATTCTTCCTGGTGTAAAATATACGGTTTCACTTAGATCGATAAGCACAGCTCTTGCATCACCGGAATCGGATAAAATCTTCTCCCATGTCACTCCATTATCCTTCGTGCGCATGAGACCAACAGCCTTCACACCCGCGTAGATATATCCACGAGAATCGACCGCAACGGAGTTGGTTTCCCACTTCGAATCTCCAATTTGTACCCACGTGTCCCCTCGATCCGTTGAACGGTACACACCTTGCAATACGCCTGCTATGAGATTTCCATTATTGTCCGTCGTAATAGCCAGAGTGTATGCGTCAGGTAAAGAGGTTTTCGTCCACGTCAATCCCCTGTTTGTTGTGCGATAAAGCCCATCCTGCCAAATACTGATGAAGATGTCTCCCTCCGGGTTGGAAGCCATAGCCATAACCGTCCGGTCGAAAGGCAGCGGCATCACTTTCCAGAAATCCTGTGCCTGAAGTGGTGAGCAGGGGTAGAGAGCGACAAAAATGAGACCTAAAAGTAATATACGGGCTGACCAACCCAACTCCCCCTTCGCTCTCGCGGGATTCCCCAGCAGGATATCGACCTCAACGGAGCGGGAGTGGGGCGTGTCGGTCTTCACGTAATCCTCCCGATTCTGTCCGACGTGTGCGAAGGCAACCTCCGCGAACTCCCGCACGCTGTGCATGTCACACTTGGCGATCACATAAGCCCTTCGGTTCATATTCGTGCTTCACGGATGTCATGGAGTATCCTCCGCGTCAGTGTCCGGGTGATTTCCTTGCGATACCACGCCGTCGCCCGCACGTCGTCGATGGGTGAGATTTCAGATTCTGCGATCATCGCTATGTCCTCGATGCGATCTTCGCTCAACGAATCGCTCTCGATCGCAGCTTCGACTTTCCTGCATCGAAGCGGTATCGGTGCAACGGCGCCACATGCCACGCGTGTCTTCTTCAATCCTCCGTTTTCTCGAACGCCCGCAATGCCGATAGAGACGATGGATATATCCAGCGCGGGTCGCGTCCCGAATTTCTCGAAGCGCGCGATGAAGTTTCCAGGCGGAATGGAAAACGTTATCGCGGTCAACAGTTCGTGAGGAAGCATCACCGTCTTTCCGGGGCCAAAGAAAAACGCGGCGAGTGGAATCCTCCTTGACGATAATCCGCGACCGTCCCACGAAGCGAGTTCCACTACCGCATCGAGCAGGAGCAGCGGGATGATCATATCCCCTGCAGGCGATGCGTTGCAGATATTCCCGCCGAGCGTTGCGGCATTTCGAATCTGTCCGCTCGCAAATCGGTCCGCAGTTGTCAGAAGAATCGACGCGTGCTTTTTCAGAATGTCGCTCTCGAGCACTTCCGTCACCGTCGTCCGCGCACCGATTATTATTGAGTTGTCGGAAACGGAGATGTCCTTCATCTCATCGATCCTGTTCAGGTTCATCAAAACCGGTTGGAAGGCTTTTCTTCCGGCTTGTGCCTGCGGCATCAGGTCGGTGCCGCCAGCAAAGACGGTGACGTTTCCATCCGCGAGAAGTTGGATAGCATCCTCAATGGTTGTGGGAACTACATACTGCTCAATATTCATGAAAGCGTGAGATTGGAAAGCGATTGGTTCATTGTATCTCGAACCCTCTCCCCCAGCCCCTCTCCCGTTTCGGGAGAGGGGAGAAGGGGTGATCCGGTTTCGGTATTGAAGGATTGTATAGAGGACTGTTTCGCGAAATCCACGATGCATCGGTCGATATGGTGTTGGTGTTTGAGCTTCAATCCTGAAAGCCTGCGATTCCTCAGACATTCCCAGAGAATCTCTTCAGCCGGCGTTGCCTCCTTGCGCAGTTTTCGAGCGAGGTCGATGATATAGTGAGGGTAGCGTTTCATCTTCTCACCTTGTCCGCCGCGGCGGATATATCTCTCCCAAATCGACCCTCTCCCCCAGCCCCTCTCCCAAATTGGGAGAGGGGAGTAAGGGGATCCGGTTTCGGTATTGAAGGATTGTATCGAGGACTGTTTCGCGTGAATTGACCACTTCTTCATTCCTGAATCTCATCACGCACAATCCCCTTCCCTCAAGATATTTCATTCGATAGTCATCATACTCGATCTGATCTTTCTCTTCATGGATGCTTCCTTCGAGTTCCACGACGAGTTTCATTTCCGCACAATAGAAATCCACGATGTATCGGTCGATATGGTGTTGGCGTTTGAACTTCAATCCTGAAAGCCTGCGATTCCTCAGGCATTCCCAGAGAATCTCTTCAGACGGCGTTGCCTGCTTGCGCAGCTTTCGAGCGAGGTCGATGATATAGTGAGGGTAGCGTTTCATCTTCTCACATTGTCCGCCGAGGCGGACATCTCTCTCCCAAATCGACCCTCTCCCCCAGCCCCTCTCCCGTTTCGGGAGAGGGGAGAAGGGGCGAGGGTGAATGAATTCCATAGTACTGCCATTGTCCTTGTATCATTCAGCTCAACTCAAAACAAGATAGGTTCCTGATAGCGGCCATACACACTCACGAGTCTCGCTGTGATTTCACCGACGCTCGCATACACTTTCACCGCTTCGATGATCGCAAGCATGACGTTTCTCCCGGCGCGCGCATCCTCTTCAACGCGTTGCAAAGCGCTTGCGACTGCGTTGGTATCGCGGTCGGAACGTATCGCCTGCAACCGTGCAGTCTGTTCTCGCGCGTCCTCTTCTTTGAACGGATGAAACGCGATGTTCGGCGCTTCCTCCTGAATCCGGTAGCAGTTCACACCGACTTTCCTCATCTCTCCGCTTTCGAGCTTCAATTGCTTTTCATACGCCTGCTTCGATACAGCGCTCTGAATCCGTCCCTCTGAAATCGCCTTTACGATGCCGCCTTGTCGATCGACTTCCTGCATGTGTGCACGGACGTGCTCTTCCATTCGGTTCGTCAGGGTTTCGACATAGTACGAACCGCCAAGCGGATCGACCGTGTCGCAGAGCCCCATCTCTTCCATGAGGATCTGCATCGTGCGAAGCGAAATGAGCGCGGCTTTCTCCGATGGGATCGTATAAGCTTCATCGTAAGAACAGAGCGCCATGGTCTGCGTGCCTGACAGCGCAGAGATGAGCGCGTAGTATGCACCGCGCACGATGTTGTTCTCCGGCTGCTGCACCGTGAGTCCTCCACCGCCGCCACCGGCAATCATGCGCAGCCACATCGATTTCGGATCGGTCGCGCCATACTCATCGTGAACGATGCGCGCCCAGAGACGACGAGCCGCGCGGAACTTCGCGATCTGCTCGAAGAAGTTTCCGTGAATGTCGAAGTTGAACGAAAGGCGCGAAGCGAACTCATCGATGCTGAGACCACGACCAAGCGTGTGGTCGATGTATGCCTTCGCGATGAGGAAGGCATAGGCAATCTCCTGCGCGGGGTTCGCTCCCGACTCGCGGATATGATAGCCGCAGACGCTGACGGGACTATAGAGCGGAGCGTGTTGTGCGCAATACTCCACCGTGTCGCCGACGAGCTTAATCGAAGGCTCGACGGGAAATATCCACGTGCCGCGCCCGATGAACTCCTTGAGAATGTCGTTCTGCGCCGTACCACGAAGAGTTGCGAGATCGTAACCGCGCTTCTCCGCCATCGCGAGATACATGGCGATGAGCGTGACCGCCGCTCCGTTGATCGTGAGCGACACCGTGATCTTGTCGAGATCGATTCCGTCGAAGGCGATTTCAAAATCACGCAGCGTGTCGATTGCCATTCCGACGCGACCGACTTCACCCTCGGCCATCGGATCGTCTGAATCGAGTCCGACCTGCGTCGGGAGATCGAACGCGACGTTCAATCCGGTTTGCCCGTTCTCGATGAGATATCGGAAACGCTTGTTCGTCTCGCTCGCATTCCCGAAGCCCGCGTATTGCCGCATCGTCCACGGGCGCCGGCGATACATGAGCGCATGGATGCCGCGTGTAAACGGATACTGTCCCGGCAATCCGATACCGTCCTCGCCGCCGCTCGCTTCAACGTCATCGCGTGTGTAAAGAGGCTTGCACTCGATGCCGGACTCAAGGACGACGGGTTTGATTTCCTTACTCATCCCACAACCTCGGAATTCTTGAGATGGAGATATTCCACGATGGACTGCAACGGCGTGCCGAATGGAAAAACCGCATCGACGCCAAGTTGCATCAGCGCATCCTCGTCCTTTGCAGGGATATTCCCCCCGACGAGCCAGATTTTATCGAGAAGGTTGTATTCGGAACGTAACATCTGAAAGCGTTCACAAATCGGGACGTGGGATCCGGAGAGAATAGAAAGACCGACGACATCGACGTTTTCATCACGCGCGCGTTCTGCGATTTGTTCGACGGACTTTCTCAGGCCGGTATAGATGACTTCGTAACCTGCGTCCATGAGCGCGCGCGCGACGACTTTCACCCCTTCGTCGTGGCCGTCGAGTCCGGGTTTTGCGAGAAGGATCTTGAGCTTTCTTTTATCTGTCATCCGTGTTTTTTATCGGGTTCTGAGGTCGCATCGGACGTGGCCACGGTTCATGGGCGGTGATGCGATGTTGCGATATGCTGCACCTCCCCACCGAGAAAGTGCGACGGTAATTTCTATGAGGAATGCTTACCGCGCAAGTATCATCTCGGAATTTATTCAGAGTCTCGGATGAGAATCTCCGATTCCTTTGCTGCTGAAATCCTATCCGGTTGCGACAGTGTTCTCCCCTTCCTCTTTGAAACGTACACACCAATGGCAATCTTGCGATGCGATTGGCTGTTCGAAGCAGCAGTCCATTCGATCCCGAATTCAACTTCCTCTTTCACTGAAAGGAATCTCACGCAACAGAAGGAGACGACAGCATGGGTGTGTTTTTTCATTACGGCATCAACGAACTCAAAGCACAAACTGACTTTTTCAAAAACATTCATCGTATCGCTCTGATCGGTGCGGGGACAATGGGCATCGGCATTGCCATCGACTTGCTGAACAAATCTCCATACGACTTGCTCTTGATCGACGTCTCCGATGCTGCCCTCGAGCGAGCGCAACGCGAACTGTCCGAGTACTACGCCGCGCAAGTTGAAGCTTCCAGACTTCTTTCCGAAGACCGCGATTCGCTTTTGAACCGCGTCACCTACACCAGCGATTACTCGCTCCTCTCCGATGCGGACATCATTTGGGAGATCGCGACGGAACGGGTCGAGATCAAGCGTTCGATTTTCTCATCGATCGAAAAGCACGCGAACACTGGGAAGCTCGGCTTGATTTTTTCGAACACATCATCGCATACGACCGGCGAGCTTGCGGAGCTTTTCAGGAGCGAGAAGATGCGCGAGATATTCCTGACCGGACATGGCTATTTCCCCTTTCATGCGAACCGCTTGTTCGACGTGATGAAGGGTCCGTACGCGAGCGAGGAAGCATTCATCCGAGGCGTCGCTTTCGCAGAACAGATTCTTGAAAAGAAAGTCATCGCGTTGCGGAGCGATCATCACGGCTACATCACCGATCCGATCTTTCAGGCCATGGGAGCCATCGTGAGCTGGGATGTGAAGCGTGCCCAGGACCTCGTCGAACTGCCTTTAGTCTTTGCACAACTCACTGCAAATCCATTTCAGGTCCTCGACAGAACCGGGCACATGCCGTTCACGGAATCGGCAAAGCATCTGGGTTCAGCGCTTCCGGGTAATGACCGCCTTCGGAGTCTGTACGATCAGGACGGGCTGCGCTATCCTGCGTGGCTTGCAGAATTGGAATCATCAGGTCGCATCGGGTTGGCCTCGCCGCAGGGAACAGGATTCTTCGCCTGGGAAGGAAGTAAAAACAAGGAGAAGCCGGTGAAAGGGTTCGATCCTTCGAGCCTTTCGTACGCTGATATCGCACCGATTGATTGGCCGTCTTTCGCCTCCATTCAACAGGCTGATGAAATGGATGAAGCAGCGGGGACGTTCAAGAGCATCGACGGGCTGTTACATATCGCACAGGCAGATGACATGGGCGGGAAAACATTTCGACGCTACGTTATCCCGATCCTGCTCTATGGTCTCGACCTGATTCAGGACGGATATGCAACACCCGGCGAAGTCGATGCATCCACGAAAGTGGGGCTGCGATTCAAGTATGGACTTTGTGAAATCATCGATGGCTTTCTCTCGCGACTCGGGTTCGATGGCATCCAGCAACTCATTGCACGTGCAGCGCAAGAGAACCCGGACCGCTTGGAATTATTCGATATCGATGGCGGCTTAGGTCCACGAAAAGGCAAGCCTTCGCTTCTTCGCGCGATGAAAGCTAACGAATGGAGTTCGTTGCTCGGCTACGGTCGTATTTACAAAACACCGGTGGCGCAGCGCGACATCGTATCCGGTGCAATGCAGCCATATTACAACGACATCCGACTCGTTTTACCGAATGACAAAGACCGCGTAGCGTCGGTCATCTTCGACAATCCTCTGCGTGGAAATGTCTGGAGCAAGTACGCGCTGGATCAGTTCGACCATGCGATCGGGAAGTGCGTCGAACTGTACAAAGCGGGTAAGCTCGGCGCGATTCTCTTCACGGCGGCGGGAAGCGGGATGCGTATGCTCGGCGCCGATGCGCGACAATTCAACAGGGGCTGGTTCCATCCTTCGAAGGGCTACCGATTCCTCGGCGAAGAAGAATCCGCGTACTTCACGAAGTGCGGCATGGCAATCTTCCGCTTTCTTCAGGAAAGTCCGATATGGACGATCGGCGCTTTTGGGGAGAAATGGGGTGGCGGCGCAGAGTTCTCGTACTTCCTCAATCAACGCTTTGACCTGATCAGCGAAGGTGCGGTATTCGATCCCTCCACGCGGTCCGCAGTGCGCAGCGAAAAGAAAAACTACAACCAACCGGAGATCAATTACGCTATCCTCGCGGGCTTCGGCGGCGTTCAGGAATTGCGTCGCCTCGGATTCGGCGATTCCATCATCGATGAAATCTTCATGCAAGGGCTGACAGCGCACCGTGCCTATCAGATCGGATTATCCAACGTCATCGACACGGATCCGCAGAGGGTACTTTCATCGGCTTACGAAGTGGCGCGAACGAACCAGAAATTCTCTGCGCCGTATTCTGCATCGCTCTATCACAAGCAAAAAAAAGATGCCTTCCTGCTCGGCACTGACGACGAACGGCTCGCACACGAAACGAGCGACACCTTCAACCCTGCAAAGAATCCCTCTATCTCGACGGGCATACTGCGCCTCCTGAACTTAGGCGGTAAGAATCCAGCGATGGATTTGAGGGTGAAGGGCGATTTGCCGGGATGGGATGGGGAGTATGAGGGGATTCTTTAGCGTCTTCCCCGCGAGCTCAACAAACAGTGGCATATAGAAGACCTTTGGCGCTCTTGCTTTGTGGGATCACTAACGCTCTGCTCAGTCCTTCAATGCCCGGAATCCAGTTGCTGAAGTTGCTGCAAAAAGGGGTGTTCGTTCGAAAGTGTCCAATACTGGTTTAGAGTTGCCTTTACGACATCTCGGAGATCAACATATCTCCAGCGATTGCTTCAATGTTGTATCGTTCCTGAAGGTTGAATTCTTTTGCATAAGTCGTGAGGGAATTGAAAAGGTCAAGCGTGCTCATTTCCGTTGAAACACCTTTCAGGAAGTGCGCGGCCGGTTTAGAGCCGATTCTCCGGATGAGTTCACGTTTGAGCCAGGCAAGCATTGCTTCGGATGGACAACGTATCCCGGAAATCCATCGCGCGGCGAGCAAACGGCGCTCTTCACGCTGCTCTGCGACTGCTGAACAGAGTGCGGAAGCTAAATCCTCGGACTCACTCTGCAAATGGTAGTATTTCCGTTTCTTGCCGGGCACTTGAGCCACCGCGCCGTTCGAGCAAATGAACCGATGGAGATAATGTTCGATAGTCAGCGCGCGAAATCCCGTTTCGGAATTGATAACGTTCATACCGAAACCGCAGACGTCGCCGGGCACCGGTTCAAACCGATGCCGAACCTCCGAGTAAATCCGAATAAAGAAATCATCGCGCGATATTTTATATATATGAAGCGGAAGACACTGTTCGATCACGGTCAGGTCAGGGAGTTCGGCATAGCTGCTGCCGGTAATCGTCAACGCTTCGCCGTCTTCGATCGTCAGAGTGACCCGCTCGCTTTTCATATTGAGAATGAAATCATTGAGGAGCGATACGACCGTTTCAGAACTCATATTCCCGATTTGCCGAACGGGAAAGTTGTACCATCGAAGCAGCTTGTAAAAGAAACTCCGCCGCATCGGAAACTGTGCTACTGTTCCGTTCACGTGATACACGATCAACTCGCCATTCTCCTGCTCGACGCGAAGACACTCCGGCCTGCATTCGAGCTTGCGAATCGTTCGCGAGTTCAACGCTTCGATGACTTCCTCCGGACTTGCCATCGAAAACACAGGTCCGTTCCGCAACTCCGGTTTCATGACTGCGATGCAGTGCTGATCGAAAGAACCGCCAGATGCACGAGCAGGTCATCGTACTGAAGATGAAATCCCGTGACCTCTTTCGATTCGAAGCGGCGTTCGATGCCAAGCGCGACTCCGGGATGTTCCGATCCTTCGATCTTTTCCACGGAATCCAGTACGTCCAGTGCACGATACTTCACTTCCGATTCCGTGATGGACTTTCCCTTGTCGATCAGAAAGAGCGTTTCAGCAGCAATCCCATGAATGACCTTCTTGAAGTACTCGCGGTAAATATCGCGCCTGTTGAAAAGATCGATGTTCAACAACCGGTTATCGACGAAGACAGCAAATCCATTCGCCTCATCTGCGGGATCGAACTGCTGCGTGACAGACTCCAGATCATCGTGCTTCTGCTCGTAAATATCCGCGAGCGAGTGCGTTCGCGAAGTGGTCTTGCTCTGATGAACGAACGACTGGACGTTTTCCCAGACGCGCGACTGATGCGTCGTAAAGGCGCCCTCGTTTCGTAAGCTGCTCGTAACCTCGCGTGAGTTGGACACTCGCAGGATCGATGGCGAAGCGAAGTGCGATCCGGAAAACGACCGTGAGACGAACTGCCATCGCCCCCGTTCAACGCAGCTTACCGGAATCACCGTCCTTGACTTTGGCGCGAAGAAGATGGATGTATTCAACATGCGCGTTTGTTTTGCACCGACAAGAACGTCGCCATCCATCATGAAGATGAATTGATCGGAGTTGTTTACCACTTCGATTGCGTTCACCATACCTGTTTCGGATACCTCTCGCACGTCGATGCATTTCTTCTTTATCGCGCTGTCCGAGCTGATATACTCCAACGTATCATGGCTTGCAGTCGCGAGATGAACGACGCTGATTCGGTGTGCTTGTTTGATTGAAACTGTTTTGACGAACATGGTTTTCTCCTTCCTTTTGTTATCCGCAATGTATTCCATAGAATAAGCGAGACAGTATCATCGAATGATACTTTTTCACGTCACAGGCAGGAGCTGTCCCATGTTGCATCTTCAAACCAAAATCAAGCGGCAGATAGAACTGATCGGTCTCGCTTGCGATACGCAGCGAACTCCTTCGATCGGTGACCTTGCGAATCTCTATGAGTGCGAGGAACTGACCATCAAGCGTGACATGGGTGAACTCCGTGCTCATCAGGGTATTTCCATTCACTCCTACGGAGGCAACGGTGTCCGGATCGATATCCCGCTGGACAATCAGCAACTCCGCGAATTGATCGTGCAGTACTTAGGCATATGCGGAGCGAACAGCAACGTGGATAAAGCGACGGCATTGCTCGTCCGGAAGCACAGAGAGAAAGCGTTGAACATGGTCGTCGTCCTGCAACGGAGCATCGAGGCGCGAAAGAAAGTCGTTATCGAGTATCAAAAGGAAGCAGACAATCTGGAACGAGACCGGCGCATCGCACCGCAGGTCATATTTCAGAGTGAGGGTTCATGGCGGCTTCTCGCAGATCACGACGGCATCATCAAGCAATATCACCTGAATAAGATCAAACGGATTCGCCCGACCGGGGAGTCCTTCGTTCCCCTGTCGGCAACGAAGATTTCCGAGATGTTCCGTCACTCCTTCAGGAGTTGGATCGGAGATGAACAGCACCGCGTCCGTTTGCGTCTCGACCGGATATGGGCTCAGCGTATCAAACCGCAGTTGCTCGTCGAGTCACAAGTGATCATGACAGAGAACGACGGGAGCCTCGTGCTCGAAGTGCTCGTCAACTCGCTCGAAGAAATTGCGAGTTGGGTTGTCAGCAGAGGAAAGGGCGTGACCGTGCTGGAACCGAGTGCATTACGCGAGCGCGTGATCGAGTTAGCGAAGGGTGCTCTCACGAACTATGGCTGAAGATGAACCTCGCAGTTCGAACATGTAAATGGCATCTCTTCTCTCTCATGTTCGATAGGCATCCCGCGGAAGATTTCCTAGAATGATCCTCTGATTCCTGGCAGCACTCGGCCAGTCTTGTTTCTAAAGGGAGAAAAAAAAAAGACAGCCCATCGTGAGCTGTCTTAGTGGAGATGGGGGGAATCGAACCCCCGTCCGGAGAGAAGACCCTGAAACATCTACATGCGTAGCGTGTCTTTGAATCTCGTTCTACAACGTACCGACAAGCAGGTCTGCTGTTGAACCAGTTCGGTGAAGCATCTCGGTTCCCTCCCCGAACACTTGGGAACCTATCCTGCCTTTAGCGACGCCGACACCTTCAGCCGACAGGCGGGCCTCCGGGCGACGTTGCTGCCTAATTAGGCAGCAAGGGCATAATCGTAGTTGGCGATTATTGGTGTTGCCGTAAGATTTACGTGCTTGCGGCAGGCACGGCATGCAGTTTCAAGCACCTCGCTCCCCGTCGAAACCATTGCATCCCCGAGGTACTCTCCGCTGATACAAGTTAGCTCCCTTTCGAGATTGAGACAAGAGAAAGGACGGTGACTGCCATTGTTCATTGAGATGATTTCAAAAAAAAGCCTCCGGCGATGGAGGCATGAAAGTGATGCGAAACGATCTGCTTAAATCTCTTCATCCTCATCATCTTCATCATCCACGTCTTCGTCGTGCGACGGACTGTTGACATGGAATTCCGGATCGATGAAACGAAGAATCTCGGCGACACGACCCGACTCTTCTACGTTTCCAACCTGTTGGTACGAGAGATAGAGATTGCGCCACATTCGTTCGAGAATATCCTTATCCGTTACCGGATTGAGCATCGCCGGCTGGAAGGTAATGCCGCTCGAAGCGAGCATGGCCTTGCACTCGTCCTGCGTTACGATCATTCCGCCGTTGAAAGCATCCACGAAAAACATACGCGATCCATCGTCATACTGAACGAGGAAGTGCATGGGCATACCGATGCCGTTCAGTGCGATGTTCAAACGCTTACCGATCAAGAGCATGAGAACGGAGAGCGTTATCGGGATGCCTTTCCGGAGATCGAGAACTTTGTTGAAGAAGCTGTTATCAGGATTGTAGTAGTCGTGCCTGTTTCCCATGAAGGCGAGGTCCGTAAAGAGGAGACTGCGAATCTTCATGAACCGGTCGATCGGTGCTGCACGGAGACCTGCAAGGACGCGCACGTCATCGGCCATCAGATCGAGCTTGCGTTTGTAGGAAGGAACGTCGATATCGGGATAACCATACTTCGCGATTGCGAACACGCCTTCTTCGAGATCGACTATCGCGCCGGGATTTTCGAGCGTCGCTCCCAATCGGCGGAGCGTGCACGTCATCCGAATCTCGTTGACGACGTCCTCGACGTAGTCTGCGTTCCTGTTGTGATGATTTCGTGAAAGCTCCCGTAGAGCTTTGACCGCTTCTTCACCCAACTCCACTAAGCGGTCGCGAACAGCTTTTTGCACCGCCACCTGTTGGTCGTCAAGAAGAGTGAACAAGTACCAGAGTTCGCGTTGATCGATCATGATTTCAAGTAGGTTGCCGTGAGTTTCTTTTTCAGGTAGTTGAAAGCTTCTTTCGGGGAATCACAGATTTGGAATAGTTCAAGATCATTCGGACTGATAACCTCTTGTTCGAGGAACGCATCGAAGTTAATAACCTTTCTCCAAAATTCTGAGCCGTACAACACGATGAAGACATCTTTACGAAGTTTGTTCGTCTGTACGAGCGTCAGAATTTCGAACAACTCATCCATCGTTCCAAAGCCTCCCGGAAACACGACGAGCGCTTTTGCCGGATAGACGAACCAGAACTTGCGCATGAAGAAATAATGAAACTCGATGTTCAATTCGGGTGTGATGAACGGATTCGAATCCTGCTCGAACGGGAGGGAGATGTTCAACCCGATCGACTTCGCGCCGGCTAACTGCGCACCTTTATTCGCGGCCTCCATGATGCCAGGTCCCCCGCCTGAACAAATGACGAAACGATTGTTCTTCAACGTCAAAGTCCACTCGCTGAGAAGACGCGCGAGCTCGACCGCCCCTTCGTAGTACTTCGAATTGCGAAGATGAACCTCCGCGCGCTGCAGTTGGTTGAGGAGGTGCTTCGGCGGATTCTTCGAGGGTGACGAGTTGATCACATGGAGAATCTCATTTTTTTGCTTCATCGCCGCCTGGTGCGACATCATTCTTGCCGAACCGAAGAACACGATCGTGTCCTGCACCTTCTGTCGCCGGAGTCTTTGCAACGGTTCGAAATACTCGGCAAGCAAGCGGAGGGGCCGTGCGTCGCGGCTGTTGAGAAACTCCGGATTGTTGTAGGATTTGATCGTTGATTTGGGCATGGAATTGTCGTGTCCTTTTTCAAATACCGATTGAAGTAGTTCCGCCATCAACAGGGAGTATGTGGCCTGTGAGGTACGTGGCGTCGCGTACAAGATAAAGCACGGCGTCGATAATGTCTTGCGGATACCCGTAGCGCTTCAACGGAATGCGCCGCTCGTCAATGTGCGTTCTTTCCTCTTCACCCGGAACGAGGATCACTCCCGGTGCAATCGCATTGACACGAACGTTGGGTGCGAGAGCTTTTGCCAGTGCTCGCGTCAGCATGATCACGCCAGCCTTGGAGACATTGTAGGGGATGTGCTTCTTCCACGGTTCGAACCCGCCTGCCGATGCAAGATTGACGACACAGCCTTTGCGCAACTTCAATGCATCCGCACAGAATTGAACGAGGAAAAACTGCGCTCGGAGATTGATGTCCAGTGCCGCATTCCATATCTCTTCGGTGACTTCCTCGAATGACGCTTCTGGGAAAATCCCCGCGTTGTTCACAAGAACATCCAGTCCGTCGGTCCATTCATTCAGTTCGCTTGCAATGCGTCTGATATCCGAAACGATTGCGAGATCGGCTTGCAGCTCAAGGACATCTCCTCCGCTTGCACGGATTTGCGCTGCTGCTTCATGCATTCCGTCGAGGGATCGATGTGCATGGAGAGCGACGTCATATCCTTCTTGCGCAAGTGCGAGAGCGATCTTTCGCCCGAGCCTTCGACCGGAACCTGTGACGAGTGCTGTCTTCCTTTCGCTCATGCCTGAACCTCGGCAACGTACTCAGCATCGCCGATGACAGCAGTAAGCATCGTACCGACGGCCTCATAGCGAATGCGAATAAGCCCAAGTCCGTGTGTGATGTTCGTCGAAGGATCGAATGCGAGTGAAGTCAAAATACCCGCGTTTTCATTTTCAGATTTCAACTCAACGGGCAGAAGCGAATCATCCGTGCATTGAGGAGTTAACTGAAGACGTTTCAGGTGACGTTGCACCTTGTTGTAGGAATCGAGACGGGCGATCACCTCCTGGCCGATGTAGCATCCCTTCGTAAAACTCACCGCAGTAGCCGCACCGGATTCAAGGGGATTGAACTGCGCGGTCAATTCATGACCAACGGAAGGGAAACCGTTCATCACGCGCCAGAGATGCTGCGCTTCATAAGAAACGCGGGGAACGTTGCGAAGCATCTCTTCAACCCGCTCACGTGATTCTCGCAGAGCAAGCAATCGCACTCCGCTGCCGGTCATGCTTTTATGGTGAAAAATCTCGATGCCATCGTCACGACGTGCCGTCATCCAGGCATCCGGGGTTTGCTCGATCTCGCGATGGTATTGAACTCCCATCACTTCGTATTGGATGAATTCGCTTGTGACGTCCGTGTACTTCACGTCTTCCATGATCGTGTATTTATCGAACCATGCGAGGAGTTCATCGCGCTTTCCCCGTGAGATGAGCAGAAGGGTTTCGCTTTCATGCGGAACGACGAACACGACGTCCAGCACTCGCCCTTTCTCGTTCGTGAGAACGGCCTCACCGCACATTCCCGGTTTGAGATGGATCACCTCACTTGCAGAAAGTCGATGGAGAAGTTCGATGAACTCCGTACCGACGGCACGTATCACGCCATGCGACGTGAGTTCACATGCGAAAGCCCCCGTGCGAATCACCGTTGCATCTTCGTTCGTCACGACGCTCTTACTGAAAAGCATCATCGCAGACAGATTCTGATACTCTGACTGAACGCTATCTGTCTGCCCATCGTTCAACAGCTTTCGCAACGCGTTCGGGTTCGATAAACTCCATGCACTGATACTGGTCGTTGATGCATGTCGGCCTGAAGAAACACATGCATTCCTTCGACGGCTCTATGATCTCTCCCCTTCCGTATAGTTCGAATTCATATCTGTTGAAAATGTTGTTGAAAAGCACGAGCGGCTTCTTCAGTCCGATTGCGATGTGCATTGCCATCGTCACAGCGCTAACGATCACATCGCATTCATGCATCAATGCGATGAACGTTTGCAACGAAAAGTGACCGAGATACATCCCGCCTGTACGCCGTGCGAGCATCGCATTCTTTTCATGCTCTTGTTCGCCTCCAAGAAAGAGAACCTGCATTCCATTTCCCTGCAGCGTTCGAGCAAGCGCAATCCAGCTTTCATCGGGCCAGAGGCGGCTTGTCCAGCGACCGCCACATCCCGTGTTCAATCCGATGATGGGCTTTGAGTGATCGAGTCCGAAATCCTGAGGCACGGCATCGAGGATGTACTCTTCGCCGTTCCACTCATAACCGCATACCTCGAACATCTCCTTTACATAGTGCTTCGTGTTCGCTTTGTTGAGATCATCGAAAATGCCGGTGAGGAACTTGTGCCGAGCGTCTTCATCGATTGGCGCACAGACGCCGTTGGCGAGCGTAAAGCCCTTCTTCATGCGAGCGTTTATTCGATACGTCATCGCACATGCTTCCAAATCCTTGTCGAGATTGATGACGAGGTCGAAGTCGATTGCATAGAGCGATGTCACGCTGGCGGCGTTGAACTTCAACTTCCGGTCAACCGATGCCGGCAGTATTTCAGGCGTCTGGGTGAGCCACCAGATTCGCGCGTTTGGAAACGCTTCTTTCAGTCTGTGCAGAAGCGGAGTCGTGCGAATGACGTCGCCGATTGCCCCAAGCTTGATGATGAGGATGTTCCGGTCTGTCGGATCATAGTATGAACATCCATCGCAGTGAACGCCTTCACGCTTATGCGGCGCACAAGGGATATCCCCTCGGAAATGTCGGCAGTCGGCTTTGTAAAGAGAAAGATCAGGCATGAAAATGTGAGAGTGACTGGCTGAGTTGGGCGGAACGATGATTCTCCGCAGGACGCTTCGAATTACTCAAGGATCTGCTTGACGTGATAATCCATCATCGTCTGCTCCTGCTTCGTTACCATCTCGGCAAGCAAGCCGGTCGAGATGAGCTGGATGCCGACAAGCATCAACAGCACACCGAGCATGAGCAGAGGTCGGTTCGACACGGGGTAGCCCATGAACCATTCGACCGTGAGCCATCCGTTGATGACGATGCCGGCAAAGAGGAGGATCGAACCGATCGTCCCGAAGACGTGAAGCGGTCGTTGCGTGTAGCGTGAGGTGAACACGACGGTGAGTAGGTCCAAGAATCCCTTGAAGAAACGGCTAAGCCCGAACTTCGTCTTCCCGTGTTTCCTCGGATGATGCTGCACCGGTATTTCGGTTACGGAGAAACCGGCCATCTTCGCAAGCACCGGAATGTACCGGTGCATTTCACCATAAACGACGACGCTCTTTACGACTTCATTCTTGTATGCTTTCAATCCGCAGTTGAAGTCATGTATCCTGATGCCGGATAAGAGACCCGTGACAAAGTTGAAGAACTTCGATGGAATCGTTTTCGAAATCGGGTCGTGCCGTTTCTTCTTCCATCCCGAAACCATATCGTACCCTTCCTCGATTTTCGCAATAAGTGCGGGCACTTCTGCCGGATCATCCTGCAAATCCGCATCCATCGTGATGACGTATTTTCCCTGCGCTCTCTTAAAACCCACAGCCAAGGCAGCGCTCTTTCCGTAATTGCGCCGGAAACGAACGAGCTTGAATCGTGCATCACGGCTGTGGAGTGATTCGATGGCTTCGTGGGAGCCGTCGTTGCTGCCATCATCGATAAACCAAACTTCCCACTGTTCGGTAATTCGTCCGACATGCTCAGCGATCCTTTCAGCAAGTTCGTTGAGGGAATCGCGCTCGTTGTAAAGGGGGATGACGATGGAAACATCACACGGTGATGACTGCGAAGGCGTTTTCGATGCTGTGTTCTCTGATGTCGTAATGGTGCGGGATTCGATGGCCAAAGGGTTTCCGGATTATTCGAATGGCAGTCGAAAATACCGAGGAGGTATCCGATATACAAGGTTGAAGACTTCGCCCGTCCGCGCTGTCGGTATCCCTCGAGGAACTCGCGTTCGAAAACAGAACCGAGATGGGATATTCCGTGGTGTGCATTGAACGCAGGTATTTGACAACAATGAGGAACCGCGTCTATATTGGCGCAACGTTCGTGCATCTGTCCCTGGTCCCAGCCTCCGGCGGAATTACACTGAGACGCGACACTACGCTTCCATCACTTCTTAAGAATACAAACGCATGAAACGCATCGGCATTTTGTTTGGGCAAGAAAGCACCTTCCCTCCTGCTTTAGTGGAAAGAATCAACAGCAAGGACATCGATGGAGTCAAGGCGGAGTTTCTCAAGGTTGGCGCGGTTTACGACCATGGTTTTTCCGGGTACGCAGTGATCATCGACCGGATATCCCACGACATCCCTTTCTATCGTTCGTATCTGAAGAACGCGGCGCTTCACGGTGCATACGTGTTCAACAATCCGTTCTGGTGGTCAGCAGACGATAAGTTCATCGACATCGCGATCGCGGCGAAGGCCGGTGTCGCTGTTCCGCGCACGGTGCTTTTACCTACGAAGGATCACCCGCCAAACACAACCTCTCAGTCCATGAGGAACATGAAGTTCCCCATCGAATGGGAGGAAGTTTTCGACTACGTCGGTTTCCCCTGTTTTATGAAGCCGTTCGATGGTGGTGGATGGAGAAACGTCTATAAGATCAATTCGCCTGAAGAGTTCTTTCATCAGTACGATCAAACGGCGGACATCTGCATGATCCTCCAGCAAGGAATCGAATATGAATCGTACTACCGGTGTTACGGTGTCGGTCGCCGTGACGTTCACATCATGCCGTATGCACCGCACCATCCGATGCACCTGCGATACGTTGTCGAATATCCCGAAAACCAGTCTCTGATGGAACGCATGCATCGTGACGTGATCGCGATCAACAATGCGTTGGGCTATGATCTCAACACCGTGGAGTTTGCCGTGAAAGAAGGTATTCCCTATGCCATCGATTACATGAATCCCGCTCCGGACTGTGACATCAACTCTGTCACGCCGGCCAATTTCGAATGGGTGGTCGAATCCGTCGCGCGCTTCGCAATCGACTGCGCACTCGAAGGACGAACGCTCTTCACCGGCAACCTCCACGACACCCTGTTCCTCTCTTCGAAGTAAACTCATCCGGTAACTCTAAACGTACAGGTGATAACATGACTCAAACTCGACCTACGTTTTCCCTTGGCATCGAAGAAGAATTCATGATCGTCGATCCAAAAACTCGTGAGTTGCGGTCCCATATCCAGGAGATCATCGAAGAAGGCAGGAAGGTGCTCAAGGAATCAATCAAGCCTGAGATGCACCAATCGGTGGTCGAAGTCGGTACGGGTATCTGTCAGAACATCAAAGAAGCGCGGGTCGATGTGTTTGATAAACGGCGAACGATCGCGCAACTGGCAATGGCACGAGGACTTCGAATCGGCGCTTCGAGCACACATCCCTTTTCGAGTTGGGAGGACCAAGAGATCACGCCGAACATTCGCTACAAGAACATCATCGAAGACATGCAGATGGTGGCGCGAGCAAATCTGATTTTCGGTCTGCACGTCCACGTTGGAATCGAGAACCGTCAGACTGCAATCGAGATCATGAATGAAGCGCGGTATTTCCTTCCGCACTTGCTTGCTCTTTCAAGTAACTCACCCTTCTGGCAAGCGCGCAAAACCGGATTGAAATCCTATCGCACGAAAGTATTCGACAAATTCCCGCGCACCGGAATCCCGGAGTATTATCCGAGCTACGGCGAGTTTGAACGCTTCGTACAACTCCTCATCCAGACGAATAGCATCGACGATGGAAAGAAGATCTGGTGGGATATTCGTCCGCACGCGCTGTTCAACACGCTTGAGTTTCGCATTTGCGACATTCCGCTTCGCGCCGATGAAACGGTTGCAATGGCCGCGCTCATTCAGGCGATCGTCGCAAAGATCTGGAAACTTCGAACACAGAATTTGGGCTTTCGCCTTTACCGCCGCGATTTGATTTTGGAAAACAAGTGGCGTGCAGCACGCTATGGCATCGAAGGCAAATTGATCGACTTCGGAAAAGCGATGGAGATTCCATTCACCGATCTTGCCGAGGAACTTCTCGATTTCGTCGATGACGTCGTCGATGAACTCGACAGCCGTGAAGAGGTCTCGCACATACGGGACATCATGACGATGGGAAGCGGTGCAGACCGGCAGTTAGCCATCTACGAACAGGCAAACGACCTCAAGCGCGTCGTGGATTACATCGTGAAGGAAACGCACCACGGGCTTGGCATCGATGTTCCGCCACCGGAGCCACTCAAGGAGCACACATTCATTGACTGACAGGAGCAGCATGTTTGAAGGTGAACGACACGCACACACGTCATTGGAACGACTGATCACCACTCCCTATCCTGCGGAGTACAGAACGGCGGCGAGGAATGCAATCGAAGTCTGTCTGCGCCTGCAACCGGAAGAAAAATTCGTCCTCATTACGGATGAAGCTTCGCTCGCAATCGGCGCAAGCCTCGCCGACGAAGTGCGATCATTAGGAAATCCGATGCACGTGTTCATCCTCGAAGAAATGGGTGTGCGTCCGATGATCGCGATGCCGCAGGAAATTCTCGACGCACTGTTCCATACCGACGTGAGCATTTACGCATGTGCTTCGCAAATGGGCGAGCTTCGCCATCGCATCGAGATGATGAACACGATCAACGTGGCAAAGCCGCGTCACGGACACATGGTGAACATCAACCATCGCATCATGATTGAGGGGATGCAGGCGGATTTCATCGAGGTGGATCGCATCAGCCAGCGCGTCTTCGAACTTGCATCGCAGGCTCGAACGATCACGGCTAAAACCCGTCACGGTACAGATATCGAAGCCACGCTTTCACCGCAGTTGAATTGGCTCAAGACGAGCGGCATCATCTCGTCCGACAAGTGGGGAAACCTCCCCGGCGGCGAAACCTTCACCGCACCCGAAAACGTCAACGGTGTTTACGTCGTGGACGGCGTTGTCGGCGATTATCTCTGCGGCAAGTACGGCGACCTTTCCGAAACCCCGCTCACGATAGAAATAGCGAACAGCAGGATTCGCAGTTGCTCCTGCGAGAACAAAGAACTGCTCCATGAATTCATCCAGTACTGCATGACCGATGAAAACAGCGACCGTGTCGGTGAGTTCGCCATCGGAACGAACACCGCATGCACGAGCATCATCGGCCACATTCTCCAGGATGAAAAAATCCCCGGCGTGCACATCGCCTTTGGCCATCCCTATGCGGAACACACCGGCGCCGACTGGAAATCATCGACGCACATCGACGTGGTGGGCAGAGACTTCGATATCTGGATAGAAGGACAAAAGATCATGCAGGACGGAATGTTCATGCAGGATATTCTTTCGTGATTTCGAGTGAACTCGATTGGAGCATCAGCGAAACACGATCATTCTTCTTGTGATGCTGGTTCCCTCGACTTCAAGCCGATAGATATAGATGCCGACCGGTAAATCATCCGAACGGTATCGATGAACATGGCGACCGGCTTCCAACGCTCGATCTACGAGAGTGCCTATCCGGCGACCATTGAGATCGTAGAGTATCAGACGTGCATGCATTTCGAGTGGAAGAGAATAGGCTATCTCAATCTCAGCGCGAAAAGGATTCGGTAAGTTCTGTTCGAGCGATATTTCGGATGCGCGCATTGGAGACGATACTGAGGTAAGCAGCGCGTTACGGGACAGAGGAACGATCGTCTCAGGTGTGAACGGATCATCGGAATGCAGGTGCAACGTCGCTTCATGAACACCGAGACGAACAGGTATGAATTGGATCGTGAAATCTTTCTTTGAAAATCCGCCTGGGAGCTTCGCTCAACTCTCCATCGATTTTGTACCGGATTCCGAGGGTGAAAAATCGGCGAACATCCGCCTCGAACCTTCACGATACGCCGCGACCGTTTCTCGGTGAACACGGTACCATGACCGACGACATTCGAACTGAAACTCATCTGCGGTATCGTGGGCGGGGTACGACGATACGTCCATACTTGATCGCAATCACCTGTCAGAAGCCCGAAATTCGGATTGACGAACGTCACGTTGCACAATTCGCATCGTGAGAGGTTGACATTCTGCCAACTTTGCCCACCGTCTCTCGAAGTCCCAGCGGTACCATTGAAGCCACTTCCGACGGCGATGAGGAAGTTGTTTGCATCTCCGGCTGCTCCTCGCTTCTGATTCTTCGCAGTGTTGTTCGCTGACGTGTATTTACGCCAAGTGAATCCCCCATCATTTTTACGGCGACTTCGCCCTGTTCGGAGACTGCAAATCCGGTGTTGTTATCGGCAAAGTCAAGGCCGTTATAACGCGTAGCCGGAGAACCACCGCGTGCCACACGCCCGTTTGAATTTTTCGCTAGGAGCCACCGCCGTTATTGGTCATATACACCATCCCTTGCCCGGTTGAGATGACACCGTTGTAAGGATCGAGGAACGAAACATCGAGCAGTTCTCCGGCCGGTTCTCCAGGATTGTTGAGATAGCGTCGTTGCCATGTGCTTCCGCCATCCGTCGTTTTATAGATCTTCCCATCGAATGAAGCCACGTACCCCGAATCCGGTGAGACAAAGCTTATGGCTGAAACAGCCCCGAGACCGCTTGTCCCAACATTCTTATAGACGAACTGCGAAATGCCATCCACTGAGAGAATAAGAAGACACGCGATCAATGATACACGAGTGTTCATGGGCAGACTCCATATTCCGGTTCACGAATTCACAGACCAAAGTATTAAAGTGAGACCTGCGCTGCAATCAAGCCCCGGTGCAAGACACTCGCGTTGTGGAATCGTTACATGTTCCGCTTACAGAGTCGGATTTGTGTCTCGATTCTGGCTTCTCTATGTAACCGCCGCTAATCTGTCAGTGTCTTTCTGTTCGGATCAGAACATCACGGAGGACTCATGAAATATCGAATCATACTCTTCGGATTGTTGGCATTCTCAATTGCTCTCAAGGCGCAGCAGTTCAATGTCTCGATGAAGCCAGGAGATGTGCGGGTGTACAGACTTCCCAACTTTGAGGAATTCATGGTTTCCGTGAAAAATGTTTTGCGAGAAGTCGTTGATGTTACTCCAATCAATAAAGATGACATTCAAGATACTGTCTTGGTTCGATTCCCGAGTGCGTTCATTCCGTTTGACACGGAGTTTTATCCCTTATTAAATGTGAATGTATGCCAAACGGTTAGTGGATCAGGAATCCTTATCGAAACCACCGATCAAGGAGGTCGGTGGTATGAAAAGTGTCCCCTTAGCCCGCCAGTTCTCGATACGATGACGCTTTCAGGGCGGAATGGACGGATCATGGTACAAGTTAAAAGACGCTTCGACACAACGGTTTTTGGAATGAATGTCCCTGCGTTTACCGTGTCTTTATCAGGGAACCGCGAAGTGACTGTTGCTGATCAGTTTGGCATTCTGAGGGTAAAGACCGACCAAGGTGAGAGCAGGCTGATTCGGGCATCGTTAGCTGGACGGGAATACAACTATCCAAGCACGACAATAAATATTATGAAATTATGCGTTGGTGATGCAAGACACTACAAAACAAGAGAATGGGATTGGATGGGCAACAATCGTGGGTCCTGGATATCATACGAGAATATCATGAAGGACACCATTCTTAATGGTAAGCGTTATTTCGTGGCTTCATCAGGACTGTTTTACAGAAATGATCCTACGGGACTTTACGTTTGGGACGCCTCGAACAACAAAGAGAACCTTAAAATGTCTGCATATCTTACCGTTGGCGATATCTGGGGTAATGAGATGGTCATTGATACAGGAACTGTTACTTGGTACGAGAAGAAAAAAAAGTCATTGACGCTTGGCCGCTCCGGTTTCGATTATGTCTCATCCAGGATTTTTTTAGAAGATATTGGCTTCTATTCCGAGGATCAAAGCAATCTCGGATTCTGGCGAAGAGGCAAAATCTTGGAATATCTCAAACACTGCGGTCAAACTTTCGGCACACCCCTTCTTTCAGAGAATCCGATCACCGTCGCCCATTTTTCACTCTCCCATCCATACCCGAATCCCATATCCTCAACTCTCGACAAAGTGACGATCGCGTTCACGCTTCCTTCTTCTACTCAAGTCCTGGTAGAGGTTTATGATATCCTTGGCCGGAAGATCAGAACGATCACTGACGGTTTTTTCCCATCCGGCAGCAATAGAATCCTGATTCCGACTCGAGACCTGCAGCCGGGAATGTATCTCACATTCATCCGCACTTCGTCAGGAATTCTGTCGCAGAAGATCATCGTCGAGTAAGCTTTTCTTTCCCCACACGGATGAAAATGGTCATATTGGACAGCCATTTCCGGCATCGCGTCGGATGGTTCGTTGCCTATGTGGTCATTCATTTATAACGCTGTCGGAATACCCCTTCTGTGGATTGGGATTCACGCGATGGCGCTCGTAAGCAGGAAAGTCCGGCGAGCGCTGCGGGGCCGGAAAGGTTTGCTTGATGCGCTGTCGAAGAGGCTCGAATCTTTACAGGGATCGCCGCGATTGTGGGTACACGCCTCATCGATGGGTGAATTCGAACAAGCGAAACCCATCATCGAACGTCTCAAAGCGATCAATCCGGACATCGTGATCATCGCTTCCTTCTTCTCTCCTTCCGGCTATGCGAACAACATCCGCTATCCTTTTGTGGATGCCGTCACATACATCCCGTTCGATTCGCTCAGCCGGGCGCGCGCATTTCTCGACGTATTGAAACCCGATGCGGCAACGTTCATCCGCTATGATGTCTGGCCGAATCATCTCTGGGAGTGCAATCGACACGGCATCCCATCTCTCCTGACGAACGCAACGCTTCGGAGCAACTCCCCGCGCTTGTGGCCGGTCTCCCGCACGTTTCACCGAAACGTCTTCCAGACGCTGCGCGCTATCCTCACCATCTCCGAGGCAGACGCAGAGCGATTCCGTCGATTCGGTTTGGAGCAGATGGACATTCGGGCAATTGGAGACACTCGATACGATCGCGTCCAGCTTCGTGCGATGCAAGCGCGAAGCACTCCCCTCCTTCCGGAGAGCATGACGGGTGGGAAGAAGATCCTCGTCGCGGGAAGCAGTTGGTCGGAAGATGAGGAGGTTTTGATTCCCGTATTGCAAAAGCTCTTTCAGCACGAGCCGGATCTCCTCTGCATCATCGTGCCGCACGAACCGACGGTCGCCTCGATTGAAGCGCTCGAATACAAAATGAACGGCATTTCATCGATTCGCTTTTCCCACGTCTCGCGATACGACCACGAGCGCGTGATCCTCGTCGATAGCATCGGCATTTTACTTCAGCTTTACGCCTCGGCACACGTTGCGTTTGTCGGAGGAGGCTTCCGGAGCAACGTTCACAACACGTTGGAACCCGCGGCCTACGGGATTCCGGTGGTTTACGGACCGAAGATTTCCAACAGCCAGGAAGCGGCAGAGCTTGCTGAAAGCGGCGGCGGATTCGTCGTCCACAATCGTCGCGAACTGTACCGCACACTCCGTTTCCTTTTCGCCAATGATGAGCAGCGACGCGAAGAAGGGCAGGCATCGGAGGCATTCGTCACGGCTCGCACTGGCGCAACCGCGCGCATCGTTCAGGAAATCCTGCGCCATCTTCCCAAAAAGTCCACGTGAACTGTTCGGTAGTCATTCATGGCCGTACGAGTTCGAGACACGGCTTTTGAAAGTCGGAAAGCTTCCTATTCGATTTCCATGGCTGACAAGAGTGCAAATGTGGGCAAGCATCACTTCATCCTATTCGATTGTCATTCATGCACCATCGCTGCGTAGAATGCAGCAAACAGATTATCTTCAAATCGGGAGTGCGCATGTTTTCCAATACATCAACCTTCCTTCGAATATTTACCTTGGCGCTGTTCATCAGCCTTGCGCTCGCGTGGACGCTGTCAGCGCAATCGATTCAAGAGATGTCGGCGTTCACCGCATCCAACGAACGTGCGATCCACAGAATTCAGCATGAGCGGGATTCACTCGCGGCAACGCGCGGTCTTCCCATTCTTCAGAGGCTCGATGACGGAACGCTGATGTATCTCGAACGCTTCATCGGCGGCCGGCCTCAGTACCTCATTCCGATGAACGCATTTACCGCCGCGTCAATCAGGACGGATATCACGCGTAAGAAATACGGCTTGACGGGAAAGGACGTGCTCATCGGTCAATGGGATTTCCTCGGCGTGTTCACGGATCATCCCGAATTGCAAGGTGGCCGCATCGTGCAAATGGACGGCGCGATACCGGACACGGGCCGCGATCATGCGACTCATGTTTCGTGTACGCTCGCGGGAACGGGCATCAATCCGCTCGCGCAAGGGATGGCTTACGAAGGGCGTGTGCACTGCTACGATCTCACAGGAGGTGACACGTTCCGCATGGCAAACGAAGTCAGAGCGAACGACCTGCGTTTTTCGAATCATGCATATGGGAGCGCTGCGGGCTGGGTGCGGGGTACGTGGCATGGCGACACGCGCATTCATCGCACGATCGATTACAAATTCGGCTACTACGACTGGCGCGCATTGGATTGGGATTCGCTCTCCGTGCTTGCTCCGGAATACCTCATCGTGAAAGCCGTCGGAAACTACCGGGGAGAAGGCGGCCCGATACAACCGCCTCCGACGTTATTTCCTGAGAACAACGGTGGTAAAACCGGCTACGATTGCATTCCAACATTCGGCGTTGCAAAGAATCCCCTTGTCGTGGGTGCGGTCGATGCAAAGTTCGGGAACGCGATGACAACCTATACGGCATGGGGACCGACCGACGACGGGCGGATCAAACCGGATATCATGGCCCATGGCGATGCGGTCTATTCCGCTTCGCACACGGCTCCTACGAACAAGCCGAACGGCTATTCTTCGCTCTCCGGGTCATCCCAATCCGCAGCGGCGGTCACCGGTTCGCTCGCCGTGCTCCATGAATTACAGACACGCCTCGATCCTGCGATTCGTATGCGCGCTGCAACGTGGAAGGCTCTCCTCATGAACACCGCGGACGATTTCGGTACATCCGGTCCCGATTACCAATCCGGTTGGGGCGTCATGAACACGGAGCGCGTCGCGGATTTACTCGTGCAACACAACCAGTGCGGCGGTTTCGTACACAACGATCTCCTCCTTCCGCAATCCGATTCGATCGTGCTTCGCGTCCGTGCAACGGGCGATACGCTGAAAGCGATGATCTGCTGGGTCGATCCACCGTCGATTCCTCATCCGCTCGATACGAACGCGATCAACAACCAAACTCCTTTCCTCATTCATGATCTCGACATGAGAGTGAGCGACGGAGCAACGACATTCCTTCCCTGGACATTGAAAGGGCTGAACGATCCCGCCGCGTCTGCAACGCCCGGTGATAACATTCTCGACAACGTCGAACAAGTCGTGGTCGCCTCGCCACAGCCCGCACAGGAATACACGATCAGGATCACACACAAAGGAACGTTCCGGTATTCGCAACCTGTCTCACTCGTTGTTACGGGTATTTGTCGTCTGAAGGTAAGCGCCGGGAGTGACCTTACCATCTGCTCAGGAGATAGCGCTCGCTTGAATGCAATGGTCTCATGTTCCGATGGGCCATACACTTACGAGTGGTCACCTCGCGACTCGACGATCATCGATCCTTTCACTTCGAATCCGATTGTCCTGCTTCCCGGTGATGATTCGACGTCGCGGCAAAGAAGCTATTTCGTCGTGGTAAGGGATCGACACGGGTGTGAAATGCGCGACACGATATCAGTCACTGTGCGCGAGGGGATTCGTCTGGTAACGAAGGATGCTGCTGCGTGCAAGGACGCGCCAGCAAGTCTTTCTGTAGAAGTCCAGGGAGGCAGACCGCCTTATCGCTATCTCTGGGAGCCGTCGTTCGGTTTGAATGATCCGACGCTTCAGAATCCAACGGTCACGGTTACGACACCGATGACGTATCGTGTTACCGTTGAGGATGCAAATGGATGTATCGCCTCAGCAATTGCGAATGTCACGGTGCTTCCTCCGCCAGCGAAACCGGGCATCGTTCGCAGCGGAGATACGCTCACTGCGCCGCCGCTCTTTAGCTACCAATGGTATCTCGATGGACAACCGATCGCATCGGCGACATCACAGCAGTGGATTGCACGCCGCAGCGGATTTTATCAAGTCGAAGTGAGGGATGTCAACGGTTGCCCATCCATTTCCGACTCGATAAGAATCGATGTTCTCGCAGTCGTCACGTTGGACATGCCCCGGCTCTCCGGAGATGCGGGTTCGATCGTTCACGTTCCGATCCGGGTTCGTTCATCTTACATGCTTGAACAAGCCGGCGTCGATTCATGCACCATCACGGTTCGGTTCAGAAAGAACATCCTGACGCCTGTGGGAACGACGCCACCCGGAGTGATCGATGGAACTGACAGGTTGCTTTCGCTCAGAGGAAAATGGGATTCGGGGAAAGCGACGCTTGCATCGTTCGATTTACTCGCCATGCTCGGTGACGTGGAGGGAACGGAGTTGCATTTCGAACGCGTCGAATGGGATAGCGCCACAATCACAACCGTCACGATAGACGGCGGTTTCGACCTGCGTATTTGCCGTGACGGCGGTGTGCGCCTCTTCGATGGAAGCGCCGTGATGCAGATTCGCGGGAACTACCCCAATCCGTTCAACTCGGAAACGGTGATCGAGCTTTCCGTCATCGAAGAGGGCTTGCACTCGGTGCTCGTGCTCGATGCGCGCGGCAATCGGGTTACGACATTGCTCGATGAAAGCATCCTTCCGGGTGATTACGTCTTGAGATTCGATGGAAGCACACTCGCATCCGGGCCATACTTCATCGTGATGATTACGCCGACTGCCGTCCGAACGTATCCGATGCGCTTGCTGAAGTGATCAGGGAAGCTTCTTCGCTTCTTCCCAATACCGGTCCATTTCTTCCAGCGATGTCATCGTGATATCCTTCTGCTGTTCCCGAAGCCGCTGTTCGATGTGACGGAAACGTCGTTCGAATTTCTGAATCGTCTTGCGCAGCGCATCCTCCGGGTTGATCCGGACGAAGCGCGCGTAGTTCACGAGCGAGAAAAGTAAATCGCCGAACTCTTCTTCGATCTCAGGCTGCGCTTTCGAGCCAATCGCCGAGCGAAGCTCCCGGATTTCTTCTTCCACTTTTTCCCACACCTGATCGCGGTGCGGCCAATCGAATCCAACCTTCGAAGCTTTATCCTGCATGCGATATGCACGAAGCAAGGCCGGCAGCACCGACGGTATTCCATCGATCACCGACTCCCTCCCTTCTTCCAATTTGATTTGCTCCCAGTTCTTCTTCACTTCATCGGAGTCGCTCACGACGACATCTGCGAAAATGTGCGGATGCCTCCTGATAAGTTTCTCGATGATCGAACGCAACACGTCGTCGATCGTGAAGCGGCCATCACCGCTTGCGATCTCCGCGTGAAACACCACGTGCAGGAGCAGGTCCCCGAGTTCGTTTCGCAATTCCTCGTAATCTTCGTGGTCGATTGCCTCGACGACTTCGTACGCTTCCTCGATGGTGTGTCCCTTGATCGAGTCGTGTGTCTGTTCGCGGTCCCAGGGGCATTCGACGCGAAGGCGTTTCATAACCGCTAATAAATCTTCGAAGGTGTAATGGCGGTGTTCAGTCATTGGCTCGCGTTCATTCTTCATGAGGGCAAGGTAGAGAAGCGAAGAGCAAACGAAAAACGCGTCGTCCTTCGCTACCGCATCAGCGGAATGACGAGCATGGCGACGACGAGCTGAAGTACGAAGAGCATCCCGCCGAAGAGAATGG
Source organism: uncultured Chromatiales bacterium (assembly GCA_964448285.1). GTDB lineage: Bacteria > Bacteroidota > Ignavibacteria > SZUA-365 > SZUA-365 > CAYUWG01. The sequence continues at coordinate 37,541 of CAYUWG010000035.1, forward strand.
CTTTCGGTCCGTAATGGATGAGATGTCGAAAGCGAATGCGAAGCCCGATTCCCGCCATCGCGACGATGAGAAAGAATTTTCCCACTTCTCTTAAAACGGGGATGACATGCACTTCATGCGGCATGAGTGAACCGATGATGCTGGCAAGAGCGAAGCCGTAGATGAAGCCGGGAATAGGGAATTTCTTTCTCGCACCATCCGCCGGAAGATGGAACAGAAACGATGCGCCGAGCACGAGCGGACCGAGGAATAGAATCCGCTGAAGTTTGACCAGCGTTGCAATCTCTCCCGCCTCTCTTCCGACGCTGAATCCTGCAGCGACGACCTGGCCGACCGCATTGAGAACACCCCCGATGAGATATCCCGCTTCCTGTGCACTGTATTGCAATGCGAGG
>CAYUWG010000036.1:0-37606 GCA_964448285.1 uncultured Chromatiales bacterium
ATCTCGTTCCCGTCGATGGCTCTACCGAAAAAGGCGAGTATTTCGCGACGCTTTTACCGATGACACAGATTAGAGAGATATGTTCGATGATTCCAGCGAAGCACCTCTTTTTCGTCGTCGATGCCTGTTACAGTGGTTTGGCAGCGACCGCAACGCGCGGCATGTCGCACGAAACGAAGCAATACGTCAGTCGCCTTTCTTCACTGCGATCCCGCCAAATCCTAACCGCCGGTGGCCGTGGAGAACCGGTGATCGAAAAGGCGGAGTGGGGACATAGCGCGTTTACCTACAAACTTTTGGAAGGCTTAGAAAGCGGACAGGCGGATTCCGATAATGATGGCGTGATCACTTCGGGTGAGATTGCGACGTACATCAAAACGCGCGTCCCGAAGATTTCCGGAAACAGGCAGACGCCACAGTTCGCGAATCTCTCGGACGATGAAGGCGAATTCCTTTTCATCCCTGCTACGATGTTCAGTAATACTCAGGAGATTCTCACGCGAAGCGCGACGACAGAGGGACCGGATGAAGAAGCGATGAAGAAGGAACTTGAGAGACTCAAAGCTGAGAACGAGAAACTGAAACAGCAACAAAAGCAACAACCACCTCAGACCGACAAAACAAAAAAGGAGGAGAAGAAAGGTGATGTCCCATTTACACCACCCCCATAACGGAGGCTGCGATGATTAGATTGCTTCCGACCCTTGCATTGATAGGCTTGCTCCTTTTCAGCTATGGCTGCGATGAAGATCCAGCTTTCCCGGCTGCTCCGCAGTTCAGCATGATCGAGGTTACGAATTCCTCGGGCGGCGAAATCGCAACGATGCGATACCGGGAGTACAATGAAAACCAAAACGTAAACGAAATTGACCTTTGGAGCCGCAATCTGTTGAGTGATGTATTGCAAGCAGGCGAAACCCTTCATGATGGATTTTATGTCCAACTCCGAATTCAACCAGGCCGCTATGATTTCAAATTCGAGGATGAATTTGGAAACGTCGTGGATATGGAATTCGATGTTCGAGTGAACGCCGGCGTCGTCACAGAAATAGAAATCTTCTGATGGGAAAATCATGATACGAACAAGCTCAACCCCACTACGAACGATCACTCTCCTTACCTTACTCGTCGTTGCTTTCGCAAGTGAGACACCTGCTCAGGTGCGGGTGACGATCGGCGCGAAAGCATGGTTGTCTTCCTGGAATATCACGTTCCCACAACAATCCGGCGTCACGATCACGGATTTTTCCGAAGCGATACTCGTCGGTCCGTTTCTCAGCATCAGGTCGGGATCATGGACGACAACGCTCTTCTACAGCACGACGGGAAAACCCTATGATGGCAAGGAGACTAGTCCCGGCTTTCACTTCATCTCGTACGATGCGAACAGAAGCCTTTCCCGCCAGGACATCAACGCTTTTGTTGCATATAACCTTTCGCCGGAGATCAACATCTTCGCAAATCTGAAGTACCTCTCGTATCGAATAAAAACTGCCGCTACTTCGATCTACGAAACGCAGATAACCGTCGATCAGGAGGCTGCGGGTCTCGGTTTCGGATTGGGTGCTCAGATCACGGTTCCTTTCAGCGGCGGAAGTCCGCTGTATTCGTTTATCAGCAGCGGTGCTTTGTTCAATACATCGAAAACGGAAGCGGCTGCGATTAAAGTAAACGGTATCGCTATTCCGCCAACAGAAGGATTCCAAGGTGGGGACTCAGCCGCTGAGTTGTTCTATTTTCTCGATGCCGGTCTCGGTCTTCGCATCCCCCCGACGAATTTGGGAATGAGCTTTGGTATTCGCGTCGAGAACGGCCCGGAAACCAAAACGACAATCGGCCCGACTGCTAACATCTTTTATAGTTTTTAATGTCCTTCTCCATGATGACTCGTACCTCTTTGCGAGTCTTGCGCATCCTGCTTGTCGGTGTGATGCTGCAAGGTTCGCTTTTCGCTAAAGGCTTGGAAATATCACTTAAGGTCAACAAGACCAACGGAGAATCCTACGTCGAGGGTGAGAGCATTCTCGTTACCATTCAGGCAAATCAGGATTGCTACGTACACCTTATCTATCACGATGCCGGTTCGACCAATCTTCTGATTTACCCGAACAGCGGTTCATCGAAGGATGGAAAAACAGCAGGCGGTAAGCATATCACACTTGGCAGGGGAATAGATAAAGACGGTTTCGAGTTCGTCGTCGCAGAACCGTTCGGCGCGGAAATGATTCGTGCATATGCATCGACCAAACCTTTGCCTTTGCCTGCCGGGACAAAATTGGAAGGCGGAATGATCAAGGTCGATCTCTCAATGGACCGATTGGATGTGTGGTACAACGAGGCAACGGCGAAGGCGGGCGGCGAAATGACTTCGGCGACGGTGTTACTGAAAACTCAAGCGCGCAAGGCAGCGATCGCTCAACGGGAAACCGGATCTGAAAAGCATTCGACCGGAAGTACTATCGAACGGCCCCGTGTTTTCGGACTTGTTGTCGGCGTCTCGAAATACTCCGCACAGAGAATCCGGCCGCTGCAATACGCCGATGCCGACGCGAGACTGCTTGCGGATTTCCTCGGATCGAAATCCGGCGCCGGAATCGATGAGGAGCGCTTGAAGGTATTGCTGAACGAGGATGCGACGCGGGAGAATATCCTCGATGTGTTTTCAGAATTCCTCACACAAACGCGGTCGAGCGATCTGGTCTTCATTTATTTTGCCGGACACGGTCTGACTGACCCGAATGCGAATGCAACTTACTTCCTCAGCCACGACGCGGATTTAAGTAACCTCCCGAATACTGCGGTCGATCAGGCGGAGCTGACGGACATTCTCGCGTCAAGAATCAAGGCGGGCAAAGTGGTGTTCTTCATCGATGCATGTCATGGAGGGGGCCTCGGTCTCACCGGCATTCGCATGAGAGGCGCAAACACGGTTCTCTCGGAGAAATTGCTGACGGAGATGATCTCGGCGAAGAACGGAACGGTCTTCTTCTCCGCCTCGCGGGCGATGGAACAATCGATGGAAGGGCCGATGTGGGGCGGCGGCCACGGCGCGTTCACATGGCATGTCGTACAAGGGCTTCGCAAGCACGGCGATCTCAACAGCGATGGGCGTGTGACCGTGGATGAATTAGGCGATTACGTCTATGACAAAGTGAAAGCCGAAACGAAAGGCAGGCAACACCCTGAGTTGAAAGGATACTTCGACAACAACCTCGTCTTGAGTATCGTGCGATAGCACGAAGAGACCGATTCAGTAGTGCTCTTTTACTAAAATCTTCATCGTTTTTGTAAACTCTTTACTGCATGGTTTCCAGCACCGTGCTTCACGGCGTGAAAACGACTTGTATTGCATAATTCCGCCAACTCTTTTTGTTGGCCTTACATTTGCGCCATACCTTCTTCACGATGGGAGATTTCTAAAAAGAATGCTGTTAGCTCTGTCATGTTTGGTAGATTCTGTCGATAAAAGGGGGAGAGTCTAAAGCCTTCTGTCACCACCATCATTATTTCAGGAGAGTGCAATGACTCGTAGTAACTCATCTCGAACGCGCCATGTGCTTGAGGCCGTTCTCATATTCGCAGCGCTCCTGTGGCCCCACGAACTTTTTGCCCAGGAGGAATCGCTGTTGGATGGAACGTTGGATTCCCTGTTAAACATCCCGGTGACTACTGCCGCGAAGTATTCGCAGCGCATCAATCAGGCAGCGTCATCGGTCACCATCATCACTGGTGAGGATATCCGACGGTTCGGATATCGTACGCTCGCGGAAGTGCTTGCCGGTGTGCGAAGCATGTATGTGAGTTACGATCGGAACTACACCTATCTCGGCGTGCGGGGATTCAGCAGGCCGACCGATTACAACGACCGCATTCTCTTGATGTATGATGGAATCGCACTGAACGAGAATGTCTATGGTATGGCCGCAATCGGAAACGAAGGAGGGCTCGACCTGAACACGATCGACCGAATCGAGATCGTTCGCGGTCCCGGTTCGGCGCTGTACGGTCAATACGCTATGTTCGCCGTCGTCAACGTCATTCCCCTTCAAGGCTCGAAGGTGAATGGATTCCGTCCTTCATTCGAAATAGGAAGCTTCGGATACAAGCGGGCAAACATTCTTTATGGCGATGAGATCGCTGATGGTTTCGATGTTCTTCTCTCCGGCACATGGGGAGACGTAAAAGGGAAGGACCGATACTACATGGAATTCGACTCCGACTCGACAAACAACGGTATCGCACAAGGATTGGACTGGGAGAAATTCTATGGGATGACGTTAGTGGCTCGCTACCAAAACATCTCCGGTTTTCTCAAATTCAATAAGAGGGAGAAACCGTATCCCACTGCTGCATACTCGTCCCAATTCAATGATTCGCGAGCACATACTCATGACGACTATCTGACCGTCGGGATGAACTATGAAAGGTCTCTCTCAACGGATTTATCCTTGTACATCAGAGGGTATTACAATCACTACTTGTACGAAGGTGCCTATCCAGGAGAGGTACTCGTTAGAGACGCAAGCACTGGAAAGTGGTTCGGCGCAGAGACACGGTTGCTTTGGGATGTCTTTGCGAACAACCGCGTCATCGTCGGTGCTGAAGTGCAGCGTGTACCCCGTGCAGATTACGAATGGTGGTACGAAAGCGATTATGGAAGCGACAATCATCCTTATACGCTTTACTCCGGGTTCATTCAAAACGAATGGCAATTCCACCCTTCGTTCCTGGCTCTTGTGAGCCTCCGTTATGACCGTTACTCGACGGGCCAGGATGCAATCTCCCCGCGTTTAGGTTTGGTCTATCACCCGGGAGAGTTTACGGCGATAAAAGCGCTTTCCGGAACGGCATTCCGACCGCCGAATGCGTATGAGTCCATCACGGAAAAGTCCGTCCATGAAGGCACGCTCGATCAGGAAACGATCTGGACGAACGAATTGATTGTCGAGCATCGCTTCTCGCAAAACTTGTATTCGACGTTATCGCTTTTCGATTATCGAATGAATGACCTCATCGACCAGGAGCTGGATGATCAGGACGTCATTCATTATCACAACGCCGGTAAAGTCCGAGCACAGGGTGTCGAGCTTGAAGTACACTTTCATCCGCTGGCGAATCTGACGATGAATGCCAGCTACTCGTATCAGCGTGCCGTCGAGGATGCAACGAACGCAGCACTGTCAAACCATCCGAGCCATCTGGCGAAGCTGAATCTCTCGTACAAAGTGTTGGAATATGGATCCGTTTCGGCATCGGCATATTATGAAACGTCACGCTTGACCGTGTATGAGACGCGCACCGAGCCGTATTTCCTGATGAACCTTCATCTTCACACCGAACCGATGTTGAATATCCTGCGCTTCTCATTTCTTGTCCGAAATCTTTTGAACACAACCTACGCAACGCCTGGCGGTCTCGAACACGTGCAACATGCCATCACTCAAGACGAAAGGAACTTCGTTTTAGGAATACAACTCGCCTTCTAATTCTGATGCTTCCACCGTTCCGCCTTCTCATTCCTCTTGTGATCCTCTGTGCCTTGTCGTACAGGCCGGCGGTTTATGCTCAGGATATGCCCGTGCCCGTCGAACTTCAAGCGCCGCTCATGATCAAGGTTTTCAGTTACGACCGCGCCCTGAAACCCCTGGACGGCAACGTTCTCACGATTGGAATCATCTATCAGTCCGAGTATCGACTGTCGGCCGTGACGAAAACCAATATCATCGCGCAGCTTTCCTCCCTTCCGGAAAAGGTGACGAACGGATGGAAGCTGAAGTTAGTGGAATTGGAATACACAAGTACTCAAGATCTGGAATCAGAACTCAGGAGAAAGCAAATTCAAATCGCGTACATTACGCCTATGCGTGCAGTGGATATCGGCGGCGTAGCGAGTGTGTTGGCAAAGTACAAAGTGCGGTCCGTTACCGGCGTCCCGGATTACGTGCGTCTCGGATTGACGGTGGGCTTCGATAGCAACGCGGAAAAGCCGGTCATCATGGTCAATCATCCGGCAGTGCGCGCGACGGGTATCGACTTCAACGCGCAGTTGTTGAAACTCTCGCGCATTATCGAATAGCATCTGATTGGAGACATGCACTTCCGAACGACCCTCTCTATAAGAACGAAGCTTGCAATCATCATTTCGCTGTTCATAACGGCGGTATCATTGTTCATCTATCTTTACTTCCCAAGCAGGCAGGAAGAGTCGGAATTTCGGGCGCTTCACGATAAAGCGAGAAGCATCGCCGAAATAACGGCATACGCGATCTCGCCTGCTATCGTGTTCGACGACCGGGAATCGGCAGCGGAGGTCATTACAGGTGTTCACCGCAATATTGAAGTGGCTTATGTTGTCGCAACGACTGCCGATGATTCCGTCACAGCGCACTACAAACTTCACAACGCTGAAAAAACGGGATACAAAGAAAATCCTGAAGCGGCTCATGTATCGAGGGACGAGACGGTGCTGCATCTCTCCACGTCAATAGTCCACGGCGAAAGGACCATCGGGCGGCTCTATATCGGCGTTTCGTTACTCGATATGAACGAACGCGTTTCAGACAGCAGAAGGAAGATCGCGCTCATCAGCCTGCTGATCTTTCTCGCAGGCATTGGAGTCGTTCTCAGCATCAGTTTTCGCATCACTCGTTCGCTCAGCGAAATGGTCGCATCGATGCAACAGATTTCGGAGGGAGAGTTCTCCACGCACGTGAACATTGCATCGATGGATGAAGTCGGACAGCTTGCCCATTCCTTCAACATGATGGTGGATAAGTTGGGAATGGCGCGGCAGGAGTTGGAGATACTGAACCAGTCCCTCGAACTTCGCGTGAGCGAGCGTACCGCGGAATTGCGGAATGAAATCCAGGAGCGCAGGCGCATCGAAGAAGCCCTCCGCATGAGCGAACTTCAATACCGGCAGCTTGTCCAAATGGCACCGGTGGCAATATTCATCCACGACGGCGAGCAGTTCACGCTCGTCAATGCGGGAGCCGTTGCGTTGCTCGGCGCGAAATCGGAACGTGAGATCATTGGGCAGCCGATTCATACGGTACTCAGTTCGCAGGTCTCACAACAGTTGGAACTTGCGCTGGAAGGGAGCGACCGACTGCACATGGTCGAAACGACCTTCTTCGGCAAGGACAGGAAGCCGGTGGAGGTGGAAGTTGCCGTGACGGTGTACAACACCAATGAGAAGACGGTGCATCAACTCATCGCGCATGACATCTCCGAGCGAAAGCGTGCACGTGAAGAACTGATCGAAGCGAAGGAACGCGCAGAGCGCTCGGATAAGCTCAAGGATTATTTCATCGCGAACATGACGCACGAAATACGGACGCCGTTGAACATCATCATGGGCTATTCGGGATACGCCGCGCAACTGATCGCCGACAAGATGGAAGATGAAGAGATGGAGATATTCTCCGCTATCGACCGCGCCGGGAAGCGGTTGATGCGGACGGTGGAAAACGTTCTCAACATCTCCCGTATCCGCACGGGAACGTTCAAAGGGAGGAAGGAAACCATAGACGTCGTTTCCACTGTCGGTAAGCTTGTCAACGACATGCAGTCCATTGCGCGCGAAAAGAATCTGAAGCTCGAATTCAATTCGTCGGAACGCTCGCTTGTCACGATGCTCGATGCACACGCACTCGAACAGGCGCTTGCCAACCTCATCGAAAACTCGCTCAAGTTCACGGAAGTCGGCGGAATAACCGTGACTCTCGACGCGAACAGGGAACACTTCGACGTCATCGTTGAAGACACGGGGATCGGGATTTCGGAAGAATACCTGCCGCACGTCTTCGATACGTTTTCGCAAGAGGATGCGAGCATGACCCGCGAGTATCAAGGACTTGGCCTCGGCCTTTCGCTCACGAAGGAATACGTCCAACTCAACGGCGGCGTGATCACCGTGCAAAGCACGAAAGGAAGCGGAACGACCATGCGAATGAGATATCGACACAACGCGTCAGAGTCGAAAGACGCATCGCAGGCTGGAAGCTGACCGAAGCGCTGAACGTTATTCGCCTTCAATTCTTTTTCAAGCGTTTCTGAAAATCCCATACTTATGGGATGTGACGCACGTCGCGATCCGCTACGTTGCCTTCGGGCAGGCAGCCATTCCTGCAACCATTTTTCGCATGGTATCACTTGATCAGGAATGCTCGTCCTGCTGGTTTTCATACGGCCTCATTCAGAAGAGCGGAGTGCAGCGATGGCGGGTCTCACATTCATACATAGCGACGAACGGGAGCTTCATCACCGCATCATCGATGCAGTGGAGCGCTTCAGCTATAAGCCGTCTCCATGCACGCTGAGGAAATGGACGTCGGTTCACGGCAGCATGACGGTCGTGCAATGCATCCCCGATCACTTGTTTTCGGAGAGAGTGCGATGCGCTTCAAGCGGCACGTTTTTCCAACCGGTTACCGTGCGCGAAGATGGAGGAGGAGTATCCTGCACTGTCGAAGGAGACGAATGCGCAGTGTGCTCCATCGATGCCTTCAATCGCCCGCCCGTCTTTTTCATTCAACTCGCTTCCGGCGCCATCGTCACGACGGAGGTCACGCCGCTTTTTCGCGCGGGGGTCGTCCCCTTCGCATGGGATCCATCGGCTGTTGCTTCCGAGCTGTGTTGGGAACTCATCCCTCCAACCCGGACGCTCTTTCAGAACGTCCTGCCGCTGCGACCGGGTCGCGTGGTATTCCATGGAAAGAACATTCGGTTTGAACCGAACATCCAATGCGATGATCGAGGCCAATGCAGCCTCGATGCATTCGTTCAATCTTACTCCAACGCTGTGATGGACATATACCAATCGCATGAACCGGTCGTCGCTCTTTCAGGAGGTTGGGATTCCCGGTCAACGCTTGCATGTCTTCTGGGACGCGGGATCAAGCCTGAGGTGATGACAATCGGGACGCCCGAGTCCACGGATATGCGCATTGCAGAACGCATCGCATCGCACTATGGACTCGAACATCACCGTGTGTACCTGAATGTAGCGATGAGCGAGAAGCTTCCTGCGCTGTTGGATGAAAGTATCCTTGCGGGAAACGGGATGATGTCACCGTTCGCGATTCATGAATTGTTCGTGCACGCACAGATGCAGTCACGAACGGGAGGCATCATCGATAGCGCGGGGTGCGAGATACGCCGGGGGCTGAAGCTTCGATTGCTTTTGAAAGCATCACGAGGAAACGATGCTTCGGTCAATCGCTTCCTCCAGGTGTATCGAACGGAATTCGATGCTTCCGTTTTTTCCGATGCGGTCATGAGTGGCTGTCATGAAGGATTCCGATCGACGCAAGCGAACGAGTCTTCATCTTGCGGCACTGTCGATAAACTCTTCGAAGAATGCGTGTGGGGAAATCATTACGCGCACAGCTATGCAGCACAGGTTCAGCGGCTGGAAAGCCTCATGCCGATGTACGACGCATCGCTTATGAAGCAATACAAAAGCCTGCCTGCGCACGACCGATGGAGCCGGGCAATTCCAAGGAAAGTGATCGAGAAGGAGCAGCCGCAGTTGTTGGAATTCCCGATATCCCGCGGAGGTCTGTCCGTTCACGCTGATGGTGAATTGCGTGCGGCATTGCACGTACTCCTTCACCGCGCGCGAATGCATACGAAACGCAAGCTCACACGAAACGGCCATCGCGAGAGCGCTTCGCACTTAGACTATTCCGCATGGATGGAACACAACCGAGCGTTGGCGTGCGAAAGCGTTCTCCCGTTTCTCGAAGAGCACGGAGATTGGTTCGTCAAACCCATCGACGCATCATCACTCCCCGCCCCTTCGTTCCTGCGACTGTGGAAGCTCGCGCGAATCGAAAAGATGCTCGAAGCACGATAACAGACGCGTAATGATCTTCGCATTGAAGGCGAATCAACAGACGTGAGTTGAAGATTGAGTAGAACTACGTAGGAAAATCGTAGGGAGTACGTATTGAATCGCGGCGCCGTGAGGGGATAGTTTTGAAACAGACTTTTTCACTCATCCTCACAACAAATCCGAAAGGATCACTTCCATGAAACAGTTCACAAACATCTTCGCGCTCGTCGTTCTTGCGGTAACGCTTGCGTGCATCCCCTCGCTGACCTACGCTCAGGTCACGGTGGAGTGGGTGCAGACGTTCAGCAATGGCAATAACCGGGCAATGGCATTGGATAACGCGGGAAATATCTACACAACCGGGCTCCATTACGACGGTACGATACGCAGAGCTCTCTTGCTGAAGTACGACCCGACCGGAGCTTTACTTTGGTCGCAAACTCTCCTGATCGGCTCGAGTGATACCTACGGCTATGCGCTTGCGATCGATGGCAACGGCGACGTTATCATTGCCGGACGGGCGGACGTTTCACAGAGCGTTCAGGGCTTTATTGCGAAATATAACGCGAGTGGCGCGAACCTCTGGTCTCAAACGACAGCGGGAAGAAACTATGACATCGATGTGGATGCATCGGGCAATGTGTACGTCATGAGTGTAATCTCTTTGACGAATGGCAGTGAAACACCAATGATCGCCAGGCACAGCGCTTCGGGCGTGCAGCAGTGGGCGGTCAATTCTCCATCAAATCGGACTTCAAACAAAATCGTCGTCAAAGGCGAGTATGTTTACGTCACTGGTCAAGCCTATATCAATCTCGGGAAGAATCCCAATGGTCCAATAACAGGAGTTACAAGTACGGTGATGTATAATGCGGCGAATGGGGCGCAAGTGTGGGTCGCAAATTATCCCGACCCGGATGGTTCATATGGTGTCGATCTCGTCGTTGACGGATCAGGGAATGTTTATGCAACAGGACTGGTATGGACCAAAGCAGGGAAGCAGGGCAAAACCACATATCGCAATCCCAACTGGATCACGTTGAAATACAATGCATCCGGTGTCCAACAGTGGGTGAAGACCTACGACGGGAATGCCACGGAAATCAGGTGCGACAATCTCTTAAGTTGCAATAATCTGACTCCATATGATCGGCCGGGATGTATCGCATTGGACAATTCCGGCAATATCATCGTAACGGGTGTTAGCTACACGACCAGTACGGTTGGCGGAAACCAATATACGAGTCTGGATATGACGGTAGTCAAGTATAATACAGCCGGGACCCAGCAATGGGCAAGTACCTACGATGGGCCCCAACATACAGACGATTGGGTCTCTTCGATTACCACATCAGCATCGGGAAGCATCTATATCGCTGGCGTGGTGGATGAAGGGACAAACCAGATCGCTACATCAGTGAAATTCAATGCTTCAGGAGTGCAGCAATGGGTTGCGGGATACGACCTAAATGTCTTAGGATACCGAACTTTAGCAAATTCCATCAAGCTTGATAATACCGGAAACGTGTATATGGCTGGTTCAATGAGCACTACTGGGGATGGCAAAGCGTTCCTGATCAAGTACTCACAAACCGGAACACCGAAATCATCCGCAGGAGATCAAAGACCGGTTCCCGATGGCGCAACACTCGACCAGAACTACCCCAATCCCTTCAATCCCTCCACGACGATCAGCTATTCTCTCGTAGAGGAAAGTCCTGTTGTCCTGAAGGTTTCCAACGTCCTCGGTATGGAAGTCGCCACGCTGGTGAATGAAGTCAGGAGCGCGGGAACACACACGGTGGTGTTCCATGCCGAAGGCTTAGAGAGCGGCATGTACACATACGAACTGACCGCCAACGGAAGGAAGCAATCGAAGCGGATGATGCTTTTAAAGTGACCGATAGAATGCATAATGCACTGTAGCCACATTCACGAATCATCAATCGGCTGTCGGGAGGAACCCTCCCGACAGCCATTCCTTATCTCACCTTCTGAAGATGGACATGCCCGTTGATCTCCCCTTCTTGAGTGGGATAAGCCTATTGGTCTCCCCCTTTGGAGAGGGATTAAGGGGGAGGCCTTGCCTTTCGCACAAACCTTCTTACCTTCGTCCAAGATCTTTTCAATTCGGAGCGAATCATGCAGCGATTACCTTTTCAGAATACACCTGTCACACTTCCGAATGCGGCTGACCTGCGCATACCGATGCAATTTTCCTGGACACCCGCTTTCCCCTTTTCCATGAATATGAGAATAACACCCATTACCTCTGATGTAGGGACACGGCATGCCGTGCCCCTACACCTGCGTTTTGTGACGATAGCCCTCTTTACCCTCGTGCTGCTCATTTCACCAGTTCAGTCCCAGCAAAGGAAATTGGATAGTCTTCACGCAGTTCTTCTGAAACAGAAGCAGGATAGCAACCGGGTGAATACGCTCATTGCGCTATGCCAAGAATATACCGGCAAGGACAATGCGAAGGCACTCGCGTATGGCGAGGAGGGATTGAGACTCGCGAAAGGCCTCTCCTTCCGGCATGGTTTGGCTCGCGCATACACGGAGCTCGGACGGCTCACTACTGTGAAGGGAGACTTGAGAGCCGCACAGGAGAACCTTGAACGAGGGTTGGCACTTGCGAAAGAAGTGAACGTCGCAACGACCATCGTGCGGGCTTGTATATCTCTGGGGGAGTTGGGACGGAAACAGGGGAAGTATGATCAGGCGATGGCATTTTTCCGAGAAGCTCTGAAAATTGCGGAGGGATCAAACGACAAATCCGGGATGGCTTCGTCCCTAAACAACATTGGAATCATCCATCGCAGTCAGGGCAGGTTCAATGAGGCGTTGGCGTACAATCAACGAAGTCTGAAACTGCAGGAGGAACTCGGAGACAAAGCCGGTATTGCGCTGTCGTTGAGCAGTATCGGAAACATCCTCAGAAAACAGGGTAACAACGAACAGGCACTGGCCTACCATCAACGAAGTCTGAAACTGCGTGAAGAACTCGGTGATAAGTCAGGCTCCGCAGTATCGCTCGGGAACATCGCGAATATCCTTTCCGGTCAAGGCCGCAATGAACAGGCGCTGGACGGCTACCAGAAAAGTTTGAAACTCCACGAAGAACTCAGCGACAGAGAAGGCATTGCGATTACGCTTGGCAATATCGCGCTCATTCATGCCGATCAAGGCCGTTACGAACAGGCGTTACACTTCCATAATAAAAGTCTGAAAATACATGAAGACCTTGGAAATAAAGAAGGGATTGCACTCGTTCACAACAACATCGGGACCATCCATCAGAGTCAAAGCCGTTACGAACAGGCATTGGATGCCTACCAGAAAAGTCTGAAACTGAAGGAGGAAATTGGGGACAAAGTCGGGGTCGCAAATTCTCTCAACAACATCGGAACCATCCACAATAAACAAGGTCGCATCGAACAGGCGCTGGATTCCTACCATAGAGGACTTATGTTGTTTGAAGAACTTGGACACAAAGATGGTACGGCGGATCTTCTTCATAACATCGGGATCATCCATTCCGCTCAGGGCCGCTATGAACAGGCGCTGAACTCACATCAACGAAGTTTGAAGTTGTTCGAAGAACTTGGATCCAAATCCGGTATCGCTGCTTCTTTCAACAGTATTGGGGAGATTCATAGAAATCAGGGCCGCTATGAACAAGCGATGGCATTCTTCCAGAAAAGTTTGAAACTCCGCGAAGAACTTGGGGACAAATCCGGCATCGCAACGACACTGAACAACATCGGTTCCGTGAATAAGGGACAAGCTCGTATTGAACAAGCCTTGAACTCATATCAGCGAAGTTTGAAATTGTCAGAAGAACTTGGAAATAAATCCGGCATCGCTGCTTCTCTCAACAGCATTGGGTTGATTCATATGAATCAAGGCCGCTTTGAACAGGCGATGGGCGCGCTCAAGCATAGTCTGAAATACACCGAAGAAATTGGAGAGTGCAGTGCATGCGTCTTGAACAACATTGCAAATATTTATAAAGATCAAGGTCGTTACGAACAGGCGCTGGGCGCATATCAGGGAAGTCTGAAATTCTATGAAGAGCGCGGTGACAAATCCGGGGTTGCCTTATCTCTCGGCAACATCGGAAAAATTCATTCGAAGCAAGGTCGCTTCGATTCCGCGTTAGCATACGCAACAAGAGCTTACATGCTGGCAAAAGAGATCGGCGCCATCGAACCTCTGAAAAACGCATCAGTCGCGCTCACCGAAGCATATGGCTTACAGAACGACTTTGCCAAAGCCTATGAATATCACAGGCAATACTCGGAGCTCAAAGATTCCCTCCTCAACGAGACCAACATCAGATCCATCAACGAGATGACCGCCAAGTACGAGAGCGAGAAGAAGGAACAACAGATCGCTCTGCTGGAAAAGGATAAATCGCTTCTCGAGAAGGATAAATCACTCCAAGCATCCGAGCTTGAGCGCAAGCAGAAAGAGCTTATGCTCCAACAGCTTGAATTGGAGAGTAACAGACAGCAATCCGCCTTATTGATCAAGGAGAACGACATACATCAACTAACAATACTTCATACTGAATCAGAACTCCGAAGGAAATCGGCAGAGAGCGAGAGGCGCGCGAAAGACATACAACTTCTCGATACGGAACGCGCGCTTCAGGCGTCGGTGATAGATCGGGAGATGATTATCCGAAACGTCATGATTGGGAGTCTTGTGCTGTTGCTCATCTTCGGCTTCATAGGATATAGAAGAATGGAAGGGAAGAAACGAGAGGTTGCGCTCCGTATGCAAGCCGCTGAGTATAAAGCTAAAGCTGCAGAAGCGGATGCGTTGCTTCTTCGTGCAGAAGCGGAGAGAAAGGAGAAAGAGGCGCAGAAGCTCTTTACGACGCAGCTTATCGAGTCACAGGAGCAGGAACGCAAGCGGGTCGCAGCGGAACTGCACGACGGGCTTGGACAGGAACTGCTCGTCATCGGAAGCCAGGCCGATATGGGATTGTTGCACGATGATCCGCAGGCCGTGCGGGAGAGCCTCGTGCGCATCGCGGAAATGGCAAAGAACGTCATCGGCGACGTGCGACGTATCTCACGCAATCTTCGGCCTATCCAACTCGAGCGCGCAGGCCTCACGGAGACACTCAACGATATGCTCTATCAACTCTCATCATCCACGAACACGAAGTTCGATATCGAAATCGAGAGCATCGATGATTGTCTCTCGAAGGCTGCCGAGATCAATCTTTTCCGCATCATTCAGGAGGCGGCAAACAACACCATCAAGCATTCCGACGCGACGGCGGCAAGCGTATCGATCAAGCGCACCGACTCCGATGTGCGGGTCGTTATCAAGGACAATGGACGTGGCTTCGACCCGGTCACACTCTTAGAGGCGAGAAGCGTTCATCAAGGCTTCGGCCTGAACAGCATGACCGAACGAGTCCACCTGCTCGGCGGGAAGATGAATATCAACTCCGCACAAGGCGTCGGAACGACGATTGAGTGTGTGATACCAGTTGGCGTGAAGGAAGAAGAGAAGGTTGAGAATGAACTACCGGTATGAAGTCCACCCCCTTCCCCCGCCAGCGGGGGACAGATGCGTGTCGAATATCCCCCTCTTGAGGGGGACCAAGGGGGAGGAGTTGGCAGCGGGGGCCAGAGGCATCAACTTAAGGGGGAGGAAATATGAATCTATATAAACACTCCATCTCCATCGTCCTTGCAGACGACCATCCGTTGTTTCGCAAAGGGCTTTGCGATACGATTGAAAAGAACACACCCTTCCACGTCGTTGGAGAGGCAGCGAACGGGGAGGAGGCGTACAGGCTCGTGTCGGAACTGAAACCGACTATTGCCATTCTCGACGTAGAGATGCCGTTGATGAATGGCCTGGACGTCGCAGCCCGCATCAATGAGGACAATCTTCCCGTTTCCGTGATCATCCTTACGATGTACGAGGAGTATGCGCTCTTCAACAAAGCGATCGATGCTGGCGTGAAGGGGTACATCCTCAAAGAATCCGCAGTACATGATATCCTTCACGGTATCGCGAAGGTGGTCGAAGGGGATTACTATTTCAGTGCATCTCTTACAGGTTATCTCATGAAGCGCAACCTTGCTTCCGATAAACAGCGGCATCCATCCGACAGTTTACATTCACTTACGGCGACAGAGCGGCAGGTCATTCGGCTCATCGCGGAATCGCTTTCGAGCCGAGAAATCGCGAACAAACTTTCCGTCACAATCCGAACGATAGAAACGCACCGGTACAACATTGTGCAGAAGCTTGGTTTGAAAGGGAGCTACGCGCTGTTGCGGTATGCCCTTGCAAACAAAGACTCGCTCTGATCATCAGGCTTGCACTCAATTTTACTTTGGTGTCTGTCCGGAACAACCGGAGAACGCGGATCTTGTTTCTCCTATACGCCGTCAACCATGCTATGACCTAAGTCACGGCATCGCATGAAGCGTCGATGGTACTTTTGTTGGGGGAGGGTGTATCACTTACCAACGAACTCCAACGACACTGAAGCCTATGAACAGAATTATCGAAGCGCGTTTCATCGCTCCCGACGTCAAGCTCTTTCGCATCGAAGCGCCGAAGATCGCATTGAAGCGAAAGGCCGGCCAGTTCATCATCCTCCGCGTGCATGAAGACGGCGAACGCATTCCACTCACCATCGCGGATTCCAGTATCGAAGACGGCACGATTACGATCATCGTTCAGGGTGTCGGCAAGACCACGAAGCTTCTCAACACGTTCGAAGCAGGCGATTTCATCCGCGACCTTGTCGGGCCTTTGGGGAAGCCATCGCACATCGAGCGCTTCGGGACGGCAGTCAGTATTGGCGGCGGCGTCGGTACTGCCATCGCATATCCAACCGCGGTCGCGTTGAAGCAAGCCGGCAATGACGTCATCAGCATCATCGGGGGACGCACGCGCGAGTACGTGATCCTCGAAGATGCATTGCGCGCAACCACCGACGAGGTGTACCCCTGCACCGACGACGGTTCTTACGGCTTTCACGGATTCGTCACGGCAAAACTCACCGAGCTGATTGCATCCGGAAGAACAATCGACTTCGTCCTTGCCATCGGCCCGATCCCGATGATGAAAGCCGTTGCCGAGGTCACCCGTCCGTTTGGAATCAAAACCGTCGTGAGTCTCAACCCGATCATGGTTGACGGAACGGGCATGTGCGGCGGGTGCCGCGCCGTCGTCGATAATCAGACGGTGTTCGTCTGTGTGGACGGTCCGGAGTTCGATGCGCACAAGGTGGACTTCGACCTTCTGATGCGACGCAACAGAACCTATCAGATTCAGGAGAAGATTTCGCTCGAAGAGGCGCACGTCTGTCGGAACGAGGTTGCATTCGAGCAGGGAATCGCAGCGATGAACTCGGAGGTGTTGAATGGCTGAGTTGACGAACAAAGAGCGCATGAGAATTCCGCGTCAGGCGATGCCGGAGCAACCGCCGTTGCAACGAGTCAGAAATTTTCTTGAAGTGAATCTCGGTCTCACCGAGGAGCTTGCTCGCATGGAAGCGGAGCGTTGCATTCAATGTCCGAAGCCCTCATGCATTCCCGGTTGTCCGGTCGGCGTAAAAATTCCGGAGTTCATCCAGCTTGTCGCGGATGGCGACTTCGCCGGTGCCGCGGCAAAGTTGAAAGAGGACAACGCGCTTCCCGCCGTTTGCGGTCGCGTCTGTCCGCAGGAAGACCAGTGCGAGATCGTCTGCGTCGTTGGGAAGAAGAACGAACCCGTCGCCATCGGAAGACTCGAACGCTGGGTTGCCGATTGGGAGCGTGAACATTTAGGCATACAAACTCCCACCATCGCGGAAAAGACGGGAAAGAAAGTCGCGATCGTCGGTGGAGGACCAGCCGGCTTGAGTTGCGCGGGCGACCTGATTCACATGGGTCACGACGTGACGGTGTTCGAAGCGCTGCACGATATCGGCGGCGTGCTGATTTACGGCATTCCGGAATTTCGTCTTCCGAAAAGTATCGTTCGGGCAGAAGTGGAAGCGCTCGAAAAGCTCGGCGTGGAATTCAGAACCAATGCCGTCATCGGCATGACCGATACGATCGATGAATTGCTCGAAACCTACGATGCGCTCTTCGTGGCGGTGGGTGCCGGCCTGCCGTACTTTATGAACATCCCCGGCGAGCATCTGAACGGCGTGTATTCCGCGAACGAGTATCTCACCCGCATCAATCTGATGAAAGCGTACAACTTTCCGGCAAGCGACACGCCGATGTTCGACGTGCGGGATAAGATCGTGGCGGTGTTCGGCGGCGGCAACACCGCGATGGACGCAGTGCGAACAGGGTTGCGGCTTGGCGCGAAGAAATCCATGATCGTCTATCGCAGGTCGGAAAAGGAAATGCCGGCGCGCATCGAGGAGGTGCATCACGCGAAGGAAGAGGGAGTCGAGTTTCTCATGCTCACCGCGCCGTTGGAATTCATCGGCGATGAACAAGGCTGGCTCAAGGCGATGCGATTGCAGAGGATGGAGCTTGGCGAACCCGACAGTTCCGGAAGACGCCGCCCTGTTCCGATCGAGGGTGCGATAGAAGAACTCCCGCTCGACGTTGCCGTGGTCGCTATCGGCAACGGCTCCAATCCCATCATCCACAAGACGACGCCCGATCTTGCAGTCAACAAGTGGGGCAACATCATCGTGAACTCCGCATCGATGAAGACGAACAAACGCGGCGTCTTCGCGGGCGGCGACATCGTTACCGGCGGCGCTACGGTGATCCTTGCGATGGGTGCGGGGAGAACGGCCGCGAAAGCGATAGACGAATACATCCGAACGGGCGTGTGGGAAGAGCAACCCGACGAATCGGTTGCTGTGCCGTAGAACCGACGATATTTTTCCCGATACGAATCCTTGGAAGCGAGGAATTTTCTTTCGTAATTCGAGCATATCGAAGTGATGTGAAATGCACAGTGAAAGGAAATGATATGAGATTCATCGGCGCTGCTTTCTTCCTCATCTGTTTCCACCAGTCCTTTCCCCAGGAGGTCGTAATGCTCGGGAAGGACGGGCCGGAGGTTTCAATCGGTCAACAGAAAGGGGCCGCATTGAAACTGATCGGCGAAAGGGGTTACTCCGCGGACGAACCGACGGAGGGCTTCGTACAGGTTCGCAACGAACGCGATGAACCGGTTGCGAATCTGGAATTCAGGCAGAATGCTCTGAGCAATGTCAACTGCATCCTCGGCGTCGCGCAACACGACAGCACGCTGGCATTCGTCTCACAAATGATCGACGCATTCCGGGATGCGCAAAGGCGCGGGATCAAGCAACCGAGCGTCAGCGTCCAACACGTCAATCAACGCGGAACGCTCTACGACATCATCATGATCGAATATCACAAAGGCAACATCATGCTGACGAAGACGACGCATCTCGACGGGAGGTCGAGCGTGACGCTCACGCAGCAGATCAATGCGCCATCGAAGGGTTATTGAAGGAAAAGCTCCTTCACTCGGAAGCTGGACGATGCGGTTTTCAGAATTGGTGAACTCGAGGAACGTGGTTTCCGAATCGTGAAAGAGAAAGGCTCGATTCGATATTATTCAGGAATGCCATCATTCGCGTAGATTTCCATAGCTCGAAGGAAGTTCCGACCGGGACATGCCATTCGATACTGAAGGCGGCAGGAATCAAAACCGGAAAGGAAAGATGACCATGATCGATTTACCGTATTCGCTAACCATCGAAGCAACCGACGAGCCGGATTATTTCAGTTTCTTTTCTCCCGACCTCGAAGGATTTACAGGCATCGGCCATTCGGTTGAGGATTGCATCTACAAGGCTCGTTGGGGAATGCAAGAACATGTTTCCTTATTGAAGTCCGAAGGACTTCCCGTGCCTCGAACAAACCCGGATCCAAAAATCATCGTTCAAAACGAGGAAAAACTTGCGGCGGTATAAGCGAAATGCCCTCTTCGGCAGACGCATTAGAAACGTTGACTTCACCGCGAGGTATCCTTATTTTGATTCCAGTATGTCAGCGACTTCTCCAACGTCTTCAATGGTAACGACATCTGGCCCATGTCATGTGTTCCTGAAAACAGAATTGGGGTGACTCCATGGAACTCAAAGTGATTGTTCATGAAGCGGAAGAAGGAGGTTATTGGGCTGAAGTAACCTTCCATACGGGGTTGCGCCACTCAGGGCGAAACATTTATGAAGCTGTGGTAGGTTGCTTGTCCGTAGGAATAGATGAAGTCAAGGTTTAAGAAAAGGACCGAGTCTTGGAGATCGCAGTGTGAAAGTTATTTCCGGGAAGGACTTCGCATAGTTGCTCGAGAAGAAGGACTGGGAACTGTGAAGGACGAAGGGAAGTCATCACATCAAGAGAATCGACTTCGGAGAGGCTTTCGTGGAAGTTCATGGGTAAATGAAAATCGCATTATCAAAAGTGATTCTCAATAGTGAACTTCCCCAACTTCACTTTCCCTTTGAAAATCCAATACACGACGAATCGTGTATGCGAGCACGAACGGTATCTCGATGAACAAGACCAGTTGCACGATGCGATGATTTTCACCGACAGTGCTATCCTGGAGGTTCATGATAGCTGGGAAATTCCTCTTTATCCCCCTTTAACAAAGGTAGTATGAACGATTCATGAGCTCCCGTAACCGATTTCGATCTGGTGTGTCAAACAGTTGAGATGAAGAGTCTGGTTATTGTCTGCTTGATTCCATGTGCCTTGCAGGCGCAAAACCTGTACTGGCTGGAAACGGAGGGTCCCTATGGTGGGGTTGTTTATCGCCTACATGCAAACGGGAAGGGGGAAATGGTTGCGGCAACGGAGAGAAGCTTATTCTATTCATCGGACTGGGGCCAGATGTGGATAGATATTTCGCGAAAAATCTCGTCCCCTTACCCGTATGCTGGCTTTTCTTCCGCAGCGATTACAGAAGATGGAGTGGTGTATTTTGACTACCAGTCGAGTTTCTATTCAACAAAGGATTTTGGGTTTACGATTGACCGTGTTAAGCAAATCCCCGCGGGACAGAATGTGCAGCATATCGACATTGATTCACGAGGCAATATCACGCTCGGTGCGTATGGCGGAGGAATTGAGCCTGGAGGAATCTACCGTAGCTGGGACAAAGGACTTTCCTGGGCGAAGCTCGCGCCCGACAGTGTCATTTGGGTCGATGCGCTCACGACAACGCCAGAGGGGACGATACTTACTTCACGATATGTCAAAGGAAACTGGTCCGGTGTCCTGTACCGCTCGACCGATGATGGAAACCGGTGGACGCTAGTTCCAATACCGGGCTTCGCAGGTCTTGGGAATGCCACGGTTACGCATCTCGTAAAGGGGTACGATGACCAGATTACACTTGGTGTCTATGCAGGAACCGCTCCCGGTTCTTATCGGGATTCGTATGTGTACACCGCACGCGAGGATGGCACAATGTTACAACGCGTGAGTTCCGCAATCCGGGATAACTCGTTTCGGTCTATGATGGTCACAAGTGTGGGGAATGTCTTTGCCGGCACATCCGACGGAGTGCTGTTCAAACCTAGAGCATCCATGAATTGGGAGAAGAAAAAAATCCTCGAACATTATCCTATTGCGTGGTCAATGCTTTCCACGATAAACCGGGATCTTTTTATTGGATTGTATGGTGGGCTTGCGAAAAGCCCCGATAATGGAGGGTCTTGGTTCCTCACAAACAGGGGATTGAAAGCTACACAATGCAACACTTTGACATTCGGAAGCGATGGCCGGCTCTTTGCCGGCACGGCGTATTCCGGATTGTTTTACTCGGACGACAAAGGGAAATCCTGGGTGCACGCGACGCACGATTCCATTAGAGCAATCAACGCAATCGTCGAGCATCCGTCAGGAGTGTTGTTTGCAACCTATAACTGGATTTCAACCTTTTACAGGTCTGGGCTTCTTCGATCGACAGATCGGGGTGCGACATGGGGCCCTTCACCCGTAATCGGCCGATCGCAGAAAGGCACCATGATCTCTGACAAAGAAGGCACCCTGTACATTGGTAGCATATCGGATTCAGGGTACGTCCTTCGATCCACAGACGCCGGAACGACATGGTCTCAGTACCGCATTCCGGGGAATGCTGGCACTATTCACTGTCTGGGGCTGGACTCCTTGGGCAATCTTTATGCTGGAACGAGAGAGAATGGATTACTCCGATCGACAGACAGAGGAGAAACGTGGAGTTCACTTTCCCCAACTTCCCACAGGGTCACCGCTTTTGCTGCTGCTCCGGATGGTGGACTTTGGTATGCGACCCAATGGATCTACCGATCGATCGATAGCGGGATCACCTGGACGCAACACAGGTACGTCGGGGATTCCCGTGCTTTAACCGTAAGTAAGTCAGGTGTTCTTTTCCACAGCGGATTTCGGACAACAAGTTTTTCCGCTGACAACGGCGCGACCTGGAAGGATGTCAGGACGGGATATTTCTTCAGCAGTTTTTCTTTCCCGGTCAATTCCTTCGCATTCGATGCAAACGATATCCTCTATGGTGGAACTGATGGATATGGAGTCATAAAAAGCATTTCCAATTATGAATATGGGATACCACGAACGCCCGCGCTCATAATGCCGGTCAATGGTGCGGAGAACAGGCCGAAAGCAGATACGCTTCGTTGGGAAGCAGTTCATCATGCTACCTCGTATTATGTAGAAATCGCAAAGGACTCCTTGTTTCGATCCCCTGTCCTTCGCGAATACCTACTAAGGAATATACTGCCCCTCCCAATCCTTGCGGATAGTCAGAAGTTCTACTGGCGGGTGCACGCAAGGAATGATTTTGGACAAAGCCCCTGGTCGGAAACTTGGAGCTTTACGGTGAAAGACGAGCGGATCAAACCGCCATACGCCTTTTCGGTCAGCAGCGGGTTTCCTCTTCCGGCTTCTTCTATAGTGGAGTTCGACATACAACATCAGACGAATGAGATTCCTAACACTGAGGTCTTTAACGCGCTCGGACAACGACAGTCCGTGCGCATCGATCGGATCAACATCTCGCATGGTGTCTGGCGAATTCGAATCAATACTGAATCGCTTTTCAGCGGGCTGTATCTGACTAAGTTCGCCTTGTCAGGGAATACAGAGATGAAGCGGCTCTTGATTCTGAAGTAAAAACTTCTCCTCAATAGCTGAACTTCCCCAACTTTACTTTCCCTTTGAAAATCCAATACACGACGATCGTGTATGCGAGAACGAACGGCATCCCGATGAACGCGATGATCTGCATGATGCTCAGCGTTTTCTCAGACGATGCGGCGTTGTAGATCGTGAGACTCCACGCCGGGTCGAGCGTGGAGACGACGAGATTCGGGAAGAGCGCGAAACCGAACAGAAACGTCAACGCGGCGATGGTGCAACTGGAGGAGATGAACGCATAGAAGGGCTTGCCGAGAAAGATCGCGCGAGGGATGTTCGCGATTGCCAACACGTTCAGCACGACAACAACCCATGCCCACGGAACGGAGTTGAAATTGCTGATCGCGGACGGCATCTGTGTGAGCACGAAGATCGTCGTGAAAATATACATCGTGAGAAAGACGCCGAACGTGCGCCACATCCATCCGTGAATGCGGTGCTGCAAATCGCCTTCGGTCTTGAGGTAGAGGTAAATCGATCCGTGCATTGCGAATGTCGCGAGTGCGAAGAATCCGATGAACACGGCGAAAGGATTCAGCAGGTCGAGCAACGTGCCCGCGAACTCCATGTCGGCGCCGACCGGCAAGCCGTTCATCATGTTTCCGACGGCAACGCCGAAGAGAAACGCCGCGAGCGTACTTGCCGCGGAAAAGAGTACGTCCCATGCGGAGCGCCACTTGCGCGACTCGCGCTTGCTGCGAAACTCCATGGACACCGCGCGGAAGATGAGCGCAAAGAGCAAAAGCATGAACGGAATGTAAAAGCCCGAGAACGCCGTAGCGTATGCATGGGGAAACGCCGCGAAGAGCGCGCCGCCGAACGTGACGAGCCAGACTTCGTTTCCGTCCCAGAGTGGGCCGATGGAGTTCATGAAAATGCGCCGGTCGTTATCCTCCTTGACGAAGAGATGGAGCATTCCGACGCCGAGGTCGAAGCCGTCGAGAATGGCGTAACCCGTGAGCAGGATACCGAGCGTGACGAACCAGAAGATGTGCAAGTCCATGTCAATTCTCCGTTGAATCGGGGTTCGAACGCGCTCCGGTCAATGATGGCCCGGCAGGATCGGCGAAGGCAGCCACGGTTTCGATGAGCGCGTCCTTCTGTGGATGATGTTCGTGCGGGAGTTCATCCGGTCCGTGGCGAATCTTGTCGTTCAACACGAAAACCCACACGGCGAAAAGCAGGATGTAGATCACGATGAAAAGAACGATGGAAAAGAGAATCTGCTCGGCTTCCACCGCCTTCGAAACTGCATCGCTCGTGCGAAGCAATCCATACACGACCCACGGTTGTCGTCCGACCTCGGCAGCGATCCATCCGACCTGGTTCGCGATGTACGGCCCGATGACGGAATAAACGAACACGCGCATGAGCCATCGCTTTCCGAAGAGCGTCTTCCTCAACCGCAGATACGAAGCGAACAATGTCACCGCGATGAAATACATCCCGAGTGCGATCATGAGGTGATAACTGAAAAACGGAATCTTCACCGGAGGGCGGTCCGCTTCAGGAAATCGATCCAACCCTTTGACGGGCGTTTCGAAGTTGTAATGCACGAGAAAACTCAGGCCGCCGGGAATCGCGATGCCGTACTTCACGCGTTGCTCTTCATCATCGGGAAAGCCGAAGAGCCAGAACGGCGTGCCGCCCGTTCCTGTTTTGTAATGTCCCTCGAAAGCGGCGAGCTTCGCGGGCTGTGTTTGCGCAACCGTATGCGCCTGAAAGTGTCCGGAGAGAAGAATCGCGAGAGAGCTGAACGTCCCGAAGACGAGCGCGATGGTAAAAGCGCGTCGTGCGATTTCTTCGTGGCGCTGCTTCAGAATGTAGAACGCCGAAATGCTCATCACGAAGAACGCACCCTGAATGAAGCATCCGAGAATGACGTGAACGAGTCGGTGCATGCTGGAAGGATTGAACACCATCGCCCAGAAGTCCGTGATTTCCGCTCGCGCGAACAACCCCTCTCCAACGATGTGAAAACCCGCAGGGGTTTGCTGCCAGGAATTCGCGATCACGATCCACGTCGCTGAAAAGATTGAACCGAGCGCCACCATCGTCGTTGCGAAGAAATGCATGCGCGGAGAAACGCGGTCCCATCCGAAGACGAGCACCGCTAAAAAGCCCGACTCGAGAAAGAAAGCGAAGATCCCCTCCGCGGCGAGCGCGGACCCGAACACGTCGCCCACGTAGCGCGAGTAGGTGGCCCAGTTCGTCCCGAACTGAAACTCCATGACGATGCCCGTTGCAACACCGAGCGCAAAATTGACGGCGTAGATTTTCGTGAAGAAGCGCGTCATGTTTTCATAGACGGGGTTCTTCGTTTTCAGGTACATCCCTTCCATGAATACCATCAGCATTCCCAAACCGATCGAGAGCGGCGGGAAGATGTAATGAAACATGATCGTGATGGCGAACTGAAGGCGGGCGAGAAAGACGGTATCGAGTTCCATAGCCGGACTAAAGTACGCCAACGCGTCGAAAAAACTTCTTGATCTACGTAGTCCTACGTACTCTTTGCGTGTGTCTGCGCATTTACTTCGGGAGCTGCTATTCGTTGTTTTGTATGTAACAAGCGGTGCATCTCCCAAGCATGTCCGATGTGGGCAAACAGAGTTATCCACCGATACAAACACTTCAAATCAAAGGAGCATCAAGATGAAATCATTTCGGAATACCTTACTCGCGCTGATACTGCATTCCGTCGCGGCGCTTCACGCACAGGACAACTGGTTCAAGCACCATCTGTCACCGAATCCCAGAGGGATATTCAACTCCGCAGCGGCGTATATCGGCGGCGATAATGTGCTTCTCTACGGTGGAAACCCGAATGGGAGTGGAAATCCGAATATGGGCTTAGGAGTGATCTCACAAACCTGGCTGTACGATCGCAGCGCCAATGCCTGGGTACAGATGATTCCTGTCAACGGTGGACCCGGTCCGCGCCAATTTCACGATATCGCGTATCTCGGCGATGACAAGGTCCTGCTGTTCGGAGGATACGGCAATCTCAACGATGTACACCCCCTCGGCGATACCTGGGTCTATGATCTCAGTGATAACACTTGGACAAACATGTCCCCGCCGTCCCCGCCAGCCGGGAGAGTCGATCTGAAGATGGCATATATCGGATGTGATCGCGTGATTATGTTCGGAGGGGCGGGCAATTCGATTTACAGCGACACGACCTGGATTTACGACTTAAGTGAAAACAGATGGAGCCCCAGAATTCAACCGATACGACCACGCGCTGAAAATAGACACGCAATGGCGTCCACCACCGATGGTAAAGTGGTGATGTTAGGGACGGGGAATTTCCTCCAAAGCGGGGAGACTTGGATCTACGATCCTGCATTGGACACGTGGACGCAGAAATATCCGAGCGCCGCACCAGCCGCCGATTTCTATTCCGCGATGGCATCTTTGAACGATGACAAGGTCCTGCTGTTCGGCGGCTATCAGGAAATTTGGGGCAACTCGGGAACTGACTGGATTCATCTCAACGCGACGTGGATTTATGATGTGTCGGATAACACATGGAGCCAACCGACGACGCTGACGACGTCTCCTCGGAAAAACGCACAGCACGTGATGGCTGAGACCGGCACCGGCGAGGTTCTATTTTATGGTGGACAAATTCCCAACGACACAACCTGGCTTTACCAGCCGGGCACACCGATCATTGGAGGTAAGTCGGACGTGACGCCGCCCATCGTCACAGGACCCGGTGCGATCACGCTCGACAGCGATCCCAACAGATGCGGCGCGGTATTGTCGTATGGGGTCTACACGGGAAATCCCGTCATCTATGGTGCTGAGTGGGGTACCAAGCGCATATACTCTCTCGATAGAAGCACGCTCATGCCGGTCTCCTCGGTGGAAATGAACATCTCGGGCTTGACTGCGGACATCGTCACTCCGCACGGGCTGGCGCGGCATCCCGCCACCGGACAGTATTACGCTGTCGTCAGTTATTATGTCAACGATGTGTTCACTCGCGCTCTCGTGAGTGTCGATCCCGTCACGGGGAATGGCGCCATGATCGGTACGACAGGGATCAACGTGTCCTACATTGCTTTTACCAGCGCGGGCGTGCTGTACGCGATAGGAGGATCCAACGGACCCGGAGCGAATCAGCTCCACACGTTGAATCTGACAAATGGATCGGCGACGTACGTGATGAACATTGCATCCGGCGGCGCAAAAGCGCTGGCATATAATCCCGATGACGGTCTACTCTACCATAAATATGTTTGGGGTTTCGAAAAAATTGATCCAACCAACCTGACGCGTCAATCCATTCCCCTCACGGCGGCGCCCGGTAGTTACGTGCATGATGACCACGTCTCCGGAATGTTTTATAAAGGAAGCGGCGTATTTCTCGTCAATAATGTCGCGTGGTATCACCTCACCTCCTCCGGCGCCTGGTCGTCGGCTGGTGTAAGCTTCAGCAATTGGATAAAAGGCATGGCGGATCAGAATCCTGTGGCAATACGCATCTTTGATAATTGCGACGTGACCATCGAGCAACTTGACGGTTTACCCAGCGGAAGCTTGTTTCCTCTCGGCACGACGACGAATACTTTCCGCATCACCGATGGGTCGGGAAATGTTTCGTACTTCACTTTTACGGTCACAGTTCAAGGCGCACCAGCCACCGCGTCGATTACTTCCACTCCTTCCATCCCTGTGAATCCCGGTGGAGAGCCGAACACCATCTATCTCGGCTTCGGTCCGCAAAGCGTTACTCTCACGGCGAGCGCCGGCACGAGTTATTCCTGGACTCCCACGACAGGATTGAGCTGCACCGATTGTCAAAGCCCAACGGCATCGCCGACCAGCACGACGACCTACACGGTTTCGCTGCAGAATCAATCCGGATGCCTTGCAGAAGCGTCGATGACGATCAATGTCGTCGATATACGGTGCGGTAGTAATCCGAATAAGGTGCTGATGTGCCACAGATGTCAGGACGCACACACAATTTGTATTAACGAGTCCAGTGTGCAGGCGCATCTCGATCATGGTGATTATTTAGGCGATTGCCTGCCGATGCCGAAGGCAGCGGCGGATGCGAAGCCGGTATTAGACCGGTTCACGCTTGTCGGGACGTATCCCAATCCGTTCAAACATTCTACGACGATCGTGTACGACATCGCGCATGATGCAATGGTTCGTCTTACTGTCTTTGATGCATTAGGCAGAATCGTGCAGACCGAAGAGCATGCGATGCAGATTACCGGACGACATACTGCAACCTTTGATGCAAAGAATCTTCCCGACGGTGTGTACCTATACCGGCTCGAAGCGAACGAAGAAATCCTTACTGGCGTCGTGACGCTCATACGATAGCACTTAATGGTACAGAGCATCACCGATAAGACTGAATTTATCAAGCAGAATAACTGCACATCAATATCACTCTCACAACAACTAAGGAGTATCTCATGCATAGAACAATCTTCAGCGCTCTCTTCATCCTAACACTGTCACTTTTGATGACAAACTGCAGCGACAACCCGGCATCGAATCCCGAGGGCTTCGCGTCATCGGACGGCGACGTATTCGAAAAGCCACAGCCGCCGCCGGGTAACGCGAATCCCGCGATCGCGTATGTGGGCAACTATCAAGTCAATCGGAACCGCACGGTCCCTGCTATCTACGTGATGGATGCCAACGGTGCCAACGTAACAAAGGTGTATGCCAGATATACGAGTAGCAATTTTGATTATGTGTATTACCCAACCTGGTCGTCTAACGCGACGAAATTATGCGTCAACGTGAACGGACAGGATCTGTACCGAATGGACATCGGTCTGGTGAACGGATATCCCGTCACATCAAACGACGTGAAAATCGCCGATGGCATCGCGGATGGCGGCGAATACCGCAAGGGAGTCTGGAATCCAGCGCCGAACGCGCAGGAAGTCGTCGTCGTCTGGCGTCCGACGTCGGGTTCACAGGCGCTGCGCGTGGTCCCGTCTTCCGGTACTCCGAAAACGACCTTGTACACGTCTCCCAGCACCGACTACGTGTTGAATGACGATATCGCCTTCAGTCCTGATGGTTCGAAACTCGCATTCACGGAGTTTCAGCAATCCACGGGATACAGTTTTCTGAAGATCATCGAACGGTCGACGGGTACGGTCGTGAAGACTGTCGACCTGAGCCAGTTCTACCGCATAGCGGGGCTTACGTGGGGAAAATCTGCGGGCAGCACGATGGTAGCCATCACGGTGAAACCCGCGCCCTGCGTCAAGGAAGATAACAACCTCTTCTCCATAGATATTTCAGCTGCCGCGCCCGCGCCCGTGCAGTATTTGATCGGATACGGTGTCTTTCCTACAGGTATTACGTTCGCGCCTGGAGATCAATCGTTCGCCTTTACTTACTTGGCGAACTGGAGTCAGACCCTTCCGTCGGGTTGCTGGAACATGGGCTACACCCGACGGGCAGTGTATACGTCGAACCCTCCCGGCATCACATACATGGGCGGAGAAAATCCCGACTGGAAGCGATAAGCATGGCGATGCATGGAGATTCATCCAGTTGAAAAAACGGGAACGACAGTGCATTGCACGCAAAAATGAAAAGTCGACTTCTGTCAGTCTGGTACGGCGGGAGGAGAATGATCTCCTCCCGCCGCAAAACCCGGACGCGGAATCAGCAAGCTCTCGCGTTTCAGGAGGGAATATTTGCCGGCGGCATGCGCAACCGCAAAATGATTTCTACTTTCAGCGCATACCAACGAAGCCGAACCTTCTGTCGCTGCTCAACCGGATCCGCAGGTGTCGCACGCCGCAGAATGGGCAACGCCTTGTTTGATCTGGGTGAGTACGACAATGCCATGCAACGATACCAGCAGGCTCTTGTACGATAACACTTAATGGTACAGAGCATCACCGATCAGACTGAATTTATCAAGCAGAATAACTGAACAACAACATCACTCTCACAACAACTAAGGAGTATCATGCATAGAACAATCTTCAGCGCTCTCTTCATCCTAACACTGTCACTTCTGATGACAAACTGCAGCGATAACCCGGCATCATCACCGGAGAGTAATGCTGCCAATGACGGTGGCATATTGAACGCACCGCAACCACCACCTCCGCAGGTATGGATGTTTACAAATCTCGATGTGACAACGTATCGCAATGGTGATCCCATACCGCAGGTGACTGATCCAACCCAATGGGCTAATCTCACGACGGGCGCCTGGTGCTACCCAAATAACGATCCTGCAATGGGAGCCATCTATGGCAAGCTGTTTAACTGGTATGCCGTGAACGATCCGCGCGGATTAGCGCCCGCAGGTTGGCATGTGCCAACGGACAAAGAATGGAAAACGTATGAAATGTCTCTCGGTATGACGAAATCTCAGGCTGATGCTACAGGTTGGCGAGGGACGGATGAAGGAGGTAAACTGAAAGAGACCGGCACAACGCATTGGATTACCCCCAATACAGGAGCTACAAATAGTAGTGGTTTTGCGGGTCTTCCGAGCGGCTTTCGCAACACGACCTTCAACAAATTTGGCGCTCAAGGTAGCTGGTGGACCTCCACACAAAGCTCTGGAACGAGTGCATGGAGTCGCAGCCTTTATTACGTAAACGCATGGGTTGCCCGTGGTGGCTTCAGCAAGGGAAGCGGATTGTCCGTGCGCTGCGTGCAGAATTAATTATCAGAGAGGAAGCTGTCCCTGAAGTATCGGGGACAGCCCTTCGTTTTTTAAACAGATAACACCGAACACCACACATCGCTCTAACAGCAGTAATGAAATGTATCGTGCATAGAAAAATCATCGACTTTCTCTATACTAGTGCCAACTCTATCTGATGATAGATAGCATAATAACACCCGAGCATCATGGCCATAGAGCAGTGGTAAGACGTGATAATCATTTCCTTGTACAATCGCTCGCATCTCAAGCGAAAAATATCGCGCAGCTTGTCATTCCACCAGTCGTTCTCTACTTTCAGTCGTTTCGAAGTGCATCTCTACCATCGGGATCACTCGTCAGCCTTCATACCTGTTAAGCAACCTCACTTTCATCGATCAGCACCAAACGAAGACATTATGAAATCGATAGTCTCTGCATTCGTACTGCTTTTATCAATCGGGATTTTTTTGAGTCCTTCATCATCAGCTCAACAGAAGAAGATCGACAGCTTGCAGCACGTGTTGAAAAAAGCTATCCATGACACGAGCAGGGTCAAAGCGCTGGCTCGTCTTTCCGAACTGTACAAGGGGAAGGACAATCGGAAGGCGCTCTCGTTCGCCGATGAAGCCCTCTCTCTCGCTATGAAGCAAACATCAAAGCGAAGTCTTGCGATCGCGTATTACGCAGTGGGTCTTACCCAGAGTGAGTTGCAGAATTACGAGGTTGCTCAGCAGAGTTTGGAGAAGGCGGTGCAGTTGGCAGAGGAACTACATCTTGGCCCGACACTGCACAATTCGCTTCGCGGCCTCGCACAGATATTTCGGGCTACCGGCAAGACGGAGCAAGCGTTGGAAATCCTGAAAACAGCCGAGGCAGAATCCGAACGCTCCGGAAATGCTACGGGATCTGGACATGTTCTCGTGGATATTGCCAGAATTCGACAACAGCAAGGCGATATCGAAGAGGCACTTGTGTTACTGAAAAAAAGCAAAGCGATATTTGAGGCAACAAAAGATAAGGAAAGCTTAGCATACACACTCACAATATTATCATTCGTGCTGCGCGATCAGCAGCGGTACGACGATGCGATGGAGGCGCTCCTGCAATGCCAGGGCATCTATGAAGAATTTGAAGTAACGGCAGGGCTTGCCCACACACTCACTTCTATCGGGAGATTATGTCTGATGCAAAAACGGATAGAAGCGGCGAAGGAGGCATTTCAACGGAGTTTGAAACTGTTCGATACACTCGGCGACCGGTCGGGCGCTGCGACAGTGTACAACGCTTTGGGAAATATGTATCGAGGGACAGGGGAGATAGAGAAGGCGCGGGAGTACTTTCTACAGTCACTGAAGCTTCAGGAGGAAATCGGCGAAGCGCGATCTGCGAGCGTTGCAGCAGGCAATGTCGTCAGGACCTATCAAATAAAGGATGAACCGGACAAGGTGCTGGAATCATTGATGAATGGTTTGAAGTCTGCCGAACGGAGAGGGAGCAAATGGGAAATAGCTGCTTTCTGCCATACCATCGGATTGTTTCTCAAGAATCAGGACAAACCTCGACAGGGATTACGCTATCTCCAACGCTTTCTTGATATCGCGGAATCTTCGTTGCCGCGGGAGGATCAGATCCCTGCACTGCACAATCTCGGCAATGCACTGTATGAGCTTGGGGAATACGAGCAGTCCATGCAACGATTCCAGCAGGTTCTTGCGATAAGCGAGGCGTTGGGGGATCGGCGACGTGTGGCGGAGGCGTGCTACAGCATCGCCCAGATTCATATTCGATTGAAGCACTATGATAAAGCGAAGGAATACAATCAGCGATCTCTCCGGATCCGGGAAGGCAACGGGAACAAGGCTGGCATCGCGTTCTCCCTGAGCCAGCTCGCCGAGATTCACGTGAAGGAAGGGCGCACAGATGAAGCCCTCGCCATGATGCATCGGTCCCTCGGTCTCCATGAGGGACTCGGAGACGCCGTCAACGTTGCTATGGGTTTGGGAAATCTCGGCACAGCCTATCACGCAGCCAAAGACCTGGAGAAGGCATTGGATCACTACCAGCGAAGCGTACGCATCTTCGATTCGATCAGTGTCCCGCTCAGGAGGGAGCAGATGCTCGTGGGGGTGGCTGAAGTAATGGTCGATCAGGGCAGATATGATTCCGCTATAACGATTGCATTGGGGATCCATGCATCCTCGAAACAAGCCGGCGCGCGCGACAGGCTCAAGGACATCGCCGAACTACTCAGCGATGCATATGTGAAGAAGGGCGACTACGTCTCTGCCTATCAGTACCACAAGGAAGCATCAGCGCTCAACGATTCGATCATCACGGAAGCGAAAATCCGATCCATCGATGACATGACCGCCAAGTACGAAAGCGAAAAGAAAGAGCAACAGATAGCGCTCTTGGAGAAGGACAAAGCGCTCCAGCAGGCTGAACTTGAACGCAAACAAAAGGAACTAACGCTCAAACAATTAGAAGCCATACGCATCCGCCAACTCAACCAGATTCAATCTCTCCAATTGAACCAGCAGACAAAAGATTTGGCTCTGCGAACGAAAGATCTCGAAATCGTCAGATCGGAGAAGGAAAAGAAAGCGAGTGAAGTATCGCTGTTGAAAAAGGATAACGAACTTCAGGCATCCATCGCGTCCGCAGCAACGACGGTCAGGAATTCCACATTCATCGGCGCGGCATTACTTCTCGTTGTTTTCTTTCTCACGGGTAAGCGCATTCAGGACAGACGAAAACAAGCGACACTTAGAGCGGAAGCGGCAGAATTTGAAACGCGCGCCATAAAAGCGGAAGCACATGCACGCGAAACAGAAGCAGAGCGACGAAGAAAAGAAGAGATGGAGCAGTTTGCGCATCGACTCATTGCATCACAGGAACAGGAGCGGGCGCGCATCGCGCGGGAGCTGCACGACAGCCTCGGTCAGGAACTGCTCGTCATCAAGAATCAGGCGCACATGGCGATGCAACAATCGAGCAGAGTCGATGAGGTCGAGGAGCGAATGAAAAAGGTAAAGGACATCGCGCTCGAAATGCTGGACGAGATCAGACAGTTGTCGAAGAATCTGCGTCCTGTTCAATTGGAGCGTTCGGGCTTATCCAGCACCATCAGGGAAATGCTTCAACAAGTGGAAGGCTCCGGAACCATCGCAATCAAGGCAATGATCAGCGAGATGGACGGATTGTTCGAAAAGGAAGATGAAATCAATGTCTATCGCATTTTGCAGGAGAGTATGAACAACGTCCTCAAGCACGCAGATGCAACGAACGTTTCCGTTTCTGTTTGGCAAGAACATGGTCGCGTCCGTATGCTGATGCAGGATGATGGTCGGGGTTTCGATGTTGAGAGCGCGCACGGCTTCGGACTGAAAGGCATGCAGGAGCGCGTGCAGATACTCAAAGGACAGATGAGGATCCACTCGAATCCGGGACAAGGAACGCAAATCGAAGTTGATTTACCGGTGTTGAAGGAGGCGGCATAAATTTGCAAACGACATCACAGATGCCTGCGAGAACAACCATACTCATCGTTGACGATCATCCCATCTTCCGACATGGGTTGCATGATATTCTCAGTCGTGAGGACGACTTCCACGTGGTCGGTGAAGCGCCGGATGGAGAAAAAGCACTGGAATTCATCCGATCACGAAAACCGAACATCGCAGTCATCGACGTTGAAATGCCGAAGCTCAGCGGACTCGAACTTGCGGAGCGGGTGCAACAGGAAGAACTTCCCGTGTCCCTGCTTGTGCTCACGATGTATGAGGAGGAATCGATCTTCGATCGGGCAATGAAGCTCGGAGTCATGGGATACATCATCAAGGACAGCGCTGATGACGACATCGTTCAGGCGATCCGCATGGTAACGCGCGGAGATTACTTCATCAGCCCGGCGCTCGTCTCGTATGCGGTAAAAAAGCGACGATCGACGACATCGACAGATATCGTATTGAATCTCAATCAATTGACGATCACCGAGCGATACGTCCTCCGCATGATCTCTCAATCGAAATCGACGAAGGAAATCGCGGAGAAGCTATCGATCAGCGTCCGTACGGTGGAGCGCCATCGATACAATATCAGCCAGAAGCTGAACCTTTCCGGGAGTTATGGTTTATTGCGGTTTGCGATCGAGCATAAAGAACAACTCGAAAGCGTGGAGTAATCCCACGCGTCGTTACAACCTTACAACTTCGTGGCCGACCCAAGCGGCAAGGATGCATCCCGCGATGGACAGCGTCACGTTCAGCAATGCGAGGAAATTCTTTCCGGCAACGAACAAATGATAGGTGTCGAGACTGAATGCGGAGAACGTCGTGAAGCCTCCAAGCACCCCGATGACAAGAAAAGCATGGAGAAGCGGTTTTGCCGGGAAGAAGTCAGAGAGCAACGCTGCGATGACGCCGATGAGAAAACTCCCGGCGATATTCACTGCGAGCGTTCCGTAAGGGAAGCCAAGTCCGAAATGTTTATGAATCAACTCAGAAGAGGCGAAGCGCAGAACCGCACCGATACCGCCTCCAAGAAATACGAGTGTGAGAGTGTGAAGCATTGAAGAGTCACGAACTCCTTTCAACACGCACAGTGATCACTCATCCCCTTTGCTTTCTCGAATGCTTCTTTTCCTTCCTTGATCGAAAAGTAAGAAAGACCCAACGCGCCTGCCGCGTCGAAGAAACCGATATGAAAAAGCTCGAACAAACCACTCGACACGAGCACGACGACGGACATATACACACAGACGAGATTGCAGTTCGCATCCGAGATGATCGGCTGAGAACTGAGTGCGCGTCCGATGTTCCTCTTGGCTCGAACGAGAAAAAGCATACCGAGAATGGAGAGCGTTGAGACGATGACGCCTGCGAACGTCGATTCGGGCTGCCTTCCGAGAGCGAAGCTCGCACCAGCACCCGCGATGAGCGCCAACGACAGTGCGTAGAAGCACCAGCCTGTAATTTTCAGGGCTGTGATTTCGAACGCGGTCCGTTGTTCGTCGCCGTTCGCGCGGATTCGGTTGATCATCACGAGCACACCCGCGGCGCTGATCGTCTCGATGAAGCTGTCGATACCGAAACCGAACAGAGCGAGCGTTTCATCGGAAGCGCCGAAATAGACCGAGACAACGCCCTCGATGAGATTGTACAGAATGGTAATCCACGCAAGCCAAAGCGCACGCTTCCAAAGCAAGGAGTTCTGTTCTTCTGCGTGCGACGTCCGGGCTGCAACTGCTTCGAGGGTCATGGATAAATGTCGGGAAATGCTGTCGGAAATCAGAATTGCCGGAGTGCGTTGCCCCATCCATCGGAATCGAGTATTGCTTCCGGTTCATCATATTTGTGCCGATGAATGAACCAAAAAGAAGATGACGATGAAACACGACGTAACGGATTTTCAAACGGAAGTGATCGAGCAGAGCACGGAGATTCCCGTGTTAGTGGATTTCTGGGCTGAGTGGTGCGGTCCGTGCCGCATACTCGGACCTGTGCTGGAGCGCATGGCCGAAAGCGCGGACGGTCAGTGGGAGTTGAAGAAACTCGACACGGAAGCGTTTCCCGAAATCGCTCGTGACTACCGGATCTACAGTATCCCTGCGGTAAAACTTTTCGTCGATGGCGAGGTCGTCGATGAATTCGTCGGTGCGCTGCCCGAGCCGCAAATACGGCAGTGGCTGAAGAACGCTTTACCGGACAAAAATGAAAGCACGCTTACGCATGCGGAAGCGTTACTCACGGCGCTCGAATTCGGTAAAGCCGCGAGCCTGCTCGAACCCGTTGCGGCAAAAGTTCCTGATCATGAACATGCGCGAACGCTGCTTGCCTGTGCCCTTCTCTTCACGGACCCCAAGCGCGCGATGTCACTCGTTCAGCGGATAGAGACCGGTGCAGATGCTGAACGCGCGGATGCCGTTCGCACCTTGGCGCGATTTACAGATGAATCGTTTTCTCTTGCATCGCTTCCGGATTCTCCGGAAAAAGGAATTTACTCGGCTGCGGTCGAAACGCTTCGAACTCGCGACTTCGACGGTGCGTTGGGTCACTTCATTGAAGTCCTGCGACTCAACCGCCTCTACGACGACGACGGTTCACGCAAAGCCTGCATTGCCATCTTCAAACTCCTCGGTGAAGAACATCCCATAACGCTGCGACACCGGCAGGATTTCAACCGGGCGTTTTGAAGCAGTATCCGAAATCATTTCATCCCACTAACCATCAGGAGGAAGCATGAAGCGTTATTATCCGGCCGCCGTTCTTGCAACGGCATTGTTCGTATGTACAGGCGCGGCTAAATCGCCCGCGCAATCGACGAAGTCATACAAAAGGTATGGCGTCCAGTCATGCATCGTGGAGTATTCGCTCGGAGGCTCGCAGAGCGGAACCGAGACTCTGTACTTCGATCGTTACGGCATGCGCGAGGCGCGCTATGCGAACAAGGAACTGAGTGTGTTGAACGTGAAGCAGAAGCAGAACACCCTCGTGCTCACGGATTTCGATTGGACGATCAATATCGATCTCGACAAAAAAACAGGGACGAAAACGAAGAACACGGTATTTCAGGAGATGGTGAAGAACGCGAAGGATGACGACCTGATCGAAATGGGAATGAAAATGTTGAAGGACATGGGAGGAGTGAAGGTCGGAACGGAAAAGGTCGCCGGAAAAACATGCGACGTATGGGAAGTCAAGAAACTCGGCAGCAAAACCTGGTTATGGAATGCCATCCCCCTGAAGACAGTCGCGAAGTTTGCCGGAGTCGAGATTCAATCGGTTGCGACCAAGGTGCAGGAAGGAGCTTCGATTCCTGACAGCAAGTTTCAGGTGCCGGCCAAGATCACTCTGACAGAGGGACTGGACGTCGGTACGATGTTGAAAAATCGAAAGAAGAAAACGAAGTGACGCAGCAGATTCTTACGAA
>CAYUWG010000037.1:0-35926 GCA_964448285.1 uncultured Chromatiales bacterium
ATTCATCAAATGGAGTCACGATATGCCCTGTGGTAAGAAACGCAAGCGCCATAAAATGGCGACGCACAAGCGC
Organism: uncultured Chromatiales bacterium; assembly: GCA_964448285.1. Taxonomy (GTDB): domain Bacteria; phylum Bacteroidota; class Ignavibacteria; order SZUA-365; family SZUA-365; genus CAYUWG01. Next base: position 74 of record CAYUWG010000037.1, read on the forward strand.
AAGAAGCGTTTGCGTAAGAATCGTCACAAGAAGAAAAACCGCTAACCGATGGAACGTCTTTGGTCACCGTGGCGCTCGCAATACATACAGACCTTTGGTACCGAAAAGGAATACAGCGGCTGTGTTTTTTGCGACGCCCGGGACTCAGGCGACGACGACAATCGCTACGTCATCAAGAGACATACGCTTTGCCTGACGATCATGAACCTGTACCCCTACAATAGTGGCCACATCCTCATCGTACCGAATCAACACGTAGGATCATTCAAAGAATTGGATGAACAGTCTTACGCGGAGATGTTCATGCTCATTCCGAAATGGACTCAGGTTCTCGATGAGACGATGCATCCTCAAGGCTACAACATCGGAACGAACGTCGGACGCACGGCGGGCGCTGGAATCGACCATCATGTGCATATGCACATCGTTCCCCGGTGGAATGGCGATGTGAACTTCATGCCTGCGATTGGAGAGACAAAAGTTATCTCCGAAGCCCTCCACGATACCATGTTGAAAATGCGCACGACCTTTAACAACTTATTCCATTGAACCACCATTCAAGGAGTTACACCATGTCTGAACAAAACAATATCGCGAAAGGCCTGCTCGTCGGTTTCCTTTCCGGAGCTGTCGTCGGCGGGATCCTTGCACTTCTCTACGCACCGAAATCGGGGAAGGAACTTCGCAGCGATATCCGAAAGAAATCCGGAGAAATCGCTGCAGACGTTGACGAGTACCTGAAAGAGGCGCAGATAAAAGCCCGGCAGCTGATCAATGAAGGAAAAGAGAAATCCTCCATGCTGATCGCCGATGCGAAAGCGAAAGCCGACCACCTCATCGCCGATGCGGAATCGTTGATGTCCGAAGCCCGGAGTCGCGTGAAGAATGAAGGCACGAAACTTCGCAGTGCGATTCAGGCCGGAGTCGAAGCATACCGCGAAGAACGCACGAAAGAAAGCTGATTGAATCAAGAGATGACGGCATGTCCGCGCTGAACGATACACTTCTCACGATCGTCCTGATTCTCGGTTCCGGTCTGATGGTGGTCGGAATCATAGTCCTGTACCGCGTTGGACAGGCTGTGAAATCGATACAGAGTCAGATCGGTGATCTCAACCAACACCTGTTGCCGCTGATCGATCGCGCAAGCACACTTTCGGAAAGAGCGACTGAGACCATCGAAATCTTTACCGAGCAACGCGAAGGAATCGCGGAAAGCGTCAATAACATCCGCAAGGTCACTGCGAACATCCATCATCTTGAGCAGATGGTTCAGGACGAGATAGAGCCGGGTCTTACGAGTTTTCTTACGATGCTCCGAGGTTTCAGGAAAGGGATTCAATCGTTTTCCGACCAATGGCGCCGTTCTCGTTAACGGAAACGCAGGAAGGTGTGAAGAACTCCCGTTCAGTCTCTTCGCTGATCTTCGGCGCAATGCGTCCACAGCAATGGACCAAGAACCTCTTCCTTCTCTCTCCCCTCCTATTCTCACAACATCTGTTCGAACGGGAAACGGTAATGCGCTCGTTCGCAGGCTTCATCATCTTTTGTCTGATTGCGAGCGCGGTGTATCTCATCAACGATTTGTTGGACCAGGAACGCGACCGCGAGCATCCTGTCAAGAAGCAACGCGCGATCGCTTCCGGAGCTTTGTCACGGTCATCGGCCATCAGTGCGATGCTCATCTTGTTCGGGATCAGCGCAGCCGGAAGTTGGATGCTCGGACTGCCGTTTTTCCTAACGGTGCTCGGATATTTTTCCCTCAATGTCATCTATTCTTCCTTCCTGAAAGAGACCGTAATCATCGATGTGATGACAATCGCATTCTCTTTTCTACTCAGAATAATCGCCGGCGCCTTCGCGATTGAAGTGCCAATGTCCGAGTGGCTGCTTATATGCGCATCTCTCCTCGCACTCTTTCTGGGCTTCAGCAAGCGGCGCCATGAAATCACACTTCTCGAATCGACAGCTTCAGCGCATAGGCCTGTTCTGCAGGAATACAACACCTATTTCCTCGACCAAATGATTTCCCTCGTCACGGCTGCCACGCTCGTGTGCTACATGCTCTACACGGTTGCAGATGACACCGTTGAGAAGTTTGGGTCGAAAAACTTGTTACTCACCGTTCCCTTCGTGCTCTATGGGATATTTCGCTATCTCTACCTTGTCCATCAGAAAAAGACAGGAGGCGATCCAACTTCTGAACTGCTTACCGATAAACCGTTGCTTGTCAATGTTTGTCTGTGGGGACTTTCCGTTATTCTGATCATATACTTTGGATATTGATATGAAGAAGAGTACTGTCGCGGTCTTACACACTTCACCTGATACGGTGCATCGGGATATCCTTCGGCTGACGGAATTAGCTGGAATGTCCGATGCCTTGGACCGTTCTGCAACTACGATCCTCAAGGATAACATATCCTGGCACTTCCCTTTTCCCGGCGCGAACACGACACCATGGCAGTTGGAAGGAACGATACTCGCATTGCGCCAATCCGGCTTCTATGATTTGAGCTGCGTTCAAAATAAGACCGTCGTTACCGATGCATTCAAAGGTGAAGACCTGAACGGCTACACGCCCATCTTTCAGCAGCATGATATTCCCGTCCTGTTCAACTTCAAGGAAGAAGACATGACATGGAATTTCTACGAACCGAAAGCTGAGATGCTGGTCCTGAACAAGATTTATCCGGAAGGCATCCTCATTCCCGACTATTTCATGGGTAAGAACATCGTGCATTTACCGACGGTGAAATGTCACATCTACACGACAACGACCGGCGCGATGAAAAATGCATTCGGCGGGTTACTCAATACGAAACGGCATTATACCCATAGCTGGATCCACGAAACGCTCGTCGATTTGCTTGCCATCCAGAAGGAGATCCATAGCGGAGTCTTTGCCATCATGGATGGCACGACGGCAGGCAACGGGCCAGGTCCGCGCACGATGTTTCCCGAAATCAAAAACGTCATGCTTGCGTCCGAAGATCAGGTTGCGATAGATGCCGTCGCTGCGAAACTCATGGGATTCGATCCACTATCGGATATCGCATACATCCGCATCGCTCATGAACGTGGACTTGGGGTTGGCGACGTTCGAAATATCGAAATAGTTGGAGATGACATCAGCGGAGAAAACTGGCACTTTCACGTCGGTGATAATGGAGCGAGTCTCGTTGGTGACATCATGTGGTTCGGCCCGCTGAAGGGCATTCAGAAGCTTTTTTTCCACACGCCGCTCGTGCACGTGTTTGTCGCCGGATCGGAAGCGTATCACGACTATTACCGATGGCCGCTCAAGGATCGAAAGGTTTTCAAAAATTGGCTGAAGACGACGCCATGGGGAAAGCTCTTTGGTGAGTACAAGCGCAGAGGGGTTTTAGCTGAACCATCACACGCAGCAGTATAATCCAACCACTTGCGATCTCGTGACGCGAGAAGGAATCATTCGTGATGGAATAATGCCACAGTGATTCGCCCAGGCCCATGAACCCCGGTTATGAGGGTCTTCTCGATGTCCGCTGTTTTACTTGGGCCTGCAATCACCGCAATCGTTTCATCGTTTGGTAGGGAACTCATGCAGGAAACCAAATCTGCGACAATGTTCGCTTCAGAGAGAATGACGACATGATGAGCGGGAATCATCGAACTCCACCGAACTGAGCCACTCTCTGCAATGCAGACTGCACCCGATTGGGCAACACCGAACAGAGCACGGTCGATACCGAGTACAGAATCCCTCTGCTCTAAGACGATCCGTGCATCTACTGATGAATTGAACATTACCGGCATAGCACCAAGGTCAAGCTTCAGTTCATCCGAAAGTACGACGGACGTGATATTCCATCGAGCAGCGTATGAGCGAATCCATTCACCGAGTGCAGCTTCCGATTCGAAGCGGTCAACTTCCCCACCGTTTAGCTTGAACCGCTCCACAAAATTCGTGATGACTTCAGCATCGGATTTTTCATTTGTGAGAATCGCCGGCAGTTCAATTCTCTCATTGCTGTGCTGTCTGATTCTTGAAATGAGGATATCACGCGTTGACATTATCGCTTCTCTTTCCAAAGTGTGCGGAACGATTTCTTCGCAGGCACTGGCAGCGTGATCTTGCGAAAAGTAATGTGACTCTTTCTTCCGATGAAGAAGGTTGACAGTCGAAAGATTTTTGTGGCAATACGAAATCTCGTGAAGTTCACCGCGCAAAAAAGAAACAGACGCATCGCGATTCTCTCACCGAATGAAGTGAGTTTACTTCTAACAACGGAGCCACGTTGTTCGAGCAGAAGATGGTGGATGTCGATCTTCACCGGGCAGACATTAGCGCATGCACCGCATAGCGATGACATGTATGGAAGTGTCTTCGCTTGCTCATATCCGAAGAGCGTTGGAGATAGAACAGCGCCGATCGGTCCCGGATAAACGCTTCCATAGGCATGACCCCCGACCGTCTGATAGACGGGACATGTATTCATGCACGCTCCGCATCGAATGCAAAGGAGCGTATCCCGCAATCGATGATGCGCAAGCAATCGTGAACGCCCGTTGTCGAGAATAATGACATGAGTCGCCTTGCCTTTTCGCGCACTGACGATGGATGTGTATGAGGTCAATCGTTGGCCCGTTGCACTTCGGGCAAGCACTTCGAGCATGACGGCTAACGCTCTACGATCCGGAATGAATTTTTCCATTCCGACAACAGCGATGTGCACGTCAGGCAAGGCCATCGTCAATCGTGCGTTGCCTTCGTTCTCGACGATGCAGAGTTCGCCTGTTTCTGCAATCGCGAAATTCGCCCCTGTGATACCGACATCTGCGTTCCGAAACGCATCCCGCAAATGTGTTCTTGCAAACTGAGTCAGTGCATTCGGATCATCGGTATATGGAATTCCGAAACGATCAGAGAATAATCGACCGATATCCGCACGGGATTTGTGAACCGCCGGTCCTGTGATATGCGATGGAGGCTCGCCGGCGACTTGCACGATGAACTCACCGAGATCCGTTTCAACGACGATGTGCCCATCCCGCTCCAATGCTTTCGTCAATCCTATTTCTTCAGTCACCATGGACTTCGATTTCACGATCTGCGCATTGTGTTTTGACCGCAGCAATTCCCGAATGATTGTGCAGGCTTCATCTGCATCGAGTGCATAATGAACCTGCATGCCTCTCTCATATGCACGCTGTTCGAATGTTTCGATCAGATCAGCGAGATGAGAGATGGAGTGCTTCCTTATCTCAAATGCAGTCTGTCGCAACGCATCCCAATCATCGATTTCCACTATTGCAGTCTGCCGCTTTCTCTCACTGCCTGCCAGTGCATTTCGGAGCGTTGAGCGAAGCTGCATATCATTCAAGCGCTCCTCGATGAGCAGCTTTGCATTGGATGGTTCGATCGGTGTGCTGTTCATGCTGTTTGCGCAAGTATGTCGGCAATATGGATCGTCTTCACGGTGCTTCGACTATGCGCGAGCCTGTTTTGAATGTGCATCAGGCAGCTTGAATCGACTGCCGTCACATAGTCAACACCGAGAGCGTCGATCGCACTGATTTTTCTATCTGCCATCGCCGATGAAAGCTCTGAGAACTTCACTGAGAATGTCCCTCCGAAGCCACAGCAAACATCTGCTTCGGGAAGCTCGACAAGCTCAAGTCCCTTCACATAGTGAAGGAGTGTTCGTACCTGTCTTTGAACCCCAAGTTCACGAAGTGCATGGCAGGAGTCGTGGACAGTAACCCGAGCGGGGAACGTTGCCCCGACATCATCAACACGAAGCACATCGCTGATGAAGGATGAAAACTCATACGTGCGGTCCCGGAGTGCATTCGCGATACGGAGTGCCGCTTGTCCAAGCGTGAGTGTTGTTCCATAGAAGATTTTCACCATCGATATACACGAACCTGAAGGAGCGACGATATAGTCGGATCCATCCATAACGTGAAGAAATCGCTCTGCGAGCTTTCGCGCTTCCGAATGATAACCGGTATTGAATGCTGGTTGGCCGCAGCACGTTTGTTCATTCGAGTAATGCACTTCCACGCCGAGACGTTCAAGGACGCGTACCATGCTCAATGCAGTGTTGGGAAAGAACACATCCGTAATGCATGGAATGAAGAGCGAGACTTTCATCGCGATAATCTATCCGTCCGATATCGGAGGGCAAAAAGAAGGGCGCTCGTCGTCGCCCTCATCTTGATACGCTGTACTGCATCTCGTTGGATTATGCGAGCCCTTGCGCGGAAAGCCATCGCTCGGCATCGATCGCAGCCATGCACCCACTGCCGGCAGCCGTGACCGCTTGACGATACACGTGATCCTGAACATCACCGCAGGCAAAGACTCCTGGAATGTCCGTGTAAGTGCTTCCTTCCTTCGTATGCAGGTAGCCGTTTTCATCCATAGAGAGAAAGCCTCTGAACAAATCCGTATTCGGTCGATGACCGATTCCGATGAACAATCCATCGACGGGAAACTCCGAAGTCGTTTCATCCTCGACGTTGCGAATGATCAAATGCGTCAGCTTCTTGTGGCCTTGTTCCTCCGATCCGCAAACATCCTCGATAACACTGTTCCAAAGAAATTCAATTTTCGGATTCTTTAGCGCGCGCTCCTGCATGATCTTCGATGCACGCAGTTCGTGTCGCCGGTGGATGATCGTAACCTTCGAAGCGAACTTCGTCAGGAACACCGCTTCCTCAACCGCGGTGTCGCCGCCGCCGATAACAGCGACATTCAGGTTTTTGAAAAAGAACCCGTCGCAGGTCGCACATGCCGAAACGCCATAGCCCATGAATTCCGATTCGCTTTTGAGACCGAGCAGCTTTGCGCTCGCTCCGGTTGCGATGATCACTGCATCCGCCGTGTATTCCTTTTCTTCTACGAAAACCTTGAAAGGACGCTCAGAGAAATCCACTTTCGTCACATGCTCGAAGATACTTTCTGCACCGAAACGCAGCGCTTGTTTCCGCATTTCGTCCATGAGCTTGGGTCCCATGATGCCATCGGGAAAGCCGGGATAATTCTCAACATCGGTGGTGATCGTCAATTGCCCTCCCGGTTGTATGCCTTCGAAGATGAGTGGTGCGAGATTGGCTCGGCCAGCATAGAGTGCAGCAGTCAATCCCGCAGGACCGGACCCGATAATGATGATTCTCCTGTGGTTCATGTTTTCTCCAAAGTTGTCTTGTTCTTCCGTGAATGAACGTGCTGTTGTGCCAGTATCGTTCTTGCGTTCCGTTTCAAGCCGGCAAGCTTCGTGCGTTTCACCGGGCTGTTTCTGAATAGAAGACGAAACTCCTCGTCTTCCATTTTCAAAACATTCCCGAGTTCCATTTCGCGGTTGTGATTGCGTGGCGTGAATGCTTCATCCGCAGTCGGCGTTGCAAATGAATTCCACGGACAAACATCCTGGCAAATATCGCAGCCGAAAATCCAGTTTTGAAAATCTGAATTCTCACCATTCGGCGTTTCGTCGTCCTTCAATTCGATCGTGAGGTACGAAATGCATTTGTTCGCGTCCACAACATAAGGCTCCGTTATAGCCTGAGTCGGGCACGCATCGATGCATGCGGTACATGTCCCGCAGTAATCCTCGATCGGCTGGTCATACAAAAACTCCACCGTCGTGATCATCGTTGCAAGAAATATCCACGATCCCAAATCCCTCGTGATGATATTTGTATGCTTGCCCATCCATCCGATACCCGCGCGAGCCGCCCAGGCTTTCTCCATAACCGGTCCCGTATCCACATAGGATTTTGTTACCGCACTCGCGTCGAATTGTCGTAACAACTCTTCGAGCGTTGCGAGCTTTGGCCTTATAACTTCGTGGTAATCCTCTCCCCATGCATATCGACTGATCTTTCCGATGGAATCCTCAGTCGGGATCGTCGCAGGATGGAAATAGTTGTACGCGAGAGCAATGACAGACTTCGCGCCAGGAACGATCGTCGTCACGTCGATGCGCTTCTCACTGTTACGCTCCATGTATTGCATTCCTGCGTAATATCCCCTGCGTAGCCACTCATGGAGCAACCGGCCTTCCGATTCGAGTGTCACTGCAGGAGTACATCCTACATGAGTGAATCCCATTCCCTTCGCTGTCAAACGAAGTTCGTCAGTACGTTGTGCGGCTACCAAGCCCATTCGTTCTCGTCGTGTTTCGGCTTTCGTATGCGAATCTCATCTCCATGGATTTCCACGTCATAACGTGGTACACACCCGATTCCATCCGGTGAGCGTCCGGTTGTCACGTCGTACCTCCAGCCATGCATCGGACAGGTGATGGTGCTTCCGTTCAATTCACCTTCAATGAGAAGCGGCGAATGCTGATGCGGGCAGACATTCGATATCGCATAGACCTTCCCATCGATGTTGAAGAGCGCAACCTCTGCTCCGTCGATTTCACACAACATCCGCTTGGTTGATTCGAGTCGTTTCGCCGAACCGACGATGAGATAATTTTGATGAAAAGTGTCCTGGCTCATAAGGTGGAAAGAACTTCGTCAAGCGTGCCGTGCGAGCGAACGGAAAACGACTTCTCGGTGCGCAACACGGTCGCTGCCTGAATTATTGGATCGTGCTCAAAAAAGAGAATCATCCTTTTCTCGACAGCCCGGTTCAGAACAGCGAGCTTCTCCTTCAGAGTTTCAAGCGGCTGCAAGTCATAACCCATGATGTATGGAGGTGCGATGTGTGAGAGTAGAGGAAACAGATCGGCACAGAACAGGATCTCAGCGTCCGTGCCTTCGATCCGGGGAAGTTGCATTCCAAACGTGTGGCCATTCACCACGTGGAGGTGCACGTTTGGAAACAATTCAATCTCACCATCGACGAAATGCAGTTGATTCGCCTCGAGGAGCGGGAGATAATTCTCCGGGATGAAACTTGCCTTATCACGGTCGGACGGATGTAGCGCCCACTCCCAATGCTTTCGCTGGATATGAAAGCGTGCGTTCGGGAACGTCGGCTCCACGCTTTCGCCCCGACGTATCGTTGCGCCTCCCGTATGATCGAAGTGCAAGTGCGTAAGTACGACATCCGTTATTTCATCGGTTGCAATGCCGCACCGTTTTAAGCTCTCAAACAGCGAGTACTCGGTATCATCGATTGCGTAGATGGCTCGAAACTTCTCTCCGAATTTCAAGCCCGCACCCGTGTCGATGAGGATGCATCGCTCACTGTCCTTCAACACGAGGAGACGCATCGCCATATCGATGCGGTTCTGTTCATCTGCTGGATTCGTTCTGCTCCACAAGTTCTTCGGAACCACGCCAAACATGGCCCCTCCGTCAAGCTTGAATCGTCCGGCATGGATAATATGAACGTCGTAAGAACCGATTTGCATACGAATGACTCCGTGACTATTCGAAAAAAGGGGTCTGCTCGCAGACCCCTTCATTGATTCTCTCTCGAAACCTATCGACCTAATCCGTCAAGGTACTTGACCTTCTCCTGGAGTTGCTCTTTTGTCTCTACATGTTTCGGGTCGGGCAAACAGCAGTCCACAGGACAAACGGCTGCACATTGTGGTTCATCGTGGAAGGTTTCGCATTCGGTGCATTTATCAGGAACGATGTAGAAGAAGTCCGCGGACCAAAATCCATCTGCTCCTGTGGGTGCAACATCCCCCTCACCATACGTTGTGCCGCCAAGTGTCCATGTTGCACCGCCTTCATAGATGGCAGTATTTGGGCACTCCGGCTCGCAGGCTCCGCAGTTGATACATTCTTCCGTGATATAGATTGCCATGTGATTATTTCTCCGGTTGTACGTTCAAAATGTCTGATACAACATCTGTGTCGTCATCAGACCTGAGTTCTCAATAGTGAAAATTGATTCGTGTGACTTTGTGGGTATTTCTTCATTCTTTCCACGAAGGAAATTACGTATCCCGTACCAATAAACAATGAATACGGGCTTAAAACACTGATGTGCATCATAGCATAGACCCGCGTGTTTGTCAGTCCTTTCGGTCGGGAGTATATTTTTTCGGCACTTCATTATACGCACAAACGCTTTCCATGCTGACACTGCCTTTCTCTTTACTCCCCGGTTCTTCGAAACTCTTCAACGATTATTGCAACGGCATTCCAACTGCCGCTCATTTCTTCCCACACGCTTTCCAAAGTCCGGACTCCTACGAGTCACTTCTTAATTCTCTTGGCGAACATCCCTCATCCAGAAAGGAATTGGTTGCCGTTCTTGAAGAGCAGCAAGCACAATTCGGTGCAGGAAAAGCTTCACGAGATGCCATCACCCTGCTGAAGGACTCCAACACATTTGCCGTTTGCACGGGACAACAGGTCGGCATCTTCGGCGGACCGCTCTATTCGATTTACAAAGCGCTTACTGCTTTGCATCTCGCATCGTGGCTCAAGGAGCAGTTTCCATCTTTCAACTTCGTTCCTGTGTTTTGGTTGGAATCGGAAGATCATGATCTCGATGAAGTGCGAAGCGTCGGCCTGGTAAACGGCGACAACGACTTCCACCGCGTGCAGTACGGCGTCGATGAGGATCCGGAAGAGAAGAACATACGGCCCGTCGGTTCCATCGAATTCGATGAGCGCATCGATGAAGCGGTGCATGCGCTCATGAGTCATTTGCCGCCTTCGGACTTTACCGACGATGTCACGGAGCGCCTTTCGCGTTCGTATCATCCGGGCAATACGTTCTGCGCAGCGTTCGCTCAGTTCTTTTTCACTCTTTTCCCGAATGCCGGGCTTGTCTTTGTCGATCCATCGGATAGGCGCTTGAAACAGATGGTCGCATCGGTAATACTTCGGGAACTGGAAACATTCCCCGCCGCGGGTGAAGCAGTCATTCAACGAAGTGCGTTGCTGGAAAAAATCTATCATGCTCAGGTCAAGCCTCGTGCGGTCAATCTCTTTCATCTCTACAAAGGCGGGCGTTATGGAATCGAACCGAGTGAATATGGCTTCTTCCTGAAAGGCACCCGACAACGATTCACTCGGGAAGAACTGATCGCCATCGCGAAGGAGCAGCCGGAGTTGTTCAGCCCGAATGTTCTCATGCGTCCGATCATTCAGGATTCACTCTTTCCGACAGTTGCCTACGTTGCAGGCCCATCGGAAGTCGCATACTTCGCACAGCTACAACCGGTTTATGATCACTTCGGCGTTCACATGCCGGTCATCTTCCCGCGTGCGAGCATCACGATCATCGAGAAGAAAATCCAGAAGCTTTTCAACAAGTTCGACCTCCAGTACTCGGCGCTCTTCGATTCACCTGAAGAGATTTACAGAAACAATTTCCTTCGTGTCGATTCGAACAGCAGTCTGCAGGAATTCGAGTCGATGAAGACATCGTTGGGCACTTTGCTCGACCTCCTTCCCGGAATCGCATCATCGATCAGCCCGAATCTTTCTGAACCGGCGCGCGCGACCGTTATGAACATGAAGAAGCTCGTGCAGACGTTCGAGAACAAACTCCTTCAAACACATCAGGAGAAGGACAGCGTGCTTCAAAGACAATTGGATAAAATGCAGGTGTACCTTGCTCCTGAGGGAAAGCCACAAGAACGGCAGCTCAATATCGTTACCTACTTGAATCGATACGGCGAAGAAATTCTCCAGCGGATCGACCAATGCTGCGCTCCCTTTCCCACCGAGCACCGCCTGCTCATTCTATAATCTTCTGCGTAGGAGGAACCATGTATTACGTCACCTATCGAAACGTCCTTCTTCCGGACCGGACACTCAACGACTATCGTGAAGGGCTTGCACACGTCTGGCCGAAGCTCCAATCATGGGGAGCTGCCAACGTGGAGATGTACCAGACTCTCTATGACGAGAGCGGTGCATTCTATACGCGGTACACGATCACGAGCCTCGACGAATGGAACAAGCACCTGATGAGTGATGAGTTCTCCGGAATGCTTACGCATTTATCCCACATCCTCGATCTCGGAGCGAGCGACGTCGAAGTTTCCGTGGCATTGCCGACCGGATTGTAGCGACGCGACAATAAGACCGCTTGTGATTCGCGATGCTTCGCTTTTGTGAAAGCTTGTTAGTAGCCGCGAAGGTACCGGTTTATTGACGCACGGGATTTCTCTCGATGAGGATGCTTACCGTGCGATTGTAGAAACGTCCTTCCGGGCCATCATTGCGATACAATGGTGAGGTTTCGCCTAATCCGGTAGCAGTGATATCCGTGTCAGGAATGACGCCTGCCATGCGTGTAAGCAAGAGCTTCAAGGTTTCGTCCGCTCGCGCTTGAGATAGACGCATGTTGTACTCTTCGCTTCCAATGATGTCGGTATAACCCGTGACCGTTATGCGTGAGCCGGTTGCGATTCGTGGATAGACGAACGTGTTCATGATGCGCTCATTCTTTTCACCCGGCGTCGAGACGTCGAATGGGAAAAGGATCAGGCTGATTTTTTCTTTCGTGATCCCGTCCTCGGTCGTGACGTTGAGATTGCGCTCGCGGCGAACTTCGCTCACGCGAATTTTTTTCGTCTGTGCAATGACCTTGTCGCCACCGTTGTCCCCAATCTCAAGCACTGCATGGACGTCACCGCTGCTCGCTACGATTTCGCCTTTCTTGTTTTTCCAATTCCATGTAATGCGCGGTTCGAAATGAACGCCCCGCCTTTCGTCGAATTCCCGATCTGCCTGCATGATCTTCAGCTTCCACGATTCGATCCCTTCTTCAGCCTTGGTGTCTAAAGTGAATTGCACCGTTTCAGGATTGACACTTGCCGTACGCCGGACAAAGGTCACGGGTTTAAGCAGTTCCCAATCGTCGGATGTGATTTCCACGCGTCGGTTTTCAGCCCGTCCCTCTTCTTCCCGCTGTGAAGAGGGCGTCGGCGGTAAAGAACCGGCGCTCAGCGTCAACCTGTGATCCTCGATTCCCCAAATAGTTTTCAGATAATCCTGCACAGCTTTTGCCCGGTCCATCGCAAGAGTTCTGTTCTTTCGCTCCGTTTCATGCTCGTTGAGGTAGCCGGAGATTTGAACGGTGCTTTCGGGTCGCCGCTTCATCCGGCTTCCAAGAACGTTGAGCACATTGTAGTAGAAATCCATCGCGCCGCCTTCGATCGTCGATTCATCGAATGGAGAAACCTGTTCCGATGAAAGCTTGACATAGCGGTCAGGAATGATAGCCGACCCTTGTTCAAAAAAGATATAGTTCAGAAGCGGGAACGTTTCCCGAACGATATCCTCTTCCATCACGAGCGATTCCGTCGATGCCACGATCGATGCAGAAGGCGGCTCCTTGAAACGATATGTGATCTCATACCCTTTCGCAACGATCTTCTTCGCGATTTGCTCGAATATAGTCGTGATCTCATTTGCGCTTTTCGCCTGATAGTGTTCGCCGCCTGATACCTTCGCAAGACGAATGAGGAAATCGTTCGCTTCCGTCAGATAGTCGATCGTGTAAAAGGTAGTGTGCTCTTTTCCCGCACGCAACACCGTCTCAGGATCGACTTTGCTCGCGTTGTCCTTTCCGTCACTGAAGATGATTGCGAAGCTTCTATCGACTCTGCCGGTGTCTGAAAGAATCTGCTTCAGCGTCCCATAGACGCCATCGTAGAGATAGGTATTCCGCGTCAAGAGCCGTTCAGCGAGCATGTTCTTCGCATAGTTCACAGCGCGCTTCTTATCGTAAACATACGGGAGTCTGACGAGCGACAACGGTTTGCCGTTGTAATCGAATGCCGGTTCAGCTTGCTGTTGTTCGTTGAAGAAGATGATCGACAAACGCACTGCGTCCGAGAATCCGGTGATGACTGTTTCCAGCGTCGATCTCAATAGCGGAACGTAAGGACTCATCGATTGGCTGTTATCGACCATGAACGTGATACGCATCACGGTGTTCTCCATCGCAGTCAATTCCTTCACGGAAATGATCTCGGCCGTCTTGCGACCTTTCGTAATCCGGAAGTCCTTTATACCCAATCCCGCAACGTGCTCACCAATGCTATTGACCGGCGTTGTCGTGAGCTTTGCCGGATTGCCATCGCTGATTGATCGAACCTCGGAACGAGCGACGAACGTACCGACGCATTCCAGTTCCATCGATTTATCGCTTTGACCGAAAAGAGTGGTTGTGAAGGACAGTGCGACGAGGAAATGAACGGTCTTCTTCATAAGGATGCTCCTTTCAAAATGCTTCACGGTTTTCACGGTTTGAGTTTTCTTCCTTTCCAAAGAATCTCCCTGCTGAGAAATGCGACGAAAGGTATGATCGTCACATAGATGAGATAGTAGAGTTCGTAAAAGAAAAAATACTTGAAGAGCGAACGTTTCTTCAAGCGGCTGAGTGGGGCGTCGAGAAGAAATGCGTCGCCGAGAAACTTCCCACCAACGCATAATAGCGCGATGTGCAGCGGTACTCCGAGCATAGGCAGCAGTAAAATGCCGGCATTCATCAGCCAGCCTACCGCCATGACGATGAAACCCGTCGGATGAATGCGCACTCCACCCTTTCCCCACCGTTTCTTCTGAAGGTACAATTCGCGGATGTTCTTACACGGCTGGCTCCAAACGATGGATGATGCAATCATCGGATAGCGCACGCGCCAGGAGCTTTTGTATGCGATGGCTTTGAACAATAAGAAATCCTCCGTGACGCTGAATCCGACGTTCGCATAGCCGCCAACTTCATCGTAGGCTTTTCGGCGGAAAGACATGTTGTTCCCGACGGCACTGAGCGGAAAGCCGAAACCGACGGAACCTGACGCGAGCGTCATGAGATATGCCCAATCGAGAGTCTGCATACCGGAGAAGATGTTCGAATGGCGAATCAGCGTGAAGCCGCACACGCTTCCGGTTTGTGCATCGTAGCGCGAAATGACGTCGCTGATCCACGTCGGAGAAACGACGCAATCCGCATCCGTTGTAACGATGATCTCTCCACTCGACGCTTCGATTGCCTGTGTCACCGCGTTTGCCTTGCCCCGAAGGCCATAAACGGAGCCATCGGTTTCAAGGACGCGGAGGTTCACGATCCTGTCCTGCCAGGCTGCAAGACGTTCAGTAGTTGAGTCCGTCGATTGATCGTTGATGATGATGATCTCGTGGAGATTCCTCGGATAATCCTGTCCTGCAAGCGCTTCGAGACACGCATCGATGTTCTCCTCTTCATTTCGTGCTGCGACGATAACGGATACGAACGGCCGATCCTCCGATTGCGCCAATGCATTCGCCCTTGCGAAGCCGATGCGGAAGAGAATGATCTTCACGAGATACACGGTTAGCACTATGAGAAGCAGTGTACTCATCATACGCAGTTTTCCAGCGACGAAAGCGTGATTGTCTGCAACTCCTTTTCGCGCAAGGAATCAGCGAGCAGTTTGATCACTTCACGTATTCTCCCTGTTGTCTTTTCATTCGTATGAAGAACGATGATCTCTCCTGAAGCGATGGTCGTAAACGTGCGGGCGATCTCCTGAAGCGTGACCCTGTCGTCGAATTCGCGCGGCATCATCGACCACAGAACCAACCGCATTCCGAGTGCATCGAGAATACGCATGTGCCATGGGAAGTACCAACCATAGGGTGGACGAAAACTCCGTGGACTCACACCGATCGTTTCAACAATCACGCGGTTCGTTTCCATGATCGATGTGCGAACCTCGCTTTCACTTCTCCTTGCCATCCTGCGATGATCATAACCATGGTTGCCTATTGCGTGGCCGTCACCATGGATTTCTCTGATAACGTTGCGATGGGTTTCTGCATCAGAGCCATTGACGTAGAAAGTCGCTTTCATTCCCTGATTGTCCAACTCGCGAAGCACGATGTCCGTGCATGCGTGGTGCGGTCCGTCATCGAATGTGATTGCGACGGAATTCCACGCACGTGCTCGCGTAACTGCGCGTACGTACAACGCGGGAACCTTTGAAGCAATTCTGGAACTCAGCGAAGCGCGCATCAGAATATCACATTTACACCCGGTCCCCAATATGACCATCGCAAGTCGTAGTACTCCCCGTGCTCACTGAACCCATCGAAAAGTGTAAGAAAGAACTGTACACCGGCGCCCTCCTTCTTTCCGACCTTCACTCCGATCTGTGCCGTATGGGTCGGTTGATAGGCTGTCACCTTTGTCAATTTGAAATCATATGCAGCATAGGGATGGAGCCATTCGACTCCCGAAGGGGCGTGATACTCGGTACCCAGTTGCGCGTTGAACTTGCCGAGGTCAGGTGGATCGACGTGATAGACATACTGCAGACCAGCATAGAATCTCAAGTCTTCGATGAACGTCACCGCACCGACCATTTCGATGAACTCCCGGCTATAGACTCTTGGAAGTTGGTCGTTCATCCACTTTCCGTTGCTCTTGTTATAGCGTCCATCCACGAGATGGGCACTGATGTGGCTGATGCGCAAGCGTGCTGCAACGGTGAATTCTTCATTCAGAGCTTTTTCTAAACTTGCATTCACGCCAAAAAGATAATCGACGGCATCTACCGGAAAGTGAAAACCGGCATCTTCCCGCAATGACGTCCATGTGAAGAAATCAATACCGAATGCTGCCGGGACTTGGCCGATGTCGAAATGCAGCAGGTCGATGGAATTCCCTGCATCGAGACGGAGTGTGTTTCTGTTTGCATGAATGACGAAACCCACACGCGGTTCTACTACGCTTGCAGAGATCGGTGAGAAAAGAAGTGAGCGATCACTCGGCTTCTGACCGTATGCCGATGAAAGAAAAATACCAACGGTGATGATGAATGCCGGAAGGGACTGAGTATGTATCGTTTTCACGCTGCAATATACGGACGCGGTCAGAGTATCTCAGGGATGTTTTCGTGTTCGCGACTCGATTGAGCGGAGCAACGTCGTATTTCGATTCTGTAATCCGTGATCCGAAATCCGTAATCTCAAGAGTGTCAATCGCCATTGCTCGATTTGTGTTCGATAGCACTCCGGTTAGTGATATCTTGCCGTATGAGCAGCAAGCACATTCGACAGACGAACAGGACCTTGGAGAGCATTACCGAGCAACGAAGGAATCGCATGTTATCCGCTATACGAAAACGACAATCGAATCTCACACTCATACTGGAGAACGTGTGGGATCCGCATAACGTTGGTGCGATTCTGAGGACATGCGATGCCGTCGGATTGAGCGGGGTACATCTCCTGTATTACATCGAAAGGGCACCGGACTTTAGACGCACCGGCAAACTCAGTTCTGCCAGTGCGAAGAAGTGGCTCGACATCATAGAACACGATTCTATCGAGAAGTGCGTCGCCGCGATACGAGAACGAGGTCTCAAACTCTTCGCTTCACATTTGATCGATGCATCCGTCTCTTTATACGATATCGACTTGACCCAGCCGGCTGCGATAATTGTCGGCAACGAGCATCGTGGAGTCTCGAAGGAACTCCTCGCTCATGCAGACGAGGTCTTCACCATTCCGATGATGGGAATGGTAGAAAGCCTCAACGTGAGTGTCGCGACTGCCGTAACGCTTTTCGAGGCCTGCCGACAGCGGCTCACAGCTGGGATGTACGAGGAATCGGCGTTATCAGAGGATGATATTCAGAACATGCTTGCCGACTGGGCTACGCGATAATCGCTTTACTTCAGCAGCATGATGGGATGGATCGTTGTGCTTGCGCCCGACGTGAGAATTGCGAAGTAGGAACCTGATGGAAGCACCGTTCCATCGAAGGTCATCTTGTATTCGCCGGCGCTGAGTTGTGTATCGAGCAGTACGCCCAATTCCCTGCCCGATGCATCGTGCACCGCAAGCTTCGTATGTCCGTCACTCACGACCGTGAAGACGAGCGTCGTGCGTGGATTGAACGGATTCGGATAATTGCGCAACGTCTGTTTCGTCACTTTCTTCCCGAGCACCTGTTCGCATTCTCCGTTTATGAGAATTGTCGGATACACTATCGTGAAGGTCGTACGGCATTCGGTGAACAGTTCCGAGTTGCTCAACACAAGGTCGGTCATTTGAACTTGTGGGATGGACTCCGACATGAATCGCAAGAGAATGAGCGTCGAAAGCGTGTCAGTCACAGTTCCTGTGATCGCTAAGTTCACGCGACCGCTTTTGACGATCGTGTTGACCGTGGCGCTCTCTGAAAGTGTTCCCGCCTTTTCAACACTAAGGAACTTGATCACCGATGTATCGAAGGTAATGTCGGTGTTGAATCGAAGAGGTGCGCCCAGTTCCGGGTTTGGAGCGATGGTCAGCGGGATGAGTACTGAGCCGCCGTAGGGAATGAGATGCACACCCGGTGAAGCGATCTCGAATGATCGTCTGCATGGAAGGATGCTGACTACGCCGCCCTCCAGCGTCAGGTTTGTCGGACAGTTCTGTGAAAACGATGCAGACTCGAGCGTCAATGCGGAAGACGTGGAATCCGAAACACCGATAACGAAGAACTCAAAATTGAGAAGGGTACCCGAGGAGAAGGCCGGCAGTACGGAAGGACAGCTTACATCAAGCAGCCCCGGTTGAATCTCCGTAACATCGATGGAACCGTTCATCGATATCGTTGCCTGTGTGATTACGCTCTGGAAGCGTAGTTCGGTGGGATTGTATCGAAGCTTGAAGGAGTACTTCATTTCTTCATTGAGCGAAACGCTTCCCGGGATCGTAACCGGGATGACGGTCGTGGATTTTGAAATGACGGCGGCACCAGGATCGATTCGCATTGTCTGAAAGGCAAGGCGGTTCTCCGGCGTATAGTTCGTGTCATCTTCTGCGTAAATATTTCCACTCGATACCGCGACTTCGACTAAGCGCTGCTTCCCATCGAAACACGTCTGTGTTGTCGTGTAACGAAGTTGACATGCGTCGGTGATGATCTCGTTCGCGAGTTGCATGAAGATTTGCTCTAATCCCGTCTGATCCGGAGACCGATAGTATTGCCCGCCTGTCGAATTCGAAATCAACTTCAATGAACTCTCATCGATGTCCGACTGGCTCCCAAGTCCAATCGTGTAGATGGGGATTTTTTCCGCGACAGCTTTATTCACAACGGTCTGCGGTGATATACTTTCCCCCTGACTTTTTCCATCGGTCATAGCAATGAGAACTTTCTTCCCTGTCCGGGTTCGCAATGAGTCCAATGATCGAATCATGGCCTGCCAAATCCATGTTCCGCCAGCCGCAAATATCGGAACCAGTGAGTTTCTCAATGCCGCTGTATCAGTGGTAAAGTTCTGATTCGCTGCAAAAAAGATCGACGGCGGGAATTGTGTCGTGTTCGATGAAAAGCTGTAGAGCGCTGTTTCGTCACGTTCCGTGAGAAATCCTATGAAGGTTCGAATTGCAGCTTTCGCTGCACGGATTTTCAGCGAATCAGGATCGATTTGGTTCTGCGGTGTTCGCGCCATACTTCCTGAACGATCCAAAAGGATTACGACGGATAACCGAATGCTGCTATCTCCGGGACAATACAGCGACTCGATCTGTTGGCGTGCGCCATCCTCAAGAACCAAGAAATTCGCTTCAGTAAATTTCGTCAGCAACAACCCATTATGCGTGACATTGACGGTGAGCGTTATCGAAGGGAATTCGGAAAGGTTAACCTCCGAAATCCGGAGACGAATGCTCTGAGCCGACGCGGTTGATGTACCGAAAACGATGAGAATGAAAAAAGCACTTCGAAACAGAGTTTTCATCGGTATCCTCATTTTGACCAGATCATTGTTTTCGTTGCGATGTTATTCCCTTCACGCAGCATGTACACATACACGCCACCGGGAAGTGCACTCGGCGTGAAAGAAACCGTGTACGAGCCGGCAGTCAATTGGCCATCGAAGAGAACGGCAACGACACGGCCATTGAGATCGAGCACTTCCAAACGGGAGGGCGCTTCTCCGAGCACGCTGAACTCGATCTGGGTCGTAGGATTGATATTCAGCGAAAACGGGTTCGGCACATTCTGAAGAAGTTTGAAACCCGGTTTACGCGTCAAGATCGCTTCGCAAATTCCATCGAGGAAAATCCTCTCCCCTTCTGCGAGCGCCTTTGGATTGCATGATTGAGAGAAACTCGGATCGCGCAATTGAAACGGCACGACGTGACTCGACAGTTGCTCGCTGCTGTGGAAGATAAGATAGAGCAGGACGCCAATGGAATCGGCAGGTCTGCCATTCAATCCGGTGATC
Organism: uncultured Chromatiales bacterium; assembly: GCA_964448285.1. Taxonomy (GTDB): domain Bacteria; phylum Bacteroidota; class Ignavibacteria; order SZUA-365; family SZUA-365; genus CAYUWG01. The sequence goes on from CAYUWG010000037.1 coordinate 20,203, forward strand.
AGAAGTTCACCCGGAACCGGTTCGATGACGGTCACGGGCATCTTCGATGAAATGCTTGAGAGCTGATCGAATCCCGCATAGGTGATCAAGGTGTGGTCGTAGAGAATGCGAAGTGAATACCGAAAATCCTGCCTGATGTCCACTCCGTCACGCAGGATAAGCGGTATGCGAAAGGTCGTACCGGATTTCACGACGAAGAGGCTGTCGATTGCGACTCGAATCTGAGCAGGGCAACCGAGTACCGTCGCAACGTTCGTTGATCCCGTTGCATAGACGAAGCAGTTCTGCGTGATGGACGGATTCTGAATTTCGAAACGAACCGGCTGCATTTTGCTCTGATACTTTATCCGGAAACGAACCGCGAAGAGTGTGCCTTCGGCTCCATAGGGCACACCGGACGACGGAAGAACTTCGGTGGCGAATACACGCAATTTCCCCGGTTCGACGACGCTCGTCTGTATCGTTTGTCCGTCTAATAGAAATGTCGGCGTGACGATGCCGACAAAGTCCATGACGTCCTGATTAAATGTGAGAATGAAATCGAGATTCGTTAGTTCGTCGGGACGCAATTCGCCTGTGACCTTGACTGGAATATCCACTTCCGATTCGTTCGGTAATCCCGGATCGGGATCGGCAAACATCGTCAGCCGTGATTGCAAATCAGGAGTTTCATAATACGTCGTCTCCGTGATGATATCTCCCCGAATATCCACGGTTACTTCAACATCTCTCCGCGAGCCTGTACGGCATGTGTCACTCGTGGTGTAAGTCAGAATGCAGCGGCGGCTGAGGATGCTGTTGATGATGCGCGTGAACACGTCTTCCAACTGCGCCGAGGTCGGCGCGAGGAAGAATTCACCACCGGTCGATTTCGCGATGTATTTCAGAGTCGGTTCATCAGTAGGTTCAACACCGAGCCCAATGATATACACGGGAATTCCTGCTGCACGTGCCGCAGCGATCGCGGCATTAGGAGTTTGACCCGTTTGATCCGATCCATCCGTCTGGAGGATGATGACTTTCTTCCCCTTTTGTGCAGAGCAGATGTTTACCGCCTCGATGATGGCATCATAGATCGCCGTACCACTGCGCAAGCGCAATGCATCGACAACATCCGCGAGGAGTTTCTTGTCCACGGTAAAGTCTTGATCGAGCACAGATCGTTCTCCGAAAGTCAGAAGCGCCGCTGGATCGTGGGGACGGATTTTATAGAATGCTTCCGTTATGACCTTCTTTGCTTTGCGCCATTTCACACTGTCGATGCGGTCCCACTCACGCGTTCCCTCTTTGAAGGCCATGCTCAGGCTTACGTCCATCACGAACATGAAATGAATCGTATCAGGGACGACTTCCGTCTGGCAATCGAGCGTGATCGGGAATTGGACGACGCCGTTTTCCCTGACGACGAAATTCTGCTCGGTCAGGTCCTCGATGGTTGCCGAGTTATCGAGGATCTGAAGCGGAACTTTGATCTTCGGATATTCGGAGATTTCCGGAAGACTGAGAATCAATCTGTACTGCGCATTGCCTACAGCACTCAGGAGCAAGAGCGATGCAACGAACACCTTCCACTTCGCTGCACGACCCATGTTGGAATTACCGATTTGAGTATCGTGACTTTGTATGTTCATAGCGCATCCTCTTATCACAATCGTTTAAGGTTCCGTTGCCTTGATCTGAATTTCCACGCGGCGATTTTTCAGTCGTCCTGCGTCCGTTGCGTTCGTATCAACGGGTTTGTTTTCACCGTAAGCATTGGTCACGATTACTGAAATCGGGACACCCTTACTCTGGAGGTACTTGCTGACGGAAGCACCGCGAAGCCGTGAGAGCCGGATGTTGTAGGCCTCAGTTCCATAATCATCGGTGTGCGCGTCAAGGATAATTTCAAACTCCGCTTTCGCTTCAATCAAACGTCGAATTCCCTTCTCAAAAAGCAAATCCAATTTTCCGGTACCCTCCGATGTGAGCGTCCATTTGTCGAATTCGAACAGCACCAGAAACTCATCATCGCCATCACCATCTTTCTCCGTCGTCGTTGCAGTGACTGGGCTTTTCTTTGCAGGGAGCCCTACGTTCTTCCGGTACTCGTTGTAATTCATGACTATCGGAATATCAACGGTCACCGTGCGCGACTCGTACCCGTCTGCGCTGCCCGTCAGTATGAGTTGTTCGCCTCTCTGAACGCGCACACTGAAGCGCCCGTTACGGAGCTCCGGCGAGAACGGCTCTTCGCTCTTTCGCTTGACGATGAGTTTCGCATTGCTGATTCCCATCTCCGTTGCCGAATCGAAAACCATTCCTGCAAGCTTGAAAATGTAGCGCGACGTGTCTTTGAAAGGATTCGGCGTGAATCCCCAGACATCATATCCACCGATTCCTCCTTTGCGATTCGAGGAAACGAAGACGGTGTCCTCTTCCTCGGAAAGGCGAAAGAAGATGTCGTTCACTTCGGTGTTGAACGGCAAACCGATGTTTTCCGGATTCGACCAACCCTTGCGCCCGAGATTTTTTGATCGAAAGAGATCGTAGCCGCCTAAGCCTTTGTGTGTGTCGCTCGAAAAAAAGAGGTCTCCGTTCGGTGCGATAGTCGGGCTTTTTTCGTTTCCGCTCGTATTGATCAGTGATCCTAAATTTTTTGCCGGACCCCACGCACCGCTGCGCAAGCGCTTGCTGACATAGAGATCAGTCTTCCCCTGTCCACCCGGCCTGCTGCTCGAAAAGTAAAGTTCATCTCCTTCCGGGGATAAGTACGGATGGGAATCCCAGTATTTCGTGTTGACGGCGTCCCCAAGGTTGCGGAGGGATTGCCATTGACCGCGATAGTTGAAGTTCGCAACGTAGATATCGCAGTCTCCAAGCCCGTCCGGCGTCCAGCACTGGACGAAAAACACTTCGGTACCGTCAGCGGTGATGTAAGGCGCACCTTCATCGTACTCCGTGTTGATCGCGCCACCGATGTTCAGCGCCTTGGACCAGCCCGCCGATTCCTTATCGGAAAACCAGATGTCATCGCCTTGAATGTAGCCTTCGACCGTCGGACGGTTGGACGTGTACAGCAACCGGTTCCGATGCATATCGAAGCCGTAGTCGTCAAACTTCGAATTGACCTCGGGACCGAGATTGAACATCTTCACTTCATTGTAATTCGCAACCTCATCAGGCGAGAGTGTGCCACAGCCTGAAACGAACAGTCCGGCAAGAATAAGTAACGTGGGAATGTGCGAGCGAGAAATCATGGGAAGCATTGCAGATTAAAGTTCGAAACGAAGTACGGCGAGGATGTGAAGGCTCTTTGCATACCAATTGTCGTCTGATGAAATGCGCGTCAGTGGAACTTCGTAAATCACTTCAGGCGCAATACTGACGGTCGGACTTATCTTCAGATAATATCCTGCGCCGAACCGGACATCGAACCGAATGTCCTCAGGCTCCTTGACCTCTACATCTGTGAGGATCTCCCATTCTGATAATTTCGTTGAAAGGTACTCATACCTGTCATCGAGAATTTTTTCTTTCACGTCATAGAAGGATTTCATTTTAAAACCCACCGCCGGACCGGCAAGCACATAGAAGCCTCCGAAAGGGAAAAACTCGAATACCGGATTGATGACGAGGTAGGACAATTCAACGCGGGACGTTCGTTCGACATCGACGTTCTCGATGAACGTCGATCCCGTTGATGGATCACGAACGAGGAATGGTTGTTTCGGCAAAGGCGTCGTATAATCCGCCCGTTTATCGTCGTAGAGAAGTTTTAGCGCAATACCGACAGGTGCGTTGAACCAGTGCTCAACCTGAATCCCCAGCAGTAATCCCGTTCCTGAGCCATCACCGAATAGACATTGATCACAGCGAGGGACGAAGTCTCCGGGATGCTCGTTGAGATTGATTCCCACTTGCGGTGCGATAAACCAGTATCGCGGTTCCGGAAAGAGAACGTCGGGCGCGGATGGTTCAACCATCGGTACTGCCGTCCGATACTGTGCAAAGCAGTTCGCGCTGAGAAGAACGATGGAGGCAGCAAGTGCGGAAATGTATCTCAATCGTTTCATACAGTGTGTCCTCGTTTGGTAGAAGCGTCTGTTCGCCGTCGCAAGAAACAGCAAGACTCCGTCGCTTCAAATGCAAAAAAAGAGTATCCGTGCTGTCCGGGTAGTAAGACCATCCTATTCATGCGGCAAGTTACAATTTGCATGGATTATTGAACAGACTTTTTAGCGGACTCGAGTGTGTTCTTCATGAGCATGGCAATCGTCATGGGACCGACGCCGCCGGGAACGGGAGTGATCGCCGACGCCCTCTTCGCGACCGAATCGAATTCCACGTCGCCGACAAGCCGGTAGCCTTTCTCCTTCGTTGCATCGGCAACTTGATTGATTCCAACGTCGATTACGACTGCGCCGTCTTTCACCATGTCGCCTGTCACTGCATTGGCTCGTCCGATCGCAACGATCAAGATATCCGCAAGGCGCGTGTATTGACTCAGGTCTTTGGCTGCCGTATGCGCGACCGTGACGATCGCGTTCGCGCCTTCAGATTTTTGCAGCATCATGTTCGCAATCGGTTTCCCGACGATGTTGCTGCGACCGACCACGACGACGTGCTTTCCGCTTGTCTCTATCTCATAGCGACGGAGTAATTCCTGAATCCCTGCGGGTGTGCAAGGGCGAAACGTATCCAAGCCGATGACGAGTCTCCCGACGTTCGTTGGATGGAAGCCATCGACGTCCTTTCTCGGTGAAATGGATTTGATGACGGAAGATTCCTTGATGTGTGATGGCAGCGGGAGTTGGACGAGGATGCCATGAATCTCCGGATCGATGTTCCAAACGTCGATTTGTTCGAGCACGTCATCTTGGGAAGCGGTTGCCGACAAAGAAATAGTCGTCGAATGAAATCCACAGTACTCGCACGCTTTCCCTTTCGAGCGAACGTAAGCCTTCGATGCAGGATTATCTCCCACGAGCAGGAACGCAAGTCCCGGCACGACGTCGTGGCGCTCCTTTAATTGTCGCGCTTCCAAGCGAACCTCGTCTTTGATAGCCTGTGCGGTTTTGCTCCCGTCAATGATTGTTGCTGGCATGCCTTTCGAACTCCGGATAGATGAACGATTCGATAGATGTAGTTTTCCCGGTAATGCAATCCACCTCACAGACGACGCCTGCAACGTGCACGTCCTCGGTTGCTGATTCGAACTTATGCGGCGTCTGGCGAATGAAGCGCTTCAATGCGATGTCCTTCCTCATCCCGACAACGGAATCGTATGGCCCGGTCATGCCGGAGTCGGTGATGAAGCCCGTCCCATTCGGGAAAATGCGTGCGTCGCTCGTTTGCACGTGCGTGTGCGTGCCGATCACGGCGCTCACCCGTCCGTCGAGATGCCAGGCCATCGCAATTTTTTCTGCCGTTGCCTCTGCGTGCATATCGACGAAGATCACCCGCGCTTCTTCCTGAATTTTTGACACAGCCCAGTCAGCCGTTTTAAACGGACAATCGATGGGATTGAGATATGTCCTGCCCTGAATGTTGAGCACGCCGACTTTCCCTTTCGCGCCGAGATCGACAATCGTATAGCCGCGCCCTGCATTTTCCTTCGGATAGTTTGCCGGCCGGAGAAGATTCGGTTGCGAGGCGAGTAGTTTCTGGATATGCCATTTCTCCCAGACGTGATTCCCCGTGGTGATCACGTGCACGCCGAGTTCGAATAGGCGTTTCGTCTGCTGCTCGCTGATGCTTTTTCCGTCCATCGCATTTTCCCCGTTCGCGATGATGCATTCCGCTCTGTATTTCTTGGCGAGCGTGGGAAGAAACGCTTCGACAGCTTGAAATCCCGGAGTCCCAACGATGTCTCCGATAAACAAGAGGGTGATCGTCGTACTCATTCGGAGGTGTCTTGAAGGCGAAAGTGCATTGCGGTTGGAACATATCAATTGCAGGCCGGAACTCCAATTTATTGAGCACTTCGCGGCGTTTCAGCAGTTTCACGTGGTTTGAATTCCGCATGGAGGAAAGTAGATTGCGCAGCGAGGAACGAAGCAAGCGCAATGTACCAAACCATAGAAGAACGCCGCGAAAAATCCAGAGCTGAGGACAAAGTTCTCATCAAGCAAGCGCTGACCGGGGATCAGGAAGCATACAAACGGCTCATGAAGAAATACCACAAAGCCATCTACCACCTCATCGTGCGGATGATTGGCTACCAGCCCGAAGTGGAGGACCTGACGCAAGAGGCGTTCATCAAGGCATTCAATGCGCTGCACACGTACAACGATGAGTACGCATTCACGACGTGGCTCTACAAAATCGCGACGAACAACTGCATCGACCACCTTCGGAAGCGAAAGCTGCGAACGTTTTCCATCGATAAACCGCTGCAGGGACAGGACGGCGAGTATCAGTACGAGATTCCGGATGCAAGCAACCTCCCCGACATGCCGATACTCCAAAGGCAGCAAACGATCACCATTCAAAAAGCGATCGATAACCTGCCGGAGAAATACAAGCGCGTGATCGTCATGCGGCACCAGATGGAGATGAGCTATGAGGACATAGCCGAAGAATTGAACCTCCCTCTTGGAACGGTGAAAGCGCATATCTTCCGCGCACGTGAGCAACTTAACCGCATGCTGCGCGGGAAGGTCGGGAATTACTGATTTCGTTTTTACTAACGTTATTTCGCCAGCAACAGCCGCCCGCTCACATGCGAGTACGGCGTTGAAAGCACATAGACATAGACGCCCGAAGGCAGATGCGATGCATCGAACACTTCAGCGTACGTTCCTTCCTGCTGCCAGCCATCGACAAGTCGCTCGACTTCTCGACCGAGGAGATCGAAGACGCGAAGTTTAACGGGCGTGGATGCTCGAGCTGGAGGGATACACGATGTGCATTCCAAGTTCGTTAGCCACCATGTCGAAGTTGTGATAGTCCGCGGTGAAGCTGACGGGAACCGGGAAGCTGAAACTGGTAGGGACCGGGGTTTGTGCAAGGCAGGAAAATCCCACGATGACGATAAGGACGATTGTACGAATCAACATGGCTATCTCCATTGTGATGTTGAATGATTTGATTGTACTGCTATAAGATGACAATTTTCTTCGTGATTGTATGAAAGGGCGATTCTGCTTGTATGAAATAGAGACCTGCGGGCAACTTGTAATTCCCAATGCGAATCGACAAAAAGCCGGCGAAACGTCTTTCATGATGTTCTTTCACTATCGAGCCTCCCGAATCGAATATTCTCATAAGGACATCTTGATGACGTTCGCTCGATAGCATAATATATCCATCGCTCTTCATGGGATTCGGGAATACATCCAAACGGAAGTCAGAATGAATTGCTTCAACCCCCAATGGTTTTGAGAGGGAATATATTTCCGTGAAACCAGCTCGGTTATCAAACAAACCTATCAATAATTCCTGAGAGCCGTCACCATCCGTATCGAATAATCTAACAGATACTTCGCTGGGCAATATCTTCATCCACATCACATCATACCGATCATCGGTTGTTGCTTTCAAAACAAGCACCACGCCCCCAAGGTTTACGATAAGCTCATCTCTACCATCACCATCAACGTCACCGGTAACTACACCCTCTTTCAACGCGCCTATACCTCGAATTTCAATCCAAAGACTGACCTCGAAATCATTGTCTCCAACAGTTTCATAAACAGCGATGTTTGCAAGTCCCCCAAAAAACGAACTCCCTATAAACACCTCCGGACGGCCGTCCCTATCCAAATCGTTTCCCTCGTAATTGAATCCCGCGTTGACGGACCTTGTCGTATCGATGAATACTACGGAGTACGAAGAATTCAAAGGATTGTATTCAACGAAATAGACGAATCCTCCATACGTGACTGTTGCAAACTCACCTTTATTATCAAGGTCGAAATCTCCTACTGCCCACGATCCGTATGGATTTTTACCTCCTAAATCACTATTGAATGGATCTATGAAAGTCAGATTAGAACTATCGAATTTTGAAACAACCACTCTCGGATTGACAACACTTATCGCATTTCTTAGCACAACCTCATCCACGCCATCTCCATCGAAATCATAAACACGAGGGAATTGAACTGATTCATTGGTTCCATACCTTGCCATACCTCGTTTAACTGGGAGGTTCGTCCCAACAGGTGTTTCATAAACAATTACCGATCCAGAGCTATCACCTAAAAAGTGAGGCCCGTTCATGGAATACACGATCCCCATTCCTATAGGTGCAAACCCAAAACCAGTGTATTCATGAATTTGCGTGAACTTATTCAGAGTAGTATCGCGAGCAAAGATATATGAGGAAGTATAAGAACCATTAACGTTTCTTCCCCCTATAAGGTATCTCTTTCCATCGCTTCCGATATGCCCTTGTATCGTATTTGTACCAGTGCCTATTGATATTCTGTCAACTAATCTAAACATGCTCCCAAACCCCGTCGTGTCAATCTGCGTCACGTCGATCGTAATGATCTTCTTGGGCTGCTTGCCGCCTTGAGGCTTCACATCCGTCACCTGCTTACGGAACGTATGGCCGCTCAGCGTGTCCGTAAACTCGAACACACCGTCTCCGAGATGCCGGTACGTGACGGGAGAGTGGAAGCGCTCCACGACCCCCTCCACCCGCAATACCAGCGCCCGCTCGAAGTCCAACAGCGAGAGTGAGACAAGGGAGAAGAGAATGGAAAGAAGGAGTATCGGGAAACGGGTCATAGAGGTATCCTCTGGTTTATTGGGCTTGCAGGTTGGTCAAAACTACAGGATGCGCGAAGTGCATTCCAAGTTCGTTGCCTGAAATGGCGATAGATTGGCCGATTGCTTCATGAACCGTAATGAAAATGAAAATCGAGGCAAGTATCAGATGGTATCATAGCTTTCTTCTTTCCATACTCAAATGACAATGTTCTCTGCGTTTGTGTTACCGCGCCTCAATCCTTCTCCAAAGGGTTGAGATGAACTTAGGCAAAGATTGAATTAGAGGCAATGAGAATTTGGATTCGTGAAATCCTTAATCACGATCATTATTGGCTGTACAAAGAGCTTCAACACACGCTTCATTTTGGAATTCACTCCCTCCGGCTGTAGGTTTGTCGTGCTCTAACTGATCGGGGCGTGGCTCAGCCCGGTAGAGCGCTCGGTTCGGGACCGAGAGGTCGGAGGTTCAAATCCTCTCGCCCCGACTTCACAAACAGCCGCTTCACATCAGAGGCGGCTTTTCCTTTCCAGAACACCTTTCACGTGCTCACAACTCTCTCGTTCGACAATGCGGATACCCGGTTTTCACAACCGAAGACCGTTCATAATGGGCTTTTCACACGATTTCAGAAATCCGTTGGGCGCATACGATTGTTCTTCAACCGACGCAAAGAAGAACGACGCTTTTTCGAAGCAGTAAAAGGGATCACGACTCCCCTCGTAGAGAGTGAAACGGAGGTCGTCTTCATCGCATTCGGTCGATATAAGAGCGTAAGGCTTGCCGGTGATTTCAATGGCTGGGAGCCGCGCGAAACACTCAGTCGCATCAAGGGCACAACCGTCTGGTTCAAGCGGCTCGAACTCCCGCCAACGGCACGCGTCGATTACAAACTCGTCGTCGATGGAAAATGGATCACCGATCCTTTGAACCCCGCGCGCATCCGCGGCGGGTATGGGGACAACAGCGAACTCGTCATGTCGAGCTATCGGCGTCGCGAGTGTCTCATAACGAATCCGTCCATCCCACACGGAACGCTCGACACGATGATGTTCGAAAGTCGCGAGAAAATCCCTCGCCGGATTGCAGTCTATCTTCCACCGGATTATTCGCGGTCCGCTGCGCCCTACCCTGTCATCTTCTTCCATGACGGGATTGAATTTCTCACGCTCGCCACGGCACATAACACGCTCGACTATTGCATCCATCATCGCATGATCCGACCGGTCGTCGGAGTGTTCGTCGAGCCGCGCAATCGCATGACCGAGTATTGGGACAACGAGGACTTTGCGCGCTTCTTCGCTTCACAGATCGTTCCGTTCGTCGAAGCTCGTTTCAACGTCTCGGCAAAACCGAATGAGCGTGCAATCATGGGCGTCTCTCTCGGAGGTCTCATGGCATTGAAGATGGCATTCATGTATCCGGAGATTTGGGGAAATGCAGCAGGATTATCTTCAGCGATTCAGATTGAGAATGGAGCTTTCGTAAAGAACCTGCTCGAAGCGCCGAAAAAGAACCTCCGTCTCTATCTCGACTGCGGAACGTTCGAGCGGCTCAAACACGATCGTGATTTCTTCGAGATGAACAAAACACTTGCTGCCGCTCTTGCTGCGAAAGGCTACCCAGTCTTGTGGCAGGAATATCACGAAGGACATTCATGGGGTAACTGGCGTGCGCACGTGGAGGATGTGCTGAAGTTTTTCTTCGCGTGATCGTGACCGCATTTCGCGCTATTCGCTGTGCGTCATTCTCGCTATGCGCCAGGAGACGATGAGACTGAGCCATTCACCGGCGTTGTATTCCGTCTTGTTGAAGTTCAACCAGCATCCCATTACCCGCATTCCCCGACGACTCCGTTTCTCCGATACTCTTATCCATTCAACGAAATCGAGCATCTCCGTTTCAAGGCGCAGTCTTGATGCGTCAGCGATCTGTGGAATATGAAGCTCTGTTATCCTGCCGTTATTGAGAATGAATCGCATCGCATTTTCATATCGGATGGTATCGACATTCACAAGCGTCATCCAGTCGCTCGACTCATTTAGGGAATCGACAAGAATCGTATCCCCTTTCACTGTGACTTTGCCGTAGCCCCACGTCGTCTTCATTCGCATATGCCAGCCGTAGAAGTAAACGGCTTCCTCGCGGTTATAGGTGGTTCCATCATAGTCGAAAATGCGAAAGGTTGAATCGCATAAATCGCTGAGCGTTTCATGCTGACCGCTGTTCCAAAGCTTGATGAACGACTCCGCGACCGTGCTATTGGAATGAGGCTTCGAACACCCGGCGACCAGAGCGACTACGATGAGTTGACATGCAGACCACTTCATGGTCGGAATCCCATCGAAAGAAAACCGCCATCGACGGCGATAACCTGCCCGGTGATGTACGAGGCCGCAGGCATGCAGAGAAAGGCAACAATGGCGGCGACCTCTTCGGGCGTGCCGATTCTTCCGAGAGGTGTATGCTCCAGAACTTTCGCTTTGTACTCTTTGAGTGAAAGAACAGGCTTCACTAATTCGGTATCGATGTACCAGGGCGATACGGCGTTGACACGAATACGATCCTTAGCCCATTCGACGGCAAGGTATCGCGTGAGATGGTCGAGTGCGGCTTTACTTGCGGCGTATGCTGAACCGGTACCGACGCTTGTCCGGGAAGCTGCAGATCCGATATTGACAATACTCGGATCATCAGATTTCAAAAGAAGCGCATGAAGCTGTTTACAGAGTGAGAGTGGCGCTTTGTAATTCAACTCCCAGATATGCGATTCCTCTTCATCGCTGAGTTCGAGTGTGCTTTTACGAACGTTGATTCCCGCATTGTTTACCAGCACATCAAGTTTCTCCCAGTTCGTGCGAAGCCGGTCCACGACTGTTGCTCTTCCTGCTTTCGTCGAGATATCCGCTGCGATTCCTATTGGGCTGAACCCGGATTCTTTCAAGCCACGAAGGCAGGCTTCGATTTTAGTCGCGTTGCGCGCTGCGATACAGACCTCAGCGCCTCGTTCAAGACAGATTTCGGCGACCGCCCTTCCAATTCCATCCGAACCTCCGCTTATAAAGATTTTCTTTCCCCTCAAAGACCAGAGATCGTTATGTTGCGGCATGATTGTCTGTGAGCTGTTCTTAGACGAATATGTCTTCCAATCGAAATGTATTAAACCCCGATGAAATGAGAGCATCTCCTTGGCGGCCCTCTTCACATTCTGAAAGGAACTCCGATGAAAACATTAGCCATAATCGTTCTGCTCATTACTGCTTCGTTCGCATGCTTCTCACAGCAGCTTCATTTGAAACCTTTCATCGATTTGAGTTCACTTCCTCATAACGACGATCCGATCTGCACGATCCCTGTTTATACGGGCAACTTCGACCAGTCGGGACTGAAAAGCGGTGATACGATACCGGACTTCACGCTCTACTCCGCTGATGGAGTGCTCATGAACGTTCGCACGGAATTGGAAAAAGGAAAGCCGATACTTCTCGTTGCCGGGAGCTATACGTGTCCTGTCTATCGCAATCAGATGAACGGTCTCAACCAGATCGTGCAGAAGTATCGTGACAAAGTCTCCGTGTATATCATCTATGTGGTTGAAGCGCATCCCATCGTCGATCCAAGCCCATACAGCGGAAAGGAGTGGATCACGAGTCAGAACCAGCAGGAGAATGTCTTGTACCGACAGCCGGCGACTTATGGCGAGAGAAAACTCGTTCTCGCCGAGATGATGGGAAGGATGACAATCGATGCTCCTATTCTTTTAGATGGACCGTGTAACGAGTGGTGGTCGGTGTTCGGACCAGCACCCAACAATGCGTATCTCATCGACAAGAGTGGGATCGTGGCATCGAAACACGGATGGTTCAATCGCGCTCCGCAAAGCATGTCCGATGATATAGACCGTTTGCTTGGAAACGGTACCGGAACAGGTAATTCAGGATTTGGAAGATTTACTTTCGCTGTCGATGGATCCGCTTCTGTCTCCGGACGGGCCGGCAACATCCTCACGGCATTTGCAACGCTTACCAATCCGACGGCAAAGCCTGTGCGCATTTTCGCTCAGCGACAGGAAACACGAAAACCAAGTGGTTGGGCAACTGCGATGTGTATCGACGTCTGCCTTTCACAAGAGGTCGATACGTTGACCTTTTACGTGATGCCCGGCCAATCACAGAAATTCATAATGTATTTCTACTCAAGCCCGGCCGGCGGCGATACAGCCGTGGCACGCATCCGCTTTACGAACCTCGACAGCACGGCGAATCAGGTGACACAAAGCTTCAGAGGAATATCCGATGAGGTTGTCTCTTCGGTGGACGTCATTCCCAATGGACACTCGTTGTCAGTCTATCCTAATCCCGCAACGGTCAGTGGTACTTTGAGGATAGATTCTCCTGAGCCTCTCACGGACTTCGTTCTTTTCGATGCGCTTGGAAGGACTGTATGGACTACCGGAATTCCGAACAACAAGAGTGTGACGCTTCCGGGCTACGTCGATCGTGGTTTGTACTTCTTCCGTGTGTCAAAAGCATCGCAGATGTATTCAGGCAAACTTCTCATACGATAGCGCACGATTTCAGTAATCGAAGACGCTGTATAATAAGTCACACCGTCGTCATCCTGACCGTAGGTCGAAGGATGCATGTGTGCGATGCGTTACGGTTCGACTGCGCCCACCACACTGAGAAATGACCTTTCGGAAGGACCGTCTTTCTGCGTTCTATTTCTATATCTCACGATTTTTCCCTTATTTCCTGCGCATTGAAACGATCTACCATGATGACATCGAACACTGCGACAGACATTCCGGCAAGATTATCACCGATCATCGAACTGGCGCAGAGTTACGTTGAACAATACTTCCTCGCAAACATGCCCGAGCAGTACGTCTATCACACGATTGCGCATACTCGTGATGTGGTTGATACAGCCGAACAACTCTGTGAGTTGGAAGGCATCACCGCGGAGCAGGAAGAGATCGTTCTTCTCTCATGCTGGTTCCATGACGTCGGTTACGCAAAGACTTACGACCGGCATGAGGAAGAGAGTGTACGACTCGCCCGTGAATACCTTGCGACTCATGAATATGATCATCAGATGATCGAACGTATCAGTGATTGCATCATGTCAACGAAGGTGCCCCAGCATCCCGTCACCGTCGAAGCACGCATCGTTTGTGACGCTGACCTTTCCCACCTTGGAAAGAAAGGGTTCATCTCACGCAGTAAGTTGTTGAAGCAGGAAATCGAGTACATCCATAATGAGATTCTCGACGAATCATCCTGGTACGCGAGAACGCTCTCCTTCGTGGAGAACCATGTCTTCCATACCGCTTCGGCACGCAAACTCTTCGATAAGCGAAAACAGAAGAACCGTCAGAAGGTCAAAGAGTTGTTGAACGATATTCCCAAGCCCGCGAAACCTGAGACACAATCTCCTCAACAGACGGAAAAAGAGTTGAAGAAGTCGTTGAAGGCAAAAATTCCTGAGCGTGGAATCGAAACGATGTTCCGTGTCACCTCGCGCAATCATATGGAACTCAGCGCTATCGCGGACAACAAAGCGAACTTGATGATCAGCGTCAATGCGATCATCATTTCCGTCGTCGTTTCCATCTTCTTACGAAGCTTCGATGAGTTTCCGCAGTTCATCATTCCAACGATCATTCTCGTGGTCGTTTGTGTCGCGACGATCATCTTTGCGACGCTTTCAACAAGACCGAAAGTCACATCAGGCCGATTCACCGCTGAGGACATCCACAACAAACAGGCAAACCTTCTCTTCTTCGGAAATTTCCACCGGATGAACCTCAGCGATTTCGAATGGGGAATGAACGAAATGATGAACGACCGTGAGTACCTTTACGGCAGCATGATCAAAGACATCTACTTCCTCGGAAAAGTGTTAGGAATGAAATACCGATATCTGCGCATATCCTATACGGTCTTCATGTACGGATTGATCTTCGCGGTTTGCTCATACATTTCCGTCATCATCATGTCATCCTGATCCATCGTAGCACCGGTATGAAGACGCTGTACATCGCGCGGCACTGCAAGTCGAGCTGGGATCATCCCGACCTCTCGGATCACGAGCGACCACTGAACGCCCGCGGTGAGAGAGACGCACCACTCATGAGTGCGGTTCTCGCGGAGCGAATTCCCCGCCTCGACCTCATTCTGACAAGTTCTGCCGTGCGCGCTGAGACAAGTGCCCGGTTCTTCGCAAAGCATCTCGATAGCGTGCAGGTCAAGGTTGAACAGAGATTGTACGATGCAGGACCGCAAACATATCTCGATTGCCTCGCCGGAATCAGCGACGGCGTTTCTTCTTTGCTCCTCGTCGGACACAATCCTACCGTCACGTCACTCGCCGCGATCCTCACCGGCGCTCAAGTCGAATCCATGCCGACCTGCGCCGTTATCGGGATGCGTCTCGACATAGATGACTGGACGGAAATTTATTCGAGTCGAAATGCAACGGTGCTCTTTTTAGAGTATCCCAAGAAACACAAGTAGTCTTGTATGAAGCGCATCAACCGGGAGATCAGCTGGCTACTTTTCAACGGCCGCGTCCTTCAAGAAGCTGAGGACTCGAATGTTCCTTTACTCGAGCGACTGAAGTTCCTCGCCATCTTTTCCTCGAACCTCGATGAGTTCTTCCGAGTCCGAGTTGCATCACTACGAAGCCTTCTGGCGCTGAAAAAGAAGAAGATCAAAGGTCTCGACACCACGCCGGAGCGGTTACTGAGTGAAATCCACGCGCTCGTAAAGAAGCAGCAAACGAGATTTGGAAAGATCTATGCGTCGCTTGTAAAAGAACACCTCCCCGCGAACGGGATTTTCATCCAGCAGGCGTCGGAACTGAATATCGAACAACAGGAATACACCCGGCGCTATTTCCATGAACACGTCGTTCCGCTCTTGCAAATAGAAACGCTCGAAAAGGAACGAACGCCTTTCCTCAACAACAGGATTTTGTATTTCTGCGTGCGACTCATCGATGGGAATGAGAACGCGCTTCGAT
>CAYUWG010000038.1:0-4894 GCA_964448285.1 uncultured Chromatiales bacterium
TTTATGGCGCTTGCGTTTCTTACCACAGGGCATATCGTGACTCCATTTGATGAATATTATTGTGAAGATTCCAGAATCTGCTGTGCGATCGCGGATGCGTTTTTCCCGACTTGATTGGCGGGATTCAGGGCGATCGCCTTTTCAAACTGTTTGAGAGCTTTTGCACTCTCACCTTTATTCAGATAGACAACGCCAAGGTTGAATTGACCGAGTTGATGTTTCGGATGCGCGTTCAATGCGGTTTCTATTTCCCGCACTGCATCTTCATACATCTTCAAATCAAAATAACAAACTCCAAGGTCAATCCTTGCATCAGGATTATCCGGGTGCTTCCCGAGGTATTTCTCATAGGCAATAATCGCTTCCTGAGGACGCTGCGCATCATGAAGGAGATTTGCCAACTGGAGAAGCGCATCCATATCTGATGGATTTGCATGCACCTTTGCCTGCACCTCCTCGATAACCTTCGGATCGACAAGGGGCTGGCTGTGTTCATGGTTGTGTCCATCATCGGGGGTATGCGTCTGACCGCCACTCATGATTTCCCGGTTTTCAGCATATATCGCAAAGACAAGAGATGCGAAAAGGATCGCAACACCGATGAAGAGAAAGTTCGACGGAGCAAAGCGTGTGATGGGTTTTCTGATTGCAGTGGACTCTGCTTCCTTTTCCGGAAGCACAACATGAACTGTCAGGTTCTCCCCACAGTTCGGACATGTTTCCAATGCGTCGGTGATTGGATATCCGCAGGTTGGACAGATCGTTTTTTCGGGCATCGTTAATTCTCCGATTTCAATTTGTCATCAACTCCATTTCGTAATTCCTTCGATACCTTGAATATCGGGACATAGTGCTCATCGACGAAAACTTCGTCACCCGTCCGTGGATTTCGTGCCATGCGGGCCTTTCGTTTCTTGACTTTGAAGCTTCCGAATCCCCTGATCTCGATCGTTTTACCTTCCTTCATTGCCTTGCTTACGGTGGCGAGGAAGCCATCAACAACTGCTTCAGTTTCCACCTTTGTTAATCCTGTGGCCTGAGCAATGTTATCAACGATATCTGCTTTCGTCATGTGATCTCCAGTACTGGTTAGTATGACATTCGGTATTCAAGTGGAGGAAGGACTTTAAGTTGCGATCCAATATCCTCCACGGATTGCTGAATCTTGGTCCCCATCAGGCGTTCGAATAATGTTGCTCGCTTTTTCTCACGAACGACTTTCGGTTCACCAACGATCTTTCCCAGATTTCCTGCGATGCGTATCGCCGTTTCGAGTGTTCCCAATGTATCCACGAGACCCAATGCATATGCTTGTCGCCCGGTGAATATGCGACCGTCTGCGAAAGTGCGAACGCTGTCTTCAGACAATTTCCGTCCTTGCGCTACGTCTGCAACGAACTGACCATAGACGTCATCGATGAGCGTCTGCAATTGCTGCCTTTCGTCTTCGGTCATAGGCCGGGAGGGATTCCCAGCATCCTTGTATTTCCCTGACTTGATCGTCGTGTTCTCGATTCCAATCTTATCCAGTAGCCCTTTGAAATTCGTGAACTCGGATATTACGCCGATGCTGCCTGTAATCGTGCCGGGATTCGCAACTATCTGGTTCGCTCCGCAAGCGATGTAATAAGCGCCGCTCGCCGCAACCGAACTCATCGACACGACGACGGGTTTGCCGGAATCCCGTGTGCGCTTCACTTCATCGAAGATTTCCTGGCTTGGAGCGACCGCTCCACCAGGCGAATTGAGACGCAGTACAACCGCTTTAATCGAAGCCCTATCCCTGTATTTCTTCAGTTGCCGGATGAATTCCTCAGATTCGAAAATCGGTTCGTCAAGCTCGATCAACGCAATCCTTTCACCTGCCCCGGTTGAAACCTCATAGGTCTCATCATCCATGGTTGAGATTGCTGAAGTGAATGTGAAAACCGAGAATGCAAGAAACAGGAATGTCAGCACGACGAAGACGCCAACGATGATCAAGATCCATTTTGTCGTGTTATTCATATTGTGCTAAACCTCTGTAACTCATTGCGGATTCGCAAGTTATGAAAACCACCGGCGAATGTCAATGAGTTGATACCAAGAACGACACAAATAGCTTGCGAATACGCGGAATTATCGGTCAGAATTCTCAAAGAGAAACTCCTTTAGCGCAAAAAAATCTTACGAATGAGTATGTGACCGCTTCGAGGAGGTAGAGAAACATCGCATTCATTCCTTTTCCTGGGTGGCCTTCCGTTCGCTATGTTGCGAATCGGAAGTAACATGAGTGAGAGGAGCGCTTGAGCACACAGCAACTGATTGAAATCCTTCTGACAGCAATCGTGTCTTTCCTCATCGGATCGATACCAACGGCGTATCTGGCAGTGAAGAGGGCCGGACTTGGTGATCTCAGGAGGCTTGGGAGTGGAAATATCGGCGCAAGGAATGCTTACGAAATCTCAGGATCGAAAAGGATAGGGGCAGTTGTGCTGGTCATTGACTTTCTGAAAGGATTCATCCCTGCAGGGCTTGCTCATTTTCTATTTCAAAGTGATTATCTCGCTTGTGGTGCTGCGATCATTGGAGCAGTCGCCGGACATAATTTTACACCGTGGCTTCGATTCAAAGGTGGAAGGGGTTTGGCAACTGCAGCAGGCGGAGCGGTTCTATTCAATCCGGTCATTGCCTTCGCCTGGTTGGTTTTCTGGGCAGCCGCGTATTGGAAAACACATTCGACACCGTTCGCAAATATCAGCGCGACGGTACTTGCGCCGCTCCTCCTGCTTGCTATACCGGGCATCATTCGTTTTATGAGTGTTGTGGATTATTCGGAGCACGAACAGCTTCTGCCTGTTATCATCGTACTCTCTGTTGTTATTTTAATGCGGCATGGAGATATGCTGAAAGAACTCTTCACAAAAGGAATTACACCGGACTGACTAATATGAAAACGAAATCACTTATCATTCTTCCTTTGCTCATAATGCAGACATCACTCGCCGCATGTAAGCACGAAGTTGGTGACGAACCTTCGAAAGCATCCAATGCTCATGTTGCTGAAGCACTGCGGACTGCGAACTCAAACATCAGCGATTCTCGTCGCAACGCAATTACGCAGGCAATTGAGGCAGTGAGTCCTGCCGTCGTCGGTATCAACGTGACGGAGATTCGCGAGTACCGAACGCGGGATCCGTTTTGGATGTTTTTCTATGGGGATAGAACATACCAGCGCGAACTGGAAAATGCAGGCAGCGGGTTCATCATTTCAAGCAACGGCTACATTGTAACGAACGATCACGTCGCCGGCAGAGCGAACCGCATCGTCGTTACGATGGCCAATGGAGATCAACTCCCGGCTAAACTCATCGGCAGTGACCCGGTAACCGATATCGCCTTGATCAAGATCGAAGATGTCTCGAATCTTCCTTATCTCAAGTTTGGAAACTCGGACGACGTCATCGTTGGCGAATGGAGCATCGCTTTCGGAAATCCCTTCGGTCTCTTTTCCGCAAGTAAAAAACCAACCGTAACTGTCGGCGTGATCAGTGCGACACACGTCTATCTCGAACAACGCGAAGGGCGTGTCTATCGGAACATGCTGCAAACGGATGCCTCAATCAACAGTGGCAACAGCGGCGGTCCGCTGGTCAACAGCCTCGGCGAAGTCATCGGCGTCAACACCGTAATCTATTCACCGAATCAGGGCAGTGTCGGGCTTGGATTCGCTGTTCCTATCAATCGCGTAAAGGAAATCACCGATATTCTGAAAACAGACGGAAAAGTCGAGCGTGATTTTTCTCCGGGTTTCCGAGTGCAACTCGTCAACGATGCCATCGCACGAGCATACAATCTCGATAAAGCTGAAGGGGTGATCGTGACGGATGTAAGCAGCAGGGGAATGGCTGCGAAAGCCGGATTGGAAGTCGCGGATATCATCGTGAAGGCGAACGAGGAACCGATCTATTCCATCGATGCGCTCGAAGGGATGATTCGTTACGCGAAGAAGGGAGACAGAATCAGGTTAGAAGTCATTCGAAGCAATAAACGCATCACCCTTACGATGGAAATGTGATATGATCGAACGCTATACACGCCCGGAGATGGGCGAAATTTGGACGGACGAATCGAAGTTTCGCACGTGGCTCGATATCGAAGTGTTCGCCTGTGAAGCACAAGCGGAGCTTGGCGTTATTCCCAAAGAAGCAGTTTCAGTCATCAGAGAAAAGGCACAGTTCGCTCTTCATCGCATCAACGAGCTTGAGCAAACGCTGAACCATGACGTAATCGCTTTTCTTACGAACGTCGCAGAGCACGTCGGTGAAGATTCCCGATTCGTTCATCTCGGTATGACTTCCTCTGATGTAGTCGATACGGGTTTGAGTGTACAGACGAGGAAAGCAGGCCTTCTCATTCTCCGTGGGCTTGAAGAACTTGTCGCACTTCTGGCAAAACGAGCGATCGAGTTCAAATACACGGTGATGATCGGACGGACGCACGGTATTCATGCCGAACCGATGACCTTCGGACTGAAGCTCGCTCTCTGGCACGAAGAAATTCGAAGAGATATCGAGCGGTTGAAACGCGCGATCGAACGCATCTCCTATGGAAAGATCTCCGGCGCAGTCGGAACGTACGCTCATATCGACCCAAGTGTGGAAGCGTATGTATGCAAGAAACTCGATCTGAAGCCATCGCCGGTATCGACGCAAATATTGCAGCGTGACCGGCATGCCGAATTCCTCACTACGCTTGCCATTATCGGCGGGACACTCGAAAAAATGGCGACCGAGATTCGACATCTCCAGAAAACGGAAGTGCTCGAAGTCGAAGAATATTTCGCTGCCGGACAGAAGGGAAGCTCATCAATGCCGCACAAGCGCAATCCGATCACGTGCGAACGCGTTGCAGG